>NZ_JCAUAQ010000034.1:0-45935 GCF_059692035.1 Paenibacillus sp. J22P143
ACATGAAATTTCGGCACCGCTTTTCCTTTTCTTCCAGTATACAACAAACCCAGTACCTATGCGGCACTGGGTCTGTTTTTACAAATTCTGCATGCGTTTTGCAGTGATCTCCGCTATGGGGCTCTTTTTCAATTGAAGGGGCATAATGGTAATGGGGGCTCCTGGACCCTGAAGTGCGTCATGTTTATGTGAGGTTCGTGTTAACATAATTTTCATGGTTAGCTTGAATAAATACGTATAAAAGTGGTATATTTTCATTATAATATTCGGATTTTTGGGGGTAGTGCGATGAAAAAGTTGAAAAGGAGCGCTAGGCTGGTAGAAATGACACAATATTTGTTATTTCGCCCCCACTCGTTAATCCCTTTAACGACTTTTGCCGAGCGTTACAACTCCGCGAAATCTTCCATAAGCGAAGATCTTGCCATCATTAAAGAAGTATTTGAAGAAGAAGGACTAGGTGAGCTTAATACGCTTGCTGGGGCCGCTGGAGGCGTGAAATTTTCACCGAAGGTGCCCAAAGAAATATCCCTGAAGTTTATCCAGAACCTTTGTTTGCAACTCCAACAGCCAGAACGGATTCTTCCGGGCGGATATTTGTATATGTCGGATATCATGGGGCAGCCCCAGTATTTGAACGAAATTGGCAAAACCTTTGCATCCGCTTTCGCTGGTCGTGACGTAGACGTGATTATGACTGTTGAAACCAAAGGGATACCGCTCGCTTATGCGACGGCCACCTATATGAACTTACCTGTTGTTATCGTACGTAGAGACAGCCGGGTGACGGAAGGTTCGGCTGTAAGCATTAACTATGTGTCGGGCTCCAATAAGCGGATCCAAACCATGTCACTGGCAAGGCGCGCACTGAAGGAAGAATCCAAGGTGCTGATCATCGATGACTTCATGCATGTTGGCGGCACGATTCATGGCATGATGGACCTGTTAGCGGAGTTTAAAGCGACGGTACAAGGTGTAGGCGTATTCATGGAATCCTGCGAAGCTGAGGAGCAGTTGGTGGATAACTATGTCTCACTAGCCAGGTTATATGGCGTGGACTCCAAGACGAAGCAAATTACGGTAGAGCCAGGCAACTATTTTGACACGAAATAAACGACACGGCCGTCACAAGTCATTTCTATATTTCAAAAAAGGAGATTCGTAAAGCATGGAACTCATTTCAACATCAGCAGCACCTGCTGCTATTGGACCTTATTCACAAGCGGTTAAATTAGGTAACCTTTTGTTTACTTCCGGACAGATCCCATTAGGTTTGGATGGTCAAATCGTAGAGGGCGGGATCAAGGAACAGGCACATCAAGTTTTTGCGAATTTGAAAGGCGTGCTTGAAGCAGCGGGTTCATCTTTCGGGCATGTCGCGAAGGCAACTGTCTTCCTGAAAGACATGAATCAATTTGGGGAGCTTAATGAGATCTATGCAACCTACTTTGGTGACCACAAACCAGCTAGATCTACCGTTGAAGTTGCGCGATTACCTCGTGATGTTTTTGTCGAAATTGAACTAATTGCTGTGATTCCTGTCGAAATTTAACAGAAACATTAAGAACACATTAAATTATCAAATTTTTCAAAAAAATAAGAAGGAATTTGCATGGAGATGTTGAATATATCACCCAAGTCTCAGAGATGGAAAAAGGTGGTGAACACAAGTGCAAATTACAGATGTAAGACTCCGCCGGGTAAACTCCGAGGGGAGGATGAAGGCGATTGCTTCTATTACCATTGATAACGAGTTCGTCGTACACGACATTCGTGTCATCGATGGCAATAACGGAATGTTCGTTGCTATGCCGAGCAAACGAACACCAGACGGTGAATTCCGCGATATCGCTCATCCGATTTCGTCCACAACTCGTGAGAAGATTCAAGCTGCAGTATTAGCTGAATATGATCGCGCAGCTGTAGAAGAGGAAGTTATTGAAGAAGGCGCATAATTCAGATTATTGAGAGAGCCCTTTGGGCTCTCTTTTCTTTTCGCAGGTAATGATGCTATATTGGGGGAAGAACTCATCGTTGTATAGATAAAGAGAAATCATGAATTCATTAATAAGGGAGTTGGATATTCGTTGAAGCTCATGGCAATTGTGTTGGCTGCAGGACAAGGGAAACGAATGAAATCAAAGCTTTACAAGGTGCTTCACCCGGTTGTTGGTAAACCGATGGTGGGTCATGTTGTTGATACGCTGCAAGATATAGAAGTAACGCAAACGGTTGTGGTCGTTGGATTTGGTGCGGAGGCAGTGAAAGGATACCTAGGTGATCGTGCTCAGTATGCCCTGCAAGCGCAGCAACTAGGAACGGGTCATGCGGTGCTTCAGGCGAAGGATCTGCTTGGCGAGGAAGAGGGAATGACGGTTGTTATTTGCGGGGATACCCCTCTTATTAAAGCAGCTACGCTGCAAGAGACGATTGAACTGCACCGACAATCGGGTGCGGCTGCTACGATTTTGACAGCGAAGCTGGGTGAACCGCAAGGCTACGGACGTATTATTCGCGGAGAAGATGGACGCGTTGCGCGGATCGTAGAGCAGAAGGATTGCACACCAGAGGAAGCGGCTGTTCAGGAGATTAATACGGGTACGTACATTTTTGATAATCGGAAAATGTTCAAGGCGCTGGAGTCGGTTACGAACCAGAATGTACAGAATGAGTATTACCTAACCGATGTTATCGGCATTATGACGAGTGCAGGCGAAGTCGTTCAAGGCTATTGCATGGCAGATCCGGCTGAGTCGATTGGCGTGAATGATCGTGTGGCATTGTCCGAAGCTGAGCAGCTGTTCAAAGCGCGGATTAACCGCCAGCATATGTTGAACGGGGTTACCATAATCGATCCGCTGAATACGTATATCGAGAAGGATGTCACAATTGGCGCAGATACGGTTCTGTTGCCAGGCACGATTTTGCGTGGAAATACACATATCGGTGAGCTTTGTACGATTGGACCGCAAACCGAAATCATCGATTCCACCATTCAGGATGAAGTGACGATTAAGCAATCGGTTCTTCAAGGTGCATTTGTAGATAACGAAACATCGGTAGGGCCATTTGCTTATTTGAGACCGGGCGCTAAGCTTGGCAAGCAAGTGAAGGTTGGCGACTTCGTAGAGATTAAAAATGCAACGCTAGGTGAAGGGACGAAGGTTTCTCATTTGAGCTACGTAGGTGACGCGGTTGTCGGGACGAATGTCAACATCGGTTGCGGTGCCATAACGGTGAATTATGATGGCTTTAATAAAAACCTGACAGAAATCGGTGATAATGCGTTCGTGGGCAGCAATGTCAATTTGATCGCGCCAGTGAAAATCGGGAACGGGGCTTATGTGGTTGCGGGATCCACGATTACACATAATGTAAACGAGGGTGATCTGGCTATCGCGCGTGAGCGTCAAGAGAATAAAGCGGGCTATGCAGATAAAATCAAAGCACGGATGAAGGCGAAGAAAGAGAATAAAGGTCGTTGATGGACTGTGAGTGACCAGGCACGGGGGAGTCTTTAAACAATAGGAATAGAACCTCTTGAGGTAGGGTGCGTGAAATGAGATGCTGCCCACTCAGCTTGGTTGGCGTGAGAGCGATCAGGCTGAGCGAGACCGAAAGAGGTTCTTTGTCTTACCAGTGAGCCTGCTAACGCCTTGTAAATGTAAGCGTTTAATACCCGGGTCGCGAAACAAAAGTATGCTTCTTTCTGCTATAAAAGATACGATTAATTTTAACGAAATGACGGTTGTACATTTCAATGAAACCTATATCCTTGTGCAGATTTTGATAGTATACTTGGACGGGTACGTCCGCATCGACATGATCTTGGAAATGATCATCTTCTGTAAGCTGTTGTCCATGAAGATACATCGTTCGTTTATCACCTACAGCTTTTTTGGGATGGATAACATTGGATAACATTGGGGAACAGGTATATTGTAAACAATAACCTTTAGAAGCGGGTTCCGCAAAGGTTTTTTAGTTTTATATCTAGTTGAAAAAGAAAGTATTCGTTTTTACTTTCTGGTCAACCTGGACAAACACGCTCGTCCCTCGAAGGACGACGTATCTGTTTATCTATGGGGGGATTTTGAAAATTATGAAATGTTTTATCGGACTGGGAAATCCGGGGAAGCAGTATGAGCTGAATCGGCACAATGTCGGGTTCATGGCTATTGACCGCTTTGCCGCCAAATGGGGAATCACCTCTTTTCAGAATAAAGGGAAGGGACTGCTAGCAGAAGGTAATGTGAACGGGACGAAGGTGTATTTACTTAAACCCATGACGTACATGAACCTTTCCGGTGAATCTATGCGTGCATTCCTTGATTTCTATAAAGCGAAATTGGAAGACGTCGTCATTGTTTATGATGATATGGATACGAGCTTTGGGCAAATTCGCCTTCGATATCAAGGGAGCCCAGGTGGACATAACGGCATTAAGTCGATTATTCAGCATGGGGGCACACAAATTTTCAATCGCATCCGAATTGGTGTAAATCGCCCAGCACCGGGCTATAACATTGCGGATTATGTGCTGTCCAACTTTTCCAAAGAAGAGATGAAGTCCATTAACGAAGTGTTGGATCTAACTTGCGATGCGATGGAGTTTAGTTTGGGAGAGTCTTTCGAAAAAACGATGGCTAAGTTTAATAAATAAACACATCTCGTTATCCTGTTGTATACATGATGATATGTAAGCTACCTATTCGAAAATGACAATGGCAGATTCGGCTAATTTCTCCGAAGAATGGTCATACTAGGATGTAATCGAATTGTCGAAGGAGGCATACATATGATCAAGTATATTTGCAGGCATTGTCATACCTTTGTCGGGGAAATTAATCAGCGTGCGATTACCGAGCAGCAGTTAGGCTTCCATTTCTTGACCCCTGATGAGCGTAGAGATATAATATCGTATAATACGAACGGAGATGTTACAGTTAGGGTCGTTTGTGACTATTGTCATGAGGCACTAGAAGCGAACCCGGAATTATCCCTGCTAGCCAGTCCGTTGCAATAATTATGATGAAGATGAAGAGTTAATAGCCGAGGCAAGTGTGCCGAGGCTTCTTTTTGTGAGGGGAGTGTACTTGTTTGCAAGCTTTAATTCAAGCTTTTTCTGCGGATACCGACTTTCAAACGATCGTGACAGGCCTAAAGTCCGAAATGAAAGAGCAGCTCATTGCCGGTTTAACTGGCTCCTCCAGGCAAGTGATGCTGGCCTCACTCGCGCGTGAGCTTGAGCGTCCGCTTTTCGTTGTTACGCACAATATGTTCGCTGCGCAAAAAATAGCGGAAGACCTCTTGGAGTGTCTGTCCCCTGATGAAGTGCTGCTCTATCCATCTCAAGAGCTTCTGACTACAGAAGAAGCGGCTTCAAGCCCGGAGATGCTAGCGCAGCGTATTGACGTTCTCACCAAACTTGCCGGTGGATACCGCGGCGTGGTTATTGCGCCATTTGCTGGCGTGCGAAGATTGCTTCCACTCAAACAAGTGTTCGAGGAATCCCGTGTAACGATTAATGTTGGGGATACCGTTCAATTAGACGAGCTGCTAGCCAGCTTATCCAGTCTAGGCTACGAACGGGTGGAGCGAGTCGAAACGAAAGGTGAGATGAGTGTCCGAGGCGGTATTCTCGATTTGTTCCCATTAACGTCGGAGAATGCGATTCGGATTGAGCTTTTTGATATCGAAGTAGACTCTATTCGGACTTTCGATGTTAGTGACCAACGGTCAATTGATAAGTTAACAACGGTGACGATCCCTCCGTGCCGCGAGATTCAAGCGGATAGAAAGCGGTTACAATCGGCGGCCCAGCACGCGTACGAGCTGCTGCAAGTGCAGCTGGCGAAGATGACGGAGCGTTCAGCCAAAGACAAGCTGTTAGAGGTCATAGGGCGCGATATCGAGCTAATGCGTGAGGGTCAGACGTTCCCAGGCATTTATAAATATATTTCTCTCCTATATACGGAAAGACAGACGCTCATGGACTACATGCCCAAAGATTCGATTCTCATTATCGACGAGCCTGCCCGCCTCCTGGAAACAGCGAAGCAGCTCGAACGCGATGAAGCCGAGTGGATGATGCATGCGTTAACTGAGGGGAAGAGCTTGCCGGCTTTTGTGCTGTCCAAATCTTACGAAACTTTGCTGCACCGCAGACCGTTTCCGACGTTGTATGTGTCACTTTTCCTTCGGCAGGTAGCGGGTATTCAGCCGCAAAATATCGTGAACTTCGTTTGCCGTGTGATGCAAAACTTCCATGGGCAGATGAATCTCCTCAAGGCTGAGATGGAGCGCTGGAAGAAAAATGGCAGCAAGGTCATTCTGCTGGCGAATGGGGATGACCGTGCTGAGCGTGTACGTCGTGTTCTAGGTGATTACCAGATCGAAGTTCCTGAGATTGTAGATGGCAATCTGCAAACAGGCTTTGAAATGCCTTCGATTCATCTTGTCGTGATTACGGAGGGTGAGATTTTCACCCAGAAGCAGCGTAAGGCGCGCAAAGTGGAGAAGAAGCTGGAGAACGCGGAGCGGATCAAAAGCTATCAAGAACTGAAGGTCGGCGACTACGTTGTTCACGTGAACCACGGGATTGGGAAATACGTTGGTATCGGTACCTTAGAGGTTGGCGGGATTCATAAGGATTATCTGCATATTATGTATGCCGGCGGCGATAAGCTGTCTGTTCCGATTGACCAGATTGATTTGATCCAAAAGTATGTCGGTTCCGAAGAGAAAGAACCGAAGGTATATAAACTTGGTGGCGCAGATTGGGCCCGTGTGAAGAGCAAAGCTCGCGCCTCGGTCAAAGATATTGCAGATGAGCTGATTAAGCTGTATGCCGAACGCCAAGCCGCGACCGGTTATGGATTTAGCAAGGATAGCTCATACCAGAACGAGTTCGAAGCGATGTTCCCATACGATGAAACGCGAGATCAGCTTCGCGCCATTGAGGAAATCAAAACGGATATGGAAAAAGCGCGTCCCATGGATAGGCTGTTGTGCGGAGACGTTGGCTATGGGAAAACCGAGGTTGCCGTTCGTGCAGCCTTCAAGGCTGCGATTGACGGGAAGCAGGTTGCTGTTCTCGTGCCAACGACGATTTTGGCGCAGCAGCATTATGAAACGTTCCGTGAGCGCTTCTCCGGCTATCCGTTCAATGTGAAAGTGTTGAGTCGTTTCCGGTCGAAGAAGGAACAGACGGAGGTCATGAAAGGGGTCAAGAAAGGCGTCGTTGATGTCGTGATTGGGACCCATCGCCTCTTGTCACAAGACGTCCAGTTCAAGGATCTAGGTTTGCTCATCGTCGATGAGGAGCAGCGTTTCGGCGTGTCCCACAAGGAGAAGCTAAAACGCCTTAAGACGAACGTGGACGTGCTCACGCTAACTGCAACACCAATTCCAAGAACCTTGCATATGTCCATGCTGGGCGTTCGTGACTTATCGGTCATTGAAACACCGCCAGAGAACCGTTTCCCGGTTCAGACCTATGTGGTAGAATATGGGCCGACACTGGTTAGAGAAGCCATTGAACGAGAGCTAGCGCGTGAGGGGCAAGTATATTATCTTTACAATCGCGTGCAGGGCATTACACAAATAGCCGATCAAATCTCGATGATGATTCCAGATGCGCGGGTAACCGTAGCACATGGCCAAATGGGCGAGCAGGAGCTCGAAAAGACAATTCTTGATTTCTTGGACGGGGAGTATGATGTTCTCGTCAGCACGAGCATTATTGAAACCGGCGTAGATATCCCGAATGTGAATACACTTATTGTCCATGATGCTGATAAAATGGGGCTTTCCCAGCTCTATCAGCTGCGTGGACGTGTAGGTCGGTCGAATCGCGTCGCTTATGCTTATTTCACGTATCAGCGTGATAAAGTGCTGACAGAAGTAGCCGAGAAACGACTTCAAGCGATTAAAGAGTTTACAGAACTAGGTTCAGGCTTTAAAATTGCGATGAGGGACTTATCCATTCGTGGCGCAGGAAACTTATTGGGTGCTGAGCAGCACGGCTTCATTGCATCCGTCGGCTTTGATTTGTACTCTCAAATGCTAGCCGAGGAAATTGCAAAGCTGAAGCTAGAAATAGATGGAGAAGCCGTCATTCCAGAACCGGAATGGCATACTTCAATCGATATTCAATTGGATGCGTATTTGCCATCCGATTACATCTATGACAGCATGCAGAAAATCGAAATTTACAAAAAAGTGGCCGCCATTCGTACGCTGGAAGAAGCCGCGGATCTGCATGATGAGCTCGTTGATCGCTTCGGCGATCTGCCGCAGGCCGTGTTCAACCTACTGACAGTGGCTCGTTTGAAAGCATACGGTTCGGATTACCGGATTGAAACGATTAGCCAAAAAGGGGAGGATTATCTAATCAAGGTGCATATCGACCAGAATGGCAGGCTGGATGGCCAGAAGCTGCTTGCCTTGTCCAAAGGCTTTGATGGTCGTATCAAATTGAACGCAGACCCGCAGCTACTTATTGTTATCCGCTTTAAAGGCATGAAGCCGGAAGCCTCCATCGAATTGTTGGAGAAATTCTTGGTACAATATAAGGATGTTCTGAAAACGAAAGGGGAATTACAGGATGTTGCCAAATGAAACTAGCAGACAACGACTTACTTCGAAAAAATGGATATTAGGTTTGGTGACAGTAGTCCTTGCATTCTCTGTCCTCAGCGCGTGCGGAAGCAAAAAGGAAGGCGCTGCAACAGCTTCGCCTTCCGCATCAGCGGCTGCAACAGGTAATCCAAGCGATATTATTGCTACGTACAAAGAAGGCGGGAAAATTACACGAGGTGAATTCGATTCATTCATCAACGTAAATAAAATGTTCTCACCGCAATTAGCTCAATACCTGACAGACCCTGCTTTTCAACAAGATATGTTGAAGCAAATGGTTACTTTCCGTGTTCTTTCCGCCAAAGCGGATGATAAGGTGAAAGCGGATGCTGACAAACAAGTAACAGAGCAAATGAAAGCTATCACCGACTACTTCGGCAAACAAGAAGGCGGAATGGACAAGCAGTTGAAAGACAACGGTATCGAGTTGAAGGATATCGAGTCCCTCATGAAATTAAGCTTCTACACAATGGGCAGCATGGAAAGTAAAATCACGGACCAAGCGGTTCAAGATGCCTATAAAGAACAAGCGGCAGCACATGCATTTGACATTGCAACGGTTAGTCATATCCTCATCTCTTTGAAAGATTCTGCAACACAAGCGGATCTTCGTACGAAGGATGAAGCGCTAAAGAGAGCGAAAGAAGTGAAAGCGAAATTGGATGCAGGCGGCGATTTCGCAGCGCTTGCGAAAGAATATTCCGATGACCCAGGCTCCAAAGATGCAGGCGGTACGTACAAAGATGCCAACATCAATGAATGGGTAACAGAGTTCAAGAATGCAGCTAGCACGCTTCCATTGAACAAAATCAGTGATCCAGTTGAATCCACATTTGGTTACCACGTGATGAAAGTAGAATCCAGAAGCACGAAGCAACTGGATGATACACTCAAAACACAAATCAAATCTCAGCTTGCTGAGAAATCTTTGACTGAGTTTGCAGAAACAGAATACCCGAAACTGATCGAAACGAATAACCTTCCTAAAGTGGAAACAAGCCCAGCACCAGCGGCAAGTCCAGCAGCTAGTCCAGCAGCTAGTCCTGCGGCAAGCCCAGCTGCAAAGTAAGAATTTACCAGGATGCCCGATAATGGGCATCCTGTTTTTATTTCTCATTTTTGGACATGATAAGCGCAGCAGGGTGCAGAGCTAAATAAAGTAAATTGCTTAGTCGAGGCGTCTGCATAGAAGAATGGGAAGTGAAGAATACTAAGGATAGATTTCAAGTTCCCACCAAATCCCGATCTAGCATACAAGGTTTCATGCTCGTGTCGTATCTAATTCGAAAGCGGAAAGTGAGGCATCTAGAGGTATGAAAGCAACTGGAATTGTCCGTCGGATAGATGATTTAGGGAGAGTTGTAATCCCCAAGGAAATACGGCGCACCCTACGCATTCGTGAAGGTGACCCTTTGGAAATTTTCGTGGATCGTGATGGAGAGGTCATTCTGAAGAAATATTCACCGATTGGTGAACTTGGTGATTTTGCGAAGGAATACGCAGAGTCGTTATTTGAAAGCACCAATCATGTTGCCCTGATTTCCGATCGAGATCATATTATTGCCATGGCTGGCGGATCTAAAAAAGATTACTTAGAGAAATCCGTAGGGGCAATCATTGAGTCTTGCATGGAAAATCGTAAGGCTGTCATTGAAAGCAGTTCAGGCCAGTTTGAGATTATTAAAGACACCAATGAGACATTCACTTCCTTTGTAGCTGCACCGATTGTGGCAGGTGGCGATCCCATTGGTTCCGTTATCCTGATTTCGAAGGACGAGAATGTGAAAATGGCCAATATGGAAGTTAAAATGGTTGAGACTGCAGCTGGATTTCTAGCGAAGCAGATGGAACAATGAACACATAATCCCAAACGAAGGCTTCCTTACGGAGATGGTGACGCATCTGTAAGCGAAGCTTTTTTTGTCTGAACTGGTAGATTTCGCTATAATACGTACATAGAACTCATGTTAGTGTAGAGGGGTAGCTCGGAATGAGAGTCACCGGCAAGGAGCAAGAACAACAGGACGAGGGGCTCCGTAGGCATGGTAACGGTAAACGGGGGAACATGCTATTGAAGGGCGCTGCCCTGCTTGGAGCTGCTGCTGTGATCTCCAAGTTATTAGGGACACTGCAGAAGATTCCTTTGCAAAACGTAGCCGGAGATGTGGCTTTTGGTATTTATAATGCGGTTTATCCGCTCTATATTTTGATCTTATTTGCAGCCACTGCTGGATTTCCAGTCGCTGTGTCTAAATTTGTAGCCGAACGTGTCATGGAAGGGGATCATCCTGGTGCGAAGCGGATTGTGGTTGTCTCATCTGTGCTATTAATGAGTGCAGGGCTTCTCTTATTTCTTTTGTTGTATTTCGGTGCCGAGACGATGGCTGGTTGGATTGGCATTTCTCAAACCGTGACAGCGATCCGCAGTATCTCATTTGCATTGCTTCTATCACCCGTTCTCGCCGTCCTGCGCGGATATTTTCAAGGCTATCAGAATATGGTGCCAACCGCGGTTTCGCAAGTCATTGAACAACTCATTCGTGTGATTACGATGGTCGCTTTGCTGTTATATATGGTCGCTCTCGCCTACGATGAGGCTTGGATCGCTGCAGGTGCCACATTTGGCTCTGTGACGGGCGCTGGAGCGGGTTTAGTGGTGATGGCCGTATATTGGCGGAGAGAGCGGCGTGTGGAGCGCCAGAAGGCAGGCTTGCGTACGAATGAAGGGCTAGTAGGGGAAGGAATGGGTCTTAGATCAGAACAGGAAGCGATGAAGGCGATAGCAGCTGGCCTAGAGTCAACGCAAGTGACCTCTTCCTGGCAGTGGGCGAAACGCATTACGCTGTATGCGATCCCTGTATGCTTAGGCGCCATTGTAGTGCCGTTACTCACCCTTGTGGATACGTTCACCATGCCTCGTTTGCTGGAAGCTTCGTTTGGCAGTGAAGTGGAAGCTATGCGTCAGTTCGGCTTGTATAACCGCGGTCTTCCGCTCGTGCAGCTGGTCGTGATGATGGCGTCCTCCATGTCAGCCGTCTTGGTACCAGCCATAGCCGAGGCTAAGGTGAAAGGACAGCTAGATCTTATCCGCTTTCGAGCTGAAATGTCCGTCAGGCTCGCGTGGTTGATCGGGCTCGGAGCTTCATTTGGACTCGCCTTCATGGCGGTCCCGATCAACATGATGCTCTATACGAGCGCTGAGGCAAGCTGGACGATGGCCGTGCTGGCCTTCACGGCGCTGTTTAGTACCCTGAACGCTGTCAGCGCCAGCGTTCTCCAGGGCGCCGGCGCGATCCGCACGCCGGTCAAGGCCCTGCTCGTTGCCATCGTGCTGAAAGCACTCGGCAACGTGTTGCTGCTGCCCCGCTGGGGCATCGACGGCGCCGCGCTCAGCGCGGTGATCGCCTACGCCGCTGCCGCGGGGCTGAATCTGGTGCAGCTGCGCCGCAGCACCGGGGTGCGCTTCGCGCTGCGGCCGTACGCCGTCAGTCCCGCGCTGGGCGTGGGACTGATGGGCGGCGGCCTCGCAGCGCTGCAAGGGCTGGCCATGCTCGCTACGGCGGCATGGCAAGTGCCTGAGCGATGGAGCGCTAGCGCCATCGCTTTGGTTGGCGTAGTCGGCGGCGCGGCCGTCTACGGGCTGGTGATGCTGCGCAGCGGCAGCATCAGCCGCGAGGAGCTGCGGCTGATGCCGGAGCTGGACCGGAAGCTGGCGCCGGTCCTGGCGAAGCTGCGGCCGACGAAGTCTTCGGCCGGCCCTACAGACCCCGAGTAGCGGCTGTTTCACGAACCCACCCTTACAACTTTTGCCTCACTCGGCAAAATCCCTATAACCATCAATCAGGAGGTGTCATCCCATGTCAATAAACAAACCACAAATTACCGTCCTTGGACTCGGGACTGGAGACGAAGATCAACTAACCTTAGGTGTCTGGAAGAAACTCCAACTCGCTGCGAAGTCACAAGCCAAACTATTCCTACGGACGAAAGACCATCCCATGGTGCATTTACTAGATGCCAATTCCATGCCCTACGAGACGTTTGATGCGAACTACATGTCGAATGAGTCGTTTGAAGGCGTCTACGAGTCCATCGCGGAACAATTAATCACTACAGCAAAAAGCCATACGGCTGAAGTGCTGTACGCGGTCCCAGGCCATCCTATGGTGGCTGAGTATACCGTACAGCTTTTAAAACAACGCTGCCCTTCCGAGGGTATCGAACTCCAAATTATAGGTGGCGAGAGCTTCTTAGACCAAGCGTTCCTGCGCTTTGGCTTTGACCCGATTGATGGCTTTCAACTACTCGATGCGACGAGCATCAGCCGGTATGCGCTGAATCCACAGCTACATACGGTGATTGGGCAGGTCTACGATACCTACACGGCATCTGATCTGAAAATCAGCTTGATGGAAGCTTACCCAGATGAATACCCAGTTGTAGTTGGTCATTCGTTAGGGGTGGCAGGTCAGGAGCAGATCATTGAGGTGCCGCTTCATGAGCTGGATCATGTCAAAGGCTATGGCAATTTGTCACTTGTTTGGGTGCCTCGCAGTGAACAGCAGGAGCCGTACTATCGGACATTTGGCAAACTGCATGAGATTGTGCAGACCCTGCGCAGTCCAGAAGGCTGCCCATGGGATCGCGAGCAGACACATGAGAGTCTGCGCAAAAATCTGATCGAAGAAGCCTACGAAGTGCTGGAAACGATCGATGAGGATGATCCGGAACACATGTGCGAGGAGCTTGGCGATCTGCTTTTACAAGTCATGCTGCATGCTCAGATGGAAGAGGAGATCGGGACTTTCACTGTATACGATGTGATTGCCACTTTGAATGAAAAGCTGATACGCCGTCATCCCCATGTGTTTGGCGAGCAGAAGGCAGAAGATGCCGATGAAGCGCTTGTGAACTGGAACGCGATGAAGGCGGAGGAGAAGCGGAAGAAAGGCATCGATGTCACGAAGCAATCCGTGTTGGACGGTATTCCGCGTGAGTTGCCGGGCTTGATGAAGGCGATGAAGTTGCAGAAGAAGGCGGCAACCGTCGGTTTTGACTGGACAGAGCTGGATGATGTGCTTGCTAAAGTGGAAGAAGAGCTTGCCGAACTGCGTGAAGCGATTGCGAAGCCAGTAGCAGACGGCGCTCAGGAGCGTCGCGATGAGCTGGGGGATGTTCTCTTTTCTATCGTGAATGTTGCTAGATTCCTCAAAGTAGATCCAGAAGAGGCGCTAGCCCAAACGAACCGTAAATTTATGCAAAGATTTTCATACATCGAGGAACAGCTACGTTTAAAGGGCTTATCTTTTGAACAAACTGGGTTATCAGAGATGGAACATTACTGGCAGGAAGCAAAAAAAGTTATTAAACTTGATCAGCGATAGAAGGATTTTGCCGAAAAAAGCAGAATACTAGACTTGTTGCAAGGTGAAATCATGAAATGTAACCACAGTTGGTACATAGAAGACCTGATCTTCAAACATTTTGGGAGGTAAAGAAAACACATGAACAAAACAGACTTGATCAACAACATTGCCGAAAAAAGCGGACTTACTAAGAAAGACGTAGAAGTTGTCCTTAACGGATTCCTTGGTGAAGTAACTGACGCTCTTTCATCCGGAGATAAAGTACAATTGATCGGTTTCGGTACATTCGAAACTCGTAAACGTTCCGGCCGTACAGGTCGTAACCCACAAACGGGTAACCCAATCGAAATCGCAGAATCCAATGTTCCTGCTTTCAAAGCGGGCAACAAGCTTAAAGACGCTGTAAAATAATGCGGATCGATAAATTTCTCAAAGTATCTCGTCTGATTAAACGCCGTACGGTTGCGAAGGATGTGTCCGATCAAGGACGCGTATGGATCAATGGTAGAGACGCTAAAGCGAGTACGCATGTGAAAGTTGGAGATGAGCTATCCATTCAGTTCGGTCAAAAGAAAGTAACGATTCGCGTTGAGCTTCTGACAGAGTCTACCCGTAAGGAAGACGCTGCACAGATGTACACGTTGCTGAAGGAAGAAGCCTTCCAATCTGAATGACGCATAATGATGAAGTAGCCTGGGATTCCTGCAGAGGGGATTTCGGGCTACTTTTTTTATGGGCATAAGATGCAAGGCTTGGTTCTAAAAAAGGACATCCTCCCATATCGTAAGATTAGGTGAAGGAGGGGTACAGGCCATGATCGAACCCGTGAAAAACAACAATAAAAGGCAAGAAATTAAAATGTTGAATCGCAAGCTCTTGGAAATATCGGGAGTTTTGAACGTAGAAAGCTTTGATAGCGAAGAATTCCTCCTAGAAACGGAAATGGGCTACTTGATGATTAAAGGGCAGAATTTGCACATTAAGAACTTGAGCTTGGAGCAAGGCTTAGTCGCCATTGAAGGTATTATTCATGAATTAGCCTATGTGGACGGGAATACCCAGGAGAAATCCAAAGGGTTCCTAGGTAAGCTATTTAAGTGACGTTACATGTTCAGTTTCATACGATTTTTATCATGTTCTTGAGTGGAATTTGCATAGGGGCTTTGTTCGATGTGTTCCATGTACTCTCGGGCAAGCTGCGATTGCCACGATGGACCATTCCGATTGTGGATAGTATCTATTGGATTGTGGCGACAATCCTGGTGTTCAAGATGCTTATTTACAGTAATGAAGGACAAGTTCGTATTTTTATTTTCCTCGGCATGGGTATCGGGATTAGCTTTTATTTCGCTCTCCTCAGTTCGCTTGTCATTCGCCTTACGCTCGTTCTCATTCGAATTATTGTAGCGATTTACCGCTTCCTTATGAGGACTGTCGAAATTTTAATCATTAAACCGATTATTGGCTTATATCGTCTGATCGTGATAATTTTAGGCTTTTTGCTAGCCGTAGCTATATTCCTGTATAGAATTGTGCTACAATTGCTTTATCCTGTGTGGAGATTATTCCTCTGGATGACTAAGCCTGTGCATAAGTACTTGGTGATCCCTGACTGGTTGAAGAAACTAAAGGGACGTATCATTGCGCTTTATCGCAGGTTATTCTCGAAGTAGGAGGAATTCCTATTCATGCATGCTCAAGCAACCGTTTCAACCAAGCGCATCAGTCGGGAAGGCTCGAAGCGAAGACTTCGTATTCTTTTGATCATTGTCTTATGTTTTCTGAGCTGGGCTGCTGTTAACATCTGGGGGCAGTTCGCCAAGCTGCACGAGAAGAAAAGTGTCGTAGCGAATATGGAGCAACAACTCGCCCTAGCGCAGAAGGTAAATGCCCAAACGACGAAGGAAATCGCACGGCTTCATAACGACGAATATTTGGATCAAATCATTCGCCGAGACTTTCATTACAGTAAAACGGGAGAGACGCCACTAAGTGTCTCGAAGTCGCAATAAAAAACATTACGAAGAAGTGGCGAATGCCGTGTTGACCGTGGTTTCTGCATCGGTTATAATCGGCGTAGCCAGTGTTTTCAACATTTTAAGGGAGGAACATTTTACTTTATGGCAATTGAAGTTGGCACCAAGTTAGAGGGAAGAGTGACGGGGATTACTCACTTTGGAGCATTCGTCGAGCTTGCTGAAGGAGTTACCGGTCTTGTTCACATTTCGGAGATCGCGGACAATTATGTGAAGGACGTTAATGACCACTTGAAGCTGGAAGACAAGGTAACGGTCAAAGTAATTAACGTGGACAAGGATGGCAAGATCGGACTGTCGATCAAGCAAACGATTGACAAGCCAGTTGAGGAAAGACCAGCTCGTCCTGAACGTACAGGTGGCAGCAGCTATCAAGGTCGCCCTAGTGGTGATCGTCCAAGTGGCGGTTATCAAGGTGGTCGCCCAAGCGGTGGCGGCGATCGTAGTGGTCCTCCAAGCGGTGGTCCCGGTGGTGGTGGCGGTCGTCCAGGCGGCGGCGGTGGCTTCAATCGTGGTGGCGGCGGTGGTGGTCGCGGCGGCTTTAACAAGCAGCAAGGCGGTGCTAGACCATTCTCGTTCGAAGATAAAGTATCTCGTTTCCTTAAAGATAGTGAAGAACGGATTTCGTCCTTGAAGAAAAACACCGAGTCCAAACGCGGTGGCCGAGGCGGAAGAAGAGACTAATAGATGTAGATGATGAACCACATTCGCTAATGCGAATGTGGTTTTTTCTATGTTTCTAGTGACAAGTCGTGCAAAAGAATACAAAACAATCGACATGGAGTTACGGGTATCTTCCCCATACGCAGGGCGAAAGTTCGAGGTAATCAGACTTTTGGAAACGATTTCAATATGACAAACCTATAGTAGATAAGGGCTGAGGCCTGTTGACAAGGACTTCGGGATATGTCGGAAATTTCTTTGAATCTAGCAACTCATTCTGACAAACTTTCTGCTAGATTGTCTCTATACTAGAGAAACAAATAAGGGAAGAAATGGATGGTGTTCGAGAATATGCAAAGACGAAGCTTAGGCGCGGTGATGGGTAGCGGATGGTCGGGGATTTGGCAGAAAGCAAAAGTAGGCGTTCACAGTACAGCTGTGGAGAATCGATGGGTTCAAGCTTTTGTTGCTAAGAAATGGTCGTTACTGCTTATCGTTATGGGCTTCTTGCTAGGTCGAGCGATGATTCTAGAACAGTTATCACCATTTGCTCTCTCATTTATCGCAGTTATCTATTTTACAAGAAAAGATATCTTGCATTGGGTGGGTATTGCTGCTTTTGCCGGAAGCTTGCTCGCGGTGAATGGGAACACCGGTTATCTGGTGACAGAAATCGTTGTATTCTTATTGATCCAGAAGGCGCTGGAAAAATATGAACGATCAGACGTTTCGTTAGCGCCACTGCTCGTGTTCAGCTCAACCTTTCTCGTGCAGCTCTTTGCAGAGTTGGTTGTTTCAAATTTAACGTGGTACTCGCTGATGATGCTAACCGTTGAAGCGTTGCTAAGCTTGGTGCTGACGCTCATTTTCATCCAAGCGATTCCAGTATTTACGCTCACTCGCAAAAATTATCATTTAAAGCATGAGGAGATTATTTGTTTAATCATTTTGCTGGCTTCGGTCATGACTGGCACAGTCGGTTGGATCGTGGGTCCTGTTACTGTAGAGCATGTGCTGTCTCGCTATTTAATTCTACTGTTTGCATTGGTAGGGGGAGCGCCATTCGGTGCTTCGGTCGGTGTTGTTACAGGGCTCATTCTAAGTCTTGCAAATAGTAGTGCGATTTATCAGATGAGTCTACTTGCTTTCTCTGGTATGCTCGCAGGTCTCCTAAAGGAGGGGAACCGCTTAACGGTTGCCTTCGGGATGCTGCTAGGATCATCTATTCTCTCTTTCTATATGGGTTCTAGTGTAGATGTGATCAACTCTGCATGGGAATCACTTGCGGCCGTTGCTCTCTTCCTCCTTACCCCGCGCAGTGTCATTCTCATGCTGGCTAAATATGTACCAGGTACGCAAGAGAATCTGAAGTCGCAGCAGGACTATGCGAAGCGTGTGCGCGATGTGACAGCAGGCCGCGTAGAGCAGTTCTCAGAGGTGTTTCGCCAGCTGGCGCGCAGTTTTAAACAGTTGACAACCGAAGATGAGGTGAGCCGTAAGGAGGAGGATGTCGGACATTTCATGAATGCTGTCACCCAGAAAGCCTGCGAGTCCTGTTACAAGAAGAACCAGTGCTGGGATCAGAAATTCTATCAAACCTATACGTATATGACCGATATGATGTCCCAAATTGAGACGAAGGAGAGCATGACGAAGAAGCAGATTCCACCTGAGTGGAAGAAAGTGTGCATCCGTACAGAACAAGTGCTAGATGTGATGAAACAGCAATATAGCTTATATAAGAATGATAGGCATTGGAAAAAGCAAATCATGGATAGCCGGCATCTCGTTGCCGACCAATTGTCAGGTGTTTCGCAGGTCATGGAAGACCTGGCGAAGGAGATTAAACGGGAAGGACAGGAACTGTTCCTTCAAGAAGAGCAAATCCGAAATGCCCTGGAGGAGCTGGGCTTATCCATTCATACGATCGACGTGATTTCCTTGGATGAAGGAAATATCGAAATCGAAATCATCCATCAATATACGAAAGGATTTGATGAATGTCGTAAAATCATCGCGCCGCTCCTAAGCGAAATCATCGGCGAGAACGTCGCCGTAATGCGTGAGGAGATGCACACGCGCGGCGAGGGCTACAGCACGGTCGTATTCGGCTCCGCCAAGGAATACGAGGTAGAAACCGGGGTCGCCGGCGCTGCCAAGGGGGGCGACCTCTTCTCAGGTGACAGCTACTCCACGAAGGAGCTGGGTAATGGCAAGTATGCCGTTGCGCTGAGCGACGGCATGGGCAATGGCGAGCGAGCGCGTGCCGAGAGCGAGACGGCTCTTAGCATCCTGCAGCAACTGCTGCAGTCCGGCATGGATGAGAAGCTAGCGATCAAGTCGCTGAACTCGGTGCTGATGCTGCGCTCATCGGATGAGATGTACGCGACGGTGGATATGGCCTTGATTGATATGTATAGTGCGAATACAACTTTCATGAAGATTGGCTCTACGCCAAGTTTTATCAAGCGCGGCACGGAGGTTATCGCGATTTCTGCGAACAATTTACCAGTAGGCATTTTGAGCGAGATTGATGTCGATCTGGTTTCGATACCGCTACAATCCGGAGATATCCTTGTTATGATGACGGATGGGATCTATGATGCCCCAGGCCATGCTGTGAACAAGGAGATGTGGATGAAGCGGATGATCCAGGAGATCGATACCACCTTACCACAGGATTTCGCGGACTGCTTATTGGAGCGTATTTTCCGCCATCATCATGGGGAGATTCAGGATGATATGACCGTTGTTGTAGCGCGCGTGGAGAAGCGGCAGCCTGAATGGGCGACGTTCCGTTGGCCGGGCATTACGCGAATGGAGCGTCCGAAGACGGTGAGCTAACGATTTATGGAAGCCGTGTCGGCTCATTTGCTGGCGCGGCTTTTGGAGTCAAGAGAGGCGGGTAGTTGAATGATTAGGAGAATTTTTGCCTTATTGCTCATACTCCTGGGCGTGTTTATATTTCTGTATCCTACTTTTAATGATCGATATGAAAGCTATCAACAACAAAAGATCTTGAAGCAGTGGCAAGACAATATGCAAGCGTTGGACCAGGTAATCCCGGAGGAGAGTGTGGAGATCAATTTTGACAGTGCGTTGAAGGCTACACAAGTGGGTGAAACTGCGACTGAACCTGCTGTTGCGACTTCGTCGGGCACACTAGTGATGGCTATGCCTACAAGTACAAGTAGCTCGCATGTGAATGTCGTGACGACACCAAAACCTGCACCCATAAAGCCGAAGAACATAGAGGGGGTTCTTAGTATTGATGTTATTGATTTAAAGCTGCCGATCCTGACAAATGCGACATTGGACAATATGAAGATTTCTGTCGCTAGTATAGTAAATACAGGGAAGGCAGGTGCGGTAGGAAATTATGCAATAGCTGGGCATCGGAATTTGACCTATGGCAAGAACTTCAACCGGTTAGATGAGGTCGCGCTTGGTGATTTGATTGGGGTAGATACAGGGAACAAGAAGTTTGTGTACAAGGTGGAAGAAAAGCTATATGTTCTCCCAACTGATGTGTGGATGTTAGAGGGTAACTCCAGTGATCGGGAGATTACGTTGATTACATGTGATCCTATGGTTAATCCGACACACCGATTAATTGTGAAGGGGAAACTAGTAGAATAGTTAAATGATTTCAGATACAAAGGGCATATAATTAATTATTTAAAATAAAATATTGAATTAACTGATGTCAAAAATGATACATTTTGTATCTAAATAGGGAGGATCCTGTTTTCATGAAAATGAAAAATAACACATCTGAATGGAGGTCTGGAGAGATAAGACAGAAACAGACGAAGGCCTTACTGATTGCTTTACTTATGTTTATGCAGTGCATGTATGGAATTACCTTGTCTAGCAAGGTAAATGCAACTGAAATATCAGGCAACATCCTGGATAGTGTCACGTTGGCGGTATACGATAGTAACGGTCAAGTCGTCACGGGGAATGTGTATGATCAGAATGCCCAAGCGAAGCTGGACTACACCTGGTCTTTGCCCAATAGTCATGGCTACCATAACGGGGATACGTTTACTTTTACCTTGCCGCAGGAGTTCCTATTGTTTAATGATGTGAGCGGCGCCCTCGTCACGGGTGATAGCTCCACAGTGGGAACTTTCTATGCCGATAAGGACAGCCATCATGTGGTGATTACGTTTAACCAATTTATAGAGAGTCATGATGATCTGAAGGGTACAATCAGCTTTCTTACGAAATTCAATAAAAGTCAAATTACGGGAAGTAATGAGCAAACGATTGTAATCCCTGTTCGTAGCGGTGATCAGATTATTACCGTAAAGTTCAGGCCTACCGTGGAATCAACAATTAGCAAATCGGGTGTTCCCCGAGGATACAATGCGAAGTCGATTGATTGGACGGTGGATGTCAACAAATCCCTGGACACTGTTCAGGATGCCGTCGTAACGGATCGGATCGTTGAGGGATTATCTGCGCCAACAGATGTCAAAGTCTATTCATTGAATGTGCAACTGGATGGCTCTGTTACACAAGAGGCAGAACTGGATAGCAGTCAGTATACGATGAGCACAGCAGGAGGCAGTTTAACAGTTTATTTCACAAACCACCCGATCACGTCAGCTTACCGGATCAAGTATTTAACGGATATTACTGACCTGAGCAAGTCGTCATTCACGAATACAGCTAAGTTTGGGGGAAGCTCTACACCGGCTGTTGAAGCGACGTCAACAGTTGCGGTGCATCGTGGAAGTATGCTCAGGAAGGAAAATACGGATTATCAAGCGAATCAGCAGAAAATATCTTGGAGCGTTCTTTACAATGGTGGAGAGGTTTCCATTAGTGAAGAAAACGCTTATATCATAGACACCGTAACCGTACCGCATCAACTTGTGGATGGATCACTTCATGTGTATCAGGTCACTTTTGATGCGTCGGGTAATGAGATTCGCGGTGCCATGCTGCCAGCAGCTCAATACACGATTACGCCAATAGGGGTGGAGGGCAATGTCTTTAAGCTGAAATTTGAAATGGCTATCTCTAGCGCGTACCGAATTGATTATGAAACCCAAGCCACTCGTCCGACTATCGATGATACTACCATCACGAATGAAGTGACTACATGGACTGAGGAGCATAACTCAGCTTCACAGAATATTTCTCAAGTAGGTATTATTAAAAACTTAGGTGCGTTTGACTATAGTGAGAAGAAGGTAGGTTGGAAAATTGAGTTAAACGGCAACAGTCAGGTTATGAATCATGTTGTTGTGAAGGATACGTTCCCTAATAAGGGCATGTATTTTTTAGAAGATACGTTGGTCATAACCAAGGGAAATGAGTCGCTGCATAGTCCCGCTGATTACACTTTGAACAATAGTGTAAGTAAGTATGAAGGCTTCACAATAAGCTTCACTAACGAGCTGACAGTGCCAGTCATCATCACCTATCAAACTAATTTTAACTTGGATTGGTTTGAACCCACTGGAAGTGCTGCGAGTTTCCATAATACGGCTCAGATGAATTGGATTTCGACGAATGAAGTGGAGTATTCGAAGACAGTTGGAGCGGGTTTCTACCCACGAGATGAATATTATTACAATGGCTTTAAATATGGCGATTATGATCTGGCAAACAAAGAGCTGACTTGGACAGTAGGGATTAACTACAGAGAGAAAGAGCTTGCTTCAGCGAGAGTTGAGGATGTCCTACAAGACAATCAGAAGCTGGTTGAGGGCTCACTCGTCGTGTATAACATGGTCGTTTCTGCAGATGGTGACCCTTCGCTGGGCACAATTGTAGATACTTCCCTCTACGGGATAAGCATTGAGGATCAGAACAAGCTTGTTGTAACGTTCCACGACCCGATTTCGGCAGCTTATACAATTGTGTTTAAAACAAGTTTGGAGGGCCAACTGATCCCTAGCACAGTTGCAAATAAGGCTAAAGTGTTCGATGGGCAAACTCAGGTATACAGAGATCTTATAGCCACTGTAAATATCCCACATGGTGGGGAATATGTGAGTAAGAACGGCTCGCAAAGCGGAGATAAGATCAACTGGCAGATCACTGTCAATCAGGGCCAATCTAAGTTAACTGATGCGGAAATATACGATAGTCCATCCAGGAATCAAGTAGTACTGCCGGACTCCTTCCATTTGTTTGGCATGTCAGTTGCCGCCAATGGCTATTTGACGAAGGACGTCGAATTAGTGAAGGGTATCGGTTATACGGTTAATATACAAACGGATGCAGAAGGAAATCAGACGTTCCGATTAAGATTCACGAATCCTATCTCCACAGCTTATGTGTTGGAATATCAGTCTGCCATTGCAGCTCGCGATCAAGAAGCTGTAACCAATGTCGTAAGTTTTAGCGGTAAGAACGTGACAACCATCACGAAAGAAACCGTTAAAGAAATTGTGGTCGGCGTATCCACTGGTTCAGGCACGGGTACTGGTGTCCGCGGGTCTTTAGAAGTGAAAAAGGTTGATGCCACGAACAGAGAATTACCTCTTAGTGGTGCTACCTATGAGCTGTACCGAAAGTCCGGTGAAACGAAATATTTAATTCAGACGCAAACGACGAATGAAACAGGCACAGCCCTTTTCCAAGGACTGCTTGCTGGTGACTATGTGATTAAGGAAATCGCAGCTCCTAGTGGGTATACCCTAGATGGAGGTGACCAACCATTCACGCTGCAATCGGCAGAGAATAAAAAGGTGACGTTAATTAACAGCAGGTCACCAACGCCAACGCCAACGCCAACACCAACGACGCCAACGCCAACACCTAGTGTAACCCCAAGTCCGTCGATTACGCCGAGCCCGAGTCCGAAGCCATCACCGCCCGTGGTAACGGTTCCGTCGCCTAAACCCTCGGATCCAGTTGTAGTGGTAACGCCAAGCCCAGAGCCTGCAACACTGCCGGTAACTGGGGAATCCAGTCATTTGTATGTGAGGCTGGCTGGTCTTACATTCGTGCTATTTGGAATTATGCTAGGAAGGAAGATCCGTAGAAAGCGCTAAGTCATGTTCGTCGTCATCCAATAAAAGTGAAGTGCAAGAAGCAGGGGGATCCCCCCTGCTTCTTCGTGCTTATCTCAGCATGAATGCTTTAAACATACTTTCGCTAATCTATGATTAGACACTCTCGCAAATGGAAAAACTAGGATATGAAACTACTGGAGAGCTAATCTTATCGGCCAGGGAGGCAGAAGTTCATGATGAAACAAATATTATTAATTACAGACGGTTGTTCCAATGTTGGCGTAAGTCCCGTAATTGCGGCAGCTCAAGCGCAAGCAGAAGGTGTTGCAGTGAATGTCATCGGTGTAATTGATCATGGGGAACTAGGGGTGCTAGGCTCTGAAGAGATTCGAGAGATTGCTGCAGCAGGCGGCGGGATGAGTCGAATTGTTAATTCCGAGCAGCTATCGCAAACGGTGCAAATGATGACCCGCAAAACCGTTAACGCGACCATCCAGCACGCCGTAGGCAAGGAACTGCAAAGCATATTAGGGTTTTCTCAAATTGAGCAATTGCCTCCTGAGAAACGTGCTGAAGTCGTTCAAGTGATTGATACTATGAGTGAAACCACGTCTCTGCGTGTTGCCCTTTTAATAGATGCAAGTGCGAGTATGAAGCCGAAGCTTGCCGCGGTACGCGAAGCGATTCATGACCTTTTGCTTAGTCTAAGAGCTCGCAGTGGCGTGAGTGAGCTCGCTGTTTTTCATTTTCCATCAACCAAAAAAAGTGATCAAGAGCTAGAAATGGATCACGGATGGACGAATCAGCTTGCAAATGTCGACAAGATGTTCTATAAAATAAACATGAAGGGTACGACGCCAACTGGTCCAGCGCTGCTGCAAACATTGCAGTTCGTGACAGAAAAGCCTTTCTCACCAAAGACGACTGAAGAAGGGATGCTAAGTGACTACGTGGTATGATGAGGCCTTTCGCCCAGGGTCAGAAATTAAGGGGAAGTGGAATGGCCATGTGTACGTGGTCGAGCGCTTATTAGGCGCAGGTTCAAATGGTATTGTAGCTCTTGTGCGACGAGGAAACGCGAAATTTGCGCTGAAAGCAGGATATGAAACGGTAGATCATCAATCAGAGATCAATTCCTTGTTGGCGATATCCCTGAAAGAGAATTCATTTAAGAATTTTTTGATTGATGCCGATGATATGATCGTTCAAGGAAAGGGAATATCCTTTTATGTCATGCGATACATTGAAGGCGTGACCCTTTCCGAATTTATACATAAACGTGGTCAGGATTGGATGTATGTGATTGGCACGAACCTTTTACGGAAGCTTACAGAAATCCATAGAAGTGGTTACGTATTTGGGGATTTGAAGGGCGAAAACATGATTGTGTCTAACTATGGCAATGTGGACCTCATTGATTTCGGAGGCGTAACATCAAAGGGGCGAGCGATTAAACAACTAACGGAAGTCTACGATCGCGGGTTTTGGAGCATGGGGGAGCGGATTGCGGAGGAAAGCTATGATCTATTTTCATTTGCCATTCTACTATTAAAAACACTAGATCATCGCAAGCGCTTTGCAGGCTTCATCAAAACACTACCTCAGAATCGAGAGATAGATCAATTAGCGGCGATTATGCGCGAAAATCCAGTTGCTGCTCAGTTAGCTCCCTTTTTGAATAAAGCCTTACGCGGCGAGTTTAGCACTTCGGAGGAAGCGATTGTTTATTGGAGGAAGCTGATGGCAGGTAAGAAGGTCGCACAGTCGACGTTAACAATGCCGTGGCTCAAAATATGCTTTGCTGCATCCATTGTTATTTTTGGAGCAACGATTTATATGTATTGGTAGGGTTCGATAGAGAATGGCAGAAAGGAATGTGAGATGGAAACGGATCTGGTTGCCAGAGTGGAAAGACGAATTGTGGAACAAAAACTTGCAGATCCAGGGGATGTGATGATCGTCGCAGTATCAGGGGGACCTGACTCAGTGGCGCTATTGCATGTCCTGTTTCGTCTTGCAGATACCTATTCGTGGTCGATTGTTGTTGCCCATCTGAATCATCAATTTAGAGGATTGGAATCGGATGCAGAAGCAGATTTTGTGGCGGAGCTTTCGGCGGGGCTGGGGCTTCCATGCGAAATAGGTGTCATCGATGTTCCTGCCTATATAGAGGAAGCTTCCTTAAACGGGCAAGTGGCAGCACGTGAGAAAAGATATGAATTTCTCCATCAGGTGGCTGCTAAATACGGCGCACATCGGATCGCGTTGGCCCATCATGCCGATGATCAAGCGGAAACGATGCTGATGCGAATCCTGCGAGGGACAGGCCCCTCGGGGCTAGTTGGGATGCCGGAACGCAGGCGTGAAAAAAAAGTGGAACTGATTCGTCCTTTTTTACGTATATACAAATCAGATATTGTGAATTATTGCGCTCAGCATGAAATTACCTATTGTAAGGACAGTAGCAATGAGCTGCGGAAGTATTTCCGCAATCAGATTCGGCTAGATCTTATGCCAATGCTGAAACAGTATAATGAACAACTTCCAGAGTCACTCAATCGATTGACGGATGTGATGCAAGCTGAGAATGATTATTTGGATGCAGAAACTGAGAAGGTTTTTCGCCGAATTGTGACATTTCAGTCTAACTTCTACCGCTTGGATCGGTGTGATCTCGCCGAGCTTCACGTTGCTTTACAAAGGCGTTTGATTAAATTAATATTAAACTGTCTTTGTTTGGAAAGGGAACGGCTGGTATTTACACGAATTGAGCGTGTACGTGAGTTAATTGTTAAAGATCAGATGTCGAATCAAGTCCTTCAGGTGGATGAACAGGTTTATATTGTGAGAGAATATGGATCTATTCGATTTCAGAACTTCGCTCCAGATCCCCAGCCGTACTTGTACGAGATTGGTCTTGAGGCGGATGAACTGAACCTGCCGGAAATGAACGCCAAATTGATCTACTCATGGACGCCTTTAAGCTCGTATGAGGAAGCCGATCTATTTTCAGCTACAACGGACGCTTTTTTGGATTTAGATCAGGTAGAATTGCCGCTCTATATTAGAAACCGCAGATCGGGTGACCGATTGGAACCTCTTGGTTTAAACGGGTCCAAAAAAGTAAAGGATATGTTCATTGATGCCAAAATGCCGCCAACTAGACGCGAGGTCATCCCAGTACTGGTTGACGCTTCCGGGAAGATTCTCTGGATTGCTGGATTTCGTAGGTCCAAACACGCAATGGTCGGACCTGACACAGAACGTGTGCTTCATATGAAGCTAGTGCTGCAGGAACATACGTAAATTTCGTTCTTCTAGAATGTAAATTTATTAGGATTCATAATATAAAATCTAGGGGGTTCATCCTTGTACAGCGACATTCAAGAAGTACTTTACAGTGAAGAACAAATTCAAGGCAAGATCAAGGAATTAGGGGAATTGCTTTCCGCTGATTACGAAGGCAAGAATCCATTAGTTATTTGTGTACTGAAGGGCGCTTTTATTTTCATGGCGGACCTTGTGAAACAAATTCGAGTACCTTTAGAAATTGATTTTATGGCGGTATCCAGCTACGGTCAATCTACGAAATCATCTGGTGTAGTGAAGATTATCAAAGATCTTGATGTACCAGTGGAAGGACGTCATATCCTTATCGTAGAAGACATCATCGATAGCGGTTTAACGCTCAGTTATCTGATAGATGTGCTAGAACGTCGCAATGCGAAGACAATTTCGGTTGTTGCGCTGTTTAATAAACCAGCACGAAGAACAGTGGAGCTTGAGCCTGATTATGCAGGTTATGTGCTTCCGGATGAATTCGTTGTTGGATATGGTCTGGATTATGCAGAGAAGTATCGTAACCTTCCATTTATCGGCATATTAAAACCAGAAATCTATTCGAGCTAGTGTCACGTTCCAGAAGCGCACGAATGCAGCAGTGTTGTAGCGCTTTACCGGAATGTGGTAAAATAATAATTGTGTGCCGTTTGAGAGGAGGCTCGTTATGAATCGAATTATCCGGAATACCGGCTTTTATTTGCTTATATTTTTGGTAACCGTGGGGATTGTTCATTTCATCAGTACGCAAAATGAACAGAAGGAGTTAATCACTTACGATAAATTCCGACAAGCAGTAGTCAACAAAAATGTAGAGTCTGTTTCAATTAAGTTCGACGGGTATAGCTACTCAATTAAGGGTAAGTATATTAGCCCGCCTAACGGCGCGGATAAGAAGAGCTTCGAAACACACGCTCCTTATGAACCGTTAGTCGTACAAATGATTGAAGCGAACGGCGTACCAACGGAAGAGTACGGGCCGATGGAACGCGACAGCGTTTGGATTAGCTTTCTTACGTCCATTATTCCATTCGTCATTATCTTCATTTTGTTCTTCTTCTTATTGAATCAAGCGCAAGGCGGCGGCGGCAAAGTGATGAACTTCGGCAAGAGCCGTGCGCGTCTGTATAACGAGGAGAAGAAGCGTGTCACATTCGAAGATGTGGCAGGTGCAGATGAAGAGAAGCAAGAATTGATCGAGGTTGTTGAGTTCTTGAAGGATCCTCGCAAGTTCGCGGCAGTTGGTGCTAGAATTCCTAAGGGTGTTCTTTTGAATGGTCCTCCGGGAACAGGTAAAACGCTGCTAGCTCGTGCAGTTGCTGGTGAAGCAGGGGTTCCGTTCTTTAGTATCTCCGGTTCTGACTTCGTTGAGATGTTCGTCGGTGTCGGCGCATCCCGTGTTCGTGACTTGTTCGAGAACGCGAAGAAGAACTCGCCTTGTATTATATTTATCGATGAAATCGATGCGGTTGGTCGTCAACGTGGCGCTGGTTTAGGCGGCGGACATGACGAGCGTGAGCAAACGCTCAACCAATTGCTTGTTGAAATGGACGGATTTGGTGCGAACGAAGGTATAATCATCGTAGCGGCGACCAACCGCCCAGATATCCTTGATCCTGCTTTATTGCGTCCAGGTCGTTTCGATCGTCAAATCACGGTTGATCGTCCGGATATCAAAGGCCGTGAAGCAGTATTGAAAGTTCATGCACGTAACAAACCTCTTGCTAAAGATGTGAAGCTAGATTCACTTTCACGTTATACAACTGGTTTTACGGGTGCTGACCTTGAGAATCTATTGAATGAAGCTGCTTTGATTGCAGCGCGTCGTAATCGTAAAGATATTTCGATGGCTGAAGTAGAAGAAGCATTTGATCGTATTATCGTGGGTACACAAAAGAAAAGCCGTATCATCTCTGAAACTGAGAAACGTATTGTAGCGTACCACGAAGCGGGACACGCGATTATCGGTTATCATGCAGAGAATGCGGACATGGTTCATAAGGTTACGATTGTTCCTCGCGGACGCGCTGGTGGTTATGTGATGATGCTGCCTAAAGAAGGCGAAGATCGTATGATGCAAACGAAGAACGAGCTTCTGGACAAAGTAACTGGACTCCTTGGCGGTCGTGTTTCCGAAGAATTGTTCATCGGGGAAATTGGCACAGGCGCATACAGCGACTTCCAGAAAGCAACAGGAATCGTTCGTCGCATGATTATGGAATACGGAATGAGCGATAAGCTTGGACCGATGCAGTTCGGTAGCTCACAAGGTCAAGTATTCTTGGGCCGTGACATCGGGCACGAGCAAAATTATAGTGATGCGATTGCATACGAGATCGATCAAGAGATGCAAAGCTTTATTCGTACCTGCTATGAGCGTGCTCGCGCGATTCTTACGGAGCATGCGGATCAAATTCATCTCGTTGCCAAAACATTGCTTGAGAAAGAGACGTTGGATAAAGATGAAATCATCGAACTTTTGGAAAAGGGCAAGCTTACCGCTAGTTCCGACGAAGATGATGTGAAAGTCAATATTCAGGGTCAAAGCCAAGCTAGCGAGAGCAATAAGCTAGAATTTGACAAAGAAAAAGAAGTTAAAGAGATCAAACCGGATCAAACAGAAGAGTAAGTTGCGATATGAACTCGGAAATCCGTTGTACACGTCAAGTGTGCGCGGAATTCCGAGTTTTTTCAATGTATTTGCGCATTGACAGGCGATGTGAGAATGTGTAAATTAGTTGTAAATCTCTAATTTTATTGCTTTTTGATCATACTACTTTTAGATAGACGATGAGACCATTCTTACGTCCCAGATAGGGGAGGAAGCACCATGGAAGCCTTAGCATTAGAACGCAAAGCGGAACAAAACCGCGAGCTCAAAGAACGGCTGTTGCAATTGAAGAAAGAACGGAATGCTATTATTCTTGCTCATTATTATCAGCGTGACGAAGTTCAAGAGGTAGCGGATTTTCGAGGGGACTCCTTCTTACTTGCTCAGAAGGCCGCGCAAACCGATGCCGATGTCATCGTATTCTGTGGTGTTCATTTCATGGGGGAAAGTGCGAAGATTCTTGCGCCAAATAAGACGGTGATTATTCCAGACGAACGTGCTGGCTGCCCGATGGCAGATATGGTGAATGTTGAAGGTCTGCGTGCCCTTAAACGTCAGCATCCCAAAGCCAAGGTTGTTGCTTACATCAATACGTCGGCCGATGTGAAATCGGAAACAGATATTTGTTGTACCTCTGCGAATGCGATCAATGTCATCAATTCCGTCGATTCAGATGAAATTATCTGGGTACCGGATAAAAATTTGGGTGACTATGTATCAAAATTCACAAGCAAAAAAGTGATCATCTGGGAAGGCTACTGCAACACGCATGATATGCTGACCGTTAAAGATGTGGAAGAAATGAGAGCACAATATCCGAACGCACAGTTCGTTGTTCACCCAGAATGTCGCCCAGAAGTAGTGAAGTTAGGGGACTTTGTAGGTAGCACGACTGCGATTATTAAATATTGCAAAGAGTCCGACTGCCAAGAGTTTATCGTTGGAACTGAAGACGGAACTGGTTATCAGCTTCGTCTGGATAGTCCTAATAAGAAATTTCATTTTGCAACCAAGTACTTGGTGTGCCCGAACATGAAAGTGAATAATTTGAAGAAAATCGTGAAATGTCTTGAGACGATGCAACCAGAGATTTATGTACCAGAAGACGTAGCCGATAAAGCAAGATTGTCCTTAGAGCGCATGTTACAAGTTAAGTAGCATGCGCTACTCTCTTGTCCGTGAATAGGTGCCCTCGTGAAGCAAGGATAGTATCGGATCCAAGGATGAGTTCATCATGGACGAGCTATCGTTGCTTTACGAGGTATTAATGGTGAAGAACAGGTGAAACGTCATGATTCCTAGATATCTCGTAGATGTTGATTTAGATTCTATTCCTCATATACATACAGATGTAATTGTTATTGGTGCAGGCATTGCTGGACTTTTCACGGCTCTGCGTGCTAGCGAGAATAAAAAAGTCCTTATGATTACGAAGAAATCCCTCCTTGATAGCAACACACGCTACGCGCAAGGTGGGATTGCCGCCGTCATTTCAGACGAAGATTCACCTGAGTACCACCGTCAGGATACGATAATCGCAGGAGCGGGTCTCTGCTCATCAGACGCTGTTGATGTCCTAGTGCATGAAGGGCCTGATGGCGTGCAGGATTTGATCCGTATGGGAACTCAGTTCGATTTAGAGAACGGGGAGTTTGCTTTAACCAAGGAAGGAGCGCACAGTCAACGTCGTATCTTGCACTCGAATGGCGATGCGACAGGTGCGGAAATTGTCAGAGCTCTTTCGGAGCGTACGAAGCAAGATCCGAATATCGAAATTTGGGACGATCACTTCGTGATTGACCTAATTACCCAAGATGGTGAATGCTACGGCGCACTCGTTCAGAAGCCAGGTGGACAGCGCGTGTTTGTGCGCGGCAACGCCACGATCCTTTGCTCCGGTGGCGCGGGACAGCTGTTCCGCTACACAACAAACCCAGATATCGCCACAGGTGACGGGATTGCCATAGCACACCGTGCAGGGGCACAAATTCAAGATGTGGAATTCATTCAGTTCCATCCAACAGCGCTATGCTATCCGGGCGCACCGCGGTTTCTGATTTCCGAAGCGGTGCGGGGCGAAGGCGCCTATTTGCGTAACATCAAAGGAGAACGCTTCATGGAGCGTTATCATCCCCAGCTTGAGTTAGCGCCGCGAGATGTGGTTGCACGCGCGATCGTGGATGAGATGGAAAATTGCAAATCAACCTTCGTCTATATCGACATTACACACGAATCGGAAGAATTAATTAAACATCGTTTCCCAACGATATATGAATACTGTTTGAATTATGGGCTCGATATGAGCACCGATTGGATTCCGGTTGCCCCAGCAGCGCACTATATGATGGGTGGCGTGAAGACGGACTTGCACGGAGAAACACAGGTGCGTCGTTTATTTGCCTGCGGAGAAGTGTCTTCTACAGGCGTACATGGCGCCAACCGCTTAGCGAGTAATTCTTTATCAGAAGCGGTTGTATTCGGTCGCAGAATCATTGAACGGATTCAAGAGCTGCCTGCACTCCAAGGAGACATTCAGATCCGTGCGGCATCGGAAGCTCTGCGTACAGAGATCCCGAATCAAGCGGTTGTTGAGAAGAGGCTCAAGCTTCAGAAAATCATGCTCCGTTATGCAGGTCTCAAGCGCGCTGCCAAAGGATTGCAAAAGGGGCATGAAGAGCTGGCGAGACAACTGTCGATTTTTGATTCGTTGATGACGAAACGTGAAGAATATGAGTTTGCTAACTTACTCAACGTAGCCCTTTTAACAACGACTGCAGCTTTAACTCGTGAGGAAAGCCGTGGAGGCCACTATCGAGAAGATTTCCCGGATCGGGATGACTTGGTATGGAAGAAGCATATTGTTTTCCAGCGCGGGGAAGATAGGATTGAGGAGTGGATTTAGCATGTTAGAAATAAATATGGAATTAGTTCGGAAGCAAATTCGCCTTTGGCTTGAAGAAGATATCGGCACAGGCGATGTCACGACTCTGACAACAATCCCTTTGGAACAAGTATCCAAAGGGATTATCCACGTCAAAGAAGACGGAATCGTTTGTGGGCTTCGTATCGCGCAGGAGGTTTTTGCGGTAGTCGATGCTTCTCTTCGTTTTGAAACAAAAGTGGTCGAAGGATCGTCTGTTCATAAAGGGACCATACTAGCTGAAGTGGAAGGTAATACACGGAGTATCCTATTGGGCGAGCGATTAAGTCTGAATTTGATGCAACGATTGTCGGGGATCGCCACGAAGACGCATGAATTTGTAACCGCGTTAGATGGTTTACCTACAAGATTAGTGGATACCCGTAAAACAACGCCTGGGCACAGATTGCTCGAGAAGTATGCCGTGCGCGTTGGGGGCGGCTATAATCATCGTTTTGGTCTTTATGATGCGGTGATGATTAAAGATAACCATATTAAAGGCTCAGGTGGTATCACCCAAGCGGTTCAAGCGGCTCGTCAGAATATTCCTCACACGATGAAGATCGAGGTGGAAGTTGAAAACTTCGAGCAGCTTCATGAGGCGCTCCAAGCAGGAGCTGATATTATCATGCTGGACAATATGGTACCGGTCAAAATGAAAGAAGCAGTTTCGATAATTAAAAACAAAGCGCCGCATATTGTAGTAGAAGGGTCAGGTTCGGTCACCCCGCAAACGATTAAGGCCATGGCGGAGACGGGTGTGGACGTGATTTCCGTTGGACGACTGACGTACTCGGTAGCAGCGCTCGATATTTCATTGGATCTGAATGAGCGGAAGGAGACTGCACTATGATTCTCGTTATCGATGTCGGGAATACGAACATTGTGCTAGGCCTCTACCAAGAACGTACGCTCTTGTATCATTGGCGTGTGAGCACGAATCGTTCCGCTACCGTTGATGAGTATGGCATGCAACTGCACAGTTTGTTCCAGCACTCGGGCATTACCTTTGCACAAGTAGAAGGTGTCATTATTTCATCTGTCGTGCCCCCGTTGATGAATGCCATGGAAAACCTATGCTTACACTACTTGAAAAGGGTGCCATTTATCGTAGGACCTGGGATCAAAACGGGACTGAATGTCCGTGTGGACAATCCGAAGGAAGTTGGCGCGGATCGCATCGTGAATGCGGTGGCGGCACTGGAGCTATATGGAGCTCCATGTATCATTGTCGATTTCGGTACAGCTACAACGTACGATTACATTGATTCATCTGGGCAACTTGTGGGATGCGCCATTGCGCCTGGCATTGGGATCTCAACGGAAGCATTGTATCAAAAGGCGGCGAAGCTGCCTCGTATCGAGCTCGTTAAGCCGAAAAGTGTCGTCGGCCGAAATACCGTCGCTGCAATGCAAGCCGGAATTATTTATGGCTATGTTGGCCAGGTGGACGGGATCGTAGAGCGAGTTATTCAAGAGTTTAATGTGAATCCAACGGTCATTGCAACGGGGGGATTAGCAGAGCTCATTTCCAGTGAGTCACGGACGATTCAAGTCGTCAACCCATTGCTTACTTTACAAGGCTTACAAATGATTTATGAGAAAAATGCCTAAGCTGTTTAAGGAAGGAATTTGGACATGAGTGATTATTTAATTCGAGGAACAGCGCTAGAGGGGCGTGTACGTGCTTTCGCTGTTCAGACGACTCTCCTAACAGAAGAGCTTAGTCAAAGACATCAAACGACGCCGACGGCGACAGCCGCTTTGGGTCGAACTGCTGCCGCGGCTCTTCTTATAGCTGCCATGCTCAAGGGAGAGGAACATCTCATTGTGCAAGTCAAAGGGGATGGCCCTATCGGTCAAATCGTTGTTGATGCGAATGCAAAGGGTGAAGTGCGTGGATATGTAGATAATCCCTTGGTGGATCCGCCACTCAAAGAGAACGGCAAATTAGATGTTGCTGCTGCGGTCGGGACAGACGGTTTTTTATACATAACGAAAGATCTAGGGATGAAGGAGCCTTATAAAGGAAGCGTTCCTCTAATCTCAGGTGAATTGGCAGAGGATTTCACCTATTACTTTGCAAAATCTGAACAAACACCTTCTGCTGTCGCACTTGGCGTATTGGTGAATACAGATCATACAATCCTTGCTTCAGGCGGCTTCGTGATTCAACTGCTCCCGGGTTTGACAAATAGTGAGATCGATGAGATCGAAGCGATGTTAGGACGAATCCCAACCTTCACGAACATGTTAGGTGGCGGATTGGATCTAGAAGAAATTTTACAAACCGTACTCCCATCCTTCCGTAAGCTCGACGAGATGGACGTCATGTTCCGTTGCAAATGCAGTCGGGCGAAAGTGGAATCTATTTTGATTTCCTTAGGCAAGCAAGAACTTCAAGAAATACTGGAGGAAGAAGGAGTTGCGGAAGTCGTCTGTCATTTCTGCAATGAAGCTTACCGGTATGAAGGGGAAGATTTGCAACGGATGATTGATCTGTAAGCGTGGGTGATCTGCTTGATTTAGCTAGTGAACACAGGTGCAAGCAGCAATATGGAAGTAAAAGAGGGAAATAGGATGCGCAATGTAAAGCGATTGTGGGGAGTCATCATCGCGATGTCGATATGTATACTCGTGCTCGCATCCTTGCTGATCAGTCATGCCATCAACCAATCAGAACCAAGACAATCACCAGAGCCCGAACAGCAGGGTGAGAATAAGAATACACGAGTTGTCGCCAAAATTGGAAATCGGGAAATTACCATGGAAGAGCTCGAAACAGCGCTCGCGCACCATTATGGACCAGAGCAGCTAGGTCAAATGCTAGACCGTGAAGTGATTCGCCTAGAAGGAAATGAGTCGGGAACAAAGGTAGAGAGTGCGGAAATCAACCGTGAGTTGAAAAGGATGCAGCAAGGGTACGAAAGTGAACAACAATTTTATGACTCTATGCAAAGTCAGCTGGGGATGTCGGAGCAGGAAATCAAAGAGGATGTATCGAATAAGTTGTTACTTGAGAAGCTAGCAACGGCCTCCATTCACATCACGGATACTCAGGTCGAGACATACATAACGATACATGCAGATGAGTTTAAGCAAGAAACGGAATACAACATTCAGCAGATCATTGTATCCACGAAGGAGCAAGCGACGAAGGTCATTGCGGAGCTGGCCAAAGGGGTGAGCTTTGCGATCCTTGCCAGAGATCGATCAATTGATGATGCAACCAATAACTCCGGTGGTGTTTTGGGTTGGATTGAAGGCGACGATCCTTTTGTAGAGGCGCCTGTCTTGGAGTCAGCGAAATTGTTGAAGGTTGGCGAAGTGAGTAAGCCCATACCTGTTTCACAGGGGTTTGCGGTCGTCTTACTTAAGGATCGACGGGACAAAAAGAACCCGGATCTGGTGTTCATACGGGAGAATGTGCGCAGAGAGCTTGCGCTGCAACAAGCGCCTCCATTGAAAGATTTTGTCGCGCAGTTACGAAGTAAATGGAAGGTAAGTGTAGTAGATTCGACGCTCCGATAAGAGAATGTGAAAATTTGGTTGACAACCTGTAAACGCATTGATAAGATTAGATTCATTAATACCAACCATTTAACTCGGAAATCATTCAATACTCAATCTGGAGGGGAAATATTATGGCAAGATTAGTACAGAGCATTACGGATTTGATTGGAGATACACCGCTAGTTCGTTTGAACCGTGTTGTTCCAGAAGGCAGTGCAGAGGTTTATGTGAAATTAGAGTACCAAAATCCAGGTGCTAGTGTTAAAGACCGTATTGCCATCTCCATGATCGAAGTAGCTGAGCAAGAAGGTAAATTGAAACCAGGCGACACGATTGTAGAACCGACCAGTGGTAACACAGGAATCGGGATTGCTCTAGTCGCAGCAGCAAAAGGATACAAAGCAATCCTTGTTATGCCTGAAACCATGTCCTTGGAAAGACGTAACCTGCTTCGCGCTTACGGTGCACAACTGGTTCTAACTCCAGGAGCAGAAGGCATGAAGGGTGCAATTAAACGTGCGGAAGAGCTTCAAGCGGAGAATCCTTCTTACTTCATTCCACAACAATTTAAGAACCAAGCGAACGTGAAAGTTCACCGTGAAACAACAGGACCGGAAATCGTGGAAGCGATCAACGCTCATGATGGTAAACTGGATGCTTTCATCTCTGGTATCGGTACAGGTGGAACAATCACAGGTGCGGGTGGCGTTTTGAAAGAAAACTTCCCGAACATCAAAATTTACGCAATTGAACCTTCGGCATCCCCAGTTCTTTCTGGTGGTAAGCCAGGTCCTCATAAAATTCAAGGTATTGGCGCAGGCTTTGTTCCAGATATTTTGAATACGAATGTGTACGATGAAATTATTACGGTTGAGAACGAAGATGCGTTCGAAACTTCACGTCGTGTTGCCAAAGAAGAAGGTATTCTTGGCGGAATTTCCTCCGGTGCAGCGATTTTCGCAGCATTGAAGGTTGCTAAAGAGTTAGGCGCTGGCAAACGTGTTGTTGCTGTCGTTCCAAGTAACGGTGAGCGTTACCTTTCAACGCCTTTGTACCAATTCGAAGAGCAATAAGATCGAATCGCATGCAAAAGAGATCAAGCCTTCAGCTATTACAGCTGGGGCTTTTTTTCTGTATAGGGTTGGAGTATACTAATGGACAACGAAAGAACGGATTTTTCACTAAGGAGCGCAAGTAATGATTTTAACAACAATAGAACAATGGCAGGACTGGTCCTCCACTTCCACCTCCACGATGCTGCCGTATGTAATCAAATTAGGACTGGCAGATGATCGGATCGCCTCATGGCAAGACGCGTGGAAAGAAGCTTCGCCAGACTCTTTCGTGCTCGAAAGCGGAAAAGGCGGTCGGTATACGCACTTTGGGCTGCATCCCTTTTCGACGGTTCGCGGTACAGGCTTGGAAGCAGAAATCACGAACACGAACTGGGCGATATCTCGCGTTCAAGGCAAGCCGCTCGACATCGTCAAGCAATGGATGTCTGCCTACCGTAGTCCGAAAGTCCAAGGTGCACCCAAATTTGTCGGAGGCTGCGTAGGCTACTGGAGCTACGATGTGATTCGCACCATCGAGAAGCTGCCGGAGCAATCGCAGGATGATCTGCCGATCCCTGACTACAGCTTCGCTATGTATGATCAGGTGTGGACCTTGGATCACACCGAGAAGAGTCTCTTCATCGCGGTGCACATGCCATTCGAGCAAGGTGCAGACCTCGCGGCGCTCTACGCGCAGGCGCACGCTCGCGCCGAAGCGATGCTCGTCCGCTGGCACGCGATCCGCGCCGGCAACTGGTCCGGCACACCGCTGAGCGGTGCCGACCAACCAGCGATGGCGCGCGAGCAGCTGCACATCGACGTCGAGAGCATCGCAGGCATCCAGCCTGCGTTCGACAAGACCGCCTACATGGCTGCGGTGGAGCGCATCCAAGCCTACATCTCCCAAGGTGACGTGTTCCAAGTCAACTTGTCCGTAAGGCAGAGCCGGCAGCTGCGCACGACGCCGGAGGAGATCTACGAGGCGCTGCGCATCGTCAATCCCTCGCCCTATATGGGCTTGCTGCGCTTCGCAGGCTTCGCCCTTGTCTCCGGCTCGCCGGAGCTGCTCGTGCAGCTTGAGGACGGCATCCTGCGGACGCGTCCTATCGCTGGCACGCGCCCGCGCGGCAAGGACGAGCAGGATGATCTGCGCCTAGCCGGCGAGCTCATCAACAATGACAAAGAGCGCGCCGAGCATGTCATGCTGGTCGATCTCGAGCGCAACGACCTGGGCCGCATCTCGCGATATGGCTCCGTCCATGTGAAGGACTTCATGGTCATCGAGTACTATTCCCATGTGATGCACATCGTCTCCGAAGTCGTAGGCGAATTGGCGGAAGGGAAGGACGCTTATGATGTCATTGCGGCGACCTTTCCTGGAGGAACGATCACGGGCGCACCGAAGATTCGCTGCATGGAAATCATTGAAGAACTAGAGCCGGTTCGTCGCGGGCCCTACACAGGTTCGATGGGATGGATTGACTATAATGGCAATATGGAATTTAATATTATTATACGCACGTTAGTAGCGGTTGATGGGATGGGCCATATTCAAGCGGGAGCGGGGATCGTTATTGATTCCATCCCAGAGCGTGAATACATCGAATCCTTGAACAAAGCCAAAGCGATGTGGAAAGCAATCGAGTATAGCGAGCGGAGCATGAGCCGAGCTTAAGCCCGAGTGGGGCTGACGAAAGGGGAGCTTAGAATGATTTTAGTGATTGATAATTATGATTCGTTTACGTACAACCTTGTGCAGTATTTGGGAGAGATCGGAGAGGAAGTCGTCGTTCGTCGGAATGACGAGATTGACTTGGCAGGTGTCGAGGCGCTCGCGCCAGACCATATCTTAATTTCTCCAGGGCCTTGCACGCCGAATGAAGCTGGAATTAGCTTATCACTGATTGACCATTTTAAAGGGATCATCCCGATTTTCGGTGTTTGTCTCGGACATCAATCCATTGGCCAAGCCTTCGGTGGCGATGTGATTCGCGCAGAGCGCTTGATGCACGGCAAAACCTCGGAGATTTTCCACGACGGCAAAACCTTATTCGAAGGACTTCCGTCACCTTTCATCGCAACACGTTATCATTCTTTAATCGTCAAAACAGAAACATTACCAGATTGTCTGGAAATCAGCGCACAAACGGCTGAAGGCGAAATCATGGCTTTGCGTCATAAAGAGTATCCGATCGAAGGGGTTCAATTCCACCCCGAATCGATCATCACGCAGCATGGTCACCAAATGCTTCGCAATTTCCTTCGTCGCACAGCCAAGTCGGGGGTTTAACAGACGTATGATCATCTCCATCAATGGAACTTTAGTCCAAGAAACAGAAGCCGTGGTCTCCGTATACGACCACGGTTTTCTGTACGGGATCGGTTTGTTCGAGACGTTTCGAACCTATAACCGTAAGCCTTTCCTGCTCGCTGAGCACCTTCGTCGTCTAACCGATGGGTGCCAAGAGCTGCGCATCATCTATGAGCCTAATCTTGACAAGCTAACAGCTCAAATCGAGCAACTACTCCAGGTCAACAACCTGGATGATGCTTATATTCGGTATTCACTTTCTGCAGGTGTGGAAGCACTTGGTCTGCCGTCCGACAACTACACCCATCCACAGGAAATCATCTACATCAAACCGTTACCTCCAAAGGATGAACGAACCTATCTTCAAGGCAAAGCGCTGCAACTGCTTAAGCTGCCTCGCAATACACCAGAAGGCTTGTACCGATTCAAGTCCTTTCATTATATGAACAACATTTTGGCCAAAAGAGAGCTGGGGCAATACCCGTGGGCAACTGGGGCAGAGGGCCTTATGTTATCTGAAGATGGCTATGTGGCCGAAGGGATCGTCAGCAATCTCTTTTTTGTCAAAAATGACACCCTCTATACACCATCACTTGATACAGGTATCTTGCCAGGCATCACGAGAGGGCATGTCATAGCGTTAGCGCAGCAATTACAGCTACTCATACAGGACGGTCTGTACCGTTGGGAAGATCTCGTCGATGCGGACGAAGTATTTCTCGTAAATTCTATTCAAGAAATTGTACCAGTCACCACCTTGTACACGCCGAATGGACAAGCTTACACCGTAGGCACAGGGTCTCTAGGTCTTATAACCCGCCAACTGATTCAACATTACGTTTAGCATGGGGCAATGAGTAGGCTCTAAGCGAACTAACAGCAACGAACAGGAAGTGAACCTAAGATGAATGTGTTATCCTGCAGAGGACACGAATTGCCCATTGGTGATCGAACGATCATAATGGGCATATTGAACGTAACGCCAGACTCCTTTTCGGACGGCGGCAGCTATAAACAAATCGAAGATGCGGTTAGCAAAGCCCATCAAATGGTTGCAGAAGGCGCAGATATCATCGACATTGGCGGGGAATCTACACGACCAGGTGCGGCAACAGTCACACTAGATGAGGAGCTGCAGCGTGTTATCCCCGTAATTCAGGCCATCAGTCGTGAACTGAGCATTCCGATTTCAATCGATACCTACAAAGCGGAAGTAGCTAGACAAGCCCTTGAAGCAGGGGCCCATATCATCAATGATGTATGGGGCGGACAAGCGGATCCTGACATGGCAGCAGTAGCAGCGCAATATGATTGTCCATTTATCATCACGCATAATCGAATAAGCTCAGAATATGTCGATTTTCTTCAAGACGTATGTGGGGATCTGCAAAAGTATACAAACGAAGCTATCGGAGCAGGAGTTAAGCCTGAACGCATCATTCTCGATCCCGGCATTGGCTTCGCCAAATCCTATGAGCAAAATCTCTACCTAATGAACAACTTGCGTTTGATCGCAAATCTGGGATATCCGGTCCTTTTGGGCACTTCCCGTAAAAGTGTCATAGGCCTAACCCTCGGGTTGCCTCCCGAAGAGCGCCTTGAAGGTACAGCTTCGACCGTCGTGCTAGGCATTGCGCAAGGTTGCCACATCGTTAGGGTCCACGATATCCAAGCGATGAAACGACTAGCTGTTATGACCGACGCGATTATTCGCAGCAACATTTAACCCCTGGAGGTTTCTACTATGGATAAAATCACGCTATCCCGCATGCAATTTTTTGGCAATCACGGTGTGTTCCCTGAAGAAAATACGCTGGGGCAACGCTTCTACGTTGATGTAGAGCTGATGCTCCCTTTAGATAAAGCTGGAAAGACCGATGATTTGACCCAAACCGTCCATTACGGAGAGGCTTTCTTCCTAATCAAAGGGATTGTTGAAGGGCGTACGTACAAATTAATCGAGGCATTAGCAGAAAATATTGCATCCGAGCTCCTGCATACTTATACTAGTATCAATGAAGTGACGGTTCGCGTTATCAAGCCGCATCCGCCCTTTGCCGTTATTTTTGACGGCGTTACTATAGAGATCAATCGAAAGCGGGCATTGGAATGACAGCCGAAGAACGAGAACGAACCATAGCTTATGTCGCATTAGGCTCCAATATTGATAATCGTGAACATTATTTGCAGGGTGCAATTGCAGCGCTGAATGAGGAATCGGGGATAACGGTGACGCAACTTTCCAGCATCTATGAAACCGAGCCTGTAGGCTATGTGGATCAATCTGCTTTTCTAAATATGGTTATTCAAATTCATACTGACTTATCGCCTGAAGCGTTATTGGTTACCTTGCTTGCCATCGAGAATCGTCTGGGTCGGACGCGCGACTTGCGTTGGGGACCTCGAACGATTGATTTGGATCTGCTCCTATTTGGTGACAATCGGCTAACGACCCCCGACTTGATCATTCCGCATCCGCGGATGCATGAGCGGGCTTTTGTATTGGTGCCCCTATCTGAGGTTCTCTACGCGCGGCAGGACGCTCTATTTGAATCTATCTCTGCACACTTGGAGAAACTGGAAGGAAAGGAAGGCGTCATCCTATGGAAAAAAGCTCAATAGCACAGCGCATTCGCGCTTTTCGTAAATTAAAAGGCTATACCCAGAGTGAGCTGGCTGATTTGTTAGGCGTATCCATTGCCATATTAGGGGCGATTGAACGAGGAACACGCAAGCCGGATAATAAAATGATTCTAAATATTTCGCAAGTTCTTAATATAGAACCGGATGAGTTAGTTGCGGTAGTTGTGAAATGAGAGGAGTGGAATCTTCGGTGCTGAAAATAGGAAATGTCGAAGCTCCCAATAGAGTTGTGTTAGCCCCAATGGCGGGCGTATGTAATCCAGCGTTTCGATTAATCGCCAAAGAGTTTGGTACAGGCTTAGTCTGTGCTGAAATGGTTAGTGATAAAGCGATTGTTCACGGCAACACACGCTCTATGGAGATGTTGTATGTCGATGATCGTGAGAAACCGCTGAGTCTTCAGATATTTGGAGGCGACACGGATACGTTGGTTCAGGCGGCTAGAATTGTTGACCAACATACGAATGCCGATATTATTGATATCAACATGGGATGCCCTGTTCCCAAAATTACGAAATGTGACGCGGGAGCAAGATGGTTGCTCCAACCGGATAAAATCGAAGCGATGATCGCCACAGTTGTCGCGGCAGTTAGTAAACCGGTTACGGTCAAGATGCGTATTGGGTGGGACTCTGATCATATTTATGCCGTAGAAAATGCGAAAGCTGTCGAAAGAGGCGGCGGCAGCGCCGTTAGTGTACACGGACGTACACGTGAGCAACTCTATACAGGGAAAGCGGATTGGAACATTATCCGTGATGTTAAACAAGCTCTTTCTATTCCGGTTATCGGGAACGGTGATGTTGTGACACCAGAGGATGCGAAACGTATGTTGGACGAAACCGGTGTAGACGGTGTCATGATTGGACGTGGAGCATTAGGCAATCCATGGATGCTGTACCGTACGGTTCAATACCTAGCGAATGGTACATTACCTCCAGAACCTTCAGCAGAAGAGAAAATTCGCATTGCGATTTTGCATATGGATCGACTGATCGCACTCAAAGGTGAGCATGTTGCCGTGAAGGAAATGCGCAAACACATGGCTTGGTACCTCAAAGGAATGACGGGAGCGGCCCGCGTGAAGGATGTCATTATGGAAACCTTGAAGCGGGATGAAATGGTTCGTACATTAGACGAATATGTCGAGCATCTTGCGACAAGTTCCGCGTCTGGGGCAGCGGAGGAATCGGCCGTGCTGCATTAAAAACATGCAGCAATGGTTGACATTGACATTTTGAAACCGTTGCAATATAATCAGTCAATATTAATGTGTTCCTGCATATATTGAAAGACTAACGAGTAAGCAACTTATTATGAAACGTGAATTCATACTACTTGAATCAGCTCTATAAAGACCCAACTCCTAGCAGGAAGCATCGATTCAACGATATGAAAATCTTTCACATGACGGGAGATCAGTTGGCAATGGCTGAAAAAGAGGTCATTCTTACACCAGTAGGGCTACGGAAATTAGAGGATGAGCTTGAGCATCTGAAATCCGTGAAACGCCGAGAAGTCGCGGAAAGAATTAAGGTTGCCATCGGTTATGGCGATATTAGTGAGAACTCCGAGTACGAAGACGCGAAGAATGAGCAAGCCTTCATTGAAGGTAGAATCATTACTTTAGAAAAAATGCTGCGCAATGCGCGGATTATTAATAACGATGAAGTCGATATTAACACAGTAAGTGTTGGGTCGATTGTAACACTGAAAGATTTGGAATTCGGCGATTTGGTAGAATACAACATTGTAGGTTCGGCTGAATCCGATCCGTTGCAGAATAAGATTTCCAATGAAAGCCCTGTGGGTAGAGCTATTCTAGGCAAGCAAAAGGGCACCAACGTTGATGTTGTAGTACCTGCTGGCGTCATTCAGTATCAAATTATTGATATTAAAAAGTAGCGTGCAGCCGCAAGCCTTTTGGAAAGCTTCCCTCAGGAAGCTTTTTTCCGTTCACAGACTTAACTAATGAGTAGGAGATGAAATAATGAGTCAGGAACTAGAGTTAAATGAGCTGCTCGTGATCAGACGCAACAAATTGGACGAGCTTCGCGGTCTCGGTGTCGATCCATTTGGGAGCAAATTTGAAAGAACGCATGCAGCGGGTGATATTCTTACTGCTTATCAAGAGATGAGCAAAGAAGAATTAGATGAAGCCAACGTAGTAGTCCGTATTGCTGGGCGTATTATGCAGAAGAGAAGCATGGGCAAGGCTAGCTTCGCACATCTGCAAGATATCACAGGTAAAATTCAAATCTATGTGCGTGAAGATGCGCTGGATGCAAACATATATAAAGCTTTTGATATTCTCGATCTAGGCGATATGGTAGGGGTAGAAGGTGTTGTTTTCAAAACGAAGACAGGCGAAACCTCGATTAAAGTGAAATCACTTGAGGTATTGACGAAATCTTTGCTTCCGCTGCCGGATAAATTCCATGGCCTTAGCGATGTTGAGCTGCGCTATCGTCAACGGTATGTCGATCTGATTATGAATCAAGATGTGCAAAAGACGTTTATTCTTCGTTCCAAAATCATTCAATCCATGCGTCGTTATTTAGATTCCTTAGGCTATTTAGAAGTAGAAACACCAACCTTACATTCGATTGCAGGCGGCGCTTCAGCACGTCCTTTTAACACGCATCACAATGCGCTGGATATGCAGCTTCATATGCGTATTGCGATCGAGCTTCACTTGAAACGTCTTATTGTTGGCGGACTAGAGAAAGTATACGAAATCGGTCGCGTATACCGTAACGAGGGTATCTCTACGCGTCATAATCCAGAGTTTACGATGATTGAGCTGTATGAGGCATACGCAGACTACAAAGATATCATGAAGCTGACAGAAGAGCTTGTTGCTCATATCGCGCAAGAGGTGCTTGGACAGACGACAATTCCTTACGGAGATCATGAGGTTGATTTAGCTGTGGGCTGGAGACGTGTATCCATGGTGGATGCGATTAAAGAAGTCACAGGTGTAGACTTTAGTGTCCATATGACCAACGAGCAAGCGCATGGCTTGGCCAAAGAGCACAAAGTTTCTGTTGAGCCGCATATGACATTCGGTCACATTGTAAATCAGTTCTTCGAGACTTTCGTTGAAGAGACGCTGATTCAGCCTACGTTCATTTATGGACATCCATTAGAGATTTCTCCGCTTGCCAAAAAGAACCCTGAGGATCCGCGCTTTACGGATCGTTTTGAGCTCTTTATCGTAGCGCGTGAGCATGCTAATGCCTTTACAGAGCTTAATGATCCAATCGATCAAAGAGAGCGCTTTGAAGCGCAGCTGCGTGAAAAAGAACAAGGGAATGATGAAGCGCATGAAATGGATGAAGATTTCATCCGCGCTCTTGAGTACGGAATGCCACCAACGGGTGGTCTAGGTATAGGGATCGACCGTTTGGTAATGCTATTGACGAATGCACCATCGATTCGTGATGTCTTATTATTCCCGTTGATGCGTGAGCGCCAAGGCGAATAATTTCTTCGTTTCGGGGCACCATTCGGTGCCTCGATTTTTTTTGAAATTAGTACTTGCAAAGTGTGTGGCGTCTGTGGTATCTTATAAAAGTTGCCGCTGAGGACAACACGAGAAACATAAGAAACACAACAAATACAACTCGAAATTAAGAGTTGCAAATAAAAACTCAGTGTGGTATATTGGTCTTCCGGCTTTCGAAAGAGAGCAGGTGGGACAAGAGTGATTGATCTTTGAAAACTGAACAACGAGTGAGTAAGCACGAACGAGAAATCGTTCAAAAAAGAGATTGCAAAATCTCGCTAGCAACGCAAATGAGCAATTAAGCTTTCAGATATACGGACAAGCAATTGTCCAAACTATTATGGAGAGTT
>NZ_JCAUAQ010000035.1:0-40795 GCF_059692035.1 Paenibacillus sp. J22P143
AGAATGTTCTTGATTCTCCCTTTTTTCAAACCACCGACTGGACAGCTTGTCCGTCAGGGTTAGGACAACTTACGCCGTCAATTGGCGGACAGTATGGTTTAGCAGTAACAACTTAGCCAATCCCAAATTTACAAAAGAGTTGTACAACTCACTGTATATGACAAATACCAGCCACGTACAATTTCGGGTGTAGTGACGCGCAGCAAGCATGGAGAATTTCGTTTGGACACCGTTGATCAGTTCAGCGGGGCAGAGGATTGGGATTGGATTAGATTTCAAGATGTACTGAATGCGGAGCTAAGTAAAGAATGGACAGAAGATGAGAGGATTGATCCGTATAATATTCAATAATGCTCATTTCGGCCAAATTTACTAAACTCATTGGAATATGTAACCAAATATTTACAACTAATAGTTAAATATGTTAAGATGTCCTTAAATCCAGAAGCACTGGTGAACAAGCCTGAGGGAAAGCATCCCTTGGGCTTGTTTTGTTTTAATTTTGCATTTTTATGCTTAGCATTGAACACATATTGCCCTAGAACCCTGATAAATCAGGTCAGTGGGTGAAAGCCTTTACATATGATCAAAGATCCGAATGGACAGATAAACTAGGCAATCTTGTGTTGATATCCAGAAGGAAAAATACAGCTCAGGGTAATCTTGATTACGATAAAAAGGAAGAAAAATATTTTAAAAAAGAACATTGAACTATTCAGTAATTCAATAAGGCTTTACAAGCAATATAATACTTGGACTTTTAACGATCTGAGCAAAAACCATGATGAAGTAATTGAAGATAGTGCTTGAGTCATATACTTAATCTTAGGCTAATAATTTACCTCCACCCATCACGCGGCGGAGGTTTTTTCATGCGAACTTATGGTTGCTGACAGGATGTTGTCTAAGCCTTAGTGTAAAATAGTATTGAATAAAGGAATTCTCGGCTTGTCTGCGGAATAAGTCTATTGGACTACTAGGCTGGTATTACGGAGTGATTTTGCATGAAGTTTTATGTCGGTGTAAAGATAGTAATTGGTTTCAATACTTAGGTAGAATAAGTGGAGTAGCGAATATGGTACGAAACTAGAGGTGGAAGGAAAACTTCAAACCTTTTTAGAAGTGCTTCTATAATCAATGTATAAGAAGAAAAATTGGAGGTATACAAATGTCAAGTGCAGCACAACGTGCCGAATTACAATCTCAAATCTGGAAAATAGCCAATGATGTCCGTGGCTCTGTAGATGGATGGGATTTTAAACAATATGTTTTAGGAACGCTTTTTTATCGTTTCATTAGCGAGAACTTTTCTAGCTATATTGAAGCTGGAGACGAAAGTGTCAAGTATGCAGAACTTTCTGATGATATTATAACGAAAGAAATTAAAGATGATGCCATTAAAACAAAAGGGTATTTCATATATCCGAGTCAGTTGTTCGCTAAAATTGAAAAAACTGCTAATACTAATGAATGCTTGAATACAGATTTAGCTGCTATATTTTCTGCTATTGAAAGTTCAGCAAATGGTTATCCATCGGAGTTGGATATTAAAGGATTATTCGCTGATTTCGACACCACAAGCAATAGACTGGGAAATACTGTAAAGGACAAAAACAGTCGTTTAGCTGCTGTCATTAAAGGCGTTGATGGGCTTAATTTTGGTGATTTTGAAGATAATCACATTGACCTTTTTGGTGATGCCTATGAGTTTTTAATCTCTAATTATGCTGCCAATGCTGGTAAATCTGGAGGAGAATTTTTTACACCGCAGCGTGTGTCTAAGCTTATTGCTCAATTAGCAATCCACAAGCAAACAACTATTAATAAGATTTATGACCCTGCAGCTGGTTCAGGTTCATTGCTATTACAAGCAAAAAAACAGTTTGATGCTCATATTATTGAAGATGGTTTTTATGGACAGGAGATTAACCATACAACTTATAACCTTGCTCGTATGAATATGTTTTTACACAACATAAACTACGATAAGTTTAATATTGCTTTAGGAAATACGCTATTAGATCCTCACTTTGGTGATGAAAAACCTTTTGATGCCATTGTATCTAATCCACCTTATTCCGTAAATTGGATTGGTAGTGATGACCCAACGCTTATTAATGATGAAAGATTTGCTCCTGCAGGCGTATTAGCCCCAAAATCTAAAGCCGATTTTGCCTTTGTGCTTCATACGCTTAGTTACCTTTCAAGTAAAGGTCGTGCTGCTATAGTTTGTTTCCCTGGTATTTTTTACCGTGGTGGTGCAGAGCAAAAAATTAGAAAGTATCTGATTGATAATAACTTTGTTGAAACGGTTATTTCATTAGCACCTAACCTTTTTTATGGGACTTCAATAGCGGTTAATATCTTGGTTCTTTCTAAGCATAAAACCGAAAATAAAACTCAATTTATTGATGCAAGTGGAGTAGATTTCTATAAAAAAGAAACGAATAATAACATACTTACAGATGAACACATTGAGCAAATTATGAAAATGTTTGACATCAAAGAAGATGTTGACCATGTTGCAAAATCCGTTGATTACGATGCAATCGTTCAAAATGATTACAATCTTTCTGTAAGTTCTTATATAGAAGCAAAAGACACAAGGGAAGTCACTGATATAAATGAGCTGAATGCAGAGATAAAAACGACTGTAGCAAAGATAGACCAACTTCGTGCTGAAATTGATGACATTATTGAGGTGATTGAATCATGATTAAGCCGAATCATATGGATAAATTGCTTGATGGAGTTGAGGTTGAGTGGAAGGCATTGGGAGAGGTGGCGAAATTTCGTCGTGGTTCATTCCCTCAACCTTATGGTAAAGACGAATGGTACGACGGTGAAGGTGCAATGCCTTTTGTTCAAGTAGTCGATGTTGGGAAAGATATGAGACTTGTGCAAAATACAAAAAATAAAATCTCAAAATTAGCACAACCTAAAAGTGTGTTTGTACAAGAAGATACCGTCATTGTAACATTACAAGGCAGTATAGGTCGAGTTGCTATTACACAATACGACTGCTATGTAGATAGAACGCTTGCTATTTTCGAGAGTTTTCAGGTCAAAATTAACAAAAAATATTTTGCATATCAACTACAAGCCAAATTTGAGTTTGAAAAAGAAAATGCCCGCGGCAGTACGATAAAAACTATTACCAAAGAAGAATTTGCAAAGTTTCAAATCCCCATTCCACCCCTTCACATCCAAGCTGAAATAGTTCGTATTTTGGACACCTTTACAGAGCTTACAGCAGAGCTTACAGCAGAGCTTACAGCAGAGCTTACAGCTCGTAAAAAGCAATATACCTATTACAGTGATAAATTGTTGACTTTTGACGAGGGTGAAGTTGAGTGGAAGACGTTGGGGGAACTTGCCGAGAATCTTGACTCAATCCGTAAACCGGTTACTAGTGGTGTAAGAGAGGTTGGGGATATTCCATATTATGGCGCATCTGGTATTGTTGATTATGTAAAAGATTATATTTTTGAAGGGGATTTTTTACTTATTTCGGAAGATGGGGCAAACCTACTTGCTAGAAATACACCAATTGCATTTAGTGCAAGTGGAAAAATATGGGTAAACAATCATGCTCATGTACTTAAATTTAAGACTTATGAAGAACGTAGATTTGTTGAATTTTATTTAAATCATATTGATTTAACTCCCTATATATCGGGGGCGGCTCAACCCAAATTAAATCAGAAAAATTTGAATGGCATCATGGTTCCAGATCCTTTGCCTTTACAAAAAAAACGTATAGTATCTATTTTAGACAAATTCGATGCTTTGAACTCATCAATTACTGAGGGTTTGCCTCGTGAAAAAGAGTTGCGTCAAAAACAATACGAATATTACCGTAATATGCTACTTTCATTTCCGAAAAGTGAGGTAGAAGCATAGTATGGGAAAGAGTTTAAATGAAATTGCACAACAATTAAAAGATAATGATAAAAAAGTTCAATTAATTTATGCCTTTAATGGAAATGGCAAAACAAGACTTTCACGGGAATTTAAATTGTTAGTGGCACCGAGAGTAGAAGGTGATACGGAGTTAGAGGAATTAGAAGTAGTTAGTAAAAAAATCCTTTATTATAATGCTTTTACGGAAGATTTATTCTATTGGGATAATGATTTAGAAAATGATGTTGATTTAAAACTTAGAATTCATCTGAACTCTTTTACTGAATGGGTACTTAATGAACAAGGGCAAGATCAAAATGTTATTAGTCATTTTCAGAATTATACCAATCAAGCATTAACACCTAGATTTAATCCGAATTTTACTGAGGTTACATTTTCTTATGAACAAGGAAATGACGCACCTTCACAAAATATCAAGATTTCGAAAGGTGAAGAAAGTAGTTTTGTTTGGAGTGTTTTTTATAGCTTGCTTGATCAAGTAATTTACGTGCTTAATACACTTGAGCCAAGTGAACGAGAGACAGATAAACTTAATCAATTGGAATATGTGTTTATTGATGATCCTGTAACTTCATTAGATGATAACCATCTGATTCAGCTGGCTGTAGACTTGGCTCAATTGATCAAAAGAAGTGAATCCGGACTAAAGTTTGTTATTACAACACACAATCCTATTTTTTATAATGTGCTCCATAATGAATTCAATGCAAAGACCTGCTACATGCTAGACAGTGAAGAAGATGGTACTTTTGAATTAGAAGAAAAAAGAGGAGACTCAAATAAGAGTTTTGCATATCATTTGCATTTGAAGAAGACTATAGAGGAAGCCATTGAGAATAATCAAGTACAAAAATATCATTTCACTCTTTTAAGAAATCTATATGAAAAAACAGCTAGTTTTCTTGGATTTCCAAAGTGGTCAGAATTATTACCTGATGACAAACAAAATTATTATAATCGTATTATCCAATTTACAAGTCATTCTACACTAGCGAATGAAAGTGTAGCAGAACCATCTCCCCAAGAAAAACAAACTGTTAAGCTATTACTTGAACATTTGACAAGTAACTATAGCTTTTGGAAGGAGGCATAAAGATGTGCGACTACAAACCCATTGCAGAATCAAACAACTTTATAATTCTAGACAAATATAGCAAGATAGATCAACAAGGAGTTGGTTATCAAACTGAAGCTGATTTAGAACGAGAACTTATTCAAGATTTAGTAAATCAAGGTTATGAACATCTACCAAGTTTAACTACTCCTGAAAAAATGCTTGCTAATGTTCGTATGCAACTGCAAAATCTTAATAATGTGCAATTTTTAGAAGCTGAATGGATTAGATTTTGTGAGCAGTTTTTAGATAAACCCAGTGATAACCACATTGATAAAACCCGTAAAATTCATAACGATTATATTTATGACTTTGTTTTTGATGATGGGCATATTCAAAACATTTACCTAGTAGACAAAAAGAATATTGCCAACAATAAAGTACAGGTAATTTCCCAATTTGAACATAAAGGAACTCAAGCCAATAGATATGATGTTACCATTTTAGTCAATGGCTTACCTTTAGTACAAGTAGAGCTTAAAAAGCGTGGGATTGCCATTCGTGAAGCCTTTAATCAGGTTCATCGATATAGTAAAGAGAGCTTTAATTCAGAAAACTCTCTGTTTAAATATTTACAGATTTTCGTGATTTCTAATGGGACAGATAGCCGTTATTTTGCCAATACGACTAAACGTGATAAAAACAGTTTTGATTTTACTATGAATTGGGCAAAATCGGATAATACCCTGATTAAAGATTTAAAAGATTTCACGGCTACATTTTTTCAGAAAGATACTTTGTTGAATATACTACTGAAATATTCAGTTTTTGATGTGAGCGATAACCTGCTGATTATGCGTCCTTATCAAATTGCTGCCACAGAAAGAATTTTATGGAAAATTGAAAGTTCATACCTAGCTAAAAAATGGAGAACCACTGAAAGTGGTGGATATATTTGGCATACAACAGGTTCAGGGAAAACGCTTACGAGTTTTAAAGCAGCTCGTATGGCTACTGAACTGGATTTTATAGATAAAGTATTTTTTGTAGTAGATAGGAAAGACCTAGATTTTCAGACAATGAAAGAGTATCAGCGTTTTTCTCCTGATAGTGTTAATGGTTCAGAAAGTACCGCAGGATTAAAGCGTAACATTGAAAAAGATGATAATAAAATTATTGTGACGACGATTCAAAAACTGAATAACCTAATTAAAAGCGAAACAGAGCTACCTATATATAATAAGCAAGTGGTATTTATTTTTGATGAAGCCCACCGTTCACAATTTGGCGAAGCTCAAAAAAATATCAATAAAAAGTTTAAGAAGTTCTATCAATTTGGATTTACAGGTACGCCTATTTTCCCAGAAAATGCGTTAGGTTCTGAAACGACTGCTTCTATCTTTGGTCGAGAGTTACACACTTATGTAATTACGGATGCCATTAGAGATGAAAAAGTTTTAAAGTTCAAAGTAGATTATAACGATGTACGTCCCAAGTTCAAAACGATTGAAAAAGAACAGGACGAGAAAAAGCTATCGGCAGCAGAAAATAAAGAAGCATTATTACATCCTGAACGGATTAAAGAAATTTCTCAATATATTCTTAATAATTTTAAAGTAAAAACCCATCGTCTAAACGCGAATGCAAAAGGATTTAATGCCATGTTTGCTGTGAGCAGTGTTGACGCAGCCAAACTCTACTATGAATCATTAAATAACTTACAAAAGGGAAGCAGCAAACCCCTTAAGATTGCGACAATCTTCTCCTTTGCTGCTAATGAAGAGCAAAATGCTATAGGCGAAATTCTTGATGAAACTTTTGAACCTTCAGCAATGGATAGTAGTGCAAAAGAGTTTTTAAGTTTAGCCATTAAAGACTATAATGCTATGTTTAAAACCAATTATGGCGTGGAAAGTAAGGAATTTCAAAATTATTATCGTGACCTTGCTAAACGAGTAAAAGACAAAGAGATTGATTTGTTGATTGTTGTAGGAATGTTCTTAACTGGTTTTGATGCACCTACATTAAATACCTTATTTGTTGATAAAAATCTTAGGTATCATGGTTTAATGCAAGCTTTTTCGAGAACAAATCGTATTTATGATTCAACTAAAACCTTTGGAAATATTGTTACTTTCCGGGATTTAGAACAAGCTACTATTGATGCGATTAAATGTTTTGGGGATGAAAATACTAAAAATGTGGTGCTGGAAAAAAGCTACAAAGAGTATATGAAAGGATTCACTGATGTGGCAACGGGTGAAGCCCGTCGTGGTTATGTAGACGTGGTAAAAGAGCTACAAGAGCGTTTTCCTAATGTTGAAGATATTGCTACTGAAAAGGATAAAAAAGCGTTTGCGAAACTCTTTGGTGAATATTTGCGTATTGAAAATATCTTACAGAATTATGATGAATTTTCAAGTCTAAAAGCTTTACAAACAGTAGATACCAATGACCCTGAGGCTTTGGGAAATTTTAAATCTACTCACTATGTAAGTGATGAGAATATAGCTGCTATGCAAGAGATTAAAGTACTAGAAGAAAGAGCGATTCAGGATTATCGTTCATCATATAATGATATTCGTGATTGGCTTCGTCGTGAAAAAACTGGAAAAGAAAAAGATAATTCCTCTATTGATTGGGATGATGTTGTCTTTGAAGTAGATCTTTTAAAATCCCAAGAGATCAATTTAGATTACATTCTTGAACTTATATTTGAAAATAACAAAAAAGTAAAAGATAAGGGTTTATTGGTTGAAGAGGTACGTCGTTTAATTCGTTCTAGTGTGGGGAACCGTGCTAAAGAAAGTTTAGTAGTCGATTTTATCAATCAAACAGATTTAGACAATATTCAAGATAAAGCAAGTATTATTGATGCTTTCTTCTCATTTGCTCAAACTGAGCAAAAACGTGAAGCAGAAGAATTGATTAATACTGAAAATCTTAATGAAGAGGCTGCAAAAAGATATATTTTAACTTCATTAAAAAGAGAATTTGCCAGTGAAAATGGAACGGAGCTTAATGAAATTCTTCCTAAAATGAGTCCTCTTAATCCTCAGTATTTAACAAAAAAGCAGAGCGTTTTTCAGAAAATCTCTGCCTTTGTAGATAAGTTTAAGGGAGTAGGTGGAAGGATTTAATAAATCTAAAATAGAAAGTACAATGTGGAGAAATGGCAGAATTCAAATATAAAGTAACTCAAATACACGGCAGATTGTCAGAATCTTCAAGGGACAAAGGAACTGAGAAGTATAAGCTGGAATGATAAAGAAGCTAAGTATGATATCCGTGAATGGTCGCCAGATCATGAAAAAATGGGCAAAGGTGCCACGTTGTCTAAGGAAGAGATATTCATACACACGCTGGACATTTAGGAATAAACATTGCTTCTCCACCGCATATAGGTTGCAGATCAAGAAGCTGTGATTTGCAAATTAGTCAGGTCTAGTAATCATTAGTAAGAAGTGCATTTCATAAAACGCTGTGGTGCCATAATGGAACCACAGCGTTAGGTTTGCTTATCTACTTTAAGCCAATATACACAAGACTCTCGCTCATCTAAAACAATATTATTTAAAATTCTGTGTTCTGGTCAAGCTCCACCACTGAAACATCATTAAGTAAATGTCGGGCAGCTTAAGGCAAACATTTTAGAGATAGCGCTTTATCTTTTATAAGTCGTAAGGTAAACACCAACACATCAATGTCTGTGATCAACACTCAAGCCATGTGGAGTTAGGGATATATCATTTTTCCATTTGCATATTCTTTACCGAAACCATTGCGTAATTCATTTTTATACTCACCATCAAAGAGAAGTTGTGTATCTGAATTCCATTCTTTCCACTCGCCTGAGCGCTTGTCGTCCTTGTAAGTTCCCTCAGCCTCTTTTTGTCCATTATTAAAGTATGAGGTGTATTTCCCGTCTTTTTTACCGTCTTTAAACAAGGCTGATAGTTGTTTCTGACCATTGTCAAACCATTGATTGTATTCACCAACAATTTTGCCATCTTTGAGTTTATATTGCTGCTGCTTCGTTTTTTTCTCATTGTCATAAGCCTTCACTACACGACCAGAATATGGAGATGTCTCATTAACTCTGTAATAAATATCGTTTCGTTCTACAATTTCGTTACTATCTGTGGAACCAAGCGAACAAGCAGTTAGACTCAACGATACCATGAAAACCAGTAAACACCGAAACATGTAATTACACTTCCTTTTCAATTTGAATATTTATAGGATTTCCAAATTTAAGGGGATTATTGATGGGGTTCGTAAAATTCACTCCAATTAATGTATTCAAACTGCGACCCAAAGGAGACCTCGTGGTTGGAGAGACAATTTCAGACTCGCTTCCGAAACCTTGCGGTAAATTCGAACAGTCAATTAGTCGTAGGCCTGTATGTATTCGTGGAAGCAATGGAGATATATGAGTATTTCGAATTCAAGAGATTTTGGCAATTGAAAGCTTGTTTCATCTAAATCCATCGAGATGCTAATGGTATGAATTTATCATAATTTGGAACTAGATAACTATTTTAGGACCATAGTATGAGGAAGTGTTGAGAATTGTTAGTTTTAGTTACAGAATGTAGAGTATTGTGGTAAAATATTACTAATATTATGACTTTAGTAGTATAGAATACCTAATAAGGAGCGCGAGAACATTGAGGTTCGTACATCTTTCTGATTTTCATCTTTCTCAGGGGACGCTTTTGGATATGGAAGAGTTTATACTTAAAGCCTTGATAAAGGATCTTAAGAGTTTTAACGCACAAAAAAAAATTGATTTAATTATTTTTTCTGGAGACCTAATAGATAAGGCCGGAGACACTTTCGATAATATAGAAGACGCTTTTTTTCATTTCGTATTTAAAGTAATTGATCCTATTGTTGGAGAACTAGGATTATCTAAAGACAAATTCTTTTTTGTTCCTGGGAATCATGATATTTATAGAAAAGCAGATAGTAAACTAATTGAAAGTGGATTAGAACAAAACTTAAATAGTACTGAAAAAGTAAATGCATATATCGATAGTAAGGATATAGAAGGAAGAAAGAGAATACTATCATTTAAAGACTTTGAGAGACAATATTATAATGGTTATAAAGAGCAATATGAATTAACTGATTATCAATCTGTATTTAAGGTGCAAATAAATAATTTGAATGTTGGAATCACTTGTTTTAATTCATCTTGGAGATGTTATGACGAAAATGATAAAGGGAGGATCATTCTTGGCGAAAGACAAATTATTAATAGTAGGAAGATTATCAAGGATTGTGATGTTAAAATTGCTATAATGCACCACCCAATTGATTGGTTGTCTGAGTTTGAGAGAAAAACAGTAGAAAGTATGATAACCCGTGACTATGATATGCTGTTTAGTGGTCATGTACATGAAGGTACTAGCTGGTCTACGACTACTTTATATGGAAATTTATTTTTTTCAATTGCACCTGCAAACTGGACGATGAACATCAGGGGGACAGACAGAAGGTTTTCGAATGGGTATTCAATAGTAGATTATGAATTAGAAGATCGGAGAATTGTTACACATAATAGAAGATATGCATACCTAAAAGAACAATTTGATCCTAATACGGATCAAGGTGATTCAGAAGGGAAATGTTATTTTAAACTTCCGGATGATGAAGAGTTGTTAAAAAAAAAATATGAATTTGAATTAGCAGAAAAAATAAAATTGGAGCAGTTCCCTCAAATTAATGGGCACTTGCTTTCTTCCAACACTGAGTGTCAAGCACCAAAATGTATTGACGATATGTTTGTTCTTCCAAGAATAGTTGAAAATTCCCAGTATGATACTGATTCTGATGAAGATGAGGTTCAGTATAGCCTGGAAGAACTTTGTTCTAGTGATGATAGTTTAATAATAATTGGTGGCAAAGAGTCCGGTAAAACAATTCTTCTAGATAAAATATTAATTGAATTAACAAATAACATTAAAGAACACGCCCGAATTCCTGTTTATATTAATTTTAATGACATAAAATACACAAGAATTGAAACATTAATTAGTCGTTTCCTTGGTGTGGGAATAATGGAAGTTAAAGAGTTTATAAGTTCTCATAAATTAGTGCTCTTGGTTGATGATATTACATTTTCAGAATCAAAAAAATATTCTTTAAATAACGTTGAAAAATTTCTAAGTGAAAATTTAAATGTTGTAGTAATTGCATCAACAACAGGCAACTTAGAAGGAGAAATTCCATTTGATATTTTAGAGTATCCTGGATTAGCTTCTCTAAAGCAACTGCAGTTAAAAAGTTTTAAAACCAAAGAGATAAAACTCTTAATTCAGAAATGGTTTGCTAAAAATGAAAAATATGATCCGGATAAATTGGAAAAGCTTGTTAATGTTTTCAGTACACTAAATATACCGAGGACCCCTCTTGCAGTTTCAATGTTTCTTTGGATAATAGAGCAACAAGAGAATTATAAACCAATTAATAATGCAACTATGCTTGAGAATTTTGTTGAGAGATTATTTAAGAAACAATCGAGAAGGGAAATATATTCAGAAAGATTTGATTATCGTAATAAGGAACGTTTACTCGCAGAAATTGCAAAGAAAATGTATGATTCAAATCAATTAAATTATCGATTGACCTATAATGAGTTACGTAATTTTGTTTATTCTTACCTACGAAGTCGAAAATTCGATTTTCAAGAAGAAGACGTTATTAAAGAATTTTTAGATAACGGTATTTTGTTACGAGAATATGAGTCGAATGAAGTATATACCCGTTTTAGGTTCACTTGTTTTTTTAAGTATTTTTTGATGAAGAATATGAATTTTGATCAAGAGTTTAAAAAGTATGTGTTACAAGAAGAAAAATATTTATACTTTGAAGATGAAATAGAATATTACACTGGACTTAATAGAGATGAGTCAGAAATACTTGAACTAGTTGTAAGTAGAATGAATGAGCATTTTAAGGATCTGCAATCAAAAATTCAAGCAATTTCAAACACATATGATACTATATTCGAGACAAAACGTTCAATTGCAAGTACTCTAGATGCAACAGAAGTAAAAAAGGTAGTTGCACGAAATAAACCGACAGAAGATGAGTTAGATCAAATGAATGATACAATGCTCGAAAGTAATAAGCCTGAAAAAGGAATATCAAAAATTGAAGATGAAATAAGTCCATTTGAACAGTTGTTTAGAAGCTGGTCACTTGCAGCCAAAGTACTGAAAAATACGGAGGAAACAAAAGTTGAAGATTTAAAGAGTTATTCGTATCGTAGTATACTTACTTGTTCAATGTCTTTTGCTGGTTTATATAAAACTTTATTATCCGAAATTACGAATAAAGAAAAAAATAACGAAGATCCCAATAAAGAAAGGCATAATATGTTAAAACGATTTATGCCTCTTATACATCAAGTAGTGACGTTTTCATTAATTGGAACAGCAAAATTACGAGTTGTAATGAAGGAGCATATTGAAGAGATACTTGCCAAAGAAGATGTAACTGATTTGGAGAAATTCATGTCAGTATTCATTTATGCTGATTTAAAAGAAAAAGATTACAATCAATATATATCTAAACTTGTAAGACAAACTAAAAGTGATTACATTCAAGATATGATTTTATTTAAAGTTGTTTCTTATTATTTTTTAAGGTCTCAAACAAAGGAAACTGATATATTCTATGAAAATCTTATTGGAAATATTATTACTCGCTCTAAAGGTATAAGTAAGACTCAGAAGTTTGATTACATAGAAAAATATAGAGTAAAAAAGTTAGCTAAATCACAGGAAAAAAGTGATCTTTCTCGCGATGCGTAGCTGATTCTGAAAGTACTTCAGAAATTATGGCTTAAATGGTCTTTTTATTATTCTTTAGTGTTTTCGATTAAACATTGGATGATACTCTTCTAAAAATAGTATAAATTATTCAGGGTTCTCTTTATGGAGACCACTGCAAAAGCCTTACTTTTGTCTGAATTGGATCTTCGAAATGGAAAAAGTATGAGATAAAGAAAAAAAGCAGTCCACTCATTAGCTGGTCTGCCATAGTATACGCAATACGAGTCTTTTACTAATTCGTGAATAAAGCCGAAACTGACTGCCCCATTAATTTTACAAAGCAGGTGATCTTTAGGAATGAGTTTATATAGTTCCGCATGAAATGATGCGGATAATTGTTTGTTAGAAGGTAACATGAAATTTCGGCACCGCTTTTCCTTTTCTTCCAGTATACAACAAACCCAGTACCTATGCGGCACTGGGTCTGTTTTTACAAATTCTGCATGCGTTTTGCAGTGATCTCTTTTTTTGGGGCTTTTTATTTAAGTAACTACTCACTAATAATCGCGGCTGCAGGAGTGGTTGCCGCTGCGCTTATACCGCACCCTTTTCGCCAATTTAACATTTTTAAAACAGCACTAACGGAAAGTCTGGGAGGGATACATTCATGAAGGAAATGAGTGATCAAGAGCTAGATCGTATTTTACAGGCAGCTACGAGGCACGCCCGAAATAAAGCAAAAGCTGCAGGAACATCGCTGATTTATGAGGAAAACGACAAAATGATTCGCGAATACCCCGATGGGAGAAAGACGCAGATTCTTCATGATGAGCATGGAAAACGAAGCGAAATTGAATACGCTGATAGATAAACCGCATATGACTATTTTCGCTGGAACAAATGGTGCGGGTAAAAGTACCATTACGGATATCCTTGCTCATCAAGTTGGTGAAGTCATCGACACAGATGCCATTGCCAAACAGATGAATCCCGAACGTCCAGAATCTGCTGCTGTCAGCAGCTGGTCGAGAAGCATTAAAGCGTGTTCAATTTGTATTGATCAAGGCCGCGACTTTTCCATCGAGACAACTTTGGCTGGTGGGAACGTATTGCGTCAAATGGAACGTGCTTAAGCTGCTGGTTTTGAAATCACCATGTAATATGTTGGACTTAAAAATGTTAATTACCATAATGAACGTGTTGCCCAGCTTGTGGAAGAAGGAGGCCACTTTATTCCGTTTTGCAAATGCTGCCGCCGAGCGAGCCTATTGCAGCTTTCTAATGATGTTGTGATATGAAATTTGTAAGAAGTACTTCAAAACTTAATTTGTAAATCAATTCTATAAAAGAAGCCAGCAAACCCTTGTTTGCTGGCTTCTTGTACTTCAAAACTTATTTGTCACCCGACAGAAACAACTACTGGATTTAATGTAGCTCTTGCAATCGACAATGATCCGATAGCTTGTGAAACGTACCAATTAAACCATCCTAATACGGTGGTCTGGTGCAAAGATATTAAAGAAGTTACAGGATCCATGATTCGTGAAATTGTAGGCAATGCAGATATTATCTTAGCCGGTGGGAGCCCCTGCCAGTCCTGGAGCGAAATGCAGGAGGATATCGGGGGCAAACAAGGGCTAGAGGATCCGCGTGGTCAGCTGATTTACGAGTATTTGCGAGTTGTCGAAGAGTTAAAGCCACGGTTTACTCTATTTGAAAATGTATCCTACTTGGTCAGTGATAAGCATCTCCCTTCATTTATGAAGTTTAAAACAGAGATGCATCGCAGATCCGGGTTACATTTGGAGTATCAGGTGCTCAACGCAATAAATTATGGCCAAGCCCAGCTTCGCGAAAGGGTCATTTTGATTGGTGGTTCAAGAGAGGCAAAGGTAAATCCCTTTCAATTTCTAAAACCGGTTGCAGGACCAGCAACTTTACGTGAGCAGCTAGAAAACGTTCCACCTTCCGAATATGCATCTTTTAACGATTTCCAGAAGGAAATCATGAGTCAAATTCCGGAAGGAAAGTGTTGGAACGTGCTTAGCCCCGATTTGGCGATGAAATTATGGAAGCACTACTACTACTACAATTGGTATTGAAATTGCCAATATAGTTTTGAAATGACAATTAAAGTTTTGAAGTAACAAACATAGTTTTGAAGTATTTGTATAGTATAGAAAAAATTTTACGTTTGGCGAGTTTGGTGGACAATATGAAATTGTCCTTAGTCAGCAGTTGTTGCGTTCATCCATTGGGTGAACGCATATTTTATTTTGTAGTAGTTGTCGGTTGAGTTGGTTTGGCGATCTCTCCTCTGCTAACTATCCAATAAGTGTTGTTTAGTTTAATATTCCTTCTTCAGTTGCCTAGGCAGAAAGAAGTACAAAGTTTGATTACAGCCTATTGGCGGTTTCAAATGTATGTATCAGAGGAGTGTATTGTAATTCAGTTTTTTGTTTACTTGCGGATAATAAATATGGCCTAGACCCGGGTTCTTGGTATGCAAAAAGCTTAAATGATAAATGGACTTTAATTTAAGGGATATAGTATCTATTGAACCGGATATATACTTTTCAACTGAACGAATGAAACTATTCCAGAATATAAAAGATAAAACAGGAGTAGGGTATAACGTTCTCTATGACCTCCTAAAGCGATATTGGTTTTATGGGAAATGCATAAACGGTCTACTACCAAATTATTTCGACGCCGGTGCAAATCTACTATGTAAAGAAAAAAATAAAAAAGAGACGGGTTTCTTCTCAGCGAATGAAAGAGAAGTAGTCCGTCTTTTTATTTTGTGAAATTACTTTGACCGAAAAACGTTTTGGCGCCATTTTTAGAAATAATTAATCTAATAAAGTATTAAAAATTATTAAAAAAGGAAAATAATCAAAGAAAGTATCACCGCAATTAGAACTAAGGAAAAAGCTCCTATTACAGTATTAATTGTCAAGTCCTTTTTATCTTTATGTTTCTTTACTATTACTACAAGATTAACAAGGAAAATAATAATAATAATTGGTAGGCCAATAATAGTAAAAGGATACAACGGACTAACTCCCAAATATAATACCTCCCTGAATGCCAAAATGAAAGTATAAACACAATATAAAGACAATGATAACAAAAATGTTATTATATGTCAAATTAAATAATAAATATTAAGCTTCGATTTATTTGTAAGAATATAATTTTAGATAAAGGTATTCACAACATTAGAATAATATGGTAATATTTGAAATGTCTTGTCGACAGACATAAAATTTTTCCGGTGGAGGGAACTATATGTTAAAAAAGAAAATTTTACTATTTTCGGCTGTTTCTCTAGCATTAATTGGATTTTCTATACCAGCTTCCGCAGCAAATAAACAATATTTGTCCAATGAAGCGTTTGTTGCTAAAGCAAACAAACTAGTTAATGTTGCAAAGAACGACCCTAAACACTTCAAGGTTGATTTTGACAATGGAGATGGTAACTATTCCATTTCCGTTTTCGGCGATGAGGATAAAAAGGAAACATTAGCTAAACTTAATCAGTTTAACGTACAATCAACACAGACTGCGACTATTAATGGTTACGGCGAAGCTTCTGCATATAGTACAAATGATATTCAATCATCTTTTACTGATAATGTAACACTAAATAATAATGGAGTATTAAACAATGATATTGGCTATTGGACTGGACAATCTTCAGGACAATATCATGGGAGCGGACATGCACCTACAAAAATTACATTATCTGATAATTTTAGTTATTCAAGTGTCGGACCTGTAGTATCATTAACTTCCTCAGCTGGTGGTGGTACGTTCACGCCAGGAACGAATTCTGGAACAATGACTTGGACACCCTCTACAAATGGATATGCGAAAATTGGATCTTATACCAATGTACGTGCTGAGGCATATGATATTTTGAATATGGCACATACCAGCACTTCTGTATTCGATTTCACCTCATTGTACTCTGTTTCTGTAAGCTCATCAGATTATACTCATTTCTAAATGGAATTAAAGGAGGGATTATTCCCTCCTTTTTTTATAGAAAGGAACAGATATGAAATATTTAATCGTACAAAAGAATAAATTAATTATTTTGATTTTGATTACTTTAATTTTCTTCACTTTACTTTCATTACAAATCTCAAGTTTTTTAGATAAAGCAAATCATAGTAATAGCCAAATAGAAATTAATCAGAAAAATTTTTTTGGTCTATTGGATAAAAAACAAGTTATGCAATTACTAAAAAGTGATTACTTTAATGGAGTATCTTACGATATGTTTTTTAGCACAAATATAAAAGATGCTTCAATCGATTTAAACTTTTTCTATTGGACAATGAAATTGACTGAGTTCGCAAACATCGATCTAAATATATATGATAATCTTAAATCCGATGTATATTCTCGATTAAAACCTTCAGTCGGGGCTAGTAATTTAGACATTCTTAAAATGAATACATATATTAAAGAAAAACTAAGAATTGACTACAATAAGAATTATATTGTTAATCAAGCTATGTTAAATTATGATTCAGATTCTGGTCTGTTTTTTTCTAAGGATAAAAATGAGGAATTGTCGAGTAAATTATCGGCTACATATAATGTTATTGACATCTTTAAATCTATGAATGTTGAAATACCCCAAAAGCCTGAATTAGTAGATCGATTAATTAAATACTATAATGATAATAATTTATTCGGTAAAACTTCTGAAAGTGAAAATCTGCTTAATAATGGTGGGTTAATAGTTCAAATTCTATCTGAATTAGGACTTTCTGAATTCCAATTAAAATTAGGACATATGGATCTAGTGAATAGAAGTGATTGGTTACAATATTGGAATACTAAAGTTAAAACAGATGTGAATAATGATTGGTTAACCATTATAACGCTATATTCATTGTATAAAATAGATTCTTTTTATGGTGTGAATTTAAATATTCAGAAAGATGTAATTCAAACCACTCTTAAACAAAATGTAAATTTTTATAGAAATGGAAATATTAATTCGAATTTTGTAAAACAACCATTAATAATGTATTTGATGCTTCAAATTCTACATGAAAATGAAATACCGTATGAAAACATTGAAGAATTAAAGGATTATCTTCAAGATCAAATAAGCACGAATTTTAGTAAGACCTCAGAACCAAAAACTGATATACAAGAAAACTATTATGGATTAAGTCTTGCAGACTCTTTAGGATTTAATTTTAATCATGAAAAAGAGATAGTTTTGTTAAAGGGAATATACAATTCACTTATAGTTGAATCCCCGAATATAAATGATCAAAAAAAGTTAGCATCGATATATTATTTATTAAAAAGTTATCAAATATTAGATTTAACATTAACAAATAAAAAAAGGGTAGTCCAAGCTGTAAATGATTATATCAATAACCTTGAAGTAAGTAATCCAAATAAAATTATATCTAATGCATCGGATCTTTATTACTCTACTGAGATTTTAAAGATATGTAATGGAAAAGTTTCTACCCCAAACAAGGTAAAAATAGAAAATTTTATATTATCGGTAAATGAAGCTTTCGCAAATAAAAGTAATATTGATTACAACATAGTAAAACTTTTTGATGTAATGGCATTCATTAAATACAAAAATGAAGGATTGGAACAAAATATTTACAATTTCGTATTAGATCTTAAAATGGATAATGCCTATAAACCAAAATTTGGTGACAAGGGTTTTATAAGTTTATATGCAACATCTCAAATAATATCTTATTTAAATACATCCGGAAAATTGGAAGAAAAAGAAAGGGGACGGGTTTTACAATATTTAAAAACCGAGTCAGTCTCCAATAATAACAGTAAATCGCTAGATGATCTGAGGTCTTTATATGAAACTTTTAAGTTACAGTCTTTGCTCTACTAAATTTAAAATATTTTCCATGATACTGGCAGTCTCATTATTATTGGGATCATTTTATTTTGTACAGATGCTACGTATTGAAGTGAAAATGAATCAAAATAATGTTCAATCAGAGGGTCTAGATATTAAAAAGTATGTTGGTTTGGATAAGAGGGAATTCAGAAACTTAAATGGAGAAAACGTTACTGTAGCAATTGTAGACTCAGGATTAAAAATAAGCTCATCATTCAGTATGACAAGAATCCTTACATTTGTTGATCTTGTAAATAATCAATCAGAGCCATATGATGATAATGGTCACGGGACGTTTGTTGCTGGAATTTTGGGGGCGAATGGAAAACTACGTGGGATTGCACCTGAAAGCAAACTAGTGATAGTAAAAGCGTTAGACGAGAATGGAGAGTGTAGTCAAGAAACTTTTATGAAATCACTAATGTGGTTGAGGGATAACATCGATAAATACAATATTAAAGTTCTCAATTTATCTATTGGCATTCCAGAAATTAGTGGTGAATATAAAAATAGAATAAACAATCTACTGAATGACATCTCAAAGAAGAATATAGTCACTATAGTTTCTGCTGGAAATATGGGGCCTAATAAGGGGACAATTCTATTTCCTGGAATGAATAATGATGTTATTACAGTAGGTTCAGTTAACGGAAATGGGACTTTTAAAATAAGTGACGACCATATAACTGATTTTACAAGTAGAGGGAATGACCTAGTAAAGCCAGATGTTTTTACACTAGGGATAGACATAACGTCCCTTGACCTTAGTGATCGCATTAAAATGGATTCAGGAACCTCATATTCGGCAGCAATAGTAACTGGAGCTTGTACACTAATAAGCCAAGCCTATCCACAAAATTCGCTTATTGACACAAGAAACTTCTTAATTAAAAATACTAGTAGTCCCTTAAGTAAAGATTTTAAAGAATTATCGTTTTTAAATGCTCAATAAAGGCACATGCCGAAATATGTAATCTTTGTGAGAGCAGTAGCATTTTCAAATGAGCCGTCCAGTGGAATTAGATCCAAACTTATTCCACCGCCCAATCCAATTCCTTGAATAAGCTCAACATAATTTTGGTCAGACTACAGGAGTTTAAGAGTCGTGGGCAAACCTTTTATCACTGGGCCCAGATTGAGTGTCTGTTACCGCCATGGTTGCCAGCGCCGCGGGGCGCTGCCTTTGAATATATTTGGGCTAGAGAGTTTAGCAGCTGAGCAGCTAAGCACACTTGTATAGATAGGGCGTTGCACATATATCATCAGTATTGAGCAATAAAAGTTTTGTTAAAAGTACTTCAAAACTTATTTGTATTTCAGGTATTCTACTCTAAAAAACCACTTCAAAACTTAATTTGTAAATCATTTTTATAACAAAAGCCAGCAAACCCTTATGTTTGCTGGCTTCTTGCACTTCAAAACTTATTTGTCACCCAACAGGTCCGAGCTTGAAAACGAAATAAGAGAAATTGAAGTTGAAATAATATTAGCCAAGGGAAAACAAAGTCAGACCATATATCGGGTTTTGCCTTTCAACGAAAATGCGAAATTGGATATATAATAAATTGTAAAATAATGTTAGTAAGTGATGATCGTTAAAGAATTCTCACAAGCAATAAGCGCATCATTAGCGTGCTAGCTGCAGTTTAATGGTAGGAGCCGATCGACCTGCCTCACCCAGCTGTAGTAGCGGTATTGACGGTTTTAATCTTTTTTTCATGTGCATCCTCTGCGCTGCATGAACGGCTAACGGGAAACGTTAGTTCAATTGAAACCAGCAGCAGTCTAGGACTTTAGTTTTAAAGTCTGGGCTCGCTGCTGTTTCTATATATAGATGAGTGGCATCTGGAAAGAGGGATAATAAAGATCGAGGTTACCCACATTATCCACATCAAAAATGTGAACAAGTAATAATGAAATGTGAATAAAATCACCGTCATACATGGCAGATACCTTAAATTAAGGTTTAAGTTGTAAAATAACTGATAAAGAACTTCATATATTAAATAAGTCTACCAAGGCTAGCTAGGCTCGGTAGTAGAGACGTACAGAAACGTCATCAATGCACTATATATCGGTTGCGTAAGCAGCGCAAATGAGATAAGGGAATTGCTCTGTGTTGCCTATGAGGATCGGCTGCCGAAATTTAAAAAGAGCTTCTTAGAGACTTTCTACGATGAGAAGGAAGCCTTATTTAGAGATTCGGAGCAGAGTACGCATCATGCACTACATGCCAATGTACTCCCTCTGCTGTTCCATATCGCTCCGAAGGGATCTGTCAGTGCCATTGTCGACATGATCCGTACCAAGCGATTCGCATGCGGGGTATATTTCTCTTACTTTGTCATGAAAGCTCTAGCGGAGGTCGCAGAGTATGAGTTGATCTATGACTTGGTCTCAGCTGATGATGAACATTCGTGGGGGAATATGCTCAAAGAAGGAGCAACGACCTGCTTCGAAGCATGGGGGAAGGACCAGAAATGGAACACCAGCCTATGCCATCCATGGGCAAGCGGACCAGTTCCAGTATTGATCGAGGATATTATAGGTTTAAAGCCTGCGAAGCCAGGGTGGCAAGAAATCGCTTTTTGTCCGAAGCTTCCTGCAACCTGGACGTCATTTTCGCTGCAGCTGAATGTTCCAACTGGCACGATTCGACTCCGTTATGAGAACGGGGTGTGGACCGAAAGCTTCCCGCCTGGTATCCCTGTGATACGGGCCTAAATCCAACGGATTTTCAGATGTAAGTTGAAAAATATGAATGAATTCGCTTCTTGCACTTCAAGACTTATTTGTCACCCAACAACAAGCGTCGCTGGTCGTTGGGGGTAGACTCATTACGTACGTTATGCTAGTTGTTCTGTATGTGCTCGGAATTCCGCGAAACGACAAAGAAAGATCCGAAGAAACCGCAGGACTTGGAGGATCGATTATATCCAAACATAAGCCCTCAGGGGATGATCCTGATGGGCTTTTTGTCGGACTATTGCTTCATTGGCCGTATGTGTTTATTATTTTATCCAATTCATGTATTGGAGGCCATATACAGAGCCAACTGTCATAAGAATCGACCAAACGACTAAACTAATCCCCATCCAAGTGATCACTCTAACTTTAGATGAACCAAGCAATAGAGCTGTTAAAGCAGCTAAATCTGTTCCAAGTATTGAGGGAGAAAGCAAAGCAAACACCGGAAGACCGTATTTCTCCCAAATATGTCTGGCTCTAGTCTCACTTTTTGAAGGCTTTGATTTCCCCTTTTTTTCTCTCCGTTTGTTACGCCATTCAGAAATTTGTCTAAAAAACATGGCAAAGACTAAAACCATAATAAAATTTCCTGCAAAAGCAACAATCCCAACGGCTACAGGTGACATCTCCAATACAATACCTAATGGAATAATGTAAAAAACATCCAGAAATGGTAATATGGATATTAAAAATAATGCGATGTATTGCCAAATTCCATCTACTTGTTGAACCCATTCAACCATTTGAACACCCCTGGTATCATAATATAATTTCTAGCCTAATTTTTCTTTAATTTGTTTAATAGTCAATCCTTCTTCTTCTTTCATTACACGAATTTCCTCAAGTCGCTTTAGTGCTAATTCACGTGGGTATCTTCTTGTCAGTCTTGTATCCTCTTGCTCAAAAGAGATCATATCCTCTTCCGTGTAATATTTAATGGTACTGTATCGAACGCCAGAAAGTTCAACCAACTCACTGATACTCACATACGCTGATGATAAAATTGTATCTAAACTTCGTTTTCTCCCCATATTTTTCACCCCTATGTTGCTGCAATACTTGAAGTTACATGCCAGAATCTAGATTTTGGAGAGCGGTATCAACCGTTTTAAATTTTTTGAATATATCCTCTTTACGCAATATCTCTAGCTTTTGCTTTAATGTTTTTTGTTCATAATCAGAAAAATAATCGTTAAGCATACTTTTCGTAGTTAAAATTGACACTAAAGCTACTGTATGTTCTTCTACATTTCCATGTTCTAATAACTCTGCTCGAATTTTCTCTACGATACGGTTCCGTGTATTGGCTACATCTGAATATTTTTTCACTGGCACAAAGAATAAAAATTCCGTATTTTCAATCTCTAGAACTCCTTTATCTACAAGGCTTTCTACAACCATTTGATAAATTCCTCTTTGGCTATAGTAAAAGTAAGAAACCCACTTGTTTAGTTTCTTTGGTTTCTCAGCAGTTATAATTTCGAGTAATCGATCAAGATATTTTTCACCTGTGGATGCTGAGTTAGAAATTCTGACAGTATCATCGTCATCAAATGTAACATTGCCATTGATAGAAAGCTCCACTATACAAGCCATTACGGTATACAAGGCAACATGCATACGAAAAATAGACTTTAGTTTATTGGTGTCGCGATCTAATGCAAGTAAGACAAACTCTTGGGGAATTGATAAATTTTTTAACATGGGAGTATCATCCTTTCGGAAATTCTTACTTACTAATTATTACTTATTACTTACTACTTACTACTTACTACTTATAATATTATGCCAAACAAAATAAGTCAAAGGGTTTATGATGCAAAGAAATCCGAAGATATTCTAAAAATAACAGAATTAATCACATTTTAATGAAAGCGATTTCGAGTTATGATTCGGATATGGTTAATAATGTGAATCGATCGAACCAATGGGGAAGTCATCTGCTATTTGTTTGCATAGCGCTGGCTTTGAAAGGTGTAGTGGTGCCTTAATTAGTGTGAGATTTCTACAAAATTTGCTAAAGTTGATAATTGTATCTAAAATATAGGGAGCGCGTAAATTAAAATAATGGAGGCTTCCTATATGAGTATTGGATTCAAATCGTGGTTGCAAAATTCCAAACAAGGCTTGACCGAACAGGTCAAAAAATTCAAAAATAAAGACTTTATGGATGCCGTAGTTGCCGGATGTGCGATTGTAGCTGCCGCTGACGGAACCATTGATGCCAATGAAAAGCAAAAAATGGCTGGATACATGAGCCGGAGTGAAGAACTAAAGGTTTTTGATATGAGCGACGTCATTGCTCGTTTCAATCACTATGTTGGAAACCTTGAGTTTGATGCCATGATCGGCAAACAAGAAGCACTAAAGTCAATTGCCAAGTTTAGTGGTAAGCCTGAGATGGGGCGAGTAATCGTTGGTGTATGTAGTGCAATCGGAGCTGCAGATGGTGACTTCGATGATAAAGAGAAAGCTGCGGTTCGTGACATATGCAATTCGCTTGGATTAAATCCTAGTGAATTCAGCTTATAAGTAACTAGAAAGAGCGCTTAGGTTATCCCTAAGAGCTCTTTTTTTTGTTTATTTTATGCTATGTGAGAATTAGCGTACAAAGCTTTACGTTCACACCCCAAAACTTATTTATCCCCCTAATATTTAATAAAGCGTAGGAATCGGAGGACACGATACGGAATCAATAAACCTTGAATCTATGCCATCAAACAACCAGAAAGATCCCGTCCATCTAAAACCTGATGTGCCAAAGGACTCTACACGAATCGGATAAAACCAGAAACTTTGGCCAGTCTTTAGCCATACATAGGTGTATTGATTCATACAGTCGATCATATAACCAGAAGAAGTTTTTGCAGGGGGATAAGCAGGCGGCGGCGGCAGTTGTTGCAAACTCATTGTTTCATTCCACTCCTTCACAAGTAGGTGTTTATCATTCCTTCTTCATGTTATGTAGGTGAGTGACTATTTGTCTGTGCTGCAGCCTATTGTTACGATTTTGTAGAGTGATTTCTGAACTATACGGAAAATGGCGAAATGAAACTAAACTACACCAACTTAAAAGGCTGCTCTCTCATCGAAATATGATGAGAAGAGCAGCCAGTTACTCAAACTTGATCTTTGGGGATACCATTTAAACTTGGTACATAATCAGCGGCCTTCTCGCTCGTTAAGGTTTGTGCTTCCTCAAGGAAATTGGCGTGATTCTGTTGATTGTTTTTACTATCTGCTCGGTTATCTGCGCGATCATATTTGGGATCGGCGTCATTTTTGGGCATTGATTTCACCTCCATCATCTCGTAGTTAGTATGAGAAGGTGACTTGTATTTTATCCCAGTTGTATGAAACTAGTTGAGTATATTACTCCTTAAATGAGTACACTATGTTTGCTATTAATTCCCTAGATGGGAGGAGAAGAGTAGAAATAATGGCATATATGTTGAAAATATAATCGGGAGGCAACAATGAGAACGATCCTAACTTTTGGTATTTGTTTTTTATTATTTCAGTCTGTTGGATACGCTGCTCACCCAAAAGACCGGTCTTATTATGAAACGCGTGGAGAAGTCGTCTGGGAAGTATCAACCGATGAGAAAGTAATCGCCTTAACATTCGATGACGGTCCTCATCCGAGTCAAACACCGCAGATCCTGGACTTACTCAAGCAGTATCATGCAAAAGCCACTTTTTTTGTGGTTGGGAATAAAGTAAAGCTCTATCCTGACGTGCTCAAACGAGAAGTAGACGAAGGACATGAGATAGCCAATCATACATATAGCCATGCGTTTCTTTCTAAACGGACAAATATGAAAAATGAAATTAATAAAGCAGAGGAAATCATTTCCTCCACCGCTGGGATTCGATGTCAGTTATTTCGTCCGCCTGGGGGTTTTTATAACGAGGGTTTAGTCAGTATTGTCAAGCAAGAAGGATATAAAATGATCATGTGGTCATGGCATTTGGATACGAGGGATTGGAGTAAGCCAGGGGTCAATAAAATTGTAAATAAAGTTTTAAACAATTCGAGCAGCGGGGATATTGTACTGTTCCACGATTACGTGGAAGGACCTAATCAGGCCGTCGAGGCTCTAAAAATGATCTTACCGGAATTGGAAAAGAGGGGGTATCGGTTTGTTACCGTCTCTGAGTTGTTAACCTTTCGGAAGGCAGTCCCTGCTAAGAATCCGTGAACGATCAAGAGGCATGCTGCTGTTGCGGCATGCCTTTGTTGATTTCATAATTTCGCTACAGCTCTCGAATCTGTTTTATCTTGTGATTTATTTCACATATTAAATTGAAACAAAGGTTTACACTAGGATTAAGGCAACTAAAGGAGGAATCAGTTATGGCGAACGATCGAGCGATGTTAATTGAGGCTAATGTTCGCTCTTATCGAGACGGGGATGCTTGGATAATTGATTTTTGTTGTGCGCATCTATGTGATCATTCACGCAGGTGTGCATCTTTGGCATGCATCACAAATGGGCAGCTAGTGTGATGTAACGCACAGCAATAACTTTTACACGATGCTAAACTAGAGGCAGAATGTAAATGAACCTTGGGAGGACTCTGTATGACGATTCAATCTAATGGCTACATGTCGGGGCTTGCTTCTTCCAACCCCGCGGAGCTTGCTTATGCGATAGATCGTTTAAAGGACGAACATTGCGAATTGAGAGAGGCTGTGAAACCTCGAAGCTGGCGCCAAGGAATTGATTCTTGTAGAGGATTCGGAGAAGGGGATTCAGCAGATCCGGACACTCCGTGTCATGACCGATCAATTCATGCAGGAGCTGGAGCATCATGCAGAGTGGGAGGAGCAGGATTTGTTTCCATGATGCCCTCTTTCTGGGTATTGGAGAAGGATCATCAACTTGGCGTTTCGTTTATAGCGTCGTTTCAAGAGGCTGTTATTGATGTCACTCCCCAAGTTGTGAAGAAGCAATTAGCGGATGCCGCAGCGCATCTAGTGCAAGCATGTCTGATCTTAAATGACCACTTTACCATGGAAGAGCAGCTTGTTTTCCCTTTAACCGAGTGGGTGTTAACCGATTTGGAGCACTTTTTTTCATAGAAGATCGTTATAAATAAAGCGCCATAGTTTCGGTTCACGCTCTAGCAGGCGTGTCCGAAAGTATGGCGCTTTTCTTGCCGCGATCAAACTTTGATTTTAACCGATTACATATAATAAGAAGAAACTCGTACTAGTGGGAGAATCGTTGATTGTTGACTCATCAAATACACTTTTCACGGATTCGATAAATCTCAGAGGCCTTTTTTGCTTTTGGGCGGAATATACAATTATTTACCAGTATATCCATTTGAAAGTTATATTTTCTATATAAATTACTATATATGGAAAAGGAGGTGAATGAACCATGTTTTATACAGTAAAAGAAGGGGAATCTTTTCATCAGATCTGCCACAGATTCCAAGTTAAACAAGAGGAGCTAATGGCTGCAAACCAAATGCTAGCTCCTACGGTAACTCCAGGTCGCTCACTTTTCATCCCGTTCCATTCAGTAAAAGAGAGCCATAATACGGAGGCAGGTGAGGTAGAACTGAACGAAAGCGATGATTGGCGGCAAGTCCCAAGTCCCCAAGAAACAAAACCGCTAGAAGGTAATTGGCCAAGTAAGCCAGACTGGAAGAAAGGTCATAAAATTGCCGTATTTAAAGCGAAAGATATAGGGAAAGAGATACCCATATACAATTCAAGAGCGGCATACTTCTTTATGAGCAAAATGGCAGTAGAAACAACGGGGTGCTATTCAATTTGCGACCACTCGGTCCGCCCATGTGGCAAATGTTTTAAGAGTGAATCGACTCCCTTCTATGTCATGCCTCATAATACAAACTGGGTAAGTCTTGGAGACTACGGAGTGGTCATCAATACAAGGACTAAAAAAGCCTCATATGCAATTTGCGCAGATTGGGGCCCAACACATGAGTCCATCTCACTTGCAGAGGGTACGAGGTTTGCAGGTAAAATAGGCGAAGGATCCATTCATCTTGGTAAGCAGCTCGCTATTAAAGACATTGCGCCAAACCCAACCCAAGCGTTCGAGCCTTTTGGGATGATATATATCATCTTTCCCGGTTCCGCTAACGGTGTTAGAACGATTAAGAGTGTGGAGGAAATAAACAAAGATGCACATCACGCTTTTAGTAAATGGGGTGGTTGGGACCAGGTCAAGTTCGTGCTGAAAGAACACTATAATATCATGATTTAGCGCTGTTTTGATAAAGGAGGAAGGCAGATGTGGTATATCGTCCAACCAAGAGATTCCGTATCGCTGATTTCTCAAAGATTTGCCGTGCCGTTACAGTCACTAGTGAAGGCAAATTCGATATCCAATGGTGTGATCTATATTGGTCAGCAGCTTTTTATCCCCTTAGATTCAAGGGCCACTGTGTCCTATATTGTGAAGGCCGGGGATACATTAGACTCCATAGCACAACAATTCAATACGACCAAGCAAGCGATCATGCAGCTGAATCAATTGACGGATGATCTTATCGTTCCAGGAAAGAAATTGGAAATTGAAAATCGGAACAATAATAATACGATACCATACGATAACCTGCCCGAGACTGGCTCATCAGTTCAAAACCCGCCAATTGACAATACAATGAGACCCGTTCAAAAATATGTCGTGGACATTGGAGATTCTCTAGATTCCATTGCCGATAAATTCAGCACGACCAAACAAGCCATTATGCAGGAAAATAAACTGGCTAGTGAGGAAATAAAAAAAGGAATGACCCTGACTATAAATACAAGAGCAAGTAACACACAGCATCCTGTTGATCAGAGACCTTCATCCCCGCCTACGATCTCTCCTTATAAAGTATTGTTTACGTCTCTTCTCGATGACGGCTTGAAAGCAACTATTAAAGTTTGGAAAGCAGTTAGTAAAAAAGAGCCGAATGCCTTTTTTTTTGTTAGTAAACTGGACGTGGTTGCTGCGGGTACCCCCAAAGCCTTTCATCAGAATAGCGAACTGGCCTATGAATTTTTGAAAAAAGCGGGTATTGAGGGATATTGGTGGGGTCTGGTAACGGACTCATCGGGAACTCCAATCGTGCAGGGGGCGAATGATCCTGCCCCAGGCTACTATATCTCCAAGACTGCACTATCGGATTGCAGGAAGCATGTTAATGACCAAACGAGATATTTGGATGCCACTGTAATCCCCTATATAGCACTTCCTGCACGCCATTTGATGGAAGCTAAGATTGGGGATTTGTGCTTAGTCATTAATACATTGAATAAAAAAATCTGCTACGCCATTGTAGGTGACGTTGAACCGGATGATTCTATAGGAATCGGTTCCATCGCGCTTGCCGAGAACCTTGGAATTCCCTCGAGTCCTAAAACAGGAGGGGTTGAGGACGGAATTTTATATATCATCTTTGCACAGAGCGGAGATAACGCATGTACACACAAAACGCCTCATCAGATTACAGAACAGGGTGAAAAGTTATTTGAACATTGGGGGGGAATGAAACAGGTTGAAACCCTGTTTGATAAATTTCCACTTAGCTATAAAACCATCGGTTAGTTCAATCGGTTAATTTCCTTTTATAAATATGAAGGAGTAACCTCAACGGTTGATTAACTCCTCCGGAGCCTGTTACGGTCTTTGCAAATCTTACGGGGATTGTTATTGTGTTGATCATTAAAAGCACCCGAAGGTAACTTGGAAAAACACTTACGAGGCAGGTACAGACCGAGTATACAATTCTTTTGTAGAACATTGCGAATTGAGAGAGAAGCTGAGAAACCTCGAAGCTGGCGCCAAGGAATTGATTCTTGTAGAGGATTCGGAGAAGGGGATTCAGCAGATCCGGACACTCCGTGTCATGACCGATCAATTCATGCAGGAGCTGGAACATCATGCAGAGTGGGAAGAGCAGCTTGTTTTCCCTTTAACCGAGCGTGTGTTAAACGATTTGGAGCACTTTTTTTCATAGAAGATCGTTATAAATAAAGCGCTATAGTTTCGGTTCACGCTCTAGCAGGCGTGTCCGAAACTATAGCGCTTTTCTTGCCGCTATCAAACTTTGATTTTTCCTAATCGTGGTACCTTTATTTTTCTTATAGAAGAGTAAACTGACCATCCAGAAACTGAACCGAGTACATATAATAAGATATCATTCACATTTAAGACACCAGTATTTGTAATGAATTGAATCAATTCAATGGATCCCCCCACTACCAAAGAATAAAGCATGACTTTCCTCCAGGTATTGACCTTAAATAAAATCGGAAGAAGAAAACCTAAAGGAATGAATAGCAAAGCAACACCCAGTGCCGTTGTGAAAAAGGTGATGTCGAAGGCATTTCTACGCGCAACCCAAAATATAGATTTAATGATTTCGTGGTCTATGTTTTTAAACGGTATCACGTTATATCCTGAATAAATCCCCCAATCAAGCCTTAAAGTAACTCCTCTATCTGCATTGTTGATATACGATAAATTATCGAATTTGCCTATAAATAGAGCCATGGATACGAACCATACGTAGATAACAAAAAATAACCATTGCGTTACCTTCATGATTTTTTTAAAAGGATTTAATGCTTGATCTAAATTTTTGTGTAATAATTTGTACTCTCCAAAGTCAAAAACAGCACATTTTTCAGAAATATCCGCTGGCATTCCTTTCTCTATGTATTCTTTCTTTAATAGCATCAAATGGTCTTGAAACTCTTCAATAAGTTCTTCTTTTGTCCTTGTATTACAATCAAGATTGGAAGATAGTTGTTGTAAATAACGTTGGATATGACTCATAGTGCTCCCTCCGTAACATTTAATATCATCATATGAAGCGCATTCCATTGTCTTAGCTTCCGAGCAAGTTCGGTTTTGCCGCTTTCCGCAATGCGGTAATACTTTCTTCTGCCCCCATCATTTGATTCTCCCCAATACGATTCCACAAAAGCCTTATTCTCCAAACGCCTTAAAGCGGGGTATAACGTTCCTTCGCTCATATCATAAAAGTTGTTGCTTCTTTGTTTTAAATTTTTAACGATTTCGTATCCATAAGAATCGCCTCTGTTTAATTCTGCTAACAGCAAAATATCAATACTGCCTTTCATCATTTCCTTGTCCATGGCACTCACCTCCAGTTAGTCGGTTTAATTGTATTGCATGGTACATCGTATTGCAAGGTACAGTGTTAAACTATCCCGTTGTTTTCCTGCTACAGTCAATTCGATACGCGCATGAGCAACTTTTTAAAGCTTATAGGTGTCTGATGATTGTATTGAAAATTATGGGAGATGGTTGTTGTAGTAGCATTATCATAGTAGGAGGACTACAATATAAAAATTTTATTAACAGTAGCATTTGCAACGTTGTTATTAATAGGAGTAGCTGGAACTACTTACTACAATTCTAACCAAAGTAAAATGGAAATACACAGCATTATACCTGAGAAAAAACTTACACAACTAACAGGTGAATCTGATTTAATTGTGGTTGGCATCGTGGAAGAACAACTGCCTTCTAAATGGAGTAATCCAAACGGTATTAAAGGTAAAGATGCGCGGAATATCATACAATCTGATGTTGTTATAAAAATAGAAGACACCATAAAAGGCGTTCCTTACGATTCCAATCATATACGTGTTCGTATAGATAAAGGAACAATTGATGAAACAAAGGTAATTTCAGATGCTGATCCTGATTTTACTAAGGGAGAAAAAACAGTGCTATTTTTAAGTAGGGATGATTCTGATGTAGCAGATGGAAATGATAATTACTATGTGTTAACAGGAATGATTCAAGGGAAATTTAAAGATAAAGGTAATTCATCTGATTTTACAAATGACAGATAAGGTTTAAACATTGAGAAGTTTAAATCTGAAAAAAATGAGATTTTGGAAAAATACAAGAAACTTCCGAAACAAGAGATTGCTGAGTGATTCATGACGAAAAAAATCACCTATTCAATATGATAGGTGATTTTTTCATTTAAAGTAACCCTATTACCATGAAAGTGAAAGTCAGGTTTGATTACTATCAAAACTGGAAATAATTAGTTTAAGAATATTTCTCTGAAGGAGATTTACCCTAGTGTCAAAATTCGATCTTATCAGTCACCTACTAAAAAAAAAACGAAACTAACTGAAAATCTCGGACAGCAGCCACATAGCAATAATCCATTTCAACAAGAGATGTATCCAAATTTGGAGCAAAATCTGAACGTATTTCACTCAATTTATGCCAATTGTTCGGATGTAATATTCCGTTCTTTTGTCATTGGGGAGAGAACGAAAGCACTTTTCATATATATAGAAGGGTTATCCGATTCGGAAGGAATTGAGAAGTATGTGTATTCTCCTCTCTTACGGGAGGGAGTAGTCGAAAGCTGCGATATTCTAAGTAACATTGAGAATAAGCTAACAGTCACTCAAGTGAAACAATTTAACACCTTTTTAAAAGGTATCGAGTATCTTTCAAACGGCTATCCAATCCTTTTGCTGGATAATGAGGCGAGGGGCCTTGCATTAGGGTTAACCAAATGGGAGAAACGTGCTATCGAAGAACCTTCAGCAGAATCGGGGATTAGAGGGCCGCGAGAAGGATTTACTGAAACCCTTCGAATCAATACATCCCAACTACGTCGTATCATCAAGAGTCCCCATTTGAAAATAGAAACAATCGTTATCGGGGAATATACTCAAACAAATATAGCGATTGCTTATATCGACGGGATCGTGGATATAAACTTGGTAGAACAAATAAAGAATCGGCTTCAGAACATAAAAATAGATGGAATTCTGGAGAGCGGATATATTGAGGAAATGATTGTGCAATTCCCCTTTACTCCTTTTCCGCTAGTACTTAACACAGAACGTCCTGATGTAACATGCGGCAATTTGTTGGAAGGAAGGATAGCTATCCTAACGGAGGGTACTCCTTTCGTATTAATAGTTCCTATTACCTTTGCATCCTTAATGCAGAGTCAAGAGGATTATTATCAGGGTTTTTTGATCTCTACTTTCACGCGTTGGCTGCGATACATTTTTACCGCTATCTCTCTTTTGCTTCCGTCGCTGTATGTTGCGATTCTAACTTTTCATCAAGAAATGCTCCCGGGTTCTCTGCTCTTCAGTATGGCAAGTTCAAGGGAGGACATACCCTTTCCGGCTATGATTGAAGTATTAATCATGGAGGTTTTCTTTGAAGCACTTCGTGAGGCAGGAGTACGATTACCGAAACAAATTGGCGCTGCCGTCAGCATTGTTGGTGCGCTCGTAATCGGAGAATCGGCCGTACAGGCTGGTCTCATATCAGCGCCGATTGTGATCGTGGTTGCACTTGGAGGCATCTCATCCTTAATGATTCCTAGATATAACATCGGGATTGCCATACGGATTCTGCGGTTTCCTATGATATTGCTCGCGGGATCGCTAGGGCTGATTGGTATAATGATGGGTGTGATCGCCATTGTTCTTCATCTATGCCACATACACTCCTTCGGCGTTCCTTATCTCTCCTCGATGAATGCCCCTAGAATGCGGGAACTGAGAGACGTCATTATTAGGTCTCCTTTGTGGATGATGGATGAACGTCCTCATCTCACGGGGGGGGATAATAATTATCGTCAGGATCCCAACCAAAAGCCGAAACCAAGAAGGGAAGATAAGGGACACTGAATGGTGAAAAGCAAAAAAAAGGAAGACAGATCTAATGAAAACAATTCTGAACTTAATTATTTTACTCCTCACTTGTTTTTTGATTAGCGGTTGCTGGGACCGAACGGAACTTAACGATTTGGCTTTAGTGTCAGCGATCGCATTCGATAATACGGAAAATAATCAAATTCGAATAACTGCACAAATCTTTATTCCAAAGAGTAGTAAATCTGCTTCCTCTGGTAGTGGTGGCGGTGGAGCGCAAACATTCACACGTATGCAAGTTGGAGAAAATACGGCGGATGCTCTGTCTAAACTTCAAGGGAAAATTTCTCGGAAATTATTTTGGGGACAATGCAAGGTATTCATATTCGGAGAAACCCTCGCAGAGAAAGGTATCCGGGAACAATTCGACTTTTTACTTCGCCACCCCCAACCAAGAGAACGTGCCTTTATGTTTGTCAGTAAAGGAAATGCATCAGATGCACTGATGGTAGTTCCTACTCTTGAACGCAACTCGGCTGATTCGCTGAGAGAATTAGCCCAAAATAAGAAAGCGTTTGGTGTGACGATGGAGCAATTAAGTATTATGTTACGTGGAGTTTCCAACTCAGCCGTCATTCCGATGATCGAAATTCTACCGCCAGAAGAAACGACGAAGTCAGTTGAAACCAAAACGATTCCTTATATAAACGGAACCGCCATTTTAAAGGAAGATAAAATGGTTGCGAAAATCTCGATGAAAGTGACCCGGGGTGTTATGTGGATCAAGAATGAAGTTGAGGATTACACAAGTACCTTTGAACTTGATGAAGTAAAGGGAACGGTGTCTTTAAATCCGATTAAAGCAAGCGTAAAGCTGATTCCCAAAATTGAAGGGAATCATTGGATAATAAACATGAGAGTGAAGACAGAAGGAAACATCGTTCAAAACAGTACCCCGCTGGATATTATGAAACCAGAATCATTAAACATGCTAGAACAGGCATTCGCGAATGATGTCAGGCAACGAATTCAGCTTGCACTACAAGAAGTGCAGCACAAGATTAAGGTGGACATATTTGACTTCGCCATGGAATTTCGGAAGAAATATCCTGAGGAATGGGAAAAAGTGAAGAACCAATGGGAAGATGTGTTTCCAGAGGTTGAAGTTCGTATTGAAGTTGAAGCATCAATATCGAAACCTGGCCTTACTAATTTCTCGGTGGAAGAACCCAATGAATAGAGGAGAGATAAATGAATTGGACTTTTTGGGCGGCTACTGCAGCAGTGATTCTGATCTCATATTTAGAATGGCCGAAATTGAAACAAAAACCAATTCGGGATAAAGCTGCATTCATATCGCTGCTTCTTGCGGGTTGGATTATGTTATTTTTCGATCTGCCTCACATTGCTGGTCCCACAGACTTGCTTAAGACCATATATAAACCGCTTTCGGCACTGCTGAAATAGAACAATTGTAACTGGGAGGGGGAAGACTGTTGCTGGATAAAGGAAAAATATCATCATTCCAATTAGCGGTATTACTGTATCCGACCATACTAGCTACTGGCTTTATACTTTTGCCATCCTTTTCGGCACATTATGCCAAAAATGATAATTGGATGACGGGACTATTTACCCTTCTATCCGGCTATTTAACAGTTTATACACTAATTCGGTTACATGAACTGTATCCAAAACAATCCTTCGCTGAGTACAGTGAGCAAATACTTGGGAAAATTCCTGGAAAACTTATAACGATTGTAATGATTTTTCATCTGCTACCTTCAATAGGTATTATCTCTAGGCAATATGCTGAGTTTGTAAAGAGCAACTTTCTGTTCGAGACTCCCCCGCAGTTAATCGTCGCCTTGATGGTATTGCTCGCGGGGCTTGCCGTCCGGGGCGGAGCGGAGATGATTGTAAGGAGCGCAATGATTTTTACTCCCTTCTTTATTTTGCCACTATTCATTCTGCTTTTACTTATCCCTGAAATGCACATAAAATATATATTTCCCATCCTAAGCCATGGAATTACCCCTGTAATCAAAGGAGCGATAGGAATACAGGCGTGGGTAACTCAAGTTTTTTTGATGTCTTTTTTTCTGCCCTGCTTAACAGATCCACAAAAAGGAAAGAAAAAGTTGTTAATTTCACTAAGTACTGTCGTTTTTAGTATGGTATTTATCAACCTGATTATCTTACTTTTGTTAGGGCCGGATGTGGACAATAAAGTCTATCCGGTATTGATTGCTTTTCGTTATATCAGCTTTGCCAATTTCTTCGAAAATTTAGAGTCCTTGCTCCTGGCTATGTGGGTAGCTGGAAATTTCTTGAAAATTGCAGTGTATTATTATGCGAGCACCCTTACGATCGCACTATGTTTGAATCTTTCGGATTATCGGCCAATCGTATTTCCGGTTGGATTGCTGGTTGTTGTATTTAGTTTGTGGGGGTTTCCGAATTATTTTAGTATAGGAAGTCATTCAAGATTGGTAGCGCCATTCGATATAACGATAAATATGCTGATTATTCCGCTGCTTCTCCTTATCGTGGCCGGTTTTCGCAGGAAAAAATGGAAATGGTGGGGATAGTAATAAATCGCTACCAAGGATTTTTGAAATCCTTTTTACGATTAATCCCTTATTATTCCAAATAACCCATCATTAATATATTTTTTTGGAAATTTCCTCTAATCAAATTATTCTGCTCTTTAGTCTGCAGAAATAGGGATCGCAAACTGCGCTGCAGCCGGCGATCCCTATTTTAGTAACGCGTTTTTCGCTAGTTCAATGTCAAAATCAACAGTAGGGATTTAACAGAGAGAAGCACTATCGATTTATCGACTCGGTTCTAGGATAGAACCGGAAACCCAACATAAGCAAGGGGCGGAGCTGGCCGCCTCTTTTCCATCCTGTAAGTACTTTCAGTCGATCCCTTCACTGCAAGATGCTCTCTTATCCATTTAATATGTACGTCATTCGCCCTTTAGGCCTCAATTATAGAATCGGAACAGCTGTAGCAAGCCAATTTGCATATCGTGTTAAGCGGTAAAGGCTATGTGAAAGCAAACGGAAAGGAAATCTGCTTGGAAGCAGGGCAGGGTTTTTATTACGGGCCTGGTCTCGAGCAGGAGTATCGAACCGATCCGAAGGAGCCTTGGGAGGTATTCTGGGTCCACCTAGCGGGCGAGGGACTAAGCAGGTTATTGAACGGTCAAGGAACTTCATCCGTATGGTTGTTTACCTCCAGTGATGTGCCGAAGCTCAAACAACGGGCAGGGGGCTTACTTGAATTAGCTTCCCCTAATGATCGGAACGAGGTGCAATTGGCCGTAAAGCTCTATGAACTGCTTGCTGAGCTTGCCGTAAGTGCGGAGACGCTTGGAACAGCAACCATGCTGGATAAGCGTGCGCGGATGAGAGAGGTTGCGGAATATATTCGGGCCCATTGTACGGAGCCGTTGACACTGCTGCAGATGGCCGAGCAGGCAGGCTTCAGCACGTATTATTTTAGTCGAATGTTTCACGAAGTGAAGGGGCGGCCCCCGATGGAAGGGCTGTTTGAATGTCGTCTCGTCGTAGCGAAGCAACTGCTCATGTCGACAGAATGGACGATCAAGCAAGTGGCAGAGAACACAGGGTTTTCGCAGAGCAGTTACTTCATCGCGCGCTTTCGGGAGCACACTGGACAGACTCCGCAGGAGTACCGGCGGTTGTATAACGCAAGGAGTACTAAAATGTAGCAAAGCAGGGGATAATCAACGTCACCTACGAATGAATACGCTTTCATGAGTTGCCAAAGTCAAATAAGCAATAATTAAAGGCGAATCTAAGTTTTACATTCTATAGAGAACGGCGTAAGATTCATTACGACAAGTTGTTTTTTTTCTAAAATATACCACTTAATTCCCAGTAGGGAAACGGGGGAACCAATCGAAGCCGTACAAGCAACACATGGCTTCATGGGGTGAATCCTGATGCGCGCAAGCATTAGGTAGGACGCTCTCAAGTCCGAATCCGACAGCTAACCTCGTAGTGCTTTGAGAGAGAACCGCACACTCGCCTTCTTCTGTGAAGAAGCCCGAGCGTAGAGATTCTCTATGCTTAGGGCTTCTTTTTGCTTGCTAAACTCAATAAATCACAGGGAATTCATAAGGAGGCTACACCATGCATGCCATTGAAATTAATAATCTGACCAAAACCTATGGGAATTCACGAGGCATTACAGATGTTAGTTTTTCGATCGAAGAAGGAGAGATTTTTGGTTTTATTGGGCCGAATGGTGCAGGAAAATCAACCACGATTCGAACGCTGCTGTCTCTGATTTTTCCAACCAGTGGCAGCGCCAAAATTTTCGGGAAAGACTGCATCCAGTTTGCGCCTGAAATTAAGAAAGACATCGGCTATTTACCTTCCGAGGTATTTTATTATGACAACATGAAGGTCATTGACCTACTCAAGTATTCAGCCAGCTTTTACAAGAAGGATTGTACCAAGAGAATAAAAGAACTTGCTGAAATGATGGATCTGGATGTTACGAAGAAAATCGATGATCTATCTCTGGGAAATAAAAAGAAAGTGGGCATCGTTCAAGGGCTACTGCACGATCCTAAGCTCATTATCCTGGATGAACCGACAAGTGGACTGGATCCGCTCATGCAGATGAAGTTTTTCGAATTACTCGAACAACAGAATAAAAGGGGAGCTACGATTCTTTTTTCCTCTCACATATTGAGTGAAGTTCAGAGACTGTGCGATCGAGTTGCGATTATTAAGGAAGGTAGGATTGTGACGGTTGAGAAGATCAGTACGTTAAAAGAAAACAATTTCAAAAGATTTAAAATTGACACAGCGCAAGCGCTCGACCCTCATTTTTTCAAGATGACCGGGGTCAATAACATAGATGTCCATGGCCGGACAACGAGCTTCTTATTTAAAGGTAACATCAATCAAGTAATGAGAAAAATTGCTGAAATTGAAATCGATAATCTGTGGATCGAAGAGCCTGATTTAGAGGAGATTTTTATGCACTACTACGAGAAGGAGGCTTAAAAGGAATGAATATTTTCCTTCATGAATTGAGAGCTTATCGGAAATCCACGATCACGTGGACGTGCTCCTTAATTGCTGTCATCGTCCTATTCTTATCCCTTTTTCCTTCGGTCTCTAAGGATTTTTCTGAATTTTATTCCGTATTAGAAGGGTATCCAGAAGGGGTCAGGAAAGCGCTTGGTATTGAAATCGAGACCTTTGGTACCCTACTTGGATTCTATATGTATATCTTTATGTACATTACGCTTTGCGGAGCCATTCAAGCCATGGTTTTGGGAACGTCGATCGTCTCGAAGGAAGTTCGTGAGAAAACAGCAGACTTTCTTCTTACGAAGCCCGTAACACGTACTAAAATATTGACATCCAAGCTATTAGCGGCTATTGCTTCATTAGTGATTACGTGTGTGATCTATATCGTTGCAGCCTATTTGATGGCGCTTCAAGTAAAAACGGTTGATTTCGATGTGAACATATTTCTATTGATTTCATTCACGTTACTGTTCATCCAGCTCATGTTTCTAGCCATAGGGTTCATCATTTCCGTCGTTTTTTCTAAAATAAAAGCCGTCTTATCCGTCAGTCTGGGTACGGTGTTTGCCTTTTTCGTGATCGGAATGGTCGTTGCCGTAGATGGGGAGGGAGCTAAGCGTTATTTCTCGCCATTTAAATACTTTAACGGGACATACATGCTTGAGCATGCCAGCTATGAGGCACCTTATGTCATTGCAGCTATCGCGATGATCGTGGTTTCGATTGCGGCCGGCTATTTCATCTACACGAAAAAGGATGTTCATGCCGTTTGAATGCGGGTGAGAGGAGGAACAGCCATTGAATATTTTTTGGAGAGAAATGAAAACATTTCGGAAATCGATGATTTTTTGGAGCTTAGGGCTCATTTTTCTAGTAACAAGCGGCATGAACAAGTATCAAGCAACGGCAGCGAATGGACAGATTAATGATCTGATGGCGGAAATGCCGAAATCGCTTCAAGTGATTATGGGTGCAGGCGCTTTGGATTTATCGAAGGCTAGCGGCTATTTCGGTATCCTAGTGCTATATTTCCTTTTGATGGCAACGATACATGCGACTATGCTTGGTGCTAATATCATTGCGAAAGAGGAGCGGGACAAGACGGCGGAGTTTTTATTCGTGAAGCCTTTGTCCAGACATAGAATCATCACTTGGAAGCTGCTAAGCGCTTTAGTGAACATTCTTATTTTTAACCTCGTGTCATGGATTTCGAGTATGTTCATTGTTGGGGCTTACAGCAAAGGTGAGGCCGTGAATGGGGATATCACAATCGTCATGCTGGGTATGTTTATTTTACAGCTGCTCTTTCTGGTCATTGGCACATCCATTGCAGCCGTTTATAAAAACGCCAAAAAGGCAGCCTCGCTTGCAACAGGCATCATGCTCTTTACGTTCATTTTATCGATTGCGATCGACTTTAACGAAAAGCTGGAATTCTTGAAATATGTGACCCCGTTTAAATATTATGAAGCGAAAAATATCATGTATGGCGGTGGATTTGATGCCGTGTATGTCCTCATTTCGGCAGTCGTTATCGCCCTGCTAACGGTTGTCACGTATGTTTCATATAAAAAACGAGATTTGTGAAGGAGTGTCCCAACGTGAGTGTGATATTAAGTAAAGTAGGCGGCATTTTTATTCCCGTAAGTGATATTAGAGAAGCAAGGCAATGGTATTGCTCCATTCTTGGGCTGGAACCTACGTTTGAGATTATTCATGGGCATCTTTGTTGCCTACCATTGGATAATAACGGATTAAATCTCGTGTTAGACAGCAAAATTTACGATGGTGATTCCTATTTTAGAAAGCCTGCCTTCCATTTTAATACGGACGATATACATAAAGCTTACCAATTCATGAAAGACCGTAATGTTGAGCTCGTTACCGATATCGAGCATGGCCATTGGTTTAATTTCAAAGATCCGGATGGAAATATGTTGATGATTTGTAAGTGTTAGAACCCAGCTACAGCGTGCCAGATCAGCTAAACGCGCGGCATTGAAGCTGGAAAATCCAGCTACAGTGTGCCAGATAAGCTAAACGCTCGGCATTGAAGCTGGAAAATCCAGCTACAGCGTGCCAGATCAGCTAGCCACGGGGCATTGAAGCTGGAAAATCCAGCTACAGCGCGTCTGATCAGCTAAACGCTCGGCATTGAAGCTGGAAAATCCAGCTACAGCGTGCCAGATCAGCTAAACGCGCGGCATTGAAGCTGGAAAGTCCAGCTACAGCGTGCCAGATCAGCAAAACGCGCGGCATTGAAGCTGGAAAATCCAGCTACAGCGTGCCAGATCAGCAAAACGCGCGGCATTAAAGCTGGAAAATCCAGCTACAGCGTGTTAGATCAGCTAAACGCGCGGCATTGAAGCTGGAAAATCCAGCTACAGCGTGTTAGATCAGCTAAACGCGCGGCATTGAAGCTGGAAAATCCAGCTACAGCGTGCTAGATCAGCTAAACGCGTGGTGGCTTATGGTACTAGAAACTTATAAAAGAAAGAGAAAAAGCACCCTAATGGAGAGCACTGCAAAACGCAAGCAGAATTTGTAAAAACAGACCCAGTGCCGCATAGGTACTGGGTTTGTTGTATACTGGAAGAAAAGGAAAAGCGGTGCCGAAATTTCATGTTACCTTCTAACAAACAATTA
>NZ_JCAUAQ010000036.1:0-38954 GCF_059692035.1 Paenibacillus sp. J22P143
TCGGGATACATGGTTCCGTCATTCCCATCCTCGGTTGTAAAGTTGAGATCACTGCTGTAATCTCCTGCTTTTCACACTATGTGATGCTTATAGCAGAACTTGTCGTACTTATCCGTTAGTTTAGTGGACGTGTTATTTTTTGAACCGCAATTTAGCCCTCCATATTATTATTGAGATTGCTGATACGAATACAAATGCAGAAAGTATCAGTAAATATTTATTTTTCCGATTCGGTTCTGTTAATCGGTCTAGGTCCTGAGTAAGCGTCAAACAGCCCCCACCTTGTCTTCAAGTTGAGGGCTGTTCTATATTTTATTCAGATTTAAACACGCGACAAGTCACAGGTAGCGATGGTGATAATGTGTCCACGTTAGTACTAGATTTAAACCACTGCTAAAATACATATTGCATGTTATCACTTCGTAATTTGTTCTTTAGGACTGTTGTCTTTATAACCCTTTGTATCACTAGTATCAAATTTCTTGTTCCTTTTCTCGGAAGAAATATCAATATTTGTTACATTTAGTTTCAACTTATTTGTACCATTCGCTTCATCTACGCTGAGCTTCAGAAGAATTCCTGTTTGGGTATCAACTGACATATTGAAACTAGCACCTGAGTTTTTCACCCCTATAGGAACAACACCTTCAATAATAGTTGCATCTCGCCCGAATAAATTTTCATGGCGTGTAATACTGGAATTACTTGTCTCATCTTCAACCCAAAGAGCTACCTGTTGCGGAAAAGTTACAATAGCTGCTTCACCTGAAAATGCAGGGTCTGAACGGTATTTTATATTACGCTCGCCATCAATAATTTGAACTCGCGGTCCTGTAGGCTTATCAAAAATTTGATTCTTTACCCTTGGAACTTTAGTAAATGACTTGTCAGACTCATTAATATTTAGTTGAAAGTCTTTGTCTGAAGTCTTGCTATTAACAACTTTCCCATTGTTATCTTTTAAATTAACTGTACTACCTGCAGATGCAATATCGCCTTCTTGAACATCGAAATCTACATTACTGAAAGAACTTGAACTTTTATAGGTATAAGAACCACTAACGTTAGTATAGTAATCAATTGAATTAAACATTTTCTCAGTTAATGTGGCTAATTGAGGTGTAGCGGCTTTTTGCGCTTCTGCAGAATGTTGATGGTATATAACGCCAGATGTTAATGTTGCAACAAATAAACTACCTACTATAATCATTTTCTTCATAATGACATTCCTCCAAAAGATTTTATAATTAACAGGATGCTCTAACCGCATCAGCAAGAGTATTTCCAAAAAGGCTATGTACTACTTTGAAATGGACAGTTGAATAATTTGTCGAACTGCCAAAGTCGTTCCAGCCACTAGTCGCAATGTCTTGGTTTAATGTTCCAATCAATTCCGCAAATTAGACCTAAAACAAACTTTTTCAAAACTCATCACTCCCAACATTTAGTTCCTAAAAATAAGACGAAGAGAACAAGTGAAAAGTTTCCATTTTATAACTTTCTTACACGCATACTATTTCACTAAACTGCCCGTTAGCTTAATGGATTAATGACGTAAACGAGGCAACTAAATTTTTGAATAAAAGAAAGGTTCATGGGGGATTTTAACAATGAGGTGATTTTTAAATGAAAAAAATCGTGAAGTATTCAATACTTCCAACTTCATTTCTTGTTATGGCTTTGGCAACTCAACCAATCTATGCCGAACCGAAAGAAAGTGCAGTTTATAAAACGACCTACGCAACAACAGAGGACATTTTTTTAGATTCCATTCAACCCGAGTTAAATAAGTTCGTTCTAGACAAGTATGGTGGTTCTCAAGTTTTTTGGACTGACACCAATATTGTAGAAATAAAACGCCTAGTAAGTCCCACTAAATTTACTTATCAAGTAAAAATGATGTTTAAGGTATTTCCTCAAGATGGAAATCCTCGTTGGGGTCTTGACCAAATCACGTTGAATGTCGACTCTCCTTATCGCAACCAAGAAGCAAAAAACTCCTCAGCTAAACCTAAGATTGAGCTTGTTGAATACAAGCAAGTAACACCGATTCCAACAGATAAACAGTAAAAACACAGGCTGCCGCGCATAATGGGCAGCCTGTGTTTTATTTATGCGTCGAAATATGAAAACAGGGAGCAGCTGCCGTGGCAATCTGCTCCCTGTTTATTGTGCTATCGTTCTGCCTTAGCGCAATGGTCAAACCTTTGATAAAATAATTGAAACAAACCAAGTGATCTAAGGAGGTAACATGAAACAGTTCACTGCTAATAAAGCACCTGAAGATATGTTCACTAAGGCTAGATTGAAGAAAATGGGTCTATCTCCCAATTCTGATCACTCTGCTTTTATTACTTATCCCCCAAGTAAAAGACGCTATAAGTTATACAAGCTTGAGAACGCACGCCCAATTGACAATAATTTAGGATACTCCTTACTCATCTCTGTTAGAAAATCAAACGAAGAAAATTTAAGCCCAGAGAAGCTACGAGAAATCAGTAAACGACTTCACTCACAATATGCCTCAGAATAATTAGCTATATCCTCGAATTATATCAATGAGTTGCTGAGTTAATCTGCCCGTTAGCTCAACGAGGCTACCGTTTAAAACCGGCAGCCTCGTTCTGATGTTTTATTATGCTAAAGTACCCGATAGTGAAGTATAATCCCTGAAAATATGCTGATGCAGCCTAATACTCAGCACTCCCTAGAAGAATTAAAAATTAATAACTTTCCCTAATCCTTTTAATACCTCAAATATTTTAGTATTGTCTCTAGGATCCTGATTTTTTCCATATTGTATTTTGTACATATCGTTATCGCTTCCTTTATTCCACCCAGAAGAGATCTTTGGAATATCAGGATTAAATTGAGAAGATAAATAGGACCAAAAACTCCCTAGATATATTCTTTCATTACCAACAACTACAACAAAAGGTTTGCCACTTAAAGATACTTTCCCATCTAACTTTTCCTCTAAACTAATGCCTTCCTTCATTGTGAATTCATGTTCTGTCCAATCGTATGTTCTAATTTCCTTGTCGGTAACCACAGGTATAGTTTCTAAAGGAAGATCATCAAGCTTTTTACTCATAGCTTCAGTTGTAGAAAATTCTTTAACCAAATAGATTGAGAATTCATTAACAGCACTCTCCTTATTGCCATTATTACAGCCAATCATTAGAAATAGCATAACATTTAGAATTACAAATAATTTTATCTTAGATGATATCATAAGAACCCCTCTCTTTAATTTAGAAGATTCATAACAGTATAGACGTGGGATATTTATAAAGGTTTGATTTTATGGTATTTCATCCAATATTAACATTTCTGTTGCTCAACTATACTGCCTCTTACTTAATAAACGTAAGAGGAGCTGCCGCGAAGCAAGCCCCTCAACTATCGTTCACCGATAGCTTAACACTGAATTATGAAATAACCTCGATATTAACGTTTTCAGCTGAGATAGTAAACTCCACTAAAGGACCTTCTAATAACACATGAAGTTCAAAACCTGTTTCTGTGAGGTAAACTTCATCATAAAGCCAGCCACTCCCTACGCTTAAGTTAGTAGGTTGATTCTTCTGTACTCCTGTAAAGGTTAGCCTGATATCCGTTAAATAATGATAACCGCCTCTACAATCCAATGTCATGATAAACGTGTCTTTCAAAGTCTTCTCAATCGAAGTTACTCGTGCATCGTGTAAAGACTTCTCATACAACTGAATAACATTCTCGGGGAGTGACCTTTTTATGGAGTTATAGTAGTTCCGATATGTAATCCCTTTTGCTTTCGCTCTCTCATCATACTCCAATAGCCATTGGTCAGCCATTTTTCTAAGTTCTTCTGAAGGAAATTGTGATTTTAATGTTCCGTCTTGAATATAGGGATGAAAGGATGCTGGGAGATATTTGAGTAAATCAGCTCTTTTATACTCCAAGTTATTCTTACAAGATTCTTTGAAGTTCCAACCTTCAGATTCATACAAAGCAATGTGGTCTTCCCACTCCTTCTCCGTTTCATGAAAAGTCAAAAAACTTCTTATCTGTGCTTCTTCATAACACTCTTTAGTGAAATATTTCATTCGTTCCTCCTTGTATAGTTCACTTATTAAACATACGGCTTGTATATATGTTGTGTTGCGCCAAACTGCCCGTTAGGTGAGAAGGCTGCCGTTGCTGTCGGCAATCTTCTCCTGATGTCTATTGAGCTATAGTTACCTGGTAGTTGAACAACTTTTCTTTGTTAATGTCCTTCAAATTGGTTCAATAGATAATCACATAGTTCCTTATTAAATGATTGTCTTTTTAAATTTAAGATAAAGTGTTTTGCATTTATTTCTTTATCAGCAAAGATACAGTTCAAGTAATGTTTGAACTCGGAGATACTTGGTAATTCAGTTTTGTATATCTCGTAGGTGTCAATTTGATAAGTTTTTAACAACGTCTTTAACGATTCATCATCTTTGTTTAACTCGTGATAACTATGGTAGATATTATCACCGCCCTCGTATAGACGGTAATTGAAAGCTAATATTATCTTCATTATAGCTTTGACCTGAGTTTCCTCGAAATCATTATCCAAAGCATACATAAAAAAAGGAAATTCATCACCATTGACCATAAATTTAAGTAGTTTAATTTGATATTTTAATTGCCTGATTTCTTTCTCAATATTCATTTCTTCACCTCGCTTATCATATTAAAATAAATTAGAAAATATTAACATTTATTACTAACATGCCCTTTAGTTCAACAGGCTGCCGATTATTCCAGCAGCCTGTTGTCAATAATTTGCTTCGTTTTTTGAAAAGCTTAACTATCCCTAAACACTTTTGTAAAAGTATGGTCCGCACATTGATTCATGGGTGTATACGTACGTCCATGTAAAATTCTTATCAAATAGATATATATCTTGTTCAAATCAAAATCGGATGCAACAATATCACTAGCGTTATTATATTCAAATACAATATCAGGTATATTTTGATACATGACAAATAATTCATTTTTAGTCATAGCATCAAATGCGTTTCTCGCTGCATCTTTTTCAATACAATCTTGCTTCTTAAAACTAAAAATATGCCACTTATACTGATTATAACGAATTTCACTTTTGGTCTCGTCGCTAATGTTCTTTGCAAATGTACTATCCCACAGGTCCATAATTCCATGCTCTTTATCTAATAAGGTTAAAATAGCTACCCCTTTATCATGAATGTTTTTAGTAAAGAGATATTTTTGGCGGATAGCTTCAATGGACCAGTAAACTTTCAGTAATTCTTCATCAGGTAAACTGTCTATCATTTGATTAATTTCTTGTCTATACATACTAAAATTCATTATAATACTGTGATTAAACTGAATAAAATTCACAGTATTTTAATTGCTTTCCTCAGTATAAATCACACTCCAATCCTGTTTGCAGATCCCGTCAGTGAATAACTAGAATTTCACCAAAATGGATCACCGATGCATCTGCACTCCCAGCCAAATGTTTTTTCGTTCCGTTTATATTATAGCACAATTTCCATTTAATTCCATTAAACTGCCCATTACTTGAGAAAAGGCAGCGGAACTAAACGGTTCCGCTGCCTTCACATATTCTTATTGAACTCTCGTTCCCAGTTAGCGTAACAAAACATCTTCCTTGAGTAGGCTAAAAATTGGTATGCTCTTTTCACCTTCATTGTCACATTGATTAAGTGTATACACATAATGATTTTTTATCTCATCCATGCTAATCCTCTTACATCTGTAAACCTGTTTTCCATGCTCAGAACTCATTCCATCTCTGGTATTATCAATGGTCCAGGTGACCTCCCTGCCATTTGATTGCACATCATGAATCCAGTAACCACCGTCGATAATCGGTGGAATGAGCACGAGATAGTCGCCTTTTCCACTTTTATGACGCTGAACCATCTCATTTAAACGGTCTACATCCACCTTATTGAAATGGTGAAGGATAATATCGTTTCTTTCAAGTGCATTTTTGTTGTCAGTCGTTAAATTAATAACTATGATCATTACCAACACCCCGATGATTCCAATAAGCACTCCAATCGTTATCTTTGTTCGTATCATGCATACACCCCGTTTCTACACATATTAGACGTATAAACATTCTATATCGTTGCATTATTTTTCCTAATAATTCCACAAAAGCATTCCGATGACACCACGCTCTACTGCCCGTTAAGCTTAATGAAGTAATGTCCCCCCCTGCCTACACCGTTTTAATCAAATCTCCTTCTTGGAGTACGGATTCGAGATCTTTCTACTGTCTAGCTATACACTTCTTCCGAAAGTTCTCTAGTAAAAGGGAGTGGTTAGGAAAAAACTGAGCGTGGATGCGCCATTTCGTAATTGTAAGGCTTCATGTTTATAAGATCAGAATTGGTATATATTTCCACTCAAAACCCTTTGCTCTGTATGATACTCTTACTTCTTGTTACCTAAAATGGGAGACCACTGAAAAAGTCTTTACGAAGAATTTAAAAGGCTTTTCAGAACACAAAAAATCCGTTTTTAGCCTGTAAGATGGCTTTAAACGGATTTTTTCTTTTTTTATTTGACTTTACATATAAAGATCGATGATCTTCCGAAAAACGCAAGTTTTTCAGTGGCCTCCTAAAATGGTCGGGGGCTTTTTTTGTGTTTATTTAATCTTTGATCGCATGTCGTCAAATGATTTTTTAACTGAAACATCAGTATCCTCTGAATTGAAAACAATTCCGAGCTTCCCTTCAAACACTAAAGCAATCAGCTCTTTCTCAGAATCGTTTTTAATAAGAACAGCGGTTCCTTTCACGCCAGAAGTATCATAATCTGCCGAGCCTTCGACTACAGGGTTTTTGTACATCTCATTCTCTTCAGTTACAGAATTCGCTCCTAGAGTAAATAAGGGTTTCATGTCGTCATGTACATTATCCTCAACAAATTTTTTCTTTGCTTCAACATCGGTTCCATTGAGGTACACATTAATGTAATCAAGTGATAATTGCTCGTCAGCGGTACGTTTTTTATCCTTTTTAGCTTCCGGTGAAGCAGTGGGTGTCGGCTCTTTGGTGGGCTCTTTTGTTTCCTTGACTTGCTCAGCAGGAGTAGTGGTAGTAGTTGCTGTGGGTGTGGGTGTATCCTTCTCATTTGTATCTTTGCTACAACCAGCTAATAGCGCAAATGTAAGCATCACTGAAAATAAGATAGACTTGTTCAAATTATAACCTCCTAGTTTAGGAACTATTGTACTATATACTTCCTATCTTGCCTATTAGTTTCGCCAAAACTGGTCGTTGATTGCTAAGAGGAACCACTATTTTATTTACTGCCCCTATCGTTAAAACTGTAAGCCAAAATCATAATAAAAAGTGTATAGCCATTTTTCTGCGACATGTCTTTTCTCCTTCGTTCTCCCTGAAATTGGAAATCAGTATATTAGACGTTCTAAAATTCATTAAGGTTTCGCTAAGTAGAGTAAAGGGCTGGGGATCCCAGCCCCTCCTCATCAAACCGTACTTGCAGTTTTCCCGCATACGGCTTTCCGACGTTCTTCATCCAGGACAGTACGGTTTTTCCATGTGCATAATGTTTTCAGTTCTGTACGTTGAAGCAGAATATTCATTTCTGACCAATTCCGCTTGCGCTTTCTGTGTTTGTTATTCCAGAACAGTCTCAATCTCCTCAGGATGTACCAGTCCACTTTCGCTAGGAAACGGTTTGCCATACTTCGATCCACATCTTGATGAGCGTAGAAGTTACGCCATCCTTGGATCATAGGATTCAGTAGTTCGACCATCAGCTTTAACGGCCAGTTTAACCGACCTCTGGATGCCGTTTCTTCCTTCAAACGAGTGCGCATCTTCTTCATCGCTTTCTTCGATGGAAAGCTTCGAAGTCTATACATAACCCCTTTTTTATGGAGATGTGGCATCTTCCTGTGGTGAAAACCAAGAAAGTCAAACCCATCCTGATTCTTCCATAGACATACTAACTTTGATTTTGACGTGTTCATGGTTAACTCTAGTTTTCCGAAGATGGCCTTGAGTGCATGAATAGCTTCGATTGCCTGCGGCTTGTACCGGCAAAGAATGACAAGATCATCTGCATACCTGACTAGCTTGCCCAGATGAGAGAATCGCTTCTCCCATATCGTATCGAGGTAGTTGAGATAGATATTGGCAAGAAGCGGAGAAATTACGCCGCCTTGTGGGCTACCGATCTCCGTACAGTGCCGAACGCCATTCTTCATTACGCCTGCTTCAAGCCACTGTCTAATTAACTTTAGAATGCGCCTGTCGCAGATGCGTTCTTCGACCAGTTTCATCAGCTTGCTGTGGGAGATATTATCGAAGTAGCCAGTAATATCTACGTCGACCACCCAGTTGACGGCGACTCCCCAATTAATGCTTTCCCGGATGCTCTTTATTGCGTGATGAGCCGACCGCTTGGGGCGAAATCCATAAGAGCAATCTTTAAAATCTGCTTCGAATATGCCTTCGATCACCAGTTTGGTAGCCATCTGAACAGTCCGGTCACGGACCGTTGGAATACCCAAGGGACGCGTCTTTCCGTCAGGCTTCGGAATCTCTTTCCGTTTGACCGGAGACGGTCGGTATTCCCCATTCATTAGCTGTTGCCTTATCTCTTCGATGAAGAATTCTTCACCAATCTCTCGAACGATGAATTCGATTGATTGTCCATCGATGCCGGCACTTCCACGATTGGTTCTCACTCTTCTCCATGCTTCTTGCAGGATATCTTTCCGGAATACTTTGTCGTACAGCGCATGAAACTTACGCTTTGGGTTCTCCTTAGCCGCAAGATAGAGGGTATTTTGGAGTTGTCGAGTATCCCGTAAACGAAGTGAGGTATTGCCTTTCGGCGCCCTTCCCTCCCCAGGGTTATGTTGTCCGCCGGATCATTGGTAGTATGGCCCCCTCCGACTCCCTTCCCGCAGCTCGCCATTTCACCTTTAGGGCTTATAGGTTTGCTCGTTACGAAAAAAAAAATTCATGCGGGGGAGGGTCTCAAAAAGATTAGCGCTTGATAAGGATATCCTTCTATTCAGTTCAAGTAAATTAAAGTTTATGCAATTGCTAGTGGTGATTAAATATTTCACATCTCTACGCTTGTCTATCCCCCTAGATGAATAATTTTAGAATCGAAATTGGATGATTACGAATAACAACAGTAGTACTCCCATTATCGCTGAAAACATCCCCCTTTTTTCTTTTCTTGAAAAATAATTAGAAATACCATCGAAAGTGATAGAACAAGCAAGTGAAACCATCGTCCACCAAATTCTATTCTGATCCCCGGAGTCATTAATTAAACTATAGATTCCAATAACACCAGTTACTACAGCAAAGATGATTCCAAGTATTCCTGTTATTTTCCCCAACATTGCAACTCCCTCCCAAGAACGCTCAACGATGTCGACATCGGACAAATCAAAAATAGCCTTAAGCAACAAATATTTAAACATTCTAATCGGATCGATCGCATTACGACCGTTATCGAGACAGTAATTGACCTGAAGTTCTTCGTATATGAATGAAAAATCCACGAGTTCATTAATTTGTCGAAGCAAATTATTCTTAGGCACAATCAAATTATAGAGTTCAACATAAGGACTTTTTGCCGCAGGCTTCTTCTTTTCTTATTTCCGTTACCCTCAACTTATATGAAGTGATTGTTTTTTTATAGAATCATATTTTACGAACAAAGGAAAAAATTTTGGGGTAACAATGAATGAAAACTGTTCATTGTCATTGTTTTTATACGAGACAATATAATCACCGAACTGAGGTACGTACTCGATTTCCTTGAACGACAAAGTATTCCCGTAATTAATATAAACATAAACTTGAACTACAGATTTAGCAATATATCGTTGGATAGCTGAGAACTGTTCAATAATAATTAACGCCAAAAATATCATTAATAGTATCAAGATAATTCTAAATCTTCTTGAATTCGGCTTTTTAGCAATCATTTGATCCCTCCCCTTATTATAGATGATTATACCATTAATCATTATATCATAAAAATATGGGATAAATTTCAAATTAAAACTTGTAATATACGAGTTCATAAATTACAATAAAACAGTATTTATTCCATTAATTGATATGAATGTCAAATAAATGAAAAAGAAAATTTTCGTCATATTGAGTGCTGCCATGATGTTGAGCAGTACTACCGTCCTTGCAGATAATACAGAAAAATTAGATTCAAGCAAAAGCACGGCTTCAACAATAGTAATCGATTCTAAAAAAAATCCTTATATCGAACAACATCTAAAGGAAAAGAAGGGATATAGCGCTCAAAAAACAGATAAAATAGCCGTAGATTCTGTAATTGAAGAGAATATGATCCTCTCTGCATTAACCTCTTACTATCAAAATGATCTGTCTGTTGCTACAATACTGAAATCTATCTCTAAAGAGTCCAATATCGATGAGAAGACAGTGTCACATTTACTTCAAGAAGAACGAATAGGAGCTGCCGTGTAGCAAGCTCCTCAACTATTGTTTGTCGTTAGCTTAATGCCATTCCCAGTCTAATACTATATTTTGCCTGGTCTAATGGTTTATTTTCTTTTACCATTTAGGCTCGTTTTCCGAGCCTATCTCCCCCCCTCGCTCACAAGCCAAAAAAGGTCGCAGGGACAACCATCCCCGCGACCTTTTTCTTAGTGATACTCAGGCAGCCACTTGCCGTGAGCCGCAATCAACTCATCGCACATCGCGACGATGTCGTCCATCGACAGCTCCGCTGATGTGTGCGGATCCAGCATTGCCGCGTGATAAATGTGCTCACGTTTACGTGTAATCGCCGCTTCAATCGTCAACAACTGCGTGTTGATGTTCGTGCGGTTGAGCGCCGCCAGCTGCGGAGGCAGATCTCCTACATACGTAGGCGTAACGCCGTTGCGATCAACCAAGCAAGTCACTTCTACACACGCTTCACGCGGTAAGTTCGTGATCAAGCCGGTATTCATGACGTTACCGCCGATTTTGAACGGAACATCGGTCTCGATCGCTTCGAAAATATACGAAGCATACTCATGCGAACGCTCATGCGTTAGATTCGCATCGTTCACGAGATCCTCGCGCATTTGCTTCCAGCGGCTAATTTGATCGATACAACGGCGCGGATACTCATCCAATGGAATATTGAAACGGTCCACAAGCTCTGGGTAATTTCGCTTAATAAAATACGGATGATACTCCGCATTATGCTCAGAGGATTCGGTAATATAATGGCCGAATTTCAGCATCATTTCGTAACGAACCATGTCCTTGTGCTTCTCTTTTTGCTTCTCAGCAGCACGACGCTTAATTTCCGGATAGAGATCGACACCATCCCTGGACACTTCGAGCAGCCACGCCATATGGTTAATACCGGCAATTTTCGCTTTGACCCCTGTTTGATCAATCTCCAAGTGTTTAAACAGCTCCGGCACACAACTTTGCACGCTGTGGCACAATCCAACTGTACGCACACCGCCATACGTGTTCATCACATTGGTCAAAACCGCCATCGGATTCGTGTAGTTTAGGAACAACGCATCTGGGCATACCTCGCGCACATCAGCAGCAAAGTCCAACATGACAGGGATCGTTCTCAAGTTTCTGAAAATACCGCCAATCCCAACCGTATCTGCAATCGTTTGACGCAATCCGTACTTCTTCGGAATTTCAAAATCCGTAATCGTACATGGATCATAGCCACCTACTTGGATCGCATTTACCACATATTTGGCAGCGCTCAGTGCTTCCTTTCGGTCTGTATACGCTTTAATAATCGAGGTACTTCCACTTGTTTTTTTGATGTTATTCAGCATGTTAGCTGAATCTTGTAACCGTTCATGATCAATATCAAAGAGAGCGATTTCAAAGCCTTGCAGCGCGGGTGTAAGCAAACAATCACCAAGTACATTTTTCGCAAAAACCGTGCTTCCTGCACCTAAAAAAGTAATTTTGGACATGTGAGATTCTCCTCCAATAGTTCATCTATTAACATATCCTTACTATAGCGCAAGCCCGGTTTGAAAAATATGGATTGAAACAACTCCAATATGGACATTTGTAGTTTAATCAGGTACGCTCAAAAGAAAACATAACGAGGCTCCTATGCAACCGGAACACACCTACTTCACAGTAAGTATTAACCCGCTTCACAGTAATCTTGATTTATCTGTCCTTTTTAGCGGTGAAGGCAAACCCAACCCCTTGCATAGAATGGGCCCTGCTGTTCATGACTATTTCTTGGTGCACACGGTTCATGCCGGAACAGGTACCTTTGAAATGTGTGGCCGAACGTACGCCTGCACGGCTGGAGATTCGTTCATCATTTATCCAGGCGAGCTGTTCACGTACACCGCTGATGCCGAAACGCCTTGGCACTATACATGGGTTGCCTTTACCGGGCGAGCCGCAGGCACCACTCTCGCACAAATTGGCGTCTCACCCGAGCAAGCCGTCATAACTGGCAGTACGCCGCGTACAATTCGGCACTACTATCGCCATATCCGCTCCTGCTTTAGCCAAACCGCTTTTCCACAGTTAGAGGAACTGGAAGCCGAGGGCTGGCTGCGCCTGCTGCTTCGTGAGCTAGGACGTGCGAATACACAACATATCTCCGTTAAGCCTGCAGCTGAAAGCGATATTAAACGCCAAATTGGACAAGCCATCCGCTACTTAGAATTGCAGTACACCCAAACGGTCTCTATCGAGCATCTCGCTCGTAGTCTAGGCTATCATCGTACTTATTTGTGCAAAATGTTCAAACAATCCACCGGCTTATCGCCGATGCAGTATCTGTTCAACATCCGCATGGATCGGGCCAAGCAGCTACTGATGACAACCGCCATGACGATCGATCAGGTTGCGTCCTCTGTCGGCTTCAACGATGCGCTCTATTTCTCGAAGCAATTCCACAAATGGAGCGGATCTGCACCCTCGGTGTATCGCAAGGAACTACGTAGTATATAGCCTTATTCCACTAAGTCCGAAATTGTTTGCACTGCTTTCAGCGATCTGATCTACGCGCTTGAGCACATAGAAAAGCCTGACAGGGGCAATGTCCCGTCAGGCTTTTCTGTATAAAATAGTAAATCCAATGATTAGTTAATGAATTTCAAATGTTGTAACATCCGTTTAAGCACTGTAACAGCCTGCGCTCTAGTAACCAGAGAACCAGGCTCAAAAGAATTTTGTGTTACACCTTCCATGATGCCATTGTTTAGTAAGGAAATAATATCTGCTGAGGCCCAGCTCGGAACATTCCCTCGATCAGTTAATGCATTTAATTTACTTTGATCTTGTCCGGAACTTTGGATGGATTGAGCAGTATTCGCATACTTCATTGCACGACCAATCATAACCGCCATCTCTTGACGGGAGATTGAGCCATTTGGATTAAATGTACCATCCTCATACCCTAGAACAAGTCCTGCTCTTGCTGCTGCAGTAACTGATTTAGAATACCAATCGGTTGCAAGGATATCTTTAAACTTGGAGTTCTCTTCAGTTACCTTAATACCGAGTGCACGAATCAAAATCGTTGCAAACTCTGCACGTGTGATCTGTTTCTCTGGCATAAAGGACTGTTCTGTTATACCAAGCACAATTTTCTTTGATGCCATTAATTCAATATCGGATTTAGCCCAATGCTGGTTAACGTCATTAAATGTTTTTGACGCTTGGACAACGGTATAGATACTATTATGTGGTGCAGTAATATCAACAATTGTTTGACCTTCTGAGTTTCTAGCAAAAGCCGGGATAAACGAAGTTTCTTTTGTTTCTGGGTTATAGACTAATACGGAAATCTTGGAAATATCAACATTTCCGGGAATTGTTATTGACCTTGAGACATAAGTACCGTTAAAATCGGAAATTTCGTTATTGCCTATTGAAATTTTGAAATCAATAGAATCACTAACTGGCGAATATCCATCCGATGCCATCGAACTTTTGATTTGGTCATTAAGCGCGCTATCTGGCTTTTCAACAATAATATTAACCTTGCTGCCATTGCCTGAAGCGCTTGTTAGATTTGCAAGCAGTTGAACTGGAATTACAAAAGTTGTAACACCCGATTGAATAGAAATAACAGCAGTTGGTGCTTGCTTGGCAGCTTCACTAAAAAATTGGGCAGACAATTCGACTTGAATGCCATTCCCAAAGTTTTCAATTGGCATCGTAACAGTTGGGATAGATGGCTGCTTATTTTTTTCAGCTTCTTCCACTGAACCAGTAAGTGCTAACTGAATGGCATCCATAAGCTTGTCAGTATCGGGCTTCACTCTAAGTATACTTTTGCCATTGCTGTCGGTTATTGTTTCTGTTTGGATCGCGTCACTATTTAAAATTTGTGTTGAACCTGGTTGCTGATTTGAATTACCAGTTGGAATAAAGAAGCCCCCACCTCCACCAGGTGTACCGTTACTAGGTGTACTGCCACCAGGCGCTGCACAACCGTTTACCGAAGCAATGGATTGCGTTGTAGCAGTTAAAGCATTCAAAGCTGCAGCATTAGGTATTGAATAGGTAATGACCGAAGTGCGCTTTCCACCTAATTCTGGACTGACGAGAAATAGCTTATTCGCCTGACCACTGCTTAAAATATTCGTTACAGGCTGACTCAATTGAATCTGACCCAGCTTTTGGAACGTGCTGTATCTCCACGTAGTTAACGCATTATCCTTAAGGGTGTAGAAGCGGTCTTGTCCCAAATCAAAAGCAATATCAGTGAATGAGTCAATAGTCCGAACATATATCATATCGGTTGATTGTTGGGATGTACTCGTAAAGATAGTACCAGCACCGTTGAATAAATATTGTCCATCAGGAGATATGCGCAGCAATGTTGTCATGGCATAATCACCATGATAAGGAGAATCATAACCGCCGAAATGGTGACCTTCTGTAAATACTCCGTTGTTGCTCACGGTGAATTCTCGAATATCTCTAGGACTGCTAGTCGTATCTATCGCATATATTTTGTTTAAATTTGGACTTATTTGCAGGTAAGAGCGATGATCGATAGTTGTATAGTCATAAACGCTTTTCGTTACCGAAGAATAGGAATGAAAATTTGTCCATTGACCGGAACCTGAGGAAACGTAAATGACGCCATGACTATCAACAACCAAATCGAATGGATCTACGCTAATCTGAAACTCATCTTTTAGTCGCAGGTCAGTGCCATCTAGGATAGCCAGACTCCCCGTTTGGTTTTCCTCCGACCAATAATAGCTGTGTGGCTGATGCGACAAGGCGACAAAAACTTCATCCTCTGTTGCGAATATCCGCTCTGCAGGATAGTCAAGCTCAATCATCTTGGTTTCTCCGGTTACCATATTGGCAGAAACAACATGCGTGTCACCTTGGAAAATGGAATACACGATTGGTTTAGCCGGGTGCTTCACGATTTGCTTAAGTAAATTATTGATATGGAAGTTATTTGGTTCTCCAACAGGTTGTGATACAACAGTTCGATTAACGACTGGTATTCCATTGAAGGCAGGAGCTGCATTATTATTCAAATCGACTATAATGCTGGAATTTGGTTGCTGTGAATATGAAATGGTGACCGAATCGCTAGGCCTTACTTTTTGTCCCAAATACAGAGTAATCGCCCTTGCATTTGCTTCTATGTTATTAATAGCAATTTGGTTGCCGTTCAATTTAACCTGAAACCCAGCAGAACTGTAAGAATAGTAATATCTGACATATTCATCATATGTAAGAACTAATTGATCATTATCAATTCTTGCCGTAAGTAAGTTAGGCAGGTTGGTATCCCCAACTAATACATAACCTACGTTGTGATCAGGGCGCAGGGGAATGTTACTGCTTGATTTAGCACCCAATACCGTGATTTTATAGGCTACTTCAGAAGTTAGATTCCTTACTGTTAATGTAACTCTAGAAGCTGTATTGTCGACGATTAAACTACTAACCTGAGCCGTTGGCGCGGAAGGAATTAGCGGTTCAACCACGTAATTAGCAATTGAATTGATCGTATTTGGATTCATTGCCTTATTAAAATACAAACTAATTGTCGTTTGTGAAGTAGATTCTGCACCTAGCAACTTAGGACTGACCGAATCCTTAATTCCTCGAACGGTCCACTGTTCATTTGAACCATCCTGTGCCGTAACCGTATATGTTACCGGATTCGTGAAGTTTACTTGCGTACCACTCGCAGGAGAAACTGAGGCTCCAGGTGACACTTCTAAATAAGGAATCAATGACGTAATATTGGTATTTCCTTCAACATAGAACGTTACGGTGCGTGCTACGGGATCAATCAATGTTTCCCCCGTTTGTTCGTTTACAGATAATGAAACAATATCACCAGAAGTAACGGCGTTTGCGGCCACGCCCTTAATCGTCCACACTTGTGAAAGCCCGCTCTGAGATCGGATTGTATAAGAAACCGGTGCGGTAAAATCCTGCGAACTGGTTGCTCCTGATACAATTGTCGCACCAGGTGAGAGGAAAATATTTGGCGCCAAAGCATTCAAACATGAGCTATAAGTAACGGTAAAATCAACGGTATGTGCTACATTGTCAATGATTGGAGATCCAACCATATTGGGCACATAGAATGATACGATATTATTCTCATCATTGGTATAAGGTAAGCCAACTGCCGCCCAAGCACTTTTGACGACTTGAATAATACTTGCTTTTTGTTCAGCGTTTACAGTTAGGTCACCCGCAGCCAAAACGAAAGAGTCGCGCGCATCTGCGAAGTCTGAAGTTGGCGTCAAATATGAAGTCATTGCACCATATGCAATCTGGCCAAGTAGCTTCTTACCTTGCCCACTAAGTCCTTGTATTTGCTCGATTCCTGTCCCTATTAGATATGCAGCGTGATTCGGAATGCCGCTGTTAATGTGGACACCTCCGTTATCGTGATCAATATCAAGGGGTAGATTTCGAAAGTCATTCATATGAGAAGGCTGGGCAGTTAATCCGCGAGAAGGATTTTCCAAATCACGAAGCACATATGTGGCTTGCGTAACACCAATATCCTCTCCGATGGTCCAATCATCTGAATCAATAACGACGGCCATGATATCCGACAAAGATTCATTCAGTGCTCCTGGTTGACTTGCGTATTCCAAGCCTGCGGTATATTCAGTTATGCCATGAGTCAGCTCGTGAGCCACAACATCTAACCCACAGGACAAGCAGGCGAAATTCTGGTTACCATCGCCATACATCATTTCATTACCGTTCCAGAATGCGTTATCTATTGCACCAACATTTACTACAGAAATGATTGACATTCCCTTGTTATCAATGCTATTTCTTTGTAAATTTTGTTTGTAGTAGTCGTACACAATACCAGAAAAATAATGAGCATCTACAGCTGTCGGGTCGTTAAAGGTCTGTGAGTAACTGGATATCGGACCCGTAAACGGCTTCATAAAATCATAGGTAGCAATAACGCCGTCTTCTTCGTTATTTTCAATACGGTACATCGATTTGGATTTGTCTAGGAGCGAATAATAACCATCGGAATCACGTGTAATGTTCAAGGTTTTTGAATCGCCATTGTAGCCCTTCCCTGTTCCAGACGCACTGTCAGGACTAATCTCGGTCAAGCGGCTAAATTTATGAATAATAACTCCCGTTTTGGCATCGACAAAGCCGACCCAACGATTATAAGTTGGCGTGATATATTCGATATCTATTTGATAAGCAAGCAGATATTGGTTTTGATAAGGATATATAATAAGCTCTGTTTTAGGATCATTTAACTTTCTAGGACCAATATTGCCGCCTAACTCGATCGAATAGCCCACTGTGTTTTCAATTTCCTTGTGTAAGTTCTCAATGGCTTGGCCAGAGCTCACTGTTGGATTAATATCAATTAAGAGTGAATTAATCTCGGAATTGGATTGATTGGTAATGGCATATAATGATTTTGCCGTATTTAAATGAGCACGCATATATTTACCATACACAGGAATCCCTTTATAATTCTGCTGAAGTAAATAGTGGGCTTGTCCAGCCTTATCTACATCTTTTTTTAGGATTTGAAGATCATTCTGTGGGCTGGTGAAGCCAAATACACTCTTTTGAGTCGTAAGATAATTATAAATCTCAGTATCACTGCGAATAGCACCTGATAGATTGCCTTGTAGCATACGAGGTGGCGGAGATTGAATATGATTGGATGAAATCGGTTCCGTTTGCTGTGAAATTACTGACTGGGGCTGGACTATTTCAGAGGCAAGCACAATATTCTGGAGTCCGAGGCTAGAAATGAATAGCAAAACAGCTAAAAAAAGATAAAGCTTTGGCATAAAACGAAATAAACTCAATAAAATATCCTCCTTGGCTGTGAAAACTACTAAAAATGATTATTACTAGAAATGGAAATTTCTAGGACCTACAAATACTATAGTATAGAGAGGAATCTAGTACAATCTATTTATACAATCTAGCGTGGGTCAGCGTAAGGCTGTATCACTAAGAGGAAAGTAAAAGACAAATGCTAACGTCTGCATTGGTCTTTTACTTTCCTTTATGACTATCCACTGCGGGATTCTACTGTCTCTTACCCACATACAGAACAAACCTTAAATCTCAATATCCACAACCAAGCTGTCCTCGCGGCCAACTTCGCGAATATACGCTGCAACCGCTTGGTGCTCAGGGTTAGGCCCGTATGCTTCCAATGCCGCTCTATCTTCAAAACGCACAGACAATACAACTTGATACCCTTTGTTTTTCTCCGAGAAGTTAAGACCCGCTTGGATATCAATGATACCTGTTAGATGTGGACGCAGCGCTTTGAAACGATCAACAACCTCTTGCAGCTGCTCCTGTGTTGTTGTTTCACCGAATTTTACAAGGACGATATGGTCAATCATGATGTGAACCTTCTTTCTATTATCATTTAGTACATGAATAATGAACGACACTAATCTTAACAAAAACGTAGACCGAACACCACTCCAGTTGGGATTGTCCTAGCATGCTTCAGGCCAGCTGCCCCTGACAATCACTTCCCAGCTATCGATGCTATCCGATCCGAGCTCAACACCTGAGCTCCCGTTTTTCCCGACTTTGCAGCTCGAATAAGGCCAGTTGCAATCGTGCTCGCATGAATGGGGCGGTACTTTCGAAGACGTCCCGTCATCAGCGGAGCTATGGCTCGCGACACGATGCTTCCCAGCTTCTCGCCCAGTCGGAACTCTCCACGGTCGCCCAGAATCAGAGAAGGACGCAGCAGGTACAACGCGCGAAGCCGCATGCCCCGCAGCTTATCTTCCACCTCACCCTTTACCTGATTGTAGAAAAAGGAGGACATGCGGTCTGCGCCCATCGCGGTCACAATGGCGAATGCATCGGCTTGTCCCTTACTCGCCATTTCAGCTAGGAGGAGGGGATAGTCCCGATCCACTCTGCGGAATTGCTGCTTGGAGCCCGCTTTTTTAATCGTCGTTCCTAAGGTACAGAAGACGTGCGCATGCGCGAACTCAGAAGTCTTCAGACTATCGCTCAGCTTAGCAAAATCGATCACTCGCTGCTCCAGCTTCCCATGTCCACCAAGCTGCTCTATGTCCAGTTTCTTACGAACTAACGCAATAACCCTGTCATAATCTGGATCATTCAATAACTGTTTGAGCAGCTCTCGTCCGACTAACCCAGTTCCTCCTGCAACAATCGCAGTTTTTCCCTTCATAGCACGCCTCCAGTGTCATGGTTATACATGATCATTCTCATCGTAAGACTCTTTGGCGTCAATTTCAACACGATTTCTTCCAAGTGACTTCGCTCGGTATAAAGCATGATCTGCCCGAGATATCATATCTTCCAACACCATCGTACCGTATTCCAGCGTAGGCGAGTATTCCGAAACTCCCATGCTCGCTGTGATTTTGACGGTAAGCATCTCTTTAACGTAAGGTTCGGCCATTAAGAGCGCTCTTAATTCCTCAGCCAAATCAGCACTCTCTTGGGCATTTTTCCACGGAAGGAGCAGAATGAACTCTTCACCGCCATACCTTGCCACAATCGCATCATCCCCCGCATAACGCTTTAAGAGACTCGCAACATGATGGAGCACACCATCGCCAACCAAGTGACCATACGTATCATTAATTTTTTTATAATGATCAATATCCATCATCAAGACTGAGCATGTCTGACCGGAGAGAATACACGTTTGTAATTGTTTATTTCCTTCTAGCATCATATATCGCCGATTATGTAACTCTGTCAATTGATCCATCCATGCGGAGTGCTCCAGGAGCGAAATATTGGCATTGAGGCGATCGGACATCAAATTAAACGTATTCACCAATTGGCGCAGCTCAATAGGAGCTTTTCTTATGTTATCCGAATTGATTTGATAATCGTAGTTCCCATTCTGAATGATCTTCGTGGCACGCAGCAAGTAGCGAATCGGCTTCTCAATCTTGGAGGCAATCATCACGGCTGCTGCAACACTGAGCAGGAGCGCGATCAGAGAAATGACAATAATCGTCATGCTTAATTCATTCAGCTTTTGGAAAATTTCCTTCTGCGTAATTTCGCCTACGACTAGCCAATTCTTCCCTTGCGACCATCTATATTGTCCATATACGCGTTCACCTCGGAATCCAATATACGCACTCTGATTAGTAATACCCGCCTTGGCATGTTGAAAAATTTCAGACGTAACTTGCTGTGTTACTGCACTATTCTCCGTATGGTTGGAGGCTGTTACAATATTGCCTTGTGAATCAAGCACATAGACTTCCCCCGTATCCCCGAAGCTAAGCTGCGCCATCAATTTATTCAACATTTCGAGTGTGATAATGCCAAGCACAACACCTTTGAACTCACCCTGATCGCCAAGTACGGGGGACGAGAATGTAATAACAGGCGCTCCATTGTCTTTCGAAATGACAACACTAGAGACGTAGCTTTTCTTTTCCTTTCCCCTTTTGAAATACACCCGATCACCCACATAGATCGGGATCGAATCTGTGCGAATATAGCCGTCCGGCTCAACAAAGGTAATAGAATAAAACTCCGAATTGACCTTGGCATAATCTTGAAATTCCTTTTTCAAATCGGCAATCCGATGAAGCTTGGCATTATCCGAAAGTGCGAACCGTTTAATCGCATCCAGCTTCTCCTGATTCCAACGTTCGATATATAAGCTCTGCAAGGCGATCATTTGCTTGAGTTGAACGCCAGCCTCCTCTAACCGATTTCCTTTCTCAATAAAGTAAAAAGGAACAATGATCGAAAAAGCCAGCAAAACAATAATTGCGCTTATCCAGAGTTGAAGTCTTGTTTTAATGGTATGATTGGAAAAAAGAGAAAAGATGTGCCCCATTGAGGTTCCCCCCCTTTTTATTCTATATATCTCATTATACCTTATATTAAGACGAAAATAGACAATTTTCGCTGATTTTCGGCACAAAAGCACGAATATTTCGAGAAATTGTTCGTTTGAAAAGAAAGTCCCTATCGCTTATGCTATTTTGTATATAGAAATGAGGTAATTAGCCCGATGAAAATTCTCGTACTGACCGAAAAACCAAGTGTAGCCAAAGAAATTGCTCGCGTGCTGGGCTGTAATCAGAAACAAAAGCACCACTTCGAAGGTGCCAAATATGTCGTCACCTGGGCACTCGGCCATCTCGTTACGCTCGCTGAACCCGATGATTACGATCCCAAGTACAAGACTTGGAATCTTGAAGATCTGCCTATTATCCCAAGTAAAATGAAGCTCAAGGTCATGAAAGAAACCTCGCAGCAGTTTCGTGCCATCGAGCATCTCAGCCGTCGGGGTGACCTATCCGAGATGGTCATCGCAACCGATGCGGGGCGCGAGGGCGAGCTCGTCGCGCGCTGGATTATGGAGCTGATCCGCTGGCAAAAGCCGTTCAAACGGCTTTGGATCTCGTCGCAGACGGATCAGGCGATTCGCGAAGGCTTCGCGCAGCTGAAGCCTGGCACCGACTACAACCGGCTGTATCAAGCAGCCGTCTGTCGTTCAGAGGCCGATTGGCTGATCGGCCTCAACGTAACCCGCGCGCTGACCAGCAAGTTCGGCGCGTCCCTTTCCGCTGGGCGTGTCCAAACGCCCACGCTGGCCATGATGATCAACCGTGAGGCGGAAATCCGTGATTTCCGGTCCGTCGACTACTGGTTGATCGAAGCCGACCTTGGGTCCTTCCGCGCCCAGTGGCGGGACCCGAAGACAGGCGACTCGCGCATATTTGACCGTGAGCGCGCAGATAGCTTGAAAGCAAAGCTGCAAGGCCAGAACGGCCGAATCGTGCAGGTGAATAAAACCGAGAAGCAGATTCCACACCCGCTTGCTTATGATTTGACCGAGCTGCAGCGCGATGCGAACCGCAAATTCGGCTTTTCTGCCAAACAGACGTCGAACGTCCTGCAACGGCTATATGAGCAATATAAGCTAGTCACTTATCCGCGAACAGACTCGCGCTACTTGACCTCAGATATGGTACCGACACTGCTCGGCCGTTTGAAAGGGGCTGCTATTGGTCCCTATGCGGCGCTCGCGGCACCTTTTATCCGTAAACCGCTAGTGATTACTAAACGGATCGTAGACGACAGCAAGGTCAGCGATCATCACGCCATTATTCCAACGGGAGAAGCGATCTCACTCGCTACGTTAAGCGCAGACGAACGTCGACTCTATGATCTGATCCTTCGCCGATTCTTAGCCTTATTCAGCGGCCCTTGCCGCTATGATGAAACGAAGTTAACGATCGAAATCGCAGGAGAGAAACTCTATGCTTCAGGCAAAGTCGTGAAGCAAGCAGGCTGGAAAGAAGTCTACGGTGCCACCGATTTCACCGATCCTGATCGGGAAGAGAATGAATCCGAAGACGATGCCGGGCAACTGCTGCCACAAGCGTCAGAGAAAGACGCAGTAACCGCTCGCAACATTCGGCAAGTCAGCCGTCAAACGAAGCCGCCTTCTCGTCATAATGAGGCCTCCTTGCTATCGCAAATGGAGAAATATGGCCTTGGCACGCCAGCTACGCGCGCCGATATTATCGAGAAGCTCGTGTCTTCCGACACGATCGAGCGTCAAGGCTCCTTGCTCATCCCTACAGGTAAGGGCACACAGCTCATTGAGCTCGCCTCCGAGGAGCTACGCTCTCCTGAGCTTACCGCTCGCTGGGAGCAGGAGCTCGAACGTATCTCCAAAGGCAAGGGAAGCATGGATGCCTTTCTTAGTGGAATCCGCAAGAAAACAACGGAGCTGGTTGACGAGGTGAAACGCAGTTCAGCCGCGTATAAACCGCATAATTTAACCGGCAGTAAATGTCCCGATTGCAGCGAATTTCTTCAAGAAGTCAAAGGCAAACGCGGGCGCTATCTGGTATGCTCCAGTCGGGAATGCTCCTATAAACGTGAAGCTGACGGTCAATTAACGAACCACCGTTGTCCGCAGTGCCATAAGAAGATGGAAATACACACAGGTAAAGCAGGCAAATATTTTCAATGCCGTCCTTGCAATGTGGTCGAGAAAATCGACGGCGAGTCAACTGGTGGAGGACGCAAGGCTTCAGCCAAAGCGAACCGCGAGCTGATCGAGAAATTCTCCGATCAATCTGGACTCGGCAACTCACTTGCCGACAAGCTACTCGCAGCCCTGCAGCAGAAGAAGGAAGACTAATACCAATTAATAAAGCCCAAGCGACTTGCTTCTTCGCTTGGGCTTTTGCACTATAAGAAAACCTTCTATCAAAGTAACAAGTAACTTAACAACTCGTTACGTTTTCGTTAATATCCTGCCTTTAACCGCTAATTCGAGATCTTCTAGACTTGTGATACCCAAACTAACCAGCGCATCTCCTGCTTCCATATGAACATTGGCTAAGATATGCATACTTGTCTGTGGCACAAGTGATTTACGAAACTCGTGAAAAAGTACCGCATTATACGTTTTGAGAACCGTCATAAACTCGACTGTCGGCGGGATAAATCCGCGAATTTCCGATGATCGCCAGAAAAATTCCCTCACATGCATAATATCGGAACCTGTGCGGTTCAACTTTCGAATCATCGCAAAAAACTCATCAACAAGTACTTGTCGATCCGCTTTCATGTGACCATCCCTCCAATGACGTATTCCTACTTGAAGGATACCACAAATAGTCCTTTATATCTATATTAATTCTATATTCATGGGCTTTTGTACCTATGAAAATTGTGGATTCTCCCCATTTCTCTTCCATTTATTTCTCTGCGAAAACAGCATGTCCACCACATAAAGCACAACACCCAAATTAATCGCAATATCCGCTAGATTCATGACACCATTTCCGGAGTGAATGACGATGAAATCCGTGACCTTCCCGAATAGAAGACGTTCGATTCCGTTACCAATTGCCCCACCGACTAAGAGCGCAGCTGCGCTTTGTCATGTCAACACGAAAAGCCCCCCCAGTCCTCCCTGTGGCGGCTCCTGCCATTCATTTTTCTCAACTTAACTTAAGCTCACTAGCGTCCGATACAGCTCACTAGGGGTGTTGGCGATGTGGTCCGGTTTTCCACTGAGCAGCAGTTGGGGAGAGTCATACCCCCATGTCACAGCGACGATAGGCACCCCTAATTTCTTACAGGATTCAATATCCCGTAATTCGTCACCGACATAAATCATGCGCGCGGGCGTGGTTCCCCATTGCTTCATCACTTTGCGAATCGAGTGGTGCTTGCCGAAAATATGCTTCGCTGAAATGATCTCCTTAAACGCACCCTCCAGCTTGTTTTTTCTCAGGAATAAACGGATGTTTGCTTCTGAATTGGAAGAAAGGATCGAACTCTTGACCCCTTGTGTAGAGAGCTTCGCAATGACCTCTTTCATACCAGGCACAATTTGCAGCGATCGAATATTCTCGTGATACAGCTGTCTCCCAGCCACCATGAGCTTAGGAATTTGGAGTACAGGCACTCCCAGGCGATCTACTCGTTCAGAAATCGACATTGAGCGTAAAGGGGCCAAGTCCTGTTCACGGATGGGGCGGAAACGATATTGGTTGGCCATTTCGTTATAGAGCTTAACCAGCAACATCCTGGAATCGACAAGTGTCCCGTCAAAATCAAACAGTACGTGCTTTACCATGTGGGTGTATATACAAATAAGGCCGGACCCTCGGGCGGCACTTGGCGAATTTGATTATGTTTAAACTCCTGGGCTGGATCTAGGACCACATGCGGATTGCTTACGATTCGCATATCTTCCCACACACAGGAGACGCCTTGTTCGTAGCCCACTGCACTACCCGCGAACATTTTACACCCTTTGCAAAACTGCTCTTTTTGCTGCGCGTCCAGCTTCACGACTTTATTACGAAGACAACAGTAAATTTCATTAACTGCGTTACATACATTAACATGAGTGATCAGAGCCATTTACCGTCAACTCCTTGCGGCACTTAGAGTGTGTAATAGTAAGTTTATCGAACTACTATTAAGTGTATGACAACATTTTGTAAACGGAATAACATTTCTCACGATGGGCCGTCCAAATTTGCTACAATAAGGAAATACGATGCCAGGTTTGGAGGTGCTTCCACATGCAGGATACATTACACTATGTGATTCCCTTTTTGATCTTTGGTTTTTTTATTTATCGACGGGCGAAGCGCACCATTGGTTTTCAAAAGCTGTCGCGAGGCAGACTCACCTTTCGTCTGTCGCTGTTCAGCCTATTCGGGATGACCATTTTTCTCCTCGGCTTCGTGCATCCCATCCATTTCATCGGCTATCTGATCGGCCTTGCAAGCGGTGCCTTGCTCGGACGAACTGCGATTCGCCATACCCGCTTCGAGCATCGGAGTGATGGCTGGTACTATCGCACACATCTATGGATTGAAGTCACCGTCCTAGTTCTATTCCTAGGCCGCATTGCGTATCGTTATGCTGCTATTGCGATCTCCACGGGATCAACCACTAACATTTCTCCTGCAGATTTCTCTCAGTTTACAAAAGATCCCGTCACCGCCGGTGTCTTCTTCATCATCGTGTCGTATTATGTCTTGTTTTTTGGTTACTTACTGCGTGAAGGAGCCAAGTTGGATCCAGCCACCTTGGTGACGTGATTGTACGCACACACTTGATCATTTAAACAAATTAGGTTCTTAACAAGAAAGAGATATCCCCCTAGGTCAACTAACCTGGGGGAATATCTCTTTTTTCGCCAGTAGGCGAGCAATCTGCCTGTGACGCCTGTTTGGTGAGCGATGCTCGCTTTTAGCGCCCTTTCGGGGCGCTATTTGGAGCGCCGAGGGCTTCACGCTCTGCTGTAAGGCCCTTTTTGGGCCTTACAGCCTTCACTTCCGCCCATTCGGTGGGCGATACTCGCTTTAGCGCCCTTTTGGGGCGCTATTTGGAGCGCCGAGGGCTTCACGCTCTGCTGTAAGGCCCTTTTTGGGCCTTACAGCCTTCACTTCCGCCCATTCGCTGGGCGATGCTCGCTTTAGCGCCCTTTTGGGGCGCTATTTGGAGCGCCGAGGGCTTCACGCTCTGCTTGTAAGGCCCTTTTCGGGCCTTACAGCCTGCACTTCCGCCCATTCGGTGGGCGATGATCGCTTTCAACGCCTAAGATTCTAAGCACTTTCCCTTTGGCTAAGGATATGGATCAGCTATTGTTGACCTGAGCGAAGGGGATAGTAGCGAGAGGCACCTTGATGAGAACGCTAGCCCGCCTACTTCGCTGCCTCCTCGGCAGCCTTCGCGAACTGCGTGCTGTACAGCCGCGCGTACAGCCCTTCCAGTGCGAGCAGCTCGCTGTGCGTGCCCCGCTCCACGACGCCGCCCGCCTCGATCACCAGAATGTGATCGGCGGCCAGCACCGTGGAGAGCCGGTGCGCGATCACGAGCGTCGTGCGCCCTTGCATCAGCTCCTCGAGCGCCGCCTGCACATAGGACTCGGATTCCGAGTCCAAGTGCGACGTCGCCTCATCGAGGATGAGGATGCGCGGGCGCTTCAGGATCGCACGAGCAATCGCGATCCGTTGACGCTCGCCACCGGAGAGCCGGTGGCCGCGCTCTCCAACCATAGTGTCGTACCCTTCGGGGAGCGACACGATGAAATCGTGGATGTAGGCCTGCCGGCAAGCGGCCTCCATCTCCTCACGCGTAGCATCCTCCCGCGCAAAGCGCAGGTTGTCGCCAATGGTCGCGTGGAACAGAAAAGACTCCTGCGTCACATACGCGATCTGCGCGCGCAGCGACGCTAACCCCACGTCGCGGACGTTCACGCCGTCGACCTCGACAACACCGGCCGTCGGGTCGTACAGCCGCGCGATCATCCCGATCAGCGTCGACTTCCCAGCGCCGCTAGGTCCAACGAGCGCGACCATCTCACCAGGCTGCGCCTCGAAGGTAACATCGCGCAGCGCATACTGAATTGGCTTCTTCTCCTTGAACCCCGCTTCGCCTTGAGCCCTTGACTTCCCTTCCTGCACCACTTCGCCTTGTACCCTCGACTTCCCTTCCTTCCCCGCTTCGTCCTGATCCCTTGGCTTCTCTTCCCGCCTTGGATCCCCTAACTTCCCTTTGTGCCCTGTTTTCCCTTGTTCCCCTGCCTTATAAGCGAAAGACACCTGCTTATAGCTCACACGCCCCGCCACTGTCCCCAGCTGGCGTGCGCCCTCCGAATCCATAACATCAGGCTCCATGTCCTGATATTCAAAAATACGCTGGAACACCCCCAGCGCAGTCGCTACCTCTACTTGCAGGTTCAACAGTGTCCCTACTGGCATATACAACCGCCCTAAGTACGCCGTGAACGCGACGATGGAGCCTAACGTCATATCTCCCTGAATAACGGAGTAGCCGCCATAGATATATATAATTGCCGTGCCTAACGGCCCTAGTGTGCTCGTTGCCATCCCGAACCAACGACCGACCAGATTGAGCCGCAGCTCGAGATCCATCACCTTTTGATTCATCGTCGTGAATTCAAGTTCTTGTTGCTTCTCTCTGCCAAAAATTCGTGTCAACAACGCACCCGAAATACCGAAGTTCTCATTCAGCTGCGAGGTGATGTCCGAGCGCACCTTCTGCGTTTCAAGTCGCAATGCCTTCCGCAGCTTGGAAACCTTTTTCACAGGCAGCACGAAAAGAGGAAGAATCAGCACCGAAATAATTGCCAGCTTCCAATCTAACGCAAACAAGATGCCTATCGTCGTGAAGACAATTACGATCTGCGTGATCGAGGAGACAACGATAGAGGTAACCACACTCTGTACGGATTGCACATCGCCCGTGATCCGCTGAACAATTTCTCCAGAGCGCGCATCCGTGAAAAACGCCATCGATTGCCGCTGCAAATTATGAAATAACGACTGTCCCAAATCCCGAATAACCCCTTGGGTTACTTTGGTATTGAGGTGGTTTTGCCACACGCCAAGCACACCGCTCAATACTGGCAGCAATATTAACAGCAGCGCCATCACAGACAATAGCTGGACACGCCCCTGCGGGATGGCTGTATCTATAATTTCCTTCATGACTAATGGCGGGATCAACCCAATCACTGCCGCAAGCAGTGCCAAGCCAATAATCACCAAGAGCTGTCCCCAATACCTTTTGAACAAAACCAAAATCCTTCGTATCGATACATCCTTCAATTTCGCCTTTGGCCGATTCCGGTCGGAAAGCCGTCCCATACCCCCTGGTCCACCTGGCCCCATCACTCACTGATCACTCCGATCTTCCTCGTCTTTGCTGCCCTTCGCTACAAAGGAATTGCATAGCTAATGGCTTTGGTCACTTCATCCGCCATCCTAAGCACATGATATAACGAAGTCGTTTGCAGCACATTATACTGTCTAGGCCCATCCACATTCACGATCGCCGCAATCGTGTAATCACCAATGGGTGGCAACACCTTACCAACTGATTTTCCTGGAGCCAACGGCTGGTTCGATAACTGATACAGGCCCACGCTTAATTTTTGACCCAAACAAGCATCTATCGCAATAACCACAGCATCCGGTGGGATTTCCTGCAAGCGCATCGCCAAGTTACTGGCATCACACGGTGCCGCTAGCGTACCAATTACGTGTGGATAGCCTAGCTCTGCAAGTTTACTTCCGACAACCGGCCCCAGAGAGTCCCCTGTTGAGCGATCCGTCCCAATACACACGAAAGCCAGCTTACTAGGCTTTAGCTGAATGCTCACGGCAATGTTTTGCAGAAGCTGTCCTAACTGCTCACCATTCACCTTTTTCCAAAACTGCTCCTGCAGCTCCATAGGATCTTTCTCCATCTTTGCCTCCCTTTCAGGCATGTACACCTATCTCTTCACCTGATGAATGATAATTATATTCTTTCACAAGGAGGTGGCCCATGTCCACATGCTACCCCGCCTTCGCCAACACCAAATAAGCGTTACTCGACTGAGCAAAGCCTATTCATTGCTGGTTCACCTGATTAATTAACCATATTAATGCACACGATTCATCCGAACAATCCGATAATAGAGCTGACCGCTTACCTCTTGCTCCACTTCCAGATAGCCTTCTGAATGGACATAATCTCCCAATATATAGGCAGCATCCGCCGAATTTGCATGCGTTAGAAACAGGAGCGCTACCTTCTCATCCCCAACCACAAATCCCACCTGTTCCTTCACTTGAAACTTCTCAAGAATTTTCCCAGAATGTGATCTCACGATATGATGAAACCGCCACGCGCCGTCCTCATTCACGATAAAATAAAGCACACGATTGCGATGAGCATTACTAAACTCCCGTGTCACACCGATCATGCACAACTTCTCATCCATGCGTAAATATTCATCAATCACATACGATTTCAGTCTTAAACGATTGACATTCTTGCTCTGAATATAGTTTTCCATCTCATCTATGGAGCGGCGATCCTTCGGATCTTGCTTCGTCGCGTAGAACACTTCCTTGATAAACGTATCCGTCTGGAATTGCCTTGCCCCTTTGAAGTGGTTATAGGTTTGAAAAAATTGCTTAATCACTTCCCGAATGTCTTCCGGTATGGCAGGACCCGTTTCCACGTTGTACATGCGATCTGTTCGACCTGACAGTTTTATTTTATGAAACCAGTTTTTCCAGACACTGACTTGCATGTCGTACGCGTCACCTACTTTCTTCCAACCATTTTTTCATTATAGGCTATAATTCTCAAAAATTCGATAAAAATCGCAGATTTTCGCGTAAAAAAAGAGCATCTGCCCGCTAATCTTTCATCTGTGAAAGACATAACGAACATACGCTCTAGATCATCTTGCTTTTATCCGATTTAGTCCCTACATTAAAGCACGCGTTTTGCGCCTACATATCTTGAGCCCCAATAGGAGCTAGCGAGACTATCGACCGCTACACCACCGGATGTTGTAGCCGAAATGAATTGATTATTTCCCATGTAAATGCCCACATGATTAACGATACCCGAAGCAAAGAAGACAAGATCGCCCTGCTTCAAATCCGTCACTCTCGCACCCGCTTGATCATACATTTGCACGGATGTGCGTGGCAGCTCAATGCCTTTGGCTTCATACAAATAACGAACGAAACCAGAGCAATCGAAGCCCTTGGGTGTTGTTCCACCCCATCGGTAAGGTGTTCCTTGAAAAGCCGTCGCAGCCTGTATAATTTGAGTTGATACAGCTGGCTGAACAACCTTTGCTACTGGGGCTACTGATGGCGGAGGTGCAATCCAAGCTGGCTTGTGGGTCTTACCATCGACTTCCACGATGGCGATTTTATTCGCATCATTCCAAGCGATCTCAGATCCAAACGTCTCTGTTATGAAACGTAGAGGAACGTAAGTATTTCCCTTCAGCAACGTCGGACTGCTCTCTAATTCAACCAACTTACTGTTCACGACAGCTTGCTCTTCGTCCGTTGTTAGTTGAATCGCTTGCTCCTTGTTCATTAGGGTGACGACGACATCATCGCCTTGCTTCTCCCAGTCCACTTGATAGCCTAATTTCTCCGACAGCACGCGTAGCGGCACCTGGAGTGTACCTTCCGTATCAATAAACGGCTGTACTTCAGGGAACTGCACCAATTCGTCATTGACCTGAACCTTCACCGAAGAGGTGTCTGGTGCAGCGGCATACGCCGCTGGAGCGGCGAACAGGGGAATGGCTGCGCCTAAAAGAGCGCATGAACAAATAAAGCTTTTTGTAAAAAGTTTCAAAACGTTGTGCCTCCTTGAAGCCTCCGAGGTTAGTTGACGGGTTCGGGAAGAGGTTTTCCCTAGTACGCCCCATTAGCCTTAGACTAACTGAGCATTCATTCACCCCAAGTAAAGAAGTCCCCCGTACCGGAGCTTTTGATGCTCCGAGATTCGGCATTTTTTGTCTATGTTAGACTAGCATAGTTCGTTTTAGCCTGACAACTTTTTCACGGTGGTAAGTGTTTCCTTTTTTTGTGGAGTCAAGCACAAACAGCTACTCTAGGTAGAGTAGCTGTTGATCACTAATTTGCCCAATCCGAGCTTACAGATTGCTTATATACCTCTGTGTATATGATGTTCTTGCAGGGTATGAACTCAGTTTCCGTCAATGGATCAGGTGAACTCATGATAAGTAGAGGCAGCATCAGCTGCCCTTCTCTGAGAGGAGGCTGCGCATAAGGGAATATGTTCAAATGAAAGCCGCAGCGCTTATAAAATTCAATTCTCCGCTTGGCATCCGGCGCATCCGGCGGCTCCACTTCAAGCACGATAGGCGTAGAACCGCTGCTCATATAAGCCGTCAGCATTTGTTTGCCTATTCCGCCGCACCTTATTGCAGCATTGACTGCAATATGCTCTACAAATCGAAACGTACTAAAGCTCCAGCTTGCCAAAAAGCCAAGCATTTGACCATGCGTATCTCTCTCAACATCAATTCGATAGTTCGGATGCGATAACAGTGATCGCTGTCCTTCATAGGTTCTTATCTCCGTATCAGGAAAAGCAGATTCCATGAGTTCGAACACTTCACCAAACGAATCCTCTTGTTTCATCTGTTGGCATCTCCTTTTTGTATAGGGTATCCAACCATGCGGCAAATTATGGAGCAATACGAACCACCATATCATCAAAATACAAAGAACCCTCAATACCACGATAAATGGATACAATATTTAGATGGTGGCTGCAATTAGAATATTCCCGCGAACGAGTAAGAGAAAAGAGAAAAAGACCACCATCAGGTGGTCTTTTCCGTATGCTTGTCAATTCGCCCCTACGATACTTTAAACTTACCGACCAATTGGTACAGCCTATCGGCCAGCATTTTCAAGTGGTCTGCTGTTGCTGCATTTTCCTCTGCGCCAGCAGAGGTTTGCTCGGTGATTGCAGCCATACTTTGAATCGTTCTCAGCACGGCAGAACTTTGAGCAAACTGCTCCTCGCTAGAAGTCGCAATTTCGTTGATATGATTGGATGACTCCCTAACCATCTCGACAATATGCTCAAAAGCTGCTCCTGCACGCTGCGCCATTTGGTTGCTCTGATTCACGGCACTTACCGTACCCGTCGTATTCCGCTGAATGTTTTTGATGAGATCGGCGATGCGTTTGGTCGCTTCTCCGCTGCGTTCAGCCAACTTTCGAACTTCATCGGCGACAACGGCAAAGCCTTTACCCGATTCACCTGCTCTTGCCGCCTCAATAGCCGCATTAAGCGCAAGCAAATTCGTTTGATCCGCAATATCGTCAATCACCTCAATAATGTCACCAATTTGGTTCGATTTTTCGGATAAATCATTCATTTTTATGCTCATATTTTTCATATCAGCCAATGTACCCTGAATAATTTGCCCTCCATCATTCGCTGATTGAACGACTTTCGAAGTTGTGACCGCTGCCTCCTCAGAAGATCTGGCTACGGAATGAATACCTGTTGTCATCGATTCAACCATTTGGTGTACACTTTCCACAGCCTCTGCCTGGTGCTGGTTCCCCACAGCAATCTCCGTCGTACTGCTCGAAACCTCTCTGCTGCTTTGCGTTTATGTGCGGATTCCCTCGACTACTTCGATGAACATATCTTGGAGATTTCCTACCATCTTATTGAAAGAAGTGGAGATTTCGCTAAACTCATCTTTGCCTTTTATCGGCAATCTCATGGTCAAATCACCTTCGGCGCTCGCCAAATTATCTATCGAAGCATTGAGTCTCCGGAGCGGTAGTAGAACCCGTGTGTACAAGATAACCATCGTAATGACGATACTTACAGCAAGCAGAACCAAGACACCCATCGTTACATTTAACCACATACTCGCCTTCTGCAGAGCCGCTAGCGTCTCTGCGGCTGCACGATTGTTCATTGTGGTCTGAAATTGTGTGATAGGCTCCATAATCGTAGCTTTGTTTTTATCATACTCCGTACCAAACATCAATTGTCTAGCACGCTCCAAGTTATTCACTTCCACCTCATGGAACGCACCTCGTTTCCGTTTGAATCAAAGCATCGGAATTCTGCTTCGCCTTTTCAATGAGATCTAGCTCCTCCTTAGGGGCCCCAAGCTCCTTTAAACGGTTTACCACATTGTCCCTTGTTTTCGTTACATCTACTTCTTTCATATAATTGTTAAAATGTACTTTATCGCCAGCTATGGTATACAGCCGTGCTTCATTCGTCAAATAATCAGAGGCATTCGACAAATTAATGCCCAATTGCTTAAATTCCTTCTGATTGTTTGTCGCCAACCGTTCATTTTTGAAGCTAGCATTCAAAGACACAATGCTGAATACCGTCAAAATAATGAGCAAACTACAGCCTACCGCAACACCTTTAATAAATGTGGATATTTCATAAAAACCTCCTGTAAAGATATATATGTATCTATTCTTTATAGCCATTTCCTTCATGGATTTCGCCATATGCTAACGCTTTCAATCCAACGGCAAATTTTTATAATTTCGAACTAATGCCTATCGTAACAAGAAATGGTAAGTAAAATACCACATTAATTGTGAAATTAATGTGAGTTGGACTCATAGTTTATTAACACTTTTAGGATTATTGATAATGGCAACCTAAGCAAAAAGAGTCTCCCCATTGTTGAGGAAGACTCTCTGCTTGTTTAACTATTTCACATCGTTAACGATGGTATATTGGGACGCTCGTCCTACTAAGCCTATTCTCAGATGTGTGCACGGACGGTCGAACCCTCTGCGGGCTCGCTTCCCAGCTTACCTTAAATAAAGGCTCTGTTAAATTTTAATGTTGATAGTAAGTGAAAAAAAATAGAACTACCAATTGTCTGGGAGATCTATTTTGTAATATAGTCTTATTCAATCAAAGCACCCGTTTGCTTGAGACATTGTTCACGATTTTCCCTCTAAATCATCAATTCTCTTTTCAAGTTCTTTTACTTTTTTAATACAGGTCAATGCATTCGTAAAAGCAACAAGTCCGAATATGAACCCCATAATTCCGAAAACTTCCACATAATCACCCCTTATTTAAAACTTTAAGATATAATGATTTCACTATTTTAAAACATCTGTTCTGATAATCCAATTATCAACAACTAACTTTAACAAGGCCTAAATAAAAAAGACCACCCGAAGGTGATCTTTTTTATTTAAGCGGGCGGCGGGAATCGAACCCGCGCGATCAGCTTGGAAGGCTGAAGTTCTACCATTAAACTACGCCCGCATATTAAGAAGTACTAAGTGGTCGGGACGACACGATTTGAACATGCGACCCCCTGCTCCCAAAGCAGGTGCTCTACCAAGCTGAGCTACGTCCCGTAGTGAAGATAAAGTGTAAATGGCGCGCCCTGAGAGATTCGAACTCCCGACCTTTTGATTCGTAGTCAAATACTCTATCCAGCTGAGCTAAGGGCGCAAATATTGGAGCGGAAGACGGGGATCGAACCCGCGACCCTCGCCTTGGCAAGGCGATGCTCTACCGCTGAGCCACTTCCGCATGTCGTTATTTCTCACTCGCTCAGCAAGTGTTTCTCTGAGGCGACAAGGAATAATATATCAGGTATTCGAAACAAATGCAACTATTTTTTCATACTTTTTATTATTTGATGAAAACCCCGCCAAATGGCAGCACTTCCCGAGCTATTCGGCGCAGCAAGCTATCCGATTTCATATGCTCGTCCAATTTGGGATCAGGCTTACATGGTTGCATGAGTACGTGACCATGCCCTGTGATCTCCCAGTGATAGTTCATATGCTGACTTGCCAGTGTATTGCCGTACACACAAAGTCGGAGCTTTGCCTGCCGCGGATATGCCACAAGACAGCTAACATCAATATACAAAGGTTGCTTAGGATCTAAGGCCATCTGATGCAAAGGACCCGCTGTTAACAAGCCTAGCGTTCCGGGACCGTGAAATTTCATTTTGACTAAATCCTGTGTGATCAATGTATTCTTGACGCTCTGCAAATGCGTTGTGAAGGTCACACCCTCCGTATAGAACAAGACATGACGAAACTCAAACAATAGGTCATCTTCGGCTTCTAAAGGCACTACAGCCAAGCTATAAGCTTCTGGCAGCCCCATCAGCAATTGTCCTGGCCCTCTTACACGTGATTGGATCAGCCGCTTTTTCCTATACATTCCAGGAAGCTTCATCAAAGCATCTTCTCTAAGCTCAGGCATCCCTTGGAACGCTACAATTTGGTTGGGATGCAGCACATGTACGGCTTCGCCTTGTTCAAGCTGAAGTGTAGCCATCCTAGCTTGTAAGCTCGCATTTTCAAAGATGACCTCCATTCGCACAACCTCCTCGCAACCACTTATTAACGCATCCCACGCTTCCTTCTTTGCCATAAGAAGAGACGAAACACGCGTCCAAGCAAGAAATAGCCTACAACCAATGCGGCTGCCGTAATGACCATATAGGTTATTTTTCGATTTCGTTTATCTTTATCCAGCGCAACTTGTTCCATTACTTTCAACCGCTCTTGCAATTGCTCATTATCCTTCTTGAGCGCCTCATTCTGGCTTAAGAGACGATCTTCGATTTCTTGGGACTGCCTGACGGCTTCCGATAGCTTGTCCTTCTGTTCTTCTAATTGCTGCTTCGTAGCCTCATAATCCTTCTGGATCTGCTCTACATCGCTTGGCAATTGATAGATTTCTTTTACTCGATCCAACCAAGAGGCATGGGCAGCGGGGGCTGGATACACCAAGCCGATCATGATGACAAGTACACCAATAGCTTGTCCAATCACAGTTATGTTACGTATTCGCAACACTATCCCTCCCCATGCTTCGCTTCTCGACATTATCTTCTATTTTACAGCAAAAATCACCCCTTCACCACTTCTATCGCTTGAACCGGATACCGCAGAATCGTTTTCATTTTCGCAGGCTCTACCCTTCTCGGGTCTGATAAGTAAATTTCATGATGAAGTCCGCTGATGCTTAGATGATTATGGACCATGTACTGATACATATGAGCCAGTGTTTCCGGTTCTGTCGCATACGGACCAACGTGCAGCATTTGGACACAGGTCCCCTCATCCAAGGATTCATAGCCTACTTCGGATATCACCTTAAGCTCCTTTTTCTTGGCCAATGCAACTCCTCGTGCTTCTTCCACCATCTCAGCCGTTACAAAATCCGGCATACGAATCAACAGCTTCCAGTGCCACTCTTCCCTCGGTACCTCCAACGCAGTTCTAGGATCGCCATCCACCCACCACTGCCCTTCTAGCTTCGCTACAGTGAAGTCTTTCTCCACCTTCTTGTTATAGCCCTTAACACCGTATGCGACCGTGTACAACGCTTCTGTGGCGCTAGCAAAGGTTGATCCGTTTGGATCCCCTTTTCCTATAAGTGTGACATATGAAATCGGTTCAAATTCAACTAGCTGAGGCTTCGTTGGGGCTGTGTAGTATGTTTTATACGTTTTGGCTAAATCTAATTTCTCCATGATGTACTTCCCTTCTTTTCTTCTACTATACAAAATAAACCCTGACACCATTATGTCAACAAACAGAAAAAACTTACCTCTCGCAATTATGCGAAACAAGTAAGTTTTTGTCTCATTAAAAGGCTATGTAATTATTCCGCAGCTGGTGGGGTAAATGAGCGTTGTGCAAATTCCGCATCCAACATATAGAAAGCATTGCTGTCTTTATCAATGCGCTTCAATTTATTAATAATGCTGTCGAACATCGCTTCTTCCTCTACTTGCTCATCAACGAACCATTTCAAGAACTGCATCGTAGCATGCTCTCGATCGTTCAGTGCTAAGTCGGACAGGTGATAGATGCGTTTAGTTACTTCTTGCTCATGCAAATAAGCATGCTCAAAAGCATCCAAAATCGATTCGTACTGATTGACTGGTGTATTCATACCATCAAATTCGACCTTTTTCCCGCGGTCATTAATAAATTTGAAAATCTTCATGGCATGAAATTTCTCTTCTTCTGCTTGTACTTTAAAAAAATTCGAAAACCCGTCCAAGCTTTCCGCAGCGCAATAACCAGCAATAGCCAAGTAGACGTGCGCGGAGTAAAACTCATAATTCATCTGCTCATTGAGCGCATTGGTTAGTGTATCGTTTAACATCTGTGCACACACCTTTCTGTATGGTTATCTCTTGCGTATTCCCCATACATACAAGATTACCAGAATTGTGCATAGAAATACAAACGGAATTAACAATTTCAGTAGGTCCGCATTCAAGCCAACACGCTTTCAGCCTTAGAAGCGGTGATGATTTGTTTAATTTGAGCATAAAGTAAGTCCGGTGACTCTGCGCAGAGCAGTTTCTTTTTCCCGATCATAGCGATACATTCTTTCTTGCAATGCCTGCAATTACCTAAACAGTCCTTCTTCTTCTGTTTCAGTTCTGGAAACTCATTCTTGATGGATTTATATATTTGTTTCGATCCGAATTTCTCATTTCTACAGCAGTATTTAATCGTTTTCATTTGCGATCTCTCCCCGCCAAGTACGTGTGACGCTACTCTTTGATATTAGTGATAATAATAATCAATGTCAACCATAAAATGCTTGAGCTTGTATGCAAAAAAGAACTTTCTCTTATCCTTTGTAAAAGGATGTAAGAAAGCTCTTCTTGGTTCTTGGATGCGCGTAGAGGGACTTGAACCCCCACGGTCGCCCGCTAGATCCTAAGTCTAGTGCGTCTGCCAATTCCGCCATACGCGCATGCTGTAAATAAGGCAAATGGTGAGTCATGTAGGATTCGAACCTACGACACCCTGATTAAAAGTCAGGTGCTCTACCAACTGAGCTAATGACTCATGTCTTGTAATAAAAAAATGGCGGAGCTGACGGGATTCGAACCCGCGGTCTCCTGCGTGACAGGCAGGCATGTTGGGCCACTACACCACAGCTCCACACTATGTAAATCTCCTCTTAGTAAGAGGTTGGTTGCGGGGGCAGGATTTGAACCTGCGGCCTTCGGGTTATGAGCCCGACGAGCTACCGGGCTGCTCCACCCCGCGACAATACTAGCATGATATTTTATTATTTCCAGAGAAAATCTAAGCCATCCAAATTTCTTCTGAAAAGGTAAAATGGTGGAGGCTGACGGGATCGAACCGCCGACCCTCTGCTTGTAAGGCAGATGCTCTCCCAGCTGAGCTAAGCCTCCATAGGATGAAGAAAAATGTGGTGACCCGTAGGGGACTCGAACCCCTGTTACCTCCGTGAAAGGGAGGTGTCTTAACCACTTGACCAACGGGCCTCGTAAACAGGCTTTTCTTATGTAAAAGTACTAATATGGCGGAGAGAGAGGGATTCGAACCCTCGAGACGCTTGTGACGCCTACACGATTTCCAATCGTGCTCCTTCGGCCAGCTCGGACACCTCTCCATGAAAAGGCCTGGTTTGTTAAAAATAAATGGCTCCCCGAACAGGACTCGAACCTGTGACAACTCGATTAACAGTCGAGTGCTCTACCAACTGAGCTATCAGGGAACAATGCTTGGCAACGTTCTACTCTCCCAGAAC
>NZ_JCAUAQ010000037.1:0-37436 GCF_059692035.1 Paenibacillus sp. J22P143
AATGTTCTTGATTCTCCCTTTTTTCAAACCACCGACTGGACAGCTTGTCCGTCAGGGTTAGGACAACTTACGCCGTCAATTGGCGGACAGTATGGTTTAGCAGTAACAATATTTGGCATCAGATGTGAGTACAAGTCCATAGTGATTTTGAAACACTGTAGTATGCCAAGTGAGGAAGATAAGCAGAGAGCAGTTGAACGAATGTATAAGGATTAGCCAACCTTTTGAGGTGGTTTTTTGTTGTTAATACAAAGGGGGGGGCTAAATAAAAGGCATTATATTGGATAGCACAGGTTAAGACGTGGATAAAAACTATCTCGAGTATGAATGAAAATTAAGCAATGACGCAAATCACTAATCCCAATATATGGTATAGTAATAAAGGAGAATAGTACATAGTTTTCTATAAAATATTAGATAACGAAGTATGTACTGTCTTAGATCAAGGAATGATTTTATTTTAAGGTAGAGGAATCAATTTCTATGACTGAATCGAGATTTAAAGACAAAGGTGAAAGTGTATATAATTTTCTTTTCAAGTCTGATAGCGTTCTTATTGAATGTCCATACTGCATTAGATGTGCAAAAGGTGTGAAAATACTAGATGTAAACTATGAATATAAACTAATTTGCAGTCATTGTGGAATACTACCTAATCCACCTATTGGCTCATGGGGGAGTGGCACTTTCATGGGGCTAAATCTATGGCTAAGAACTAACTGTTGTGGTAATTTGTTATGGGCTTATAACAAAGAACATCTAGATTTTTTGGATAATTATATTACTTCCTCACTGCGAGAACGAATCCCTAATAAAAATCAGAGTTTGGCGAGTAGACTTCCTGAATGGATAAAGAGTAGGAAGAATCGTGAAGAACTTACTAAAGGTCTAGAAAGGCTTTGGGATAGGCTTGAAAAAAGAAACTAAAAGCACGATTTTATTTGAAATGGCGGTTGTTGGATGGAATATACAATAAATAACTATAAGGATATTGAGCAGTTATATTTGCATGATGCGGAACTGCAACCAATAACAGTTGATTATAGGGACAAACAAGTAAGTGTTGGTTTAATTCTCCCTAACATTGCTGAAAGTCCTTCAAGGAGATTATCCATCATGTTTATGAATGTGCTGAAAGTATACATTCCATTTGAAGAGCCTTGGGGAAGTGGATTTTATATTCATTCAGTATCTTGTGAGGGAGCAGAAAATAAGCGGTTGTTTGTAACATATTTTTACTTAAACTCTGGAGATGTTTTCAAGATAACAGCAGAAAGAATAAAAATTGAAAACTTATAAAGAAAGATGTGGGTGAATCAGTTGGAAGAAAGGAATTTAAAAGCATATATTTATCTACTTTATGTAGTTTTAATCGACATTCGATCTAACACATGGTCATTAGTTAAATGGTGGAATCCATTTTCATTATATAAGATGGTTCTAAGAACCAGATATATTGCTGAGTTATCAGATGTATTTCATAATCTTCCAGAAATTCTTTCAAATGATCATAAGCAATTTGATGAAAAACTATTTTGGGAATATGTAGATGCCTTTCAAAAGAGGTATCCCAATGAAACAAGAGATTATAGAGGAATATTCAACCAAATGTTAAATAATTTAGGTGGAAATAATGTGGAAAGAAGACACTGCAAAGCGATTATCAAAATGGGATAAAGACCCAAGTCGTTACTCTATGAATGAATGGCTTCGTGACATAGTAGTGATTTATGGGGAAATAATCGACAAGAAAATCTATGGTGATACATGGACTGTACCTGTAAGAATAACCTCCACTATAGATGGAACATGGAATACTTATGCGGATGTAGGTTTTTTAGTTGATGAAGCTCCTTGGCATCTACTTGAAACAGGTTATACCTTTAAACTTCGGGCTGGAAGGGATATTGCAACAGTCACAATTCTTTAGCATTTATAAAAGAGCAATTTTATTTGAAGGAGAGGTTCGTTTTGGAGTATCTATTGGGAGGATATTATTTAGTAAAGCCCATGAAAAGGTCTAATCATATGGACAAAGAAATAATACCAGAAGAGGTACTATCAGCAAGTAACTGTATTTGTGATAATTATCCTGATATTGGGGTGTGTTGGGACAAATCTAAATCGAAGAAACAAGAATACATGAAGCAGTTAAATTTAAGTCAGGACAGCTTTACTTCTATGGAACAGTGGATTGAACAGGAATTTGATAGCAAGAAATTAGGTTTTCCACATGTTTTTATGAGCGTACAATCGGCTAGGGAATTTTATCATAAGTACCTAAGCCATATTACAGACATTAAGTTAATTGGGATTGGATTACCTATCGAAATGATAGAGAATCTTAAAGCAGATTTTGGGGCAGAAGGGTTCTTTTATGGAGTTGAATATAACATCACTCAAAATGATACACTTGAATCGGATGGATTCACTCTTGGTTACGAAATATTAGGTTATGAATACGGAACATTCCATTCTTATATCTGCAATAGTTTGTTTGAAAATTATAAAGAAAAATTTTCATTCTCACTTAATGAGAATGGCTTTATTAGAAGCATTGAAGAAGCTTGCCAATTGTCACAATACACTAATGATGAAATAGAAGGTACTGAACCAGTTTTATGGCTTCCTTGGGTAGTAATTGAGTATCCATTGAATTAAATAAAACATGGATTTCATTAAAAGGGTGATGGGATTGACTTGGAAAGAAGTTAAACATGTGGGTGTTTCATACATCGAGAAGGTAGTAGCGGAGTTTGATATTTGGGTTCATCATTCACTGCCTTTTGCAAAAATGAAGGTTAAAATAAAGGAAAACTACAAAACAGGTATATTTTTGGGACAAATAAATGTTGCAGTCCTAAGTGAATTAGATAGCACTCCAGATTGGATTTGCGGTAATGGTATTTCCGTTGAAAAAGCATTAGAAGATGCTCTAAACAATTTTTTCTTAACTTTGAAGGGCAGAGAAGAACTTTCTATTGATGATTTCGAATGGGCTGACCCACATGATTTTTAGATAAAAGAGAAGATTCATATACATTGCATGTCGTGGTATAACTCCATGAAAAAGCATCATCATACGATGGTGCTTTTTCTTATGCCCATAAAAAAACCATGCGGGTCGCTGAAATCGAGATTTGCCCTTTCGTGCTAAATAAATGGTGGCTATATTGAAGTTCCAAAACATCTAGATAGCATTCTGCGACGATTAATACTAGATTGGTGGTTAGCGGGCTGGGAAACGAACTATCTTAGTATTGATAGAAATTATATTGATACCAGTGTAAATCAAAAACAATGGTACTACGCGACAATTGGTGGTGTACAACAAACAACGGGTTGATCTCCAACGGCTGGTTCAAATATTATGAAATATTGGTCAGATAAAGGCTACACAAGTTTGGTTCCTGTATTTCAAACACAGGTGGTAGGTGACTTAAGAACTGCAATGGGAACATATCATAGTTCCGGTACGGGAACAACCGACCATTATAATATTGATGATGGTCTTCAGTCGTACGCAAGGGCACATCAACGACCGAATGCGATTGCTACAAACGCTCTTTTTGCAACATACCATTCAGTAAAAACAGTTGATGTTTATATAGGTGTTGCATTATCTAAAACAGATGATGCAACACCTAATCTTACAACTAGGGGGGTTATAATGAAAAGATGGATTATAGGCATAATTAGCCTACTTATTCTAATTTGGGGACTATATATTTTTTACTATAAAAAGGTAATTGCGGAAGAGAAAGTGAAATATGTACTATCAGAAATGAATCTAGAACCAATTAAAATAAGATATAGCATGAATTACGCTCACAATGAAAGACCTTGGTTGGCATTAGCTAAACATAAGATGACTGAAAAAGAAGTAGTCGTTATCATTTATGCGGATGGAACAATTGAAAGCAAAGATTTAGATGTCGAAGCAAATGGAAATTTATCATATTCTGAAATGCTAAATAAAGTCAAAATAAGATATCAAAAACGGATATCTTATTTTGGTCAAGCAACTTTTAATATATTACGATAGAAACTCGAATAGAAACTTTTGACTTCGGTTTAACATGTAGGTATAGTGATTCTACTAAGTGAAAATAGCATATTTTCCATTACAAGGGATATAATGTTATTTTCATTATTTTTTTTACAGATTGATGATGAATTATAGGAGGAATCATGAATTATTTAAATTTTATTTATAAAGGAATTATCATTATGTCAGTACTATTTCTGTATGCATGCGATAATAATAAGAGTAATCAGATAATAAAAAGTGGAGAAGTTGGAAATCTCCAGGTAGTAATCATTGGTTCAGAGATAGAAGGAATATACCTTGCTCGTGCCGCTGTGGATGAAGGATTATCTGTGTTGGTTTTAGATCCAAGAGAGAAGTTGGGTGGTCAACTTATTCAGGGGGAGATGCAATTTCTGGACGAACCTATCGATGATGATAATAAATCACTCCTGCAAGGAAAGGTAAAAGAATTGTTTACTAGCTATAAAAAGGGGGAAATTAGAAAGGCTGGTGAATTTGAAAGCTATTATAATAATCTAACCAAAGGAATTAATATTGAATCGGGCATTACTGTCGTAAAATTGGAGAAGAGTGATAATAGCAAATCTGACAAACAAAAAGTTGAGTCTATCACATATCGAACACATAATGGATTAGAGAAAACCATTAAAGCGAATTATTGGGTGGATAATACTGATTTTGGTGCGTTAGTTGGGGAATTGGGTATTGAACCTTTACCAGGAATTGAGAGTATCTTTGGTGGCCCTAAGGATCATATGGCTGCATCAATCATGATGAAATTCCGTAATGTAGATTGGACGCGATTTCAGAAAGAAGTTAATGCCATAGGTAAGAAAGAACGAGAAGATAAGTATGGGTCTACAACAACGGTTACAGATAAATTTACTTGGGGATTCGGTAATGTGGGTGCAAATTATAAACCAAGTACAAAAGAAGTATTTCTTAGGGGATTAAATACCGTAAATCAACATGACGGAGAAGTATTAATTAATGCTCTACTTCTTTATAATGTAGATCCCTCTAAACCGGAGAGTATTGAGCAAGCTTTAAAATTGGGTAGAACGGAAACGGAAAGAATTCTCCCACATCTTAGAAAAGAGTTGCCAGGATGGGAAGCAGCGGAGCTTAATGGATTTCCGAATTTTTTATACATTAGGGATTATACCAGATATCAAGCAGAATACGTGTTACAAGCCTCTGATATAATGAGTGGCAAAATGTTTTGGGATAACGTAAGTATTGCTGGCTATCCAATTGATTTACAGGGGACAATTAACCGTACATGGGGCCAACATTCCGGTGATCCCGATAAGTATGGAATGCCCCTACGGTCCTTTATCCCTAAGGGATACAGTAATGTTATTCTTGCAGGTAAAAATGTAGGTGCATCAACGGTTGCATATGGGAGTGCTCGCATTCAACCCAATACATCTCTCGCAGCAGAGGTAATTGGAATTATTCTTGGTAAGTTAAAAGGTGAGGATGGGCTGACAGCATTAAATGAAAAGGAAATGAAAGAGATTCATGATTTATTAAAGAAAAAATATAATATCATACTAAGTGGTGTGGATTCAAATAACAAAATTAAGAAACTTACTGAAGAGCAGATTAAACAACTCGATCAAGGTAAGTTAACATTGCCATAAAGAAAAAAAGCAGGAGACCCAGCCCCGTTGGCTAGGTCCCTTTTTTTGTCTCACCATCATCTATGGAATGCGAAATCGTTGCAACAACAAATATCCGCTTACGCTGGTCGTTTTTTTCTGGTAGACAATTTTGAAATCGTCTAATAGGCAATTCAATGCCGCAATAAGTAATCCATTTGTTACCAATGTAGGTCTACAAGGTTGCGAACTTCCGATAACACGTACAGCCCTAATCCTGCGGGGGGAGCCAGCAACTTGAGGGTTTCTAGACCAACTAATCAAAACTAAGTCAGGTTGACGAACAGCTTTTATTCTTGCACAAGCCATTCCAATCACCTCGTTTCTATTTAGCTTCTGTATTTATAGAATGCATGATAGATAGACAGTGTGCTGGACGGAGGCGGAGACAGGAATCAGATAGACAAGGATAATTTCCGTGGTTTTTGGATAATCTAACCAGGCAAATAGGTTCACTTCTGAAGGAGGAAACAAATGGAAAGCGAAACAACGCTGTATGATAAACTCGGCGGAGAAGAAGCCATCACGGCAGTGGTGAACTACTTTTATGAGCTAGTATTGGCGGATGAAACGGTCAATCACTTTTTTCGCAACACGGATATGGAGAAACAGCGTAAACATCAGGCTAAATTTATTGGCTTTGCGTTAGGTGGGCCGAACCAGTACACAGGGGCATCCATGGCTAAGGCGCATGCAGGAATGAATCTGCAGGAAGAACATTTTAATGCGATTGCTACGCATCTTCATGACGCGCTTGCTCATTTTCAAGTGGGGGCAGACGAGATCAATCAAGTGTTGGCGAAGGTGTCTACGTTGAAAGACGATATCTTACATAAATGAGTGTTATCTAAAAAGGGACCCAGCCCGCATAGGCTGAGTCCCTTTGTTTCATCGTTCAGAGCGATAAATCTCCTTCACTAAGCGATAAGCCAATTTCGGCTTGCGATACTCGCTCAGCAAGCCTTTATTATTGAAGCTCCGCGCGCGATCGCGGAAGTAAGGACGGTCGCTCCGCACATCGACGCGGATGTCGGCGAAGTGCCAGATGAGCGTTCCGACGATGCGAGGGTCGTCGCGGAAGATCTTCAAAGCACGTGTGACGACATCAGCCTGATAGTCTTCGCTGAAGAGGCGCGGCTCCCAGCCTGCATCGCCAAAAATTCCCGCCGCGCCGAACTCGCTCATGATCACAGGCTTGCCGCCAGCGCCTTGTTTCTCAGCATTGAGGTAGTAGTTCTGCAGCATAGTACTAAAGCCATCCACGCTGCCTTCATACCAGCCGTAATATTTGTTAATGCCGATGACATCGAAGTAAGAGAGTACGATATCTTGCTCCGGTTGCATAGTTGCGTAAGTAACGAGTCTGCTGGAGTCCATGCTGCGGATTTTGCCTACGAAAGCTTTCGTGAGCTCCAGAGCTTCTACCGTCCGTGTATCAATTTCATTGTGCGCACCCCAGAAAATGATGGAAGGATGGTGGTAGTCGCGCGTGATCATTTCATCCAGCATGTGGACGCCGCGCTCTCTGAATATCGGGCTTGCCAAGGTTTCCACGCTCATAAAGCAACCCCACATCGGGATCTCGCTCCAGAGAAGCATACCATGCTCGTCGAGCAGATCGATCCAGAACTGGCTCTGCGGATAGTGGGAGCCGCGCACAATGTTGCAGCCCATGTCGGATAAAATGTCCAAATCCTTCAGCATCAGCTTAGGTGGAAATGCAAATCCCCACTCCGGGTGCTCCTCATGACGATTCACGCCCTGCAGGTATAGTTTTTTACCATTCAGCAGCACATCGCTGCCATGAACTTCAACCGTACGGAAGCCAGTCCGATCGATGAGATCATCTTCACCGGCTCTAACTATAAAGGTATAGAGTGCAGGTTGGCCGACATCCCATCTGCGAACCTCATTAAGGCTTCCCTGCAGTATAAGACGAGTCGTTTGGCCAGCAGCAACCAGCACATTCGCAACCCCAAGTGAAAGCCCATCCGTACTCGCACTAACCTCAATGTGGCAATCTTCCTGGATTAACGAACTTACTTGAATCTGCAGCTGAACATCAGCCATATCGCCCTTCAATTGATAATCAATTTTCATCGAGTCAATATACACATCAGGTAGCTCCTGAAGCTCAACAGATCGAATGATACCCCCGTAGGAATGCCAATCCGCAATGTCCGTCGGCAAGGTTTGCCAATCCACTGTATTATCAACGCGAATCACAAGCTCATGTTTACCCGCAGTAAGATGGGGAAGAATCATCGCAAACTGTGTAAAACCACCAAAGTGGTACCCAATATGCTGACCATCCACGTACACATCCGCATGATGAAGAATGCCTTCAAATACGAATCGAATATTCGCTTCATGAAGTGTATCAAAATAAGTGCGGTACCAGGCTGCGCCAATATAATCGTAAGTCCCTAATTCGTTATTCCAACAGGAAGGGACGACGAATTTTCTGGAGCCTGTAGGGAAATGAGTTGACCACTCCTCGGAAACACCTTTATTGTCAGGATCCGTAATGAAATCCCATAAGCCATCCAAAATTCGGGTAGGTCGTAGGTTATGCTGCTGAAAAGTACGTATCACAATCGGTAAGCCCCTTTCATGTCTGTTTCGTAAAGCGTATCATAGAAGAAGGGTTAATTTGAATGGATAAACCTCATCTCTATTTGTCAAAATCGCTACGAGGCTGGTGAACAACTCCTTGAATAAGCACCGTATTTATCATCATCGACTTTCGTATGAGAAGCCTCCTGTTCCTGGTTGGAAAGATATTCGCAATACGACAGATGTGCACTCGCTGTATTGGATTATGAGCGGCGAAGGGGAATTCCGCCATGAGATAGACGAAGTACCGCTGCATGTACAAGCTGGGAATGTAATATATCTAAAGCCTGGCTTTACACTGGCCATGACTTCGTCTACAGACAAGCCGATGTGTATTAGGATGCTCCTCTTTGATGTTTTTGATATACCTTTTGAGCATCTCAATTGGCTGAAGCCGGTGCCAGTGGATGCGCTGCCGATTCCCTTTTATAAACCGTACACGGTAGAGCAGTCAGATTGGCTGGAAGCACAGCTCACACGCTTATGGTCGATGCATGGAACGGATCCGCATGAACGGCAGGCGGAGTTTCAATATGTGGTAACGCGATTGATCCAATTTATGAAGGATACAGATACGTCGAGTGACCCCTACATGAAAGCCTTTCAGCAAGCGAAGATGTGGTTAGAAACCTGCTACCATCAGCCCATTCGGCTGGAAGAGTTGGCGACAACCTACCATATCTCCGTCTCGCAATTACGTAAAATGTTTATCAAGCATGTCGGCATCTCACCTAAGTTGTATCTAAATAAGATTCGGAATGAACAGGCGAAGACGATGCTTTTGTTGACTGATGAGCCTATGAAGGCGATCGCGGATGCGTGTGGATTTGCAGATGAGTTTCATTTTGGTAAAATGTTTCGAGTATGGAACGAGATTTCACCGGTTCGTTTTCGAACCATGAACAAGTAGAGAGGGGCTAACCGAATGATGGGTGCCGAAATTGAGAGAAAGTATTTATTGCCCGCATTTCCTGCGGCTGAACTAGCGAATAACGAGCTGAAACAAGTGTCCAAGCAATATATTTATCAAACGTATTTGGCTTTCTCCGATGATCAAGAAATTCGCGTGCGCCAGCTGGTAGACAGCTCAGGGGAATCGTATTATACGCATACCTTCAAGTCGGGGCATGGGATGGTTCGAGAAGAAGTTGAGTACAGCATCACAGAACCTATCTATAGACAATTGCTGGAACGCACGGGATTAATTCCATTAGAGAAGATTCGTACGACGCTCGAAGCGGGTGGGTTTACCTTTGAGATCGATGAATATAAACAAATTGACCTCCTTGTCGTTGAAGTCGAGTTCCCTGATTTGCAGGCGGCACAGCAGTTTGAACCGCCGACCTGGTTCGGAAGAGAGCTTGGTTCGGAGGAAGAGTTCCGCAATAAGTCGATGTGGGTTGCTTTGCAGAAGCGCTAATACTTTTTGGGAAAGGTGGTCCCATTTGCTGAATCCCAGATTCATTAGAGAAGTATGAGTAAAAAACATGCTTCCCTAAAATTCTAGATAGAAGTTTTACAACAATTCCTAGGTATGATCTAAGTATTGTAAGAACTTCTAATGGAATTGTGAGGGACCATCTATGAATTTAATCCACTATTATCGTCAGCAGTTTATCGAGTTAACAGCCCAGTTTGAGAAGGTTTGGGAGGAAGATTCGCATTATAAATTTGGTTTTCTTTGGCGTTCACACGTAAGTACTTCGTTTAAAGAAATGTTTCAGATAACACAAACAAGGCAGGAGCCGCTTTATTTGATGTATGCCATTGAGCTTCCTGAATCGTATAAAAGAACGAACATTGGCGATGTCATCAGAAATGTGGCCTCTGCCTATGAGTTGTCCATGTATGTGTTCTCCAGCAAAATTATGTTAACCTCATGCATATCCATCGAAAATTTGCAGCAAACGTCGTTAGGCTTTATTAATCACGCGCGAGCGGAGATGATCGATCTCGTGTTCTCTGCCATTAAACAAGTAGATTATGAGAATCGTATAGACCTTCCATATTTCGACATCTATAATAGATGTAGGTGGACGATGTAGCAATCCGATGGGGTGAGTACGATGTTGAAAGACCTACTAAACAATTTTTCGATCGTAGCTGTATTTGTTTTTCTATCCATTCAAATTTTTTACTCACCTAAATTGCAGAAGGCAGCAAAATGGAAACTTCAAATTGGGGCGGGCTTGACGCACGGACTTTTCGGGGTCTTGCTTGCCTATACGGGAGTCCATGTGAGCGAAAGGCATATATTAGATTTGAAAGCGGTTGCAATTTTAACGAGCACCTTCATTGGCGGAGGTGTTTCTGGGCTCATTACGACGGTAGTTATGATTATCGGCAGAACGATCATGGATCCTGCGGTTTTGGTTCGCGTATCGATTCTAGGGTTGATTATTTATGCAGGTTGCGCTCTTATTCATTATTACATCCGAGACTTTTGGAAGAAATGGATGCTTCCAACCAGGATTTACGTTTAAGCTCAAAAAAATACAAAATAAATTGGTTTACACGATCATTGATGGACAATTATTACATCAGCTTGGCGTCAAGCCGAATGACTTTTTTGAGAAAGCTGTGCATGAGATTTCCTATTCCACGGAGAACTTTGGTCAGTTTTTACAATCGAAGTATGATGAAGCTTACGAGGGAAAGCAAGTCGTCTTTGAGATGGATGTCCGAGGAAAAGTCCTCTTCACAACCCTACAGCCCGTATTTGATGGCGAACAAGTCATTGAAGTCATAGGTTCGACGACAGATGTTACCGAGAGGACCCTAGCAGAACGTCGCATACAGGAAAGTGAAGAGCGGAATCGCATTCTCGTTGAAAATTCGCAAGAGGGCATTCTGGGTTTCACAACAGACGGTGAAATCACATCCGTGAATCAAGCAGCGTGCCTGCTTTCACAAACGAGATCAGAGGACATGCTGGGTCAACAAATGACTGCTTTTTTGCCAGCATCCGAGCAGGCGCTCTGGGAGCAGCATTTTGAAGAAGTGCTGAGCGGTGCTGCTAAAGGAGCTTTCCAATATTTGCAGTGTGCTATCGAAGAGCCACCCTATTGAGCTTATTTTCAGCACACCGGCGGAGCTGCCCAAACGACTCCTCGGAGATTAAAGCAAGTTCTGCTTAACCTTTGCAGCAATGCGATTAAATTCACGAGCGCAGGCTATGTGATGCTTCATATTGAGCTGTGTCCGCAGACAACTAGTGAAGAAATGGTGCTGCGCTTTAGCGTTGAAGACTCGGGGATTGGCATTTCGGAAGATCGACTTTCTTTCATATTCGAACCCTTTTCTCAGGCAGATGGCTCAACGAGCCGTGAGTATGGTGGAACCGGTTTGGGACTGCCTATTAGCCAACATTTGATCAGTCTGATGGGCGGAGTGCTCAAAGTAGAAAGTCATGTAGGTAGCGGAAGTCGCTTCACGTTTGCCTTACCTTTCCAAATCATTGCGCAGGACGATCCTGATGTGTGGGATATTGGAGAACGGCATAAGCCTTATCGCGTAATGGTTGTTGAGGACCATCCGCTCATGCGTAGCAGCTTGCAGGATACCTTAGAGTCTTTTGCGCTCATCGTAACGACAGTTCCTTCCTGGGATGCGTTATTTAAAAAGTTTGAGGGGAACGAAGCAGGTGACGATGACTTCGATTGTCTCATCCTAAATATGGAGAGCGAAGATATGTATGGCATTGAGACGTGGCATGTGCTCCTCACGACCATTCAGAGAGATCGAACACGCATTATTTGCCTGACATCACCCATGGGGAAGGAAGAGTTACTAACACTACCCGATGAAGCTAGACCTGATGCTGTGCTTATTAAACCGATTTCTCGTCTAGAGCTGTATCAGACGTTGGAATTTTTGTTCCATTTTAAGCACCAATCTCAGACAGTTGATCATCGATCCCTCTCGAATCATTCACTTACCGAGCACTTGGGACACATTCTGCTTGTTGAGGACAATGAAATTAATCAACAGGTTGCGATGGAGCTTATCGAGGAACGAGGTTACAAAGTCACGTTAGCGATCAATGGTCAAGAAGCGCTAGACAAGCTGGAAACCGGTGACTTCGCGCTGGTTCTTATGGATATTCACATGCCTGTCATGGATGGTGTTGAAGCAACGATGCATCTTCGTCAGAACCCTAGATTTAGTCAATTGCCTATCATAGGGCTTACCGCTAACGTGGTCAAACAGGACCAAGAAGAGTATGTTCGCAACGGTATGAACGAGGTTTTGAGTAAACCGTTGGATGTGATGCGACTATTTCGTGTCATTCATAAATGGATGGAACCGCAGCAGGAGAAGGTGAAGGAACGGGTGAAGAGTCTCGAGGAACATCAGCCTATGAAAGTAATCCCTTATTATAAAAGCATCACGGCAATAGACTGGGAGGGGGCTTTGGCCCGACTGGAGGGCAAAGAAAGTATTCTTCTCGTTATGCTGCAGCTATTTAAGAAAAATTATAGTGATTTTGCTGATCAGCTTAAAGTACATCAACGTGAGGGCGATTGGGTCGCTGCCAAAAGAGCCGCACATACGCTCATCGGTGTAGCTGGCAGTCTTTCGGCCCATGCCTTGCACGCAGGAGCTGTGAAGCTTCAATCGACGATTCTCCTTAAAGAAAACGATGAGGAGCAGCTTGCTGAGATCGCAGCGGAAATTAAGCGGATTATCGTTTGTATCCCAGATGAAGGATAATAGCGAATAGAGGAGATGCTTGATGAAGCCCGTTAAGTAGATAGGATCATGGATTCAAGTCACCAGTTCCCCCCGCGAAATTCTCTAACGGACACAGTGGACCTTATTTGCTCTAAATTAGTGTGTTTGAAATTCTAACGGACACAGGTGCCTCTATTCCCGCGTATTCAGTCATCTATCGAGCAAGAAAGCATGATTAACGGCTGTAGTGTCCGTTAGATTCTGAAAAGACCCATTTCGACCCAAATAACGTCATTCATGTCCGTTAGCCGATCTAGGATAGTCGGGATCCCAAGTTTCACTGGGGATTCTTGAAATCCCGACCCCACTTTCCCCGCGCGATTCTAGCTAACGGACACAGTGGACCTTAATTGCTCCAAATCAGTCTTCACATCAGTTGAGTTTTACTAGACCTATTAAACCTGTTAAACGCCCGAATAAGCCATAAATCCGCCATCCACAGGGATCGTTGTGCCAGTAACGAAACGGGACATGTCGGAATCAGCCAGCCACAGCAAGGTGCCTAGTAAATCCTCCGGCTTGCCGAATCGGCGCATCGGGGTATGTGCAATGATTTTATGAGAGCGATCCGTCAGCGATCCGTCTTCTTTCATTAATAATTTGGCATTCTGCTCAGTCAAAAAGAAGCCCGGGGCGATGGCATTTACACGAATACCGCTTTCCGCCAAGTGAACAGCTAACCATTTCGTGAAGTTATCGATAGCTGCTTTAGCAGCGCTATAAGCAGGAACTTTCGTCATCGGCGAAGGTGCGCTCATGGATGAAATATTAATAACCGTTGCTCCGTTTTTGCCATGCATATGTTTGGTGAATACTTGCGTTGGAATTAATGTCCCCACGAAATTAAGATCCAGCACGTTGCGGAATCCAGGGATGCTTAGATCATAGAAGGATTGTACATCTGGATTCGCAACATCCTCCATCTTAAAAATCTCATTCGTCGTATTCGCGCTGGCATGATTACCGCCCGCGCCATTAATCAGGATATCACAGGTACCGAACTGTTCAATCACGGAGGCTGCAGCTTGCTCCACACTTTCGGTCACAGTTACATCGCAAGCAACGGCAATCGCTTTGCCACCAGTTGCTTGAATCTCCTCCACCACAGCCACCCCTTTCTCATGGGTGCGGTTCAGAATAGCAATGTGTGCGCCTTGTCTAGCTAATTCGAGTGCCATCACGCGGCACAGGACGCCAGCGCCTCCCGTTATCACAACGACTTTCCCTTGTAGGGATGGAAAATTAGTTAATCCGCTCATAATCCGCCACAGCTCCTTCATGTAAAGTAATCCCTTGGCGACACATCATGTCCCAAAGTCCCCATAAATACATAATACCTAACGCACGGTCATAGAGCCCGTATCCAGGTCTGCAGCGTTCATCCCAAATATGTCGGCCATGATCCGGACGGCAGAAACCTTCGTAATTGTTCTCGTGCAGCGCCTGCACAATGCCGGAAATATCAACCGTGCCATCCTTCGTACGATGAGAGGTCTCGATGAAATCGCCATTCTCATACACGCGGACATTCCGAATATGTGCAAAAGGAATCCGATCCGCGAATTCATGCACGATCGAGACAATATCATTGCTCGGATTCGCACCGAGTGAGCCACTGCACATCGTAAGCCCGTTAAATGGGCTGTCATGCAAAGCCAAGAAACGGCGAATATTCGCTTGGCTTGTCATCAATCGTGGTAATCCGAAGACAGACCATGGTGGATCGTCCGGGTGAATGGCCATTCGAATGCCGTGCTCTGCGGCAACCGGAATAACTTCATCCAAGAAATACTTCAAGTTTGCCCAGAGGTGTTCTTCCGTGACATCCTTGTAGGCGTCGAATAGCTCGGTTAAACGAGCAAGGCGCTCAGGTTCCCAGCCTGGCATACTGAAATCGGGGTTGGCATTGATCCGCCCAACATGCTCAGCAAGGTCGAGATTGGCAATTTTACTTTTTTCATAAAAGAGTGCCGTCGAGCCATCTTCCAATTCTTTATGTAAATCCGTACGAACCCAATCGAACACCGGCATGAAATTGTAGCAAATCACTTTGACACCAACCTGTGCCAAAGTTGCGATCGTTTTCTTATAATTAGCGATATACGTATCGCGACTTGGAAGTCCTAATTTAATGTCCTCATGAATGTTGACGCTTTCCACAACCTGCATATGCAGCCCAGCGCGATCAGCTTCGGCTTTGATCTTTTGGATCTTGTCCATCGGCCATTCCTCACCAGCAGGTACATCATGCAGTGCCCAGACGATGCCTTCAACACCGGGAATTTGTTTGATTTGCTTCAGCGTGACCGTATCGTTGCCCTCTCCAAACCAGCGGAATACCATTTTCATAGATGCACGCTCGCCTCCATTGTCATCAACCTATTTGAAATACGTGGGGAACTTCGCTTTCAATAATGCCTGATCGGAAATGCCAACTTGCAGATGGGCGCGAATTAATTGCTCTGCTTGATCTGGCTGTTGCTCTTTGATGGCTTCAACAATCTGACCATGCTGCGCATACAGTTCATCCCAATGATGATCTGTCGCCAATCGAAGCATCCGAGTACGGTTCAAATGCACGTTAATTTGCCCAATGACCGCCCATGTGTTCATTTTCTTACAGCCTTCGAAAATTGTTCGATGAAATTCCTCATCAAGCTCAAACATTTTCTTGTAATCTTGTTCATCCATACACACTTTCTGGGAGGCTAAATTCATCTGCAGCGAGCGAAGGGACTCTTCTGGAAAAGAGCTGCAGGCCAAGCGAATAACGGCGCTTTCCAGATGTTCTCGAATGAAGCGTGCCTCATCAACCAGCTCCAAATCAATGCGAGAGACAACGGTGCCGCGTTGCGGATAAATGTCCAACAAGCCTTCCTGTGCTAACTGAACAAAGCTTTCCCGAACGGGTGTCCGACTCACGTTAAAGCTTACCGACATTTCTTTCTCCGAAATGGTTACACCTGGAAGCAGGGTGAGACTCATAATTTGAGCCTTTAGCGTGTGATAGACGGCATCACGGGTCGAACTAATCAGTGGTTTTTTGAAAAAATCCATGTGTGTCTCCTTTATTAAATGTAGCCATAACTCATACTACCATACTTGTATGGTAGTGCGGTAGTGGGAAATGATGAACAAAAACACCGCATGTTGCCCGTGCTTTCCTAAATAGGAATAGCACGAGTCAAATGCGGTGTCAGTAAGCTTTATCGAGAAATAGCTAAAACTTGAACCTTTTTCCAAGCTTCCAATTGTTGTTCCAACTGTTCCACTAACGTTGAGACGTCTTGTGAGAACTGCTCTTTTTCTTGCTCATTCATCGCATCCTGCTCCATCTGTAGCTCGTTCGAAGCGGGTGGAGCGGGGATCATACGAAGCAACTGCTGTAGTTTAGCATGAAGTGGCTTTCCAGCAGCTATAGGAGTCTCAGATTGCCGCGCTGAAATCGCTGTTTCAGCTGCCGTAACGCCTGTGACTTCATTTTTTACTTCCTCAACAGTCGCAGCTTCATTAACCTCCACTTTCACCTTCTCTGTCTTAGCAGGAGGCTTGGCCGCGACAGGCTTCGCGCGTTCTGCACGATTGTTCTGGAAGGTGGACCAGGTCTCAATTAATTCAGGCCCAGACTTATAAAGCAGCTGGCCTTTAATCCGGTCAGAGATGTCTTTATCCTTAAACATCTTCGCAATTTTCTTCACATCACTGACGGGCATTTCATCGCGTGCCATGATTAAGGCAAGCGGATCACGATGCTCCATCGGCAGATCCTTCAGCGGCAGCAATTGATCCTCAGTCAGCTTGTCTTTACGAATCTCGGTTCCAGAGGCGATAAGCTTCTTAACGGAGTTCCCAAATTTGAGTAACTCACATTTGTTTTTGATATAGGATTCCGGCTTACCAAGCTTACCAGAAAGATATTTAATAGAAGAACTAAACTTCGCGTCATGCATGAGCTTATGAAAAGCTTCGGCTTCCTCAATCGGAGAGAAGCCTTCTCTTGTTAGATTTTCAGCAATCTGCTCCAGATAGATTTCCATCTCATCCGTTACCGTGGATACGATACAAGGCATGGTTGGAAGCCCAAGCATTTTACTAGCTTTATATCTGCGATTGCCATAAATGATTTTATATCGGTTGTCAGCGGTTGTACGCACTTTAATCGGTGAGAGTAAGCCAATCTCCCCAATGCTCTTCATTAATTCTTGAAGTGCCTCTTCATCGAATTGATAACGGGGCTGGTCTGTGTCTTCATCAATGAGATGTATAGAAATGTTATGTATGTCCATTTTCATGTCTCCATTCGTTCAGGGTCATCTAACTTAATTATATATCAAGGTTGGAACCGTGGAAACGTCAATTCGACAGAAAGGCGTGTTCATCATGGGGATTTGGTATAAATGGAGGAGTGAATTCAGCAAGAAGGGCTTGTTCTTCATCACCTATATCATTCGTCAGTGTGATCGGTTAAGTAAAGCTGTAAATGAACGAACACAAGAACTGCAGATTGCGAATGAAGATTTGCTGGGAGTGAACGAAGAGCTAATTGCAGGTCAGCAGGAGCTTCATGAGTCTATGAAGCGAATGCAGGAATCCGAGCAAATGTTGTCATACATGGCCTACCATACCTTTGCTAGATTTGGTGGTGATGAATTTGCAATTTTGTTGGAGGATTGCTCTAGTGAGCAGGAAATCCAAGCCTTTTGTGGGCAAATTATCGCTGTCTTGAAACCGCCTTGTATATTGGCGAATCGCTCATTCTTTATTAACGCCAGCATAGGCATTGTACAATATCCGCATGGTGGTGCGACATGGAATGCCTTGCTGAAGAATGCCGATATCGCCATGTATATGGCTAAGAAAGAAAGCGGCAGTTCCTATAGCTTCTTCAATCAACAAATGGAGAGGTTGTCGATCTCGAAGCTGGAAATGGAGAATCATCTCCGTCAGTCGCTTGATCGAAATGAACTCGAAATTGTCTATCAGCCGCAGATTGATTGCATGAAAGGTAAGATTACTGGCGCGGAAGCACTTTTGCGTTGGAATCATACGACGAAAGGCTACATCTCGCCATCCGATTTTATTCCCTTATCGGAGGAACTCGGCCTTATTGATGACATTGGTGAATGGGTGCTCCGCGGCGCATGCAGGCAGATGAAAGCTTGGCATAGTCTTATAGATGAACCCCTCATGATCTCCGTTAATATTTCTGTCAAACATTTGAATGATCATCGCTTTGTGGATAAAGTCATTGCGATTCTGGAAGAGACAGGATTAGAAGCGAAATACTTAGAGATGGAAATCACAGAGAATGTAGCTATGCAGGATGAGCATATGGGCGTACTTTACTCGCTTCGCCAACTAGGAATCTCCATTTCCGTGGCCAATGCCTTTCAGCTGAAAATGATCGCAGAGGGCGTCGAAACCGAAGAGCAGGCGGAATTCTTGGTGGCGAATGGATGTCATCATATACAAGGCTATTATTTTTATAAACCGATGAAGCCAGAGCAGCTGCAAGCAGTATTCAAAGAAGGGTTGCATGAGAAGCTAGCATTCTTAGGAGTAAAGTGGATTCATAATTATGATATTTAAAATCGTTAGTAAACACAAAAGAGGTGCCCCCGGTAAGGGGCACCTCTTTTGTGTTTAGGAAAAACTAGAGCGCGACGATTTGCTTCTGCTTATTCTGGAAATAGACCCAATGCTTGAATCCAATTTCTTTCAAGGCTTTCTGAACTTCTTCCCAATCGTCAGCGACGCGACTAGGGACATGGGCGTCAGACCCGAAGGTAACCTCAACGCCGAAATGCAGGGCGCGCTCTAGAATTTCATGTGAAGGATACCAACCGCCAACGTCTTTCGTTTTACCTGACGTATTAATCTCGATCGCTACACCAGACTCTCCAATGATTTTCAAAGTTTCATCGACCTTTGGCGTCGAGATATCTGAAAATGCAGGGTAGAAACCTTTCATCGCATCGATATGTCCAAGAATTTGGAACATACCTGAGCGTGCCGAATCAGCAATCAGACGATAGTACTCTTCTTTATGTTCAACCTGTTCAGCTGCATTTAATTTCTTCCATCTGTTGCGATTGAAGATACTTACGCCTCCGGAGAGATGAACAGAGCCTATGATGTAATCGAACGGATATTTCGCGTATTCTTGTCGATAGATCTCCACGTGCTCAGGGAAATAATCAGACTCGACGCCTAAGAGTACATTGATTTTGCCAGCATACTCGTGTTTGAGGCGAAGTACTTCTTCGATATATCGGGGGAATTCGCTTTTTGCCATGGCGATAGCAGGCTGTGCACGATCTTCTGAACTTCCAAAATAAGGCGAGTGATCCGAGATGCCAATAACCTGAAGGCCGCCTGCAATGGCTGCTTCAATATAGTCACGTATGGTATCTTGCGCATGTCCGCATCGATCATGATGCGTATGTAGGTCGAATTTCATGGCTTGGACTCCTATTCTGATCCGATAAATTGCGTTTCCGGCATTCCTTTAAGATCGCGAAGAAATTGTTGCATAGCTGAATTCAAGTACCGTCCTGACTTATATACTACGCCTACTGGATGGGTAATATCCAGTTCGTTCACTTTTACCATTTTCAATGATCCATGCCGCAATTCATCTGCAACAGACATCTTGGAAATAATCGCAACACCCAGATTAAGCTCTACCATGCGCTTCACTTCCTCGCTGCTAGACAACTCCATGACAATATGAGGTGAGACCTCATAGGACTTGAAGATTTGATCAACGAATCGTCGACCTGCTGTTTCTGGAGAAAGCATGATAAACGGAATGTTCTTGAGCTTTTCGATGGATAAGTGCGTGAAACGACTAAGCGGATGGTGTGTGGAGACGATGAGTTCGAAAGTATCATAGTAAAGCACCGATGTCTCCAGTGTTGGATTCTTCTCAAACAAATACGTGATCCCAATATCGATATGACCGTTTTCCACGGATGTCATGATCTGAGAGGACGTCATGGAGTGAATCGTTGTTTTGATCAGCGGGAATTGATCTTGGAAATAGGAAAGCACCCTCGGTAATATCTGCATGGCAATGGAAGTCGTTGTGCCAATATGGATGTGGCCTTGAGGTGTTTGACTTAGATCGGAAAGACGCTGTTTCAGGTCATGGGTGATCCGCAATATTTTCTCCGCATGCTCCAAGAAAAGCTTTCCACTATCTGTTAAAGTAACAGGCTGATTACGATCAATGAGAATCGTACCGAATTCATCTTCAAGACTTTTTATTTGCGCGGAAACGGCAGGTTGGGTCAAGTTAAGAATCTCGCCAGCTTTACGAAAGCTCATCGTTTTCGAAATCGTGAGCAGGGTTTCTAACTGGTTCATATTCATGAGATTTACCTCCTGCATGTTAGATTTAGGGTGTATAGGTACAAATAAAATTTATCGAAATTGTAAAGGGCATAAAAACCTTTTCTAACCTTATTATATGATACGAAGTGCTAACTAGGCAACATGGCAGGATAATTGCAAGTTTTTGGGCGCAAGATACCGAGGCAGGGGAAAGGGCTTCAACCTGAAAATTATCTTTGCAAATTACTCAAATTTGAATATAATAATTTATACATATAAAATGACGATTAAGGAGACTCCACGTATGACTTTAACACGTAAATCAAATCCAACCTGGACAGTTGTAGCCTTGATGCTTGGGCTCTTGCTTGCTTCGCTCGATCAAACGATCGTATCCACTGCGATGCCAACGATTGTATCCAAGCTTGGCGGATTCAGCCAATTCGTTTGGGTATTCTCGGCCTATCTGATTGCGAATGTGGCTGCAATGCCGATCTTCGGAAAGCTATCTGATATGTATGGCCGCAAATTATTTTTCATTATCGGGATTGTCGTCTTTATGATTGGTTCTGCGTTATGCGGAACGGCATCTTCGATGACACAGCTCATCATCTACCGCGCAATTCAAGGTATTGGTGGCGGTGCCTTGATGCCGATTACGTTTGCCATTATATTTGACATTTTCCCACCAGCGAAACGGGGTAAAATGCAGGGCTTGTTCGGCGCAGTCTTCGGTTTATCCAGTGTACTTGGACCCATTATTGGGGCTTACTTTACGGATCATGTTACCTGGGAGTGGATTTTCTTTATCAACTTACCTCTAGGTGTTGTTTCATTGTTGATGATTATTTTCTCGTATCATGAGACCGTGGAACATAGTAAGGCGAAGATTGATTGGAGTGGTACGATTGTTCTTACCGCAGCTATCGTTTCGCTGATGTTCGCATTGGAGTTTGGCGGTAAAGAGTATGCGTGGGATTCGATGCAGATTATTGGTTTATTTGCTGGTTTCGTTGTGCTGCTGGCAGGCTTTCTTCTCATAGAGAAAAACGCCGCAGAGCCAATTGTACCGCTCGATTTGTTCAAGAACCGTTTATTTACATCAAGCATGGGTGTAAGCTTTGCCTATGGAGCTGTTCTTATTTCCGCGGGTACATACATTCCTTTGTTTATTCAAGGGGTATTCGAAGGATCAGCGACATCGGCTGGCTCGACATTAACGCCAATGATGCTTGGTGTTGTTGTAAGTAGTGCGTTAGGTGGACGCTTCATCAGTAAATTCTCCTACCGGAATGTGCTTCTTGTATCTGTCGCTCTTCTATTAGTAGCGACATCGCTGCTTGGTGGAATTTCCATTGATTCTGAGCGATGGGTGATCACAACTTATATGATTATTCTGGGACTAGGGATTGGCGCTTGCTTCCCAATTACGTCGATGTCCGCACTTCATAAAGTTGATTTCCGCCGTCGGGGTACGGTGACATCCTTAGTCGCTTTCTTCCGATCTGTTGGTTCCGCCATTGGGGTAGCTATATTCGGTAGCATTCAAGTGAACGCTTTGAAGGATAACATCACAACTTCGCTGAATGACCCAGCCATGGCTGAAAAGTTTCATGACGCACGTATGCTGCTTCAACCAGAGGTCAGAGCGAACATTCCAACTGACGTCTTGCATAAGCTGCTTGCAGCTTTGGCCGATTCGATTGCCGTCGTATTCCAAACAACGATTGTCTTAGCAGTTCTAGGACTTGCGTTCATTTTATTGATGGGAAATGCTAAACTAGAAGTTGGTAAAGCGCCTGTTAAAGGAGATGTACCAGCAGGACACTAGGAGGTTAACACAAAATGTCGATGAAGCTAGTCATTCTCGGGCTATTAATGGAAGCCAATCGGCATACCTATGAAATTCGCCAAACGATGAAAGAACGCGGCATGACGAACTACATGAAGCTGCAAGACGGATCGCTATACTACGCGATGGATCAGCTTCATAAGGAGGGTCTTGTAGAAGCACTGGAAGTCGTGCGGGATACGAATCGACCCGAGAAGACGATTTATCAAATCACGGAAGCGGGTAAGCGCAAATTTCAAGAATTGCTGTCTCATCAATTGCATGTAGAGATTAAGCATTATCATCCGCTCTATGTAGCCCTGCCATTTACCGTTCATGGGGATCAAGCCAAGATTGCCGATATTCTCGAGCACAAAATTTTGGAACAGAAAATGATCATGAATAAGATGAAAAGCTTATACAATGAGCATTTGACCATTGTTCCACGCGTTGTCTTGCAAATGATGGTCGGCAGCTATAAGCGTGCTTTCACTGAGTTGAAATGGCTGGAGGAGCTGCAACGAGATGCCCGTGAGGGTCGATTACAGGAGAAAGATTCGGAGCTCGATGTGGATTGGGATCGGATTGAGTGAGGAAGATTGAAAAACGCACTACCTTGGCCAACAAGGTAGTGCGTTTTTTTAGGCGATAAAAAGAACATAAGAAGTCATACAGGCAGTGCATAGAACTCATCTCCTTGCTCTGCCTTTTCTATGAGTTGAATGAACAGCCGAAGTGACCGCCGTCTAACCTAATAACTTTATTAGTAAATAGGCGATGACAAATATCAAATGACAATTTTCCAATTTTGTCATTCGCATATATTTTAAAACAGTATACTACCCCCGCGAGGATCTCCATCGAACATTTGAAAGAAGACCTTACTTGCTCGATGAGGATACCTCATTTAGCTGAGCAATGAAATGCGGCAAATCCGTGCAGACTAAGTCCGGCGTTATGCCAGCCGACGCCAGCTGCTCGTGCACATTGTCTGGCGTGGCGACGCCCGTCAGCACAAGTACCGTGCGGCACCCCGCCATTGCGCCTCCGCGGATGTCGGTGTGCACGTTATCGCCGATGACCCAGACATCGGCGGCAGGCAGACCGAGCCGCTCAATGGCATACGCCATGATGATCGGCGAAGGCTTACCGATCACCACCGGCTCCACGCCGGAGGCGGCGGTGATCGCAGCGGCCAGGGAGCCCGCCCCTGGCATAAGCCCTCCATCCGACGGAAGCATCCGGTCGGGATTGGTTAAGACATAGGTCGCGCCATGCTTCAGATGGCGGACCGCTTCCGTCAGCTTCCCGTAGGTGAAGCTGCGATCAATGCCCTGGACGACGTAATCCGGCGTCGTCTCATCCATGGCGAAGCCGGCTGCGTCCAGCGCAATCCGCAGGCCCTCTTCGCCGATCATATGCACGCGGCTGCCTGCGCGCTGCTCGGTTAAGTACTGCGCAGCCGCTTGCGAAGACGTATAAACGGCTGCCGCGGGTACCTCGATGCCGAGCGCTTGCAGATGCTCGGCAACCTGTTCGGGGGTTCGGGACGAATTGTTCGTCACCAATAGGTAGGGCAATTGCTCCTTATGCAGCCATTGCAGGAAAACAGAAGCACCAGAGATGGGCTCATGTCCTCTATAAAGTGTGCCATCTAGATCGATTAGAAATCCGTTCATCCTGTTGCTGCTCCTTTAGATAGGTAAGTTGTTGTCGGAAGTGTGATCTCTACGATCGTACCTACTTCTAATTTACTACGTATTTTCATGAAGCCGCCATGCGCTTCAATGATCCGATAACAGACCATCAGGCCTAGACCCGTTCCTTTTTCTTTCGTGCTGTAGAAAGGCTCTCCCATCTTGGGAAGACGCTCAGGTGCAATCCCACAGCCCTGATCCACGAAACGAACAAGAATTTGATCGCCAGTGCCATTCAGCTCCGCATAGATTCGCAGGGTTCCGCCTTCCGACATAGCTTCTATTGCATTTTTCATAATATTGATAAAAACTTGCTTGATTTGACTCTCATCACACGTAACGGGCGGAAGTCCAGAGTCAACTTCAGCTTCAATTTCAATATTACCGAGCAACGCTTGAGGCTGAAGCAATTCCACGGTACTCATTACAATCGTATACAACGTGCTAGTAACGAAATGGGTAGCCTGTGGCTTGGAAACAAATAAAAACTCATTCACAATGAATTCTATACGCTGCAGTTCTTTTTGCATAATTTCGATGTAATACTGCTCCTTCGTCGAACTCGTTTTGAGCAGTTTGAGAAAGCCTTTTAACGCGGTCAGCGGATTACGGATTTCATGTGCAACACCCGCAGCCAATTGCCCAACGGCAGATAGTTTATCCGATTTAATCAGCAATTCCTGCGTCTTCTTCAACTCGGTAATATCACTGAACGTAATGACGGTGCCCAGAAGCTGACCGCTTCCTTCGAGCATTGGACTAGACATATACTCTGCTGGAAAGCTGGTCCCATCTTTTTTCCAAAATACATCTTCATTCAGAATAGAGCCTTCACGCTGCAGCATCGTATTCACGGTCGAGTTTTCCTCTAGGATGACAAAAGATCCATCATGATCCACAGGTCGAATGAGATTATGTATCCGGCGTCCTAGCATTTCGTCCACTTTCCAACCGGTAATGGCTTCAGCTGCTTTGTTCCAGAATATGGTACGTCCATTCGTATCAATCCCATAAATCCCTTCAGAGACAGAGTTCAGAATCAGTTGATTTTGTTTATACAGCTTATCAATTTCCTTTTTCTGTTCTCTGATCTCGGTCAAGTCTTTGAGAATAGCATAAACCCCAACGATTTGATTGCCCACCTTCGTTGGAACGAAAGTTACATTAAAAGAGATGGGATGCCCATTTTGATGCAAGAAAGAACCATCGAAATTTTGTGGCAATCCTTGAGAAGCCACTTGGAAATGGTGCAGTGTTTTGAGTAGATCAGGAGGATGGATCATTGGAAGAAAGGAAGCAGATTTCGACGATTCTTCACCAAATCCTAGTATGCTCTCAAGTCCGTGATTCGAAGAAAGCACATCGCCATCCAAGCTAAAGGAAATTATGGAATCAGGATGGTTATCAAATAGCGATTTATACCGCTCAGCAGACTCCGAAATGATAACTTCGCGTCGCATGATTAGCCTGATTCCTAAGTAGCCGAGTATCATGAATACGACGAACAAACCACTATCGAGAGCTATACGTACCACTTGGTTATGTTGAAAATAGGATAGATGATGTAAATAAAATAAATCCACACCGAAGAGTGTTATAATACTTACAAGGTAAAAAGTTATTTTTTGGACACTAGCAGGAGGGGGGGGCATCGTCATTGACTCTCAACTCTCCTTTTTAAGATTTCCTCTAATAGTTTAACAGGATTATCTATAATATTGTATAATTTTCCATTCTTTTTTGTTTTATTAATTTTATGGTACGGTTCTCAATTTACGCTTCGACAATTTAAGTATGAGGGTAGAATGGGGGTGTGTATCTGAGTAGTTGGAACTATTTTTGTTAAAATCACAGTATACTTGTCCCAAAATTTTATGTATAATGTTGAAAAAGGTCGTTTTTCTGTGGAACTTATTCACAAATGAGATCGGAGCGGAGCTATGAAGGCTGAGTACATTAATCCCTTTTTGGAGTCGGCTAGAATCGTCATCGAGCAAGTTGCTAACATTCGCCCAACTACAGGGCAGCTCGGCATTAAAGACGTCAAATTTGTGGAAAAGTATATCTGGATTCAAATTGGGATGACGGGGCAAATGGAAGGTGACGTAGTCTTTGGTTTGGCGGAAGATGTTGCTTTGAAAATGGTATCTGCCATGATGGGTGGATACGTCATCACTGAAATGGATGATATGGGAAAGAGTGCCATTTCTGAGCTAGGTAATATGATTAGCGGTAATGCGAGCACGATGCTCTTTAATCAAGGCGTTCGGGTAGACATCACGCCACCTAAGCTTCTCCAATCTGCAACGGCAGCAGGATTTGTGCCGAAGAAAGCATTAACCATTCCTTTAATTATGGATGGCATTGGTGAGCTAGACATTCAAGTACTAATTACGTAATATAAGTTAGAACGTGTGGAGTACCTACATCATGGTAACTCCTTTTTTTTCACATAAAAAAGGTTGAGTTTTCGGTTCCCGAAAACTACTTTATGATTGGCGATAAAACCTACCTCTAAGCGCGGTCGCACATCTCGAGCGGCTTCGATAGAGGTTTTCTCATTTGGAAGGGAGTGGAATGGGTTGGAAATCACGAACAAAGTCGTCTTGATTACAGGTGCCTCAAGTGGGATAGGGGCTGTGATGGCGCAGCAATTTGCAGCTAAGGGAGCTATTCCCGTGTTGACCGCACGGCGTACAGATAAGCTCAAACAGATTGCTTCAGGGTTGCCAGGTAAACATGGCGTATACGCTATGGATGTGACGAAGACGGAAGAAGTGGGCGAAGTTGTGACTCGAATCATCGCCGAATTTGGGCGTATTGATATACTGATTAATAATGCTGGATATGGCATATTCGAGACATTTGCCGAGGCGCCTCTTGCTCATTTTGAAGAGATGATGAATGTGAACTATCTTGGGCTAGTGCGATGCACGCAAGCCGTACTCCCGCATATGCTGGCGGCAGGCAGCGGACATATCGTCAATATTGCCTCGATGGCGGGGAAAATTGGATCAGCGAAATCGACAGGTTACTCCGCAACCAAACATGCGGTGCTTGGCTTTACGAATAGCTTGCGGATGGAGCTAGCGAGGACTGGTGTATCGGTTACTGCTATTAACCCAGGTCCGATCGCGACACCCTTCTTCGACAAGGCGGATCCGAGTGGTAATTATGTCAAGAACATCGCTTGGTTCATGTTAAAGCCGGAAAAAGTTGTTAAAGAGCTCATGCATGCCATCGAGAAAAATATTCCAGAAAAGAACTTGCCTTTTGTAGCCAGTGCAGGAGTGAAATTGTTTCATATGTTTCCTCGCATGTTCAACAAATTGGCGTCAGGTATCATGAATAAAAAATAAAGCGGCTCCCAGTCTAAAGGATTGGGGTCGCTTTTTTCATGAGTCAGAAAAGCACGGGTAAGAACCCATACCTCGCGGTTACTGTTGATCAGGCTTCGCTGCTTGCTTCGCTAAATTGAGCTCACGGATTTCCTCGAAAATCTTTCGCATTTCCACCTTGCCTTCGGGATGAGATTGATTCCAATGGGAGGCAAGCGCAGGAAGGGCCTTATGAACATGGTTAAAAAATGCCCATATTTTGATTTTCTCGATCATTTCTGGGGATGTATCCCCCGTAATAAGTTCAGCTGTCTTGGCGACCAATGTGTTAAAATCGTTCTCGAAATCGGTGTTCATTCACTTCATCCCTTCGGATGGAAATAGGGTAGTTATTGCACTTTTAGTGTAATAGATGAAGAAGAGGCTGTCAAAAGTGAACGAAATAAGGCGATAGAGCCCCATATCGGCGCATGCTAAGCGCTCTCAAAAGACAAAGGGAAATTTTTCCGATATTTTTTACGGTAACGATTGTTTACTCCCCCTTTTTATCCTAAAATAAGGTAGGTATATGATGGGTCTTTTTACCTGTAGGCTAGGGGGGAATAGGATGAAGTCACTGAGAGAGATATTTACCAGCGACTTTAACACATTAGATAAAGGCATGCAGGAGCAGATCTATAAAGAATTTTATTTGCTTGTTTATCCGATGATTAACTTTATATTGAGAGATCACTCGGCTGTGGAGGACATTATCCAGGAGTCCTTTCTTCGAGCGGTTCACAAGGCCCCGTTATTAACGGAAATCGATAAATACGAGGGCTGGCTCAAAAGACTTACTCGGAACGTAACCCTAAATCATTTGCGAAAACATAGACGTAACCGTAATGAACTTGAAACAGAGACATTGTTCTCCTTGAAGGAGTCAGCCCCAACTTCGGACTATTCGGCCTCTCCAGACGTAGAAGTTGAAATGAAGGTCATGCGAGAGGCGGTTATTGCCTACATTAATCAACTTAGCCCCGCCTATAGACAAATTATCGCGATGAAATGGATCCACAATCTATCCTACAAAGATATGGCGAGTGAACTCTGTGTGACAGAAGGCGTTGTGCGACAAAGGCTGTTTCGTGCGCGCGATGCCATTAAGCAGAAGTTTTTGGATGAGTGGGGATCAGAGAGATAGCGGGGCATCGTGTACATATTTGTTTGCTGAAGCACTCTAGCATATAATATGGGCATGAGGTTGGAAGAGAAAAGGGGTATTTAGCATTGAGCACGAGTTTTGAACAGCTGCAGATTGCACAAACATATTTAGAAAAATTACAACAATTAGGGATTGGCGAGCCAACGCCAATTCAGGCGGAGGGCATCCCTGTTCTCCTGCAAGGCAAAGACGCGATTATCCAATCCCAGACAGGAACGGGTAAAACACTAGCCTATTTGCTGCCGGCTTTGGAACGAATTGATCCTGCACAAAAACAATTGCAAGTGTTGGTTGTCGTCCCTACGAGAGAGTTAGGCATGCAGATTATGCAGGAAATTGAGAAACTGACGAGTGGGGGACCTATTCGTTCGCAATCCTTGATCGGGGGAGCGGCTGCAGCGAGACAGGTAGAAAAGCTGCGTCTTCACCCGCATATTGTCGTTGGAACGCCAGGACGTTTACTTGAGTTGATGAAAATTCGGAAACTTACGCTTCATCATGTGAAGATCGGCATTGTGGATGAAGTCGACCAAGTGTTTGAGCTGGGCTCTATGCAGGATGTAGAAGCGGTGCTCAAAGGTATGCTTCGTTCTAGTCAAATGGTGTTTGTCTCGGCGACAATTCCCCAAAGTACGGAGCAAGCAGCAGGCAGATGGCTGAAGGATCCGGTTGTTATCAAAATTAACCCCTCACAGCGTACCGCTGAAACGCTGGAACATCACTATGTCGTGTGCCAGGAACGGGAAAAGATCGATACACTCCGAAGACTCGTTCGCATGATTAAGCCAAAATCTGCGATTGTGTTCATCAACGTGACTGACGATATTGCGCAAGTTGTTGGCAAGCTTCAATATGTAGGCCTTTCAGTTGAAGCTCTTTATGGAGAAGCGAGCAAGCAGGATCGCGCCAAAGTCATGGGGAATTTCCGCGAGGGGAAATTCCAATTGTTGCTAGCGACGGACGTTGCTGCCAGAGGACTAGATATTGAAGGTGTAACGCACGTATTCCATTTGGATGTGGCCACGAATGCGGAGTATTACCTTCATCGTGTAGGTCGGACAGGCCGGATGGGCCGCGAGGGGACGTCGATCTCCATCGTGACATCGAGAGAGCTCTTCATCATCGAAAAATTCGAGAAGCAGCTCGGCATTACGATTGAGCCGAAGGCGATGTACGAAGGCCGGTTAGTTGACCCGGCACAAGACCGCAGTGCGGCTACGATGCGCAGCCGCCGTGAAGCCGCGCGCCCGAGCGGCGCAGCTCCTTCGCGCAGCGGCTCCGCCGTCGCGCGTGATGCTGCCGCGCCAGCGGGTGCGGTTCGCGTAAGTGCCGCGGCGCCAGACGCAAGCGTACAGCGAGACGCTGCTCCGGCGAAGCCGGCAGCGGTGGCCAAGCCGGCTGCCGCAGGCAAAGCTGTCAGCAAAGCGCAACGCGAGCGCGAGCGCAAGAGCAAGGGCGCTCCGCGCTGGCTGAAAGAGAAGCAGCAGAACAAAGAAGAATAGCTTGCTTCATAAGGAAGCTGGTAACTATCTGCGGGGTGTAAAGCAGCATGCTGAAGAAAATCATGATTACGATCTTGACTCTGGCTGTCATCGCAGTGGCGATGCTAGTCATCGTCATTCAGTATGTGAAGCCAACAGAGTCACTTGATCTGCAATATAAAGAGATATCTATAAGTAACAAAATCGCTGAGATGATCCTCACACGGAAGCTGGACGTTCGGCTCTCGGAAGAAGACGTGAATCATTTGCTCAAGAAGCAATTAGCTTCGCACAGCTTGCTGCCGCATGACTTTCGTATGGAAGGTGCAAAGCTGAACTTGCAAGGCTCCATGATTGAAGCGGATGTCAACGTGAGGTGGCAGGAACGGATCCCGATCGGCGCACACACGATGTTTACATTAGCGTGGGATCCGCCTAACTTGGTTATTCAGCATGTGAATACGCAGATCAAGCATTGGCAGTTGCCTAGTGCATGGCTTCAACTAGCGCCTGTTGAAATCCCACTGGAATCCTATTTGCCTAAATTAATTGGGATTAAGAATGTGGTTTTTGAAGACAAGAGCATCGTAATTCAATTAAAGGCGTTTCAGTAGAAAACGAAAACCCTTTCCATGCCACCAAAGTGGATCTGAAGGGTTTTCGTTTTTTATTTCGTATCTCACACGAACATCAAGCTTTTGCTCCCAGTACAGGAACCTGCCATCTGCGCGTATACACAATAATGCCAAATACAACACACATACTGATGAGAACAAACCAAATCGAGACACCTACATGGAAGTGATCCATGCCCCAACCGACACCGAGCGGCAGAATAGCTCCGCCTAAACCACCGGCGGCGATAAGCGCACTCGTTGTTTGTTCCGTGCGTCCAGGCAATAGTTGATTCGCATAGATCAGGGCGACGGCAAACATTCCTGACATGAATAACCCGAGAAAGAGGATAACGGCAAAACTGCTCCAGAGATTGGTGCTAAACACCCATACGAGTACTGTAAGCAAGCTTAAGGCAAAGGAGAAGGCCAAATAACGGAAATACGTCATTTTCTCGGCCAGTACGCCTGCGAATAAGCGACCAACAACCATCGTTACCCAATAAGCGGTAACACCAAGTGAAGCGATGGAACTTGAAGCGTGAAGCTGGTCCTGAAAGATTGACGGTAAGAAATTAACAATCGTATTTTCCATGCCGCAATATAAGAAGAAGACGGTCATGAGTAAACATAAAAAGATGAACGAATTTTTAGTAAGAACAGGAACTCGATCTGCTTTCTGTGTACGGTCCGCTTTATGTGCAAGTAATTCATCATGCTCGCCTAAGGAAAGTTTGGACCAAATGATCCCTGTGGCAAGTGCGCTTACCCCAAGCAGTATAAAGGCCGTTTTCCATAAACCATTTGCAATAAGTAAACTGGAAACAAGCGGCATAAATAAGGCGCCTACGCCAAAGAAGACTTCAAGCTTGCTGAAGGCAACGGCTTGCTGATCTTTGGCAGCCATGAGAACGAATGTGCTTATACTGGATTCCACAAGTCCAAATGAGATACCTGCAAGAAAGGTCAACCCGATAACCACCGGCCAGGGAGGCAGTAAGCCAATGGCAATCATAGCGATAAATAAGAAGCAAAATGCCATTGTAATCGTACTTCGACGACTGATACGACGAATAAGCGAAGGCATGGCAAGTACGCCAAGCATGAAGCCTCCGAACTGCAAAAAAACGAGCATTCCGCCGCCGCTATAGCTTCGATCATAATGGGCAAGTAATTCAGGCAATACCGCACCAAAAATAACGTGCGTACAGCCTGTTAATAAGTAAGATAAGCAGCCCATGATCAATAATCTTTTCATAATGCGGCGCTGCCTTTATGTTCAGTCGTAAATTTGTCATTATAGGAAAATACGTGATCAATCGCTTCGGAAACGGAATTCACCGTATAAGCGGCATGCTTTTTCACATCAGCATGAGCGGTTTGCATGGCAAAGCTATGCGGAGTAATACCGAACATCGAGACATCATTAAAGGAGTCTCCAAAGCAAGCGATCTCCTCGGGCTTCAAACCTAGATGTGCGATAAGAGTAAGCAGGGAGCTGCCTTTCGAAACTTGGTGAGGCATGATGTCGAGACAATCGGTATCAGCTAAATAGATGTCCAATTGATCCTGAAGTTCTCTTTCTAATAGAGATTTGATCTCAAGTAAAAGGTCTACACGCCCGAAAAGTGAAAATTTACAAATCGGAAAAGCATCCTTCAGGGATTGCTCAATCTCGCTTTTCACGATAAATGCTTCAAACATCCTCGCCTGAATCTCGTCGGAGGCTGGACTCAAGCTTTCGATATAGTTCGCATCTCCGGAGCATATCAGTTTTACGACATCCGAAGCCTTAATTAGCTCGTAAACGCGATTGGCAATGGCAGGCTCAAATAGCTTCGATTGCAGAAGCGTTCCATCTAGTAAATGGATGAACGCGCCATTTTGGGAAACGGAATGAGCTTGATGATCTATTTCTTGAAGCACTTGTTGCATTTCTAAGTTCATTCGACCTGACGCCAAACAAAGCGAAACTCCTGCTTCTTTCACCTGACGTAGGGCATTAAGCTCTCGCTTAGCTACTTTCTTATGGTGATCGAGCAATGTGCCATCCAAATCACTAACAATAAGTTTAATCATGTTGGTTTTCTCCTCCTGCTAATACAATTTCAACTTCATTGGCCAATAAGCGTTCTTTCATTTCCTCACTTAGTGCTTGATCTGTCACCAATATATCAATGCTTTCAAATCCAACCACGCGATGGAATAAACGCTTGCCGAATTTGGAATGATCTGCGAGTACAATGACTTGATCGGCATGCTGCATCATGGCTCTAACTAAATAGCACTCTTCCTCATTCGGAGCAGACAGTCCATCTTCGGAAATACCGCACGTTCCAATGAATAGCTTATCGACGTGATATTCTTTTAACATTTCAATCGCAGTAGCCCCGTAGACACTATGCTGCTTATTATCTAGCACACCGCCAAGCATATGAATCGTAATTTCATCTTTGCGGGTGAGGATAGCGGCTGTTTCAATAGAGCTTGTGATGACAATGTTGTTTTTGGAGGTAAGGGCATTCGCAGCATGCAAAACAGTCGTGGACGCATCCATCATCAGATAATCGCCATCTTGAACGAGGGCTGCGGCTGTTTTACCAATCGTCAGTTTAGAAGAAGACTCTTCTTGAAGACGCTGATCATAATTACCGACTTCTTTAGAAAGCGTCGGAAGAATCGCTCCGCCTCTCGTGCGAACGATCGAGCCTTGCTCCTCTAATTTCACCATGTCTCGTCTAGCCGTATCGCGAGAAACTTCATAAAGCTCACAGATCAGATCTACGGATATACGCTTATTCGATTTTAAGTATTCAAGGATGGAAAACAGTCGTTCTTCTTGAAACAAAGGTATTCACCTTCTTTGCTTAAGCATTTGTAAGTGATTATAAGTATATTGCTTATTGTATACGTATGTTACTTTACTTTCAATACCTTTACGAAAGAAAAAACCGTGCTCTCTCGTTACATGAACGAGGACACGGTCGATACTTAATCTTATTTAACGGCTGGCTTTTTACGCGTTTGATTGTAGCTGGGATATGTGATTTCGCCCGAATCCAGTTTACGAATTTCCTCTTCGTTCCAACCTGTGATCTTATTGGTAGCTGTTACACCTGTCAACTTGATTTGATAACGAGTCGCTAAGTACGTTTGCAGCTTCAACATTTCTTCAGGTGTAATCTCGCGTAGCTTTTGCTTTCCATGAAGTTGGCCTAAGATGACACCGATGGATTCAGCGGCTAAGCTCGTGTTTGGTTGAATCCGTGTACTGCCGTATGCGATAGCTGAGGAACCCACATTTTTCCCAGCGGCGATGACATTCTCATAATTTTTCAGTAAAAAGCTGCGAAGCGGCATGCCATATTTATCGGGGCGTCCCATCTCAATTCCCCACTTATTGGCACTCGTTCCTTGTAAATCTAGCGGATAGCCGCCTATGCTGACATTGTCCCAGAACATCGTGCCTGCGAGAAGATCAGATGGTTTTAACGTGTAGTCCATTTCGTAGTGATTATATTCTCTTACATAGGGATAGGTTGGAAATTCGCCTAGTTCAGCTTTCTCCCAGCCAGGTAATGTTTTTCGGAAATGCTGCAAAATCAGAGCCGTTTCTTTATTTCCTAAATAAACAGCCTCTTGTATGGACGCCTGCTTGGCAGGATCCACGGTATAGACTAGCAGGGCGTTAATGAGGACTTCTCCATCGCGTTGATTCACCGCATTCAGACCTCTTAAGAAGACTCGGTCATTAGAAGGATGATACGCTTTCGTCATGCCACTAAGTCCAATAGCAAAACTATCGCTTACACTTCCGCCGCCAAATTGTTTAGCTCTTTCCTCAGGCTTTAATGCATTAAATGTCGTATTGAACTTCTTCCAATCTACGTTTTTGAACTTCATCATCATGCCAGCACTCATGTATTCAATATCTTTCTGACCATAGAACTTCTCAAGGCCTGGTAGACGTTTGGCTTCCAATTTACTAATTAACGCTGCAAAGTCACTGTTATCAACCCAATAGGATGCGGTTATTTTTTTCACTTCATTTTTATTGGTGCGATACACAATGGACGGAATTTTGTGCATATAATCAGGCGTTTTTATTTGTTCAATATCTTGAATCGTGATGCCTGACTCAATGGGTATGTCCTTGCTCAGCTTATTCATATAAGTTGTGAATTCAGGTAGCTTGCGAATCTTTGCGTTTCGAAAGCCGTCGAATAATTCTTTGGCTCGGCCTTGCACGAGTAAATTTCCATGTTCATCGCGTGTTTCATCTAGAAACAACATCTGACTTTGAAGAATTTGACCTCCGAAAGCTTGATGGGGATCAAGTATTTTTACTTTCAGGCCTTCATCCATAGCCGCACGGGCTAAATAGAGGCCTTCGAGCTCGCTTCCAATAACGACAACATCTACGTTTTCTGTTGGATATGTGGCTGAACTCTCGATTTTTGACTCTTGCATAGGTACTGATGAAGGTGCTTCACTCACTTGGGGTATGTCTTGATGTATAACGGTGGGCGCTACAGCGGTTACGTTAAGACTTCCTTGCTTGAACCAAATCTTGCTGAATGAGAAGGCTGATACAAGGATTAGGAGTACAGCCAGAGCAATAACGAGTTGAACTCGCGGGTTTCGTAAACGCATACATGAGCTCCTTTAGCGTTAGACTATATGATCTCAGTTTAGCAGTTTCAGGGCGGTTTTAATAGAGTTTGAGAATTGATTTTAAAAGATTTCCAAGCTCTACCCCCAAAAAATGACACGCCATGGCGAATCCTTGTAGCATAACCAGGAACCCTTCGCGAAGGCTCCATCTTATGTATAAACCATAATGACTAAGGGAGAGATTTTAAAATGAAAAAGAATCTAATGAAAAAATTCGTAGCTACAGGTCTTGTTCTAACAATGGTAATGGGTGGCGGAGCAGCCGCATTTGCAAATGGTAGTCATAATAATAATGATAGAAATAACAACAAAGGATCTAAAAACAATACGACGGTCATTAACCAGAAGAATGTATTCAATGGGAATGTTACGATTAATATTAATTTCAACGATATGAAGAATTCACAATGGGCAATGCGTTATATTGCAAGCTTAGCTTCCAAACGTGTTTTCGAAGGATATGAAGATGGCAGCTTCAAACCAGAGAAAACAGTAACTCGTATTGAAGCGATTACAGCTGCAGTTCGTTTGATGGGATTGCGTGAGCAAGCAGAATCCGATGCTGAGAAAGCAACGAAATTGAATTTCAAAGATGCGGACAAAGTTCCTGCATGGGCAGTAGGTTATGTTGCTGTAGCACTAGAAAACGACTTGTTCACTGAAAGTGATGATAGTGTTCAGCCTAATGAGGCAGCAGATCGTCTATGGGCAACGACACTTTTGGTAAAAGCATTGAAACTAGAAGCAGAAGCTAAAGCACAAATGACAAGCACGCTTACATTTAAAGATGCGAAGCAAATTCCAGCAGGTTCCGTAGGTTATGTGAAAGTAGCATTTGATAAAAAGCTAGTTGACGGTTTTGAAGACAATACATTCCGTCCAAATCAAAGCGTAACGCGTGCACAACTTGCTGCTTTATTAGATCGTACAAACGAGCAATTGCCTGATCAGGATCAAAACACAAACTCAGGTACAGTAAGCACGGCTGTTTACAACAATGTTCTTTCCCTAACTAAAAATGGCACAACAACGGCGTATACATTACACCCAGATGCTTTCGTGTTGCGTAACAATGAGAAAGTAGCTGCTTCTGAGATTGCTGTAGGCGATACTGTGAAAGTTCGTGCAATCAACAACATAGTTGTGTTTGTAGAAGTAGTGACAGCTAATACATCCTTCGATATTTTAGGAGCATTGACTGCAACTACAATTAACGCACAAGGTAGAATTGCAACAATCACGATTACACGTAATATCAATGGCGTTGATCAACAAACTACATATAATGTAGCTTCGACTTTTGCTTTGACGGGTAACCTTGCTAACTTCACACCAGGTCATGTCGTTCAGATTAAAGGCGATAACCAGTCCGTTACAACAATTGACGTTAAATAGAGGTAGTAAGTTCGCAATCCTACAATAGATATAGAAAAAGGTTAGATTCATACATACAAGCTCCTTGCTTAATTAGCAGGGGGCTTGTTGTGCATTTATTTGTATAATTTGGTAAGGAAGGTGGAAAACTATGCTATATCTTGAGAGGAGTGTGTTAGGATGGAAGAGAGCTTAATGGATACATTTAAAAGATATTACGCTGATTACAGGGGGGCAGAGGGCGTTGATCAAAGCTTCACGGAAGCTTATCAGGCAATGGCGTTCCACGTCATCAATCAGACGGAGCACTATGTGCAACAAGGTAACCTTGATGAAATTCAGAATTTGATTCGTGAGTTCAAAGAAATGGGTCTTTCGATATCGCCTAGCAATGATTCATTAAAGGAGCAATTTGAGCAAGAATTAGTGGAGCAAGAGCTGAATCGCTATTCTTTTTAAAATGGTGTTGCATTATTCCAAAGCCCGTGGTATTTTACTGGTCCGGCCAAAACGGGCTGCAGTTTTTACGACATATGGAAGACGCGATATATAGGTTTTCTCGTCGAAAAAAGTAAAAATAAAGCTTGCATCTGGTTGGACAGCTATGGTATATTACTTCTCGCTGCTTCGGTAACACGGTAGCGAACGCATGGAATATTGATCCTTGAAAACTGAACAACGAGTGAGTAAGCACGAACGAGAAATCGTTCAAAAAAGAGATTGCAAAATCTCGCTAGCATCAAAATGAGCAAGTCATCTTTCTACTATGGAGAGTTTGATCCTGGCTCAGGACGAACGCTGGCGGCGTGCCTAATACATGCAA
>NZ_JCAUAQ010000038.1:0-36465 GCF_059692035.1 Paenibacillus sp. J22P143
AAGCTTAATTGCTCATTTGCGTTGCTAGCGAGATTTTGCAATCTCTTTTTTTGAACGATTTCTCGTTCGTGCTTACTCACTCGTTGTTCAGTTTTCAAAGATCAATTTCTTCCGCTCACTGCCGTGTTACCGAAGCAGCGAGAAGTAATATACCACAGATCATTTCTTAATTGCAAGCACTTTTTTTCTTGTCAATTTATGTCGGTGTCTGTCGGTTGGAAAGTCATCTTACCATACCTCATTGCCGGAAAGCAAGTCCACTTTATATCGTTTGTGATTGCTTGCTTCAGAACAACGAGGACTAATGTACCATGCCCTGAAACCAATTACAACCCCTTCGGAAAAGTTCCACTATTGCAATTGTTTCGAATTGTTCCTACAAGTAGAAAGAAAAAAGGGATGCACGATCAGCACCCCTTCCCCATTTAATATTCCATTGTGATAATCGGTGTTCCTACGGTCAAGCGCCAGAGGCCAGAAGTCGTATCTAGATGAAGTGCGATTTGAACATTCACCTTCTGATTACCGCTTCGTATAGAAGCTTCGAATTCAGGCGACGACAGCGACGTACTAAAGGTTGTGGTATCCTCATAACGCTCAACAACATTTCCTTTATAGGCATGAACTAGCTCCGCTAGGAATTCCTTGGGGTTATTTTGCAATGAGATGTCCCCAGCGGCGCTTCCTTGTATCATCACATTCCACTTACCTTGAATGTCCTCATCCTTTAACTGTGCGCTCATTTGCTCCTGCCATTCCAGAAGGCGGTCTTGCTCCGCATTTCCCGAAGCATCTAGTCGTAATACGGCATAACATGCTGACTGTCCGACAGGACTAGCAACCGTTAGTGTCATGACAACGCCAGCTTCAACCTCTGATTTTACAATATAGATACCGTGCTGTGGGGGAAGTTGTTCATGATTCATTGGTCGAAAGCCCAGTTCTTGCGATAAGCTAGCGCCAGCAGCCATGACATTCGTATCCACACCATCACACGTTCCAAAATAGCCTGTATATTTGAAGGTAATTTGTTGATTGGCTTGCATAAAGGGCTCGGCCACATTCAAAAGTAGCTGCGCATCTTGTTTGGCCTGTGCATCCGCGTGGCGAATCCACCCGAAGAATAAACAAATAATAGTTACACCTATTATTGTTTGCGTCCACATCTTGCGCATAAAAAAAGCACCTCTTTGCTAGAATCTATCACTCTAGTAAAAGGATGCCCGTATCTAGCAAATGTTAAACCTATCCACGTGTCGATTGAAAAAATTCAATCCGCTCGCCATCTAGTCCATTAAAGAAGAAATACCTGGAACCATTCGGGAGTGTTGTAATTTCCATATCCAGCTGTTCGACCTCTAGACCTTGAATTCTAGCGAATTCGGCTTCCACATCATCTACTGTAAAAGCCAAGTGATGCACTTTGCCTTCCTGCGGTAAGTTCGCGTTATAACCTTCAATTAATTCAACTTCCGTTTCATCTTTGGCTTCAAAGCCAAGAAAACCAAGCCGAATTACGCCATTCGTATGGAGTAACGTCCCTTTGTGCTTAAGTCCGATCACATTCACATAGAATGCAATGGAGGCTTCTAAGTTTGCTACCATGACGCCTACATGTTCCAATTTCATAACAGCCATATGTATCTGCCTCCTCTTTCTAACACCCTTCATTTTAGCTAAAAATAATGAAAAGGGCTAGACCGAGATCAGGACATGAGAATTGTCTCCATCTCCCCATTTAATGAGAAGAGCGTTACCTCTGTATTCGTTGTATGAACTAATCCCAAGTTATTAAACACTTCCCGTACCTGAGCATTATTTAAATGCTTCGTTATCGTTTCAATGGCTCGATGTGAAAACTCCTGGTACATGGATTCAAAAAAAATGAGAACTTCTTTTTCCTCGATTAACACTTTTGTGTGTAGCATCTCGCAACACCCCCGGTTCAGATAAAACTATTGTATATTTGGGAAGCTAGGAAAGTATGAAGACTTCTTTAGGTTTATGTTAGGTTTGTAGACTTCGCCAAAATTGAGGTGTCCGTGTATAATGAAAACGAAAGCAACAGATGGGAGGGCTCCAGAATGAGGTTGTTAAAGCTACTGCAAATCTATGAGGTGGATGGGATTACTCCCAAGCATCGGTCAGATCGATTCGATTTCGATGAGATTCAAGGGCAAACATTTCGTGAAGTGAACCCGACCGAAGTAGGATGTCCAATGACGTTATCAGGGGTTCGGCAACATACACCATTCAAAACAACACGCGTGCAAGCGATTGATCAAGACGGATTGGATTTCCGTGTATTGACACGCAACACCATCTACCATTTTGAAGTTCATACAGACCGAAATGTGCTGTGACACAAAAGACCTTTGACTACTTCCTTACTGGAAGGTATTCAAAGGTCTTTCTGTTTTATTTATTTAACCAAACATGCATAAGTGAAAGCAGCTGGCTTAAATGCAGCGGCTTGCTAATATAATCGGATGCACCAGCCTGTAAGCAAATGTCTCTGTCCTGTTTCATCGCTTTGGCGGTAAGGGCAATGATCGGGACATTCGCATATCGACTAGTCTTCCTGATCAAACGCATCGCTTCATAGCCATCCATAACCGGCATCATGATATCCATGAGGATGAGCTCAATGCTGTCATCTATTGCCAACAGTTCTAGGCACTCTTGCCCGTTCTGAGCAACGCTCACGATGATACCTTCTTGTTCAAATGCATTACATAGCGCAAATACGTTACGCACATCGTCATCGACAACAAGCACTTTTCTATCTTTAAAATGATAGCTTTCCTCCCTATCAGAGGTTTGCTTACTGGTATCGCGAAGCAGAAATTCACTAGTAGTCGTAGTCGATGTCGCTGCGGCTTCCATATGCATGGCAGTGGTTTCACCCAACAGATGAGGTACAGACGGCACGAATAGCGTAAAAGTACTCCCTTTGCCTTCCTCACTTTGCATATGGATGCAACCCCCAAGAAGCCTAGCTAACTCTCGGCTAATCGACAAGCCCAAGCCTGTTCCTCCGTACTTTCGGTTCGTTGTGCCGTCCGCTTGACGGAAGGGTTCGAAAATGGCTTCTCGCTTGTCAAGCGGTATACCTATACCCGTATCCCTGACGGAAACAGCCATAACCTGTGAATCTTTAGCAGAAGGCAAGCGTTCCTCAATTTGATCAACACTGCACATGCGAATACTCACCTGTACAGAACCGTCATGCGTGAACTTGAACGCGTTAGAAAGCAGGTTTTTAATAATTTGGCTGAGCCTTTGTTCATCTGTATAGAAGATTCCCGGCAGTTGAGCATCCATTTCAATATGAAAAGCAAGCTTTCGCTGCTCGGCCACTTTATCAAATTGACTCTGCAACAGCTCCGGAAGCCAGTTAATCTGCAACTCGCTAATATGAATATCCAACTTACCAGCTTCCACTTTGGACAAATCCAAAATATCATTGATTAGAAGCAGTAAATCATTCCCTGAAGTATGAATAACACGCGCATATTCTTGTTCATCATGTGTCAAGGTTCGATTATTGTTCTCCTGGAGCATCTGGGAAAGGATCAGGATGCTGTTAAGTGGCGTACGCAGCTCATGGGACATGTTAGCCAAAAACTCCGATTTGTATCGCGAGCTCAACTCCAATTGAATGGCATGTTCTTCAAAGGAGGCTTTCATGTGCTCCAGCTCTCTGGACCTTTCATCCGCGTAGCGATTTCTTTCCTCCAGTTGTTCATTGGTCTTATGTAGTTCTTCTTGCTGACTTTGAAGCTCCTCCGTCATAGCCCGATACTCTTTGAGGAGCCGCTCAACCTCGACGCGCGTTTGCACGCTATGTACGATAGTTCCTAGTACTTCTAAAATATCATCCAACAAACTTAGCTGAAGCGACGTAAATTTATCAAAAGAAGCCAGCTCCATAATAGCAATGACTTCTTGATTATGAATAATTGGAACAATAAGTACACTCTGTGGACTTGCTGAACCTAGTCCCGATTTCAATCTGATATAGTTTTCAGGGACATGAGTAAGGTGTACCATTCGCTTCTCAATCGCACACTGACCAATCAAGCCTTCTCCGAGCAGAAAATACGATTTACCTGCTTCTGCACTCTCACCCATTGCCGCGTAGGCCGCCAACCTCATCATACTTTCCTTAGCTTCGTGTGCGCTTCGAATGTAGAATACACCGAAGGATGCTCCAAACAATTCAGCCGCTTTGCGAATAAATGATGTACCCAGCGTTTCCAAATCTGAGATACCTTGCAGCATATGGACTACCTCTGTTAGCTTCCGCTGCTGCCACTCGATTTCTTCTTGACTTTCCAACAAGACATTCGTGGCGTCAGCTAGATCCTTCACCTCATCATTCATTGTGACATGAATACGCTTCGAACGATCCCGCTTCATGGAGCTCAGCTTGATGATGCTCTTGTTGACCTGTTTAATCGTCCCAACGATCGATCTCGAGATGACTAATGCGGCAATCAATGAGAAAACGATTACGAGCCCAAGCATGACAAATAGCGAGTTGGTAAGCTTCTCATTCTGTGCATCAAGGTGTGCCGCCCGACCCTTTACATACCCCATTTCTATGCTGCGAAATCGACTTAATTGCGAGCGAATATCGAGTATATTTTGGTGAGTAATAAAGAAAGTAAATTTAAAGTAACTCTCGTTCTCGAGATCACTTCTAATCGTCGGCAAAGCCCCACCTGTTTGTACGAGCCAATTTTCAATAGATTGTTTGAGCGTGATCAGATTCTTCTCCTGAACAGAATTATCACTCGTTAATTCTTTTAGATGATTAAAGGAATCTCTCCACTTCGTCTCTCCAGTCGTAAAAGACTCTAAATATTTAACATCCCCGGTGAGTAGGTAGCCTCTTTGTCCATTTTCCATATCCATCACATATTTCTCAAGAAGATTCGATTCCCTATTGACGGCAAAGTCGTGCTCGATCACATAGTTACGATCTCTTAGCATAGCAGCCAACTGATAATTGACGATTACAAATGATAGGGTTAAACAGAAAATGATGAATACATATCCAATCATAATTTTGGCACGAATACCGAATCTCATTTTCCTCATCCTGGTGACATCCCTTCTATTAGCTAAACACCTACAATTTGTATCATATACCAAACTGACATTAACTGGGTATGCAAACTTTTCACTTTACTACTTTACCGAGTTAATGTAGTATTTAATTAAAGTATTTCTAAAAGAAGGAGTGATGGTTATGAAAGGTCCAGGCATCAAAAACATCAAGCCCCGCAGCATTTTATCTCAAATGAAGCCCTACACGCCTGGAAAACCCATTTGGGAGGTACAACGCGAATTCGGGGTCACACAGGTTACGAAATTAGCATCTAATGAAAATCCATTAGGCCCTTCCCCCCTTGCTCTGGAGGCTATTCAAGCATATTTAACTGATATTCATCGCTATCCAGATGCGGAGACCGTTAATCTAAGAGAGGTTATTGCGGAAAAACGCGGATACACGCCTGATCAAGTCCTAGTTACGAATGGCGGAGATGAACTGATTACACTTCTCTCCGAAACTTACTTAGAACCTGGTGATGAGGTCATTGTACCCTCACCGACATTTAGTGAGTACGAATTTGGAGCCAACTTACTTGGTGCTAGCATTATACAGGTACCACTCGGTAAGAACTTTCGCTATGAGGTAGAAGCTATTCTCGCAGCTGTAACAGGGCGCACGAAAATGCTCTATATTTGTTCACCTAACAATCCGACAGGCACTTATATGAAGAAAACGGATTTACACCGACTTGTGAAAAGTCTTCCCTCGCATATACTTGTGATCTTCGATGGCGCATATAGCCATTTCGTCACGGCAGATGATTACTGCGATGGACTTGCGCTTGTCCAGGAAGGTTATCCGGTCGTGGTTCTGCAAACCTTCTCTAAAATATATGGATTAGCAGGTATTCGCGTGGGGTATGGCATCGCAGATGCGGGTATTTTGCAGCGAGTTCGTCAGGTGAAGGAGCCTTTTAATGTGAACATGCTCGCACAAGTCGGCGCTGCTGCTGCTTTCAAGGATGATCAGCATCTTGAGGCAACACGTTCTAATAATGCCAATGTGCGGGAAGAGCTTTACACCGAATTGCGTGCCTTAGCACTCCCGTTCACGCCAAGTATGAGTAATTTCGTACTCGTCGATCTGGGAATAGAGGCCAAAGCCTTATATAACAATTTGATGAGTCGCGGGGTTATCGTTCGGTATGGCGGGGGTTGGAACCTTCCGAATCATGTTCGGATTTCGATTGGGACTTCCGATGAGAATGCGTTACTTGTTCAAGCATTGAAGGAAATTATCGCTGTGAAGGCATAGATTGGGGATGTAGATAAAGCTCCTTTGTTTGCTATGAATATAAACTCCCACTAGCTTTTGGTGCATTTGTTTGGGCTATATCAACTATGGTACAATGCTATCAATCTTAGTCTCATGGGGGTACTTCATGTTAAAAGAATTCAAAGATTTTGCATTCAAAGGGAATATGCTCGATCTTGCTGTCGGGGTTATTATCGGAGGGGCTTTCGGTAAAGTCATCACGTCTATTGTGAATGATTTGGTTATGCCGCTTGTTGGCTTGCTCATTGGTAAAGTGAATTTCAATAATTTATATGTTGCATTGGATGGGAAACATTACGATACATTTGATGAAGCTGCCAAGAGCACTGCTGTCTTTAGATACGGTCAATTCCTATCGACTTTCTTGGACTTCATAATTGTAGCTTTCGTTATCTTCATGGTTGTTCGTCAAATTGGCAAGTTCCGCAAGAAGGAAGCACCTAAGGAAAAAGCGGTAACAACCAAAGATTGTCCTCATTGCTTGTCTGAAATACCTGCGCAGGCTTCGCGCTGCAAGTTCTGTACTTCGGAGCTTTCGGCTGGGGGTAAGGTTAGCGGGAGTATTCAGTAGGATCGCGTGATATGAGAAAGAGCCCGTGTCGGATTACGACACGGGCTTTTTGGTGCGCAAGTCGGCGATCTCGCCTTGCTCGAAAGCATTCGCTTGCAGCAGGTGAAGCAGCTGCTTGGCAGTATCTTCGGGTGAGCGCAGCTCACCCTGCTCTTTGAGCTGGACGAACCTGCTCACCTGCGGGAAGTCCTCTTCCGAGGCAGCGCGAATCTCCCGCTGCATACCGGTGTCCACCACACCCGGTGCTATGCTGCAAATCAGCACCGGGTGCGGTTGGTTCGACTGCTCGACGCCGACGCAGCGCGTCAGCATGTCCAGCCCGGCCTTGGCGGTGCAGTAGGCACCCCAGCCTGGGTAAGGCTTGCGCCCCGCACCGGAGGAGATGCCGACGACCCGCTTCAGGATCGGCCACGCCTGCGTGAGCCGAATGAAGCTGTTCGTCAGCACCGCGGGTGCGACGAGATTGACCTGCAGGCTGCGCTGCAGGTCGTCCGGGTCCGCTCGGCCGATCGACGTCATCGGCTCGAGCATGCCCGCGTTGTTGATGAGCGTGATGGAGGTCACGCCATCACGCTCTGTTAGGATTCGCTCCATGAGCGAGTCGAGGTCTTGGGTTTGCGCCAAGTCGTAAGCGTGGAAGGTCAACTGACCTTTCATGCGCAGCGCCTCTTGGCGCAAGGTCTCGTTCTCGCCGCGGGAAATGCAGTGGACCGCAGCCCCTTGCTCTAGCAGCTGCCGGATGATGGCAGCGCCCAGGCCTTTAGAACCGCCAGTAATGATATAAGTATCCATATGTGCCTTCCGTTTCTTTTGAAATTAGCTGACTATGTGATAGCCCTGCTCTTCATTCCACTTTTACTGCGCCAACTCCACTTTAATCATCTTATACTTCGTGAAATCCCCTTTGCCTATAAACACCGCAAAAGGCATAATACCCTGAGGATTTTCCACCCCAAGCGTCGTAGTTGCCGTACCCAAAACACCACCCTTGTCATCATAAAACGTAACAACAATCGGCGTATCCGCAGCTATCTCCTTTTCCACCACACGATCTAGAAAGCCTCTAACAATTGTGTATTCCCCACTTTTCAGCACATCAACCAGACCAAAGGTGACCCTATTGGAAGCATCCTGAATAAAAGCTGGCGCTTCGTAACCAGGCATACGTGCGGGTGAAGGCGTGTGGCTTTCTAGGGTAACCATTTTATAGCCAGAAATATTAGTTAGACTCGTTGTTTGGAACGAGATAATTTGCTCCTTCAACGTCGGAATTTGTTTAATCACATAAGGTACTTTCTCGATCAATTCTCCCTTATCGTTCCAGAAAGCGAGGTTACCTGCTGCATCCGTTTTGGTCAAATCGTTACCAGGATTCATAGACTGATAGGCTTTAATAAACTTATAATCCCACGCATCATGTCCTATAAAGAGTTGTCCCTTAATGACCGAATGGGTACCCTCTTGCTCTATTAATAAGTGCCCCGCGCTCATACCTGGATTATTAATATCCGCAATCGTAAAGCCGTCATCGATGACTATGGTTTGCGTTGCCTCATCATAGGCTACTTTATTCCCCATGTTTTCAGCAATAAATCGCACAGGAACATACACATGGCCCTCATAATTCAAAGGTTGATAGCCAGCCGTACTTTTTGTCTCACCATGAATGACGAACTTAGCTGGAAAAAGATAAGTCTGCACCATATCCGAAGCATACACGCCCGTAGCCGCAGTCAATCCAATTCCGCATGCTAAGCCTAAAATAAACTTTTTCATGTCAACACTCCTATACCTGCTATCTCTATTTCAATCTGTATAGAAATAGACGCTAGAGATTCCATACAAGTTGCGTAATCGATGTACAATCTCCCTGAACAAAAAAAGAATCCGCTGCGCATCGCAACAGATTCCCTTCAATGCTCGTTCAATTATATACACCCAAGCTGCTAAGCTCAGCTTCCATCTCTTGTCTGAACATCACTTTATCGCATTCTTCCATAAAAGCCGCCTCCACACCATTCATGATCAGCTTCACCAGTTCCGGTGTTGTAAAGGCAAATCGCTCCGCAAGCGCGCGATACTCATTCGTAATGTTGGTGCCCGATACACTTGGATTATCGGTGTTGATCGTCACAATCAGCCCTTGATCCATGTATTCCCGGATCGGGTACACCTCCCACGAAGCTACAGCCTTCGTTTGGATATTCGAGATTGGACACATCTCCAGTGGGATCCGGCGGTCTTTGACCAGTCCCAAAATATCGGCATTCTCCCGAAGCCTCACCCCATGCCCTATTCGCGTAGCACCTAAATGTGTGACCGCCTCGTAGACGTTAACCGCACCTGCAGCTTCACCAGCATGAATGGTAACAGGAATGCCTAGCTTACGCGATCTAGCGAACACTTCACGGAAAAATTCAGGCGGATAGGTCGCCTCATCACCAGCCAAATCAACAGCTACGACACCCTTCCCTACAAACTTTGCCGCCGCTTCTATGACTTCCAAATTATCTGCACAAGCGTGATTTCGCATACAAATCGCAATAACACCGAATCTTGTTCCAAAATCTCGTTGTGCACGCTTCAGTCCCTCTATGACGTAGTGGAACGTCTCTTCCAGTGTCAACCCCCTATTGCGATGCAATTGGGGAGCAAACCGGACCTCCACATAACGGCAGTTGTGCTCCACGGATTGTTCAACGACTTCATAGGCAACACGCTCCAAGGCTGCGCCTGTTTGTAGGAAGCGCGTTGTAAAATCGAATTTGCCTAAGTATTCAATAAGGCTGCCGCAATTGTCAGTCACTCGCATATGCGGGATCAGCCCATCTTTATCGTACACAGGGAGTGATATGCCTTGCTCGAGAGCGAGCTCCAGAATCGTCTCGGGCTTCACACTTCCATCCAAATGTAAATGAAGATCCACCTTCGGTAATCTCGCTAACAAATCAGTTGTTCGCATGTGAGCCATCTCCCATCTCTCCTTTTGCCTCTCTTTGGCGCCAGCGCGCTAGAGAAGAATTTTAATTACTTTAAACGAATGTTAGTTATATGTCAATATATATGACAATTAATTTATCTTAATAGTATATGCGTCAAGTTATCTAACATTTACAATGCTTCGGTTAAAATAAAAAAAATCCACAACAGGCTATCAAGCCCGTGTGGATTTCTATCTTTTGCCTATTACGAAGTCCTCGTTCGCACTAATAAATACAGAAAATATGGTGCCCCGATAACAGCGGCTACGATGCCCGTCGGAACCTCTGTCGGCTGAAACATCCCTCGCGCGATTGTATCCGCGACGATCAGCAGCAGCCCACCCGTGAGTGCCGAGGCTGGAATTAAGTACTGATGCTTCGGTCCAACTAGCCTTCTGGCCAGATGGGGACCAATCAATCCTACGAAGCCTATCCCACCGCCAACAGCAACACATGCGCCTGCAAGCGCAACGGCCGCAGCCAGTAAGCCAAGTCGTTCCCGCTCCATCCGTATGCCTAATCCAATGGACGTCATCTCCCCCAAGTTCAGCACATTCAACACATTCGCTTTGAACATGACGTAAGGAATGAGGACGACGATCCACGGTAACAAAGCGAGAACAAACTTCCAGTTGGTTCCCCAAATGCTACCTGCTAACCAGATCTGTACGAACTGAAAATCAGTCGGGTCCAAGCGAATGCTGAGTACAATCATCAGAGAAGCAATACCTGCGGATACCGCGATCCCCACAAGGAGAAGACGAGACGACGAGATGCCTTTGCCTTTTACATACGAAAGGGTATAGATCAGAAGCGCAGCCAAGCCCGCCCCCAGCATCGCGATCATCGGCATGAAGAACAACGGACCCGCAGCATTATTGGGATAAAAGGAAACGACCAGAATGATCGCAAGTCCCGCGCCCGCATTAATGCCCAGAATCCCTGGATCGGCCAGCATATTTCGCGAAATCCCTTGCAGGATGGCTCCAGACACCGCTAACCCCGCTCCAACCAAGATCGAAATCACGATACGTGGAAGCCGAAAATCAAAAAGGATAATCCCCTGCTTCGCGGTCCCGCCTCCGAAGAATGTTCGCAGCACCTCAAGAGGACTCAAGCGGATCACACCTGTATTCATACTTATCATAAAAACGATGATAATTAGTACCGCTAATATCGACATGACCATGATCGCTTTAGTCAATCTTGGTTTCTTTACGCTTCCCTGCTGCATCATTGTCAAGCCTAATCCCTCCCCTTTCTACGCGCAAGGTAGAGGAAGAAGGGCACACCAATCAGAGCGATAATGGCACCTATCGGCGTCTCAAACGGAGGGTTCACCATGCGGGCTCCAATATCAGCCACCACAACCAGCAACCCGCCTAATACGGCTGAGGTTGGGATAATCCAACGATAATCAACGCCAACTAGGTAGCGAACAACGTGCGGAATGATAAGACCAATGAATCCAACAGCACCTACCGTTGCGACTGCTGCACCGGCCAGAACAAGAACTAGCACGAATGCCGCTAGCTTAACAAGCCCGATCCGTAATCCGAGTCCTGTTGCAACATCTTCCCCCATGCTTAACAGCGTAATCCAAGGTGAGATGAAAAACGCGCACAGTAAAGCACCAATAATCCATAGCGCCATAATGTCAACTTGCAACCACTTCGTACCCGCGACCCCTCCTGCTAACCAAAAAGCGAGATCCTGACCAATATGATAGGATATCGCAATCCCTTCGCTAAGCGCCAGTAGCAAAGCACTGACAGCTGACCCAGCCAAGACGATTCGAACAGGGGTTACGCCTCCCCTAGCCATCGCGCTAATGCCATATACGAGCCCCGTTCCTATCGCAGCACCGAGAAAACAAAATAGAATGACATAATGAAACGGCAGCTGCGGTAAAAAGGCAAAACACAGGGCAAGCATAAAGCCTGCACCTGCGTTGATTCCGAGAATACCCGGGTCCGATAACGGATTGCGTGTTACACCTTGCATAATCGCTCCTGCTACAGCAAAAGCAGCCCCAACCAACGCTCCCGCGATCGCTCGCGGAAGTCTTAGTTGCTGAATGATCAAATGCTCTGTCGAATCAACATTAAAATGAAAGATGGCTTGCCATACCTCACCGAAAGAGATATCTGCTGCCCCTACCGAAATAGAGGCAATCAAGCTAATCAGCAACAAAGCCAAACCACCTATAATAATGCCTGATGCAGCTAAAGGACGCGATTTCAATGTAGGAATGGCTGAGGGAACTTGGCTTTTTGATCCCTTCATACAATAGCCCCCAATTTACTTAATGACTTTAACGATATCGTCCATCACGCGCTCTCCAGCGATAATACCGTTGTACAACCAGCTGCTCTTCGTATCCATTTCGAATACTTTACCTGATTTAACTGCAGGAATGTTCTTCCAAAGCGGATCTTCTAAGTTGCCAGCTTGACCTTTATCACTGTTCACTAAGAAGAGGTAGTCTGCATCCAATTGCGCAAGTTTCTCAAGGGAAATCGCTGTCCAGTTCGCTTTAGCATCTGGTAATACAGCTAGAATGTTCGGCATTTTCAAACCAAGATCGCCATAGGCAACTGCTCCACTTGCAACTTTACCGTTAACAACATAAAACGCTTTGTTTGTTAACCATAGAATGGCAACCTTTTTATCGCCAACTGTTGCAGCAAGCTTCGCTTTTGTTTCTGTTACTTTTTGATCATATTTTTTCAGCGCTGCGTTCGCTGCATCTGTCTTGTTAAGTAGTTCGCCCATTTTCAAAAGCGTCTTCCGATAGTCAGCTGTTACTTCGCTACCAAGGACGAATGTTGGTACGACTTTGGAGTATTGCTCGTAAAGCCCTTTTTCAACTGCGGACTCACTTCCTACGATCATGAAATCAGGATTTGCTTTCAGAACGGACTCAACTGGAAGATCGTAACCAATAGTTGGCACACCAGCAAGTTGTGTTTGTAGGTAGTCTTGAACCGTTGTATCCTTTACAGACCATTGAACAGCTGGTTTAACGCCAAGTGCAAGAAGTGGATCTTCCAAGTAAGAAGCGATAACGGCTTTCGGGCTTGCAGGAACCTTAACGTCATGACCCATGCTATCTTTAACAACTTTATCAACAGCTGGAGCAGGTGTTGCTGTAGCTGCTGCGGTAGCCGCTGGGGCAGTTGAAGTTGCCGGTGTTGTTGTGCTTGCTGCATCTTTATTACTGCCACAAGCTGTTACGAGTAGAGCTGCCATGCACACTGAAAGGACAGTGAAAGTGACTTTCGTTGTTTTTTGTTTGTTGAAGCAAAGCATGGTGAACCCTCCTGAGTGTCTGTTATGTATGACTGATATTGATTCTCAATACATGATAATGAAAATGATTATCAATGTCAAACACTTTCAGGAAACTTTCAGCTACGTTCCAGTATTTGGTTGTTTGCGCTCAATTACCTTGAGTGCTTCACGCAGGCTAAGCGGAGATAACTCGGTGCTAGCAACGAAAGACTGTACGGCTGCGGCATCGGTCTTGGAATACTCGCGCAGCGCCCATCCGATCGCTTTGCGGATAAAGAACTCCTTCGAATGAGCCATTGTCGTGATGCAATGAAATAGCAATGGGACGTCGGTCTTCTTTTTATACTTCAACTGAAATAGAATAGCGGTTCGCTGCAGCCACATGTTAGTAGAAGCTAACCATTTCTCCACATAGGTTGGAATATGCTCTGGGAATCGCTGAAGATGAAAGCCAATCAAGTGATCAGCAATCGTGTCGACGGTGTCCCACCAGGAGTTCGTCACAATAAATTGCTCCAGTATGTCGATATGCTCAGCGTTCACTGTTTTCCTTACTTGTACTAGCATCAGAATCGCCGTGTAGGCAAACTCGCGCTCGGGCAATTGCCATAGCTCCTGGGCGACGCGAACTGCCTCCTCCCCTTTCGGAAAGCCATGCTCCTTCGTGAATTGCTTGGTTAGTGCAACGCGTTCTGGATTTCGAATACCAAGGAAAGGAAAATGATTCTTCATATAAGCTTCCATACTAGGAGCATTCCCCGCGTTCGCATGGGCTCTAAGCCATTTTTCCAAGTCATTCGTGTAAGCTGATGTCATCGTGAAAGTGCCTCCCTTGCGCTATTTCGTATGCGCTTATTGTAGCAATTCTCTAGCAATTCGGGTATGCTATTAGCAGAATTTTAATAGAGATGACGAATAGGATCGGTGAGAAACATGACGTATAAATTAGTTGCTGCTGACTTAGATGATACGCTGTTGCGTGATGATTTGACGATTTCGCAAGAGACGGTTGATGCCATGCATCAAGCCGTTGCCAAAGGTGTAACGGTCACCATCGCCACAGGTAGAAGCTTCCCCTCCGCTGCCAAAATTGCCAATCGAATCGGACTCAACGTCCCCATTATTACGTATCAAGGGGCTTTGATCAAAAACTTGCTAGACGAAAAAGTACTCTATGAACGCACGGTTCCTGTAGAGAGCGCCCGCTTCCTGCTCGATTACTGCGAGAAGAACAACTATCATCTTCAGCTTTACCATGGGGATGAGCTTTATGCAGCTGAGGATAACGATAAGATTAAAAAATACGTGAGCCTGTCCAAAACGCCTTATATCATTGGGGATTTGCGTCAATGGATCCATATTCCGCAACCAAAGCTGCTGATCGTTGACACACCCGAGGTTTGCGACCAAATTCGCGAAGAACTGCTTCCCATTCTCGGCGACCAAATGCACATCACGAAGTCCAAACCGCACTATTTGGAATTCATGCATAAGGAAGGTACCAAGGGGCATGCGATCACGTTCCTGGCTGATCACATCGGCTGCTCTTTAGATGAAGTAATTGCATTAGGCGATGCTTGGAATGATCGGGAAATGTTGGAAGTCGCAGGCCTCGGAGTTGCGATGGAGAATGCACTGCCTGAGCTGAAAGCGTTGGCGAACTTCGTGACGAAGAGCAATAACGAGGATGGCGTGAGGCATGTGTTGGAGAAGTTTGTTTTGGCGTAGTATGTGAGGGGAAAAAGAGGTCCTTGAGGAGACCGCTGCAAAAGGCATACTTTTTTCGAAGAGCGTCAATTGTTTAGTCCAAAACCTATTAAAAAATAATAAAAGACCGTTTAAAGCCATCTCACAGGCTAAAAACGGTCTTTTTTAAGTTCGATGAATTTCTCGAAGGTTTTGCAGTGGTCTCCTTGAGGACCTCTTTTTTTGAACAAAAATTTCTTTTTAATTAACTACTATAAAAATGTAGTACTTTCTTCAAAATAAACGCTGACCTATTATCAATATAAAGTATGAATTAGGAGGAGAAACATGGTAAATGAAAAAAGGATTTTTAGAGCTAATTTAATTGGTGTAATTTTAATGTTCATTATATTAAATTTGATATTCATCGCCCCTTGCGAAGGATTCGGATGTATCTTCTTATTCCTATTAGTATTCATTTGTTGCTTAATTTTTTTAGTATATTTTCTAGCTGTTTTTATATATTCAAAACTAAATACATATTCTTGCTCTGTTGGGTGGTTTTTGTTCCCTGTCATGATCATAGCCTTTTTTCCTGCTACCAATTATAATATTTCAGATGTTATTTATATATGGATTGGCGTTTGTGGGTTGCTACTATTTGTGACTATAACATTAGTGAAAATAAAATATTCATCTTATTTACAAGGTCTTTCGATCAATATGATTTTGTTTACTGTGATTTATATGTTTGTATTTCATTTTAATATATGGCCATTCTGGCTTTAAAGAAAGTGGAAAAAAGACCCCCAGCAACGTGCTGAAAGTCTCCGTTAGAAATGAACTCATAATTCCAGGGTCATGAATGAACTATTGGGGTCTAGGGTGTAATCCGCGAACGGCTCACAATAGGTAAAACCAAAGTTTTCATATAACTTTCTAGCAGGTTCGAAAGCTTCCATTGAGCCCGTCTCCAAGCTGATCCGCGTATAGCCGCGTCGCTTTGCTTCATCAATGATGTGTTCAAGAATTCGCTTAGCAACGCCCTTTCTGTGATGTGCGGAGGAAGTTCGCATTGATTTTAACTCGCCATGCTGACTATCCAGCTCTTTGAGAGCCCCGCAACCAACTAACTCACCTTGTTCCCATCCACTCCAAAATGTAACATCTGGTCTTTTCAATCCATCCAGATTGAGGGCATGTGTACTTTCTGGCGGGGATAACGATTGCATATGTAGAAGATGTTCCATTATTAGCGCTACCACTTCAGGACCGGATAAATCATCCACTTTAATCTCCAAGATTGCCACTCCTCTGTCTCTAATTTTTAATCACAAGAATACAACATTACAATGGTTAATTTCAACTGTGTTTAGGATCCTGCACAATATGAGGTCCTTTGATTGTGCAAGAGGCCAAGGGTTCTATTGGCACTAGACAGCTGGGTTACTGGTATGAGAACATGAGTTATCATCATTTATGTAAGCGCTATCTTAATTATTAATGGTATAGACACCTCTCTAAATCATTAATGATGGAATAGCTTACCTGCATCAATAATAGCATAAAGATTTCATGAGTTTTAATATCCATATCCATGAGGCAAAAGGAGCGTGAGTCCCATGTTCGATGGTGCATTACTCCAAGATAAAGTTGTACTGATTACAGGCGGTGGCACGGGTCTCGGTCGCGCAATGGGCGAGAAATTCCTATCGCTTGGGGCAAAGCTTGCCATCACCAGCCGGCGGGAAGAAGTACTCGCGAAAGCCGCGGCTGAAATGAGCGCTGACGGCGGGAATGTGTTCTACCATCCCTGCGATGTGCGTGATCCGCAGCAGGTTGCTGCCATGATCACTGCGGTGGAGCAGCACTTCGGTCGCATCGACGTGCTGATTAATAATGCGGCGGGCAACTTTGCCAGCCCGACGGAGAACTTGTCACCGCGAGCGGTCGATGCGGTGCTGAACATTGTGCTCCACGGGACGTTCTACACCACGTTGGAGCTGGGAAAAAGGTGGATCGAGCAAGGTGTAGGCGGTACGATGCTGAACATCGTCACCTCCTACGCCTCCACCGGATCCGCCTTTGTTGTGCCTTCCGCCGCCGCGAAGGCCGGTGTGCTTGCCCTCACCCGCTCACTCGCCGTCGAGTGGGCGCGGTACGGGATCCGGCAAGTCGCCATCGCGCCGGGGCTGTTCCCGACCGACGGCGCGTGGAGCCGACTGGCTCCCACGCCCGAGCTGTCGCAGAAGCTCCTGAACCGCGTCCCCATGGGACGGGTCGGAGAAAAAGATGAGCTGGCGAACCTCGCCGCTTATCTGATTTCGGACTTCGCCGCCTATATTAACGGCGAAGTGATCACGATTGACGGCGGCGAGTGGCTGCAAGGCGCCGGGCAGTTTAATGACCTGCTCGAGGTGACCGATGAGCAGTGGGTTTCGCTCGCGGAGATGACCCGCAAGGGGAAATCGTAGCGCTAAGAAAACGCAGTTCCCCAAGTAAGGTTTATCTACTTGGGGGACTGCGTTTTTGTTATGCCACCAACTGCTACTTTGCAGCTGGATGTGCTGATTTGCCTCGTTCATTTGGAAGATCATACTTTTTTTTAGTCTAACAAACTTTTTGTTTGACATTCGAAAAGTTTCTGTTACCATTTTGCTCAGAATAACTTACAACCTGTGAGGGGGATAACCGGCATGGAATCAATTCAGGATGAATTCGGATTTTTGAGCGATCTGGTGACAGGGCTTGCTGCTCAATTCGGCGAGAACTGTGAGGTCGTGCTGCATGATTTGACGGGGTCTTACGAAAGCTCCATCGTCGCCATTGCGAACGGTCATATCACTGGACGTAAAGTCGGAGATCCAGGCACGAATCTAGGCCTTGAGCTGCTGCGAGGCAATCATGTAAACGGCAACAAATTTAACTATTTAACACAAACGAAGGACGGCCGCATTCTGCGCTCCAGCTCGATGTATATGAAAAATAAAGCGGGTAAAATCATCGGTTCACTTTGTATCAACATGGACATTACCGATCTCATGGTTGCCGAGAAAACACTGAAAAACCTCTTAAACCCCGCTGGTGAGAATGCCGAGGTGAGGGAATCGTTCGTAACGAGCGTAAGCGATCTACTCGATGCCTTGATTCAAGAAGCGCAGGAAGTCATCGGCAAGCCCGTTGCCGTCATGACCAAAGAAGATAAGATGCGCATGATCCAGCTTCTCGATGCCAAAGGCGCTTTCCTCATTAAAAAAGGCGGCGAGAAAATTTGCACCTATTTAAACATTTCCAAATATACCCTTTACAGCCATCTGGAAGAAGGCAAAAGTAACGCGAAGGAGAGTGAATCCCTATGACGATCTCCCTAGAAACGCCTTGCGTCATCATTGATACGGATATTATGGCTCGAAATATAGCTAGTATGGCTGACCGAGTGCGACAAAATGGTGTTAATCTACGCCCGCATGCCAAAACACATAAGCTCCCTTCTGTAGCACAGCTTCAAATCGACGCCGGTGCTGTTGGCATCACCGTGGCGAAAGTATCAGAAGCCGAGGTGATGGCGGCTCATGGGATTCTCAACATTTTTATCGCTTATCCGTTGGTGACCGTGAGCAAAATTGAACGTGCGATTCGCCTTAGCGAGGGGATCGAGCTTATCGTTGGGGTCGACAGCTTGGCCGGTGCCCAGCTTATGGAGCAAACCGCTGCTAAGCTGGGGCATACACTGCAGGTTCGGTTAGAGATTGACACCGGGCTACGCCGAACCGGTGTGCCTTATGATGAGGCAGCTGCGCTCGCCACGGAGATTGCAGGGATGCCGCACTTGCGGCTGAGCGGCATCTACACGTTCCGCGGCTCCTTGCTTGCCGGCAAGCCCACGCTCGACGTGGCGGCAGCCGGCCTAGAAGAAGGTCAGCTGATGGTCTCGCTGGCTGACCGACTTAGAGCAGCAGGCATCGCTATAGCCGATGTCAGCGTTGGCTCGACGCCGACGGCTTTGTACGCCGCGGCAGTTGAGGGCGTGACGGAGGTCCGTCCCGGCACCTACGTCTATCAAGATCGGATGCAGGCGCAGCTTGGCGTCTGCGAGCTCGAGGACTGCGCCGGCAGCGTGCTTGTCACCGTCGTGAGCCGTCCTTCGGCGGATCTTGCGATCGTCGACGGCGGCAGCAAAACCTTCGCGACCGATGTGCAGCCAGGCACGAATCCCTTGCAGCTGCGCGGATTTGGCCATATCCTTGGCCTAGAAGATGCGCTTCTCGTTCGGATGACCGAAGAGCATGGCATGGTGGAGCTTGGCCCACTGGCACAAACCGTAAACCTGCAAGTCGGTGACCAGCTGCGCATGATTCCGAATCATATTTGCAGTACCGTTAACCTGCATAATCATATTGTGATGCAGCGTGGAGACACATTTGAACGCGTGCCTGTGCTTGCACGGGGCATGCTGGAATAAATTCGGGAGGTGACCCATCATGTTGGATCTTATTTTGAAAAACGGACGCATCGTCGATGGGCACTGGTAATCCTTGGCTCGCTGGCGATGTCGGATTTAAAGCGAGCTTGAAATGCTGCGTGATCCCTCGTTTCGTGCCCGTGTTCGCGAGGAATTGAGCCACGAACAGACCACGTGGGGCAACCTGATCTGTTCCACAAGATGGCATCTCGCATGTCGTCGTGAATGGCGGCTTATCTTTGACCGGCGGTCAACACACACATGCGCGGGAAGGCAGCTTCATTCGTGCTCAACATTGCTGCCGGCACTAAACTTTTCATACAGCTTCATTAAAAACTAAACCTAACTTTGACTTGGAGGTCATTCCTATGTCCGTTATTGAACAACGTTTGCAAGAGCTTGGTATCACGCTTCCCCCTTCACCAGAACCGCGTTTCACTTATATCCCATGTAATCAAACAGGTAACTTAATCTATTTATCCGGTCAAGATTGCCGTATCAACGGTGAACTGATGTATGAAGGTAAACTCGGCCGTGAAGTGACGATTGAGCAAGGACAAGCTGCTGGTCGTCAAACCATCATCAACTGCTTGGCCGTCATGAAAGGCTATTTAGGCGATTTAGATCGTGTAGTCAAAATCGTGAAAATGCTCGGCTTCGTTAACAGTGAATCCGGCTTTGGCGACCAGCCGTATGTCATCAACGGTGCATCTAACCTACTCGTTGAGATCTTTGGCGAAAATGGTAAGCATGCCCGCTCCGCGATCGGCACGAGTGATCTGCCTTTCCACACGCCAGTGGAAATTGAATTGATCGTTGAAATCCGCGACTAGGGATTATACTCCCTACACACAAAAAGAAACCTCGGACCTTTTACTACGTCCGAGGTTTTTCCTTTATAGTCCAACAGCCGCGCCTCTCTCAAGCCGCAGAATCTGCTTCTCTCCGGTTTCCGCTAATTCACGGAATTGTGTAATCGTTTCGCGCATTTTCGGGAGGGCTTCTTGCTTATAGGTACTGATCGCCTGCAAGGCTTCAAAGCTGTCAGCGAATGCTTTTTTGAGCGAATCTGCTGAAATACTGGCCTCGATAGCGCCCTTATGAATCTCCACACCCTGTTGCTTCAGCATCTGCCCCGTATGTTCAATGAACGTATTCGTGGTGGTGTATAGGGCATTAAGTTGGTTGAGCACCACTCGTTGGTTGGCCAATGCACTGGCAGCCGTGACTGCGACGCGTAACGCTGCTACTGTTACTGTGCTTGCACGATCCACACCGCGGATAAGCTCCTTATTATTTCGGATAACGACCTCGAAGGTAATGAATCCTTGTTGGTTGACAGCCATCATGGCTTGCATATCCAGTGTCCTCTGACGAAGTGGAAATAGAACCTCTTCTGTAATAAATTTGATCTTCTCAGGATCATCATTTCGGGCTTTGGCTAGTACGATTTGAGATTCAATGGTTTCATCCATATAAGAAGCTAATTGGATCTCTTTACGAAGCTTTTTGGTAAGATCACGAAGTGCGTGCTGTTCCAGAAGAAGTGTCGTATTGTCATCCTTCAAACCTAATTTCCCTTTATCCAGCGTTTCCATAATTTCGGTAATGACCATATCCGCTTTATCGAACTGATGGAAGTAGGACCTTAGCGGATTAAAAAACTTCCCTAGAAACCCGCGTTTCGCGAAGTCGATCCCACTTGGATCGAGATCCTTCATTTGCAACTGAAGTTCCCCAAGTCCTTTGGCAACGATCCCTCCCTCATCTCCAGACTTCGAAAGCTTCCCTATCGTTACTTGGAGTAAAGCATTTTTCTGAGAGGATGCTCGCATCGTCTCTATGCCGAAGTTTTCTACCGCCGCCAAAATATTTTTTCGTTTCTCGAGCGAATCAAGATCGATCTCCATGATCGATTGCACATTCTGTTCCGCTTGCGCTTTTAGTTTAACAACTTCCTCCGGAACTGGCTTCACTTGTTCCTCTACAACAGCCTTAAGCTCATCTTCACCTACAATTTCCATCGAGAATGACATGGCAGATCCCCCCTCAGAATGAATAGTTAACATTACATCTGAACATTAAGCAGGTTACTAATTTTATAAACGACATCATCCGTGTCCGCATTGATACTCGCTGCTTCGTTAATACTCGAAATACTCTGAAGCGCCCCAATATCTGCGTTGTAACCAATCGTGTAGATGGGAATTTGATACGTCTCAATCAATCCTCGAATGTCTTTCAAGGAATGACCTGAATTGGTTTCGCCATCACTTAATACGAAAATAAGCGGTTTAACATTGGGATCTGCAGCCATATAGTCTTCCAGCATTTTCATGGCAACGACAACCGCATCAAAAGTGGCTGTCCCTCCGCCTGCTTGGAGACTCCCAACTGTACCGACAAACAGGGATTGCTGATTAGTATCATACTTGGCAATCGGCAGATTGATGGTCACATCATTGGCATAGGACACAAGACCAATTCTATTTTCTTTACCCAGGTATTTCTGACCTTTGAGCAGGGATTCTTTCAATCGACTAATGGGTTTACCGTCCATGCTGCCAGATATATCTGTGACAAAAACAGCAGCAAGAGGCTTACTTCCATTCTTCTTTTCTTTCCAAACCTTTTGCGCCGAAGAAAGTGTATTACCCTCTATGGCAGCGAGTTCACTCTTGTAATCTTCTAGCCCATTGAAACCCTTATCCTTGGCTGTTTGTTGATATTTCGCCTGTGTAACAAATTCAGCAAATCGTTTAATCAAATCAAGTTTCACGATCGGCAAATCGCCAATGGCATATAGCGGACTATCATGTCTATATCCAAAAGGTGTAAAGACATAGTCCTTACTAAGATCCGCCGCATTCTGGAAGGTCTGGTATTCCAACACGAAGCCGTCGAGCATCCCTGACTTCGCAGCATCTCGCATTTGGATGGTTGTAGATGCGATAAAGGGTACGTTCGTTTGGAATTTTTCAAATTCCTGAACCGCCTTATCGCTGATTGGGTTTTTATTATCAAATGTACTTAATGCCGTTACAAGAAAATTGAGACCTGTCGAGCTCGCGAAAGGGTCTGTATAGCCCATGGCAAATTCATTATTTGAAATAGCTTGGGTTACCGTATTTACGTTGATGGATCCGTATTTCGCTACGAGAGCATCATACTTTTTCTTCGAAATAACGATGCCAGGGACATTCCCAACAAGACGTTTTGTGACCAATTGTATTTTGGGGCCGCCCGCTTTGATCATCTCACCCCATAGCTCGTTCGAGGGTGTAAAGGCATCCGGCACATACTTACCCGACTTGATATAGTCCGTCGCTGTCCCAGAAGCAATATTTCGAATCTTCACAGATGCAGGTATTCCGTTCACCAGAATGTTTGCTTTATTAAATTCATTCGCGACATCCGTTAACCAACCATCCACGCCACTGCCGGATTTCTCCGTTGAGGAGAAAATTTCTACGAAATAATCCGTCGTATTATTCACCGTTATTGGAAATTTCGAAATATCTGGCAGAGATGAAGCGACATCTGTCGGATTAATATCAATCTGACCTTTGACTGGCGTTCCGTTTACCACCGAGATCTTCTCATAAATCTTGTTCAATTGCTTTGCGGCATTCTCCGCTGTCACTTGAGTTTGGGATTTACCAAAATTGGCTGTCAAGGAAACGCCAGCATAGACACCGATAAATACAATAATCACAATAAGAAGCGATATAAAGAAGAACTTCGTTTTGTTCATGTTTTGAGCACCACCTCTACTGTTTGTAGAATTGTGTTTGCTTTATCAATGCGTCAATTTCTTGCATACCTGGCATTTGCCCTATATCACCAATCTCTAAGCTATCTAATCGCGTAATTTCTAACAGTAGCCTATCTAATTTGAGCAAAATTTCTTCATTCATATGTAAAGAGCTTCTTACAAAAGTAATATGTGATTTATAAACGGTTCTTTTTTCTTGAAGAAACTCGGGGGACAACTGGCTCGCGCTCTGTTTGGCGATACTTTGAAACTCGTCTTCGTCGAACACGTGGAGTCGGTTTATCATACTCCGTATATTGTGAAAAAATAACTTCTCCACCTCTTGTGTCGTCGAAGCAAATTTTTGAAAGCTAAGTCCACTCGGTTCAAATCTCTGGATGAGTACACTTCGCAACGTCTCTTGTTTTTTGCGCATTCGCTCCAATTGGTGCAAGGCAAGCGCGATTTCCTGCGCTAGGGATTTCACAGCTCTGAATTGTTTCAAAGCACCCTCCAAATCCTCAGGGCTCTTCATCTGCTTTACGGGTAGCCGAATGGTTGGCTTGTTTAGAACACTATATACGCCAAATAGTAATCCTAGCGTACTTGCAAGTAGAATGGATACGGCTAATGCCGTTTGCAGCGCGCTTTGACCGATCCCTATACCAAGAAATCCTGGTGAAAGCATGAGAATATCCAACACGACGACCCCACCCGTAATCACAAACAATTTCATTATTTTATTTGCGGTTACAATCAAAGGGACTAACTCCTCTCTTATCCTTCCATATAGGATTATATGCAGGACACATGCTACATATCTGTTTCCTGTTGTTCATTGTGAAATGAAATGAAAGATATTCAAAGCTAGCCTTTGCTCGTAAAAACAACAAAGGCCTGCTCCAAAAGCAGATGAATCTACTTAAGGGCAGGCCTTATTTTGTTTGCGATTACTCCTAGGCATGTGCCATATGGTTTCCAGCAGTTGCATGTTCATCAATCTCATTCAATTGAATGTTCATTCCAAGCACGAGAGAAGCCACTTCTTCCGCTGCTGCGCCGGGCCGACTTCTCAAACACCTCGTCCCGCGGGAGCTTCCGATTCATTAACGTCGCTAAGAAATTCTCCTTAAGCACCGGCATACTCTTGCGGTAATGCTCCTTGAGCAGCTGCACATCCTCGCGATGTGCGACCTCTTCTTGGATATGCCCCTTTACCTTCAAGAGGGCATTCACCAGCTCCTGCGCGGAGAAAGGCTTCAGCACGTATTCATCAATATGAAGCTTAATCGTAGGAAAGCGCTCTCTAATTGCTTCAGCTAGCTGCAAGCCATTCATAAAAGGCATCTGGATGTCCGTCACAACCACATCGGGCTGCAGACGTTCGACCATCTCAAGCGCCTCTTCCCCGTTCTCCGCCTTGTCGACGACTTCAAAGCCAATCGCTTGCCAATTTATTTCACGGACGACACCTTCGCGTACATCCTCTTCGTCATCCACTAACAGCAGCTTGTACATGCCTGACCTCCCAGGACTCCCCAATTTAGAAGTATTTCTCGTAACAATACTCATTATCACCATCATTGTACTTACTGCCCATCAAATATACAAATGAAAACTCCCGCCACTTACCTTTAGCTAAAGCTAAGGTTGAAGTAAGGGTTTCTAGTGTATCAACCTTACTTACTCTGCGGAATGGATAGAATCGATCGTTGTCCGAGGAAACATTGGTAAAAATCCCCTATGGGGTGTTAAAATTAAGGTAGGATATATGTAAGACTCGACATACCATATAAACGTGATAAGGACTACTTTGAACTCATTCACATCATTCATTATTCAGGAGGTTAATCATTTGAATATCGCACATATCGGACGCATCGCTTCCCACATCAAAGAAAACGTCGGTCACGTTATTATAGGCAAAGACGACACGGTTGAGCTCCTGGTCATCGCACTGATCGCCTCTGGTCATGTGCTGCTTGAAGATGTACCCGGCACAGGTAAAACCCAGCTCGCCAAAGCATTAGCCCGCTCCCTAGACGGCTCGATGAAGCGCATCCAGTTCACGCCCGACTTGCTGCCGTCCGATGTAAGCGGCATCAATTTCTTCAACCAGAAGCTGGGCGAATTCGAATTCCGCCCAGGCCCGCTCTTCGCACACATCGTGCTCGCCGATGAGATTAACCGCGCGACGCCGCGCACGCAGTCCAGCTTGCTGGAGAGCATGGAGGAGCGCCAGGTCAGCATCGACGGAGAAACGCGCAAGCTAGACGCGCCGTTCCTCGTCATTGCCACACAGAACCCTGTCGAGAATCAGGGGACCTTTCCCTTACCGGAAGCGCAGCTCGACCGCTTCTTGATGAAGCTTTCGCTCGGCTATCCGACGGCAGCCGAGCAGGTCTTGATCTTGCAGCGCTACCAGCAGCAGGATCCGCTGGATGCGCTGCTGCCGGTCGTGAGTCGCGCGGAGCTGCTCGAAGCGCAGCGGCTGTTCACGCAGGTGCGCGTCGGCGACGAGCTGCTGCACTACATCGTGCAGCTCGCGGAAGCGACGCGCACGCATGCGGATACCGCGCTCGGCGTCAGCCCGCGCGGCGTGCGCGCCTTGATGAAGGCGGCGCAGGTGTATGCGGCGCTGCGCAGCCGCGATTACGTGCTGCCGGACGACGTCAAGGCGCTGGTGGCGCCCGTCTGGGCGCACCGCGTTCTGCTGCGCACGCGCTCGCGTGGGCAAGATCAGCAGGTACATGCCCTGCTGACCAGTGTGCTTGCTGCTACCCCCGTTCCTACGGAAGTGAAGCTGGGGTAGCCGCCATGAGCATAAGCTGGATTGTGATCATCGCCGCCCTGCTGTTCTTCCTCCAGTTTCAATTTTTTGCCCGCTGGGGGTTTCGCGGACTTCACATTGAACGAACCTTCAATACAACTCATTGCCATGTCGGCGATGATATTCTGATGATTGAGACCATCGTGAATCGTAAGCTCGCGCCCATTCCTTGGCTGCGCTTGGAATCAACGATTCCTGCGGGCCTCCATTTTACACAGATGAATAATCTGGAAGTGAGCAGCGGCTCCCTTTTTCAAAATCACCGTAGTCTGTTCAGCCTCATGCCCTATACCCGTATCGTGCGGCGCCATGGCGTGCATGCAGCCAAACGCGGTTGGTACAAGCTGAAAACCATTGCTGCAACGATTGGGGATTTCGTCGGTTTACAAGCAGCCTCTACTACACATCGCATTCAAGTCGAGCTGCTGGTGTACCCGCGTTTGGTCAATCACGATGACATTCCGCTCCTTTCTAGCCGATGGCAAGGCGACGTGACGATCCAGCGTTGGATTATGCCCGATCCATTTCTCGTTTCCGGTGCAAGGGAGTACCGCTATGGGGATACGATGAATAGCATTCATTGGAAAGCTACAGCTCGGAGTGGACGGCTTCAAGTTTATAACCGGGAATTCACTGCTGATCCTCGATTACTTATCGTTGTCAACAGCCAAGTAACAGCAACGATGTGGGATGCAGTAACCGACCCCGAACTCGTCGAGAAAGCACTTTCTTACGCAGCGACATTAGCCGAACATGCCGTGAGCCGAGGGGTTCCCGTTGGTTTTGGCTATAACGGTTGGCTGCTGAGTGAGCCGGGGGTTCCCGTTTACTGTGCACCTGAAGGCGGTTGGGCGCATTTGGAGCATCTTTTTCAAACAATGGCGAAGCTCGCGATCTCTTGTGCCCGCTCCTGTGAAGATTTTCTCGATTACGGCATCGAGGTGGAAGGGGAAGCTCTGGATATCATCCTGCTGACGGCCTTCGTTTCCGAGGGGATGGCACGCAGTATCGAACGCCTTGAAGCGCTTGGTCATTCCGTATTCATCGTTCCCTTGCAACATAACCTTCTTGACGTCATCAGTGAAAAGGAGGTGGCTCCCTCAGATGCTCAGGCCCTTGCTTAATCAACCAAATTCTCGGCCTAATCGTCTATACGACTTCCTTCGTATTTGCGGCTTAGCACTCTTGTTCGGTAGCGTCGAGCTTGTTATCTTTGCCCCGCTAATCACTTTGGCTCAGGTCTATGTGTTCGATAGCATGCTTGGACTGACTTGTATACAGCTGCTGCTCTGCTTCGTGATTGGCGCCTATTTCGGACAGGTGAAATGGCTAACTCGGAAAGGTTATGAGTTCCTTGTCTGTGTTGCTGCAGGTTACGGATTATCCTATGTATTTCAAACGGACCCTTTGCACGTTGCTTTATGTGCGGCCATTGGTGCATCGCTCGTCTATCGAGGTATTCGGTATACCAAAGACGGATGGCTCTCACTTTATGTACCTGGCATTTTCGTGATTTCTGGGGTGATGTACTTCATTGGTGTTCCAATCATGTCCCGAGTGGAGCTTATGCATCCGTACACAATAGCCTTAAACGGACTTGGATTCGCTACCCTAATCCTCTTCTTCTTTATTACGAATCGCGCTCAACTCCTTATCGCTACCTTAGCAGGTAATGATCGTGCTGCCGCATCGTCACTGTCTCAAACCGTGAAACGCTCCAGTCATATTTGGTTAATCGGTTTTATCGCCGTTATCGCTGCCGTCGCTTACTTTCAGCAAGTAAAGCAAGGCATCCTCCGACTACTACGTGGCATCGTTGCTTGGTTATTGGGATTGATGTCTTCCGAAGCACCGCCTGTACCTGAAGCCAGCCCTTCAGCGTCGCCTCCTGTGGGACTCCCGCCAGCTGCACCTCATGAACCGGGATGGTTTGGAATTCTCATACAGGTAATTATACAAATTGCAGGCTATGTGCTGATGATTGCACTCGTTCTATTCTGCCTCTATCTGCTCCTGAAGAAGCTTGCGCCAGCCCTGCTCTCATTCATTCGGCGCTTTTGGAAGCGATCGCTGCGTCGTGAACAAGATGATGAAACGGAGGGTTATACAGATGAGAAAGAAGCCCTGCTCGACTGGAGAGAGCTTCCTAACCTATGGTGGCGAAAAGCAAGTTCTAAACTGTGGCCTTCTTCCACTCGCGAGCCTTCTTGGTCACAACTACCGAACAATGAGGAGCGTATCCGCTACCTCTATCGATTATTGATTGGCCAAGCGGCCAAGAGCGGCTACACCTTCAAAAAATCGTTAACACCCAACGAAACAGGCTGGGAGCTCAAGCATCAAACACAGCTTGCAGAAGCATCAGTTCACGTGCTGACTACTGCCTATAATCGGGTGCGATACGGACGAGAGACAGTTTCAGACGAGCAGCTTGCTCAGGTGCTACAAACCATCGATCCGAGCATGCGCAGCCAGCTAAAATGAGACGAGCCTAAGAGGAAACTTCACCCTATTTTCATCAAAAACCGTATACAATACGTTACTTCCCATGCCTTATGAAAGCATTTTGAAAATAACCGTCACATTTTTTCAAAAATTGGCATATACATAATTGTTTGAATACAATCGATTGAGGTGGTTTTGAGATGTTAGCATTAAAAACCGGTTCGGAAAAAGAAGAAGTGCTTCACACGCTTTACGAAATGGGCTTGGATCAAATCGCCAGATGGATCCTCGTATTACCTGAAGACAGGTGGGAAAGCATGTTTCTCTCAACATGGCCAACACTTGCCAAAAAATGCGGCTTTCACAGATAGCTGCTTTTACATACAGAGAGGTGGATAAGTAACGTAAGAAATTAGAAAACGCTCTACACCATTAGGGTGCGGAGCGTTATTTTTTTTCGTTATTTTTATTCTCTTTCTATAACACGAGATACTTCACTAAGACACGTCTTACATTTCCCATTCAGCACAATACCTAATTTCTCGAGATTCACCGAATAGTCGATGACGGTCGTTACATCCCCACATTTCCCGCAATAAACATTCGATAACAGACGCGTTCGAATCGTTTCCGGAATCGCAAGCCATTCTTTCATCGCTGCAAATGATTGTACATTATTCTTATTACTCACGGGGCGACCACCTTTTCAGTTTTGGAATATTTCTTGTAAATAGACCCGTAAGAAACCGTGGAAAACCAAACTCTACCAGCTTCGATTTCACTTTCTCCTTCATTTGCTCAGCTGTTAAATCCGGTAAAGTAAATTTCCCGTCCTGATAGCAATGACTGCAGTACATCTTGCTCTTAATACCCGATTTCTCGGTACCGCCGCCTTGCTCATCCCGAGCGAGAGGCATCCCGCAACTTTGACAATTCTTGTACGTAGCGTCCATTTATGTTCAATCCCCTTACTGCTTTTCCTATTATCATACCAACTTAACGTGCAAAAGCAATGAAATGCTATGAAATACGATGTACAGTGAGCTTGAGCGCTTTCATTGAAGGATTGTTCCTATACGAAATAGAATCTAGTAGAGAAAGATTTGAATTCAACCTAACGCATATTCTTACGATACTCGTTTTACTAACATACAACTTGAAGGAGGATCTCCCGTTTGAAGTCCGTCACTGTGAAAGACTTAGTTGAACGCTTTTCGCTCGAAATTCTCGCTGGCCACTCGGAACTCCACCGACCTATAACCAAAACCAAGGCACACCGCCCCGGCCTAGAGTTTGTCGGCTATTTTGAATATTTCCCGCAAGCACACGTGCAGCTGTTAGGTCGCAAAGAAATTACCTACCTGCATAAGCTCAGCGAAAATGAAAGAAATTTGCACATCGGTAATATCGTCAAATATCACCCGCCTTGTTTCGTCGTAACGAGAAATCAGGAAGGCTTGAAATACTTAACCAAATACTGCGAAGAAGAGAAAATCCCCCTTCTCCGTACCAGTGCTCATACGAGTAAATTTCAGGATTTAGTTGATTTATATTTAAGTAAATCGCTCGCTCAGGAAATCGCCGTCCATGGCGTGTGCGTCAATGTTTCGGGGATCGGCATCCTGCTGCGCGGGAAATCCGGTGTTGGAAAAAGCGAAACAGCCCACACACTGATTCGCAGAGGGCATCGCCTTGTCGCTGACGATATTGTCGTGCTGAAGAAGATTAGCCCTGAAACACTGCTCGGCACACACAATGGCAAAACGAAGGAATTCCTCGCGCTGCGTAGCATCGGACTGATTAATGTCTCACGGCTCTATGGCCGCAAGGCTTTTCAAGACGAAACACGCATCGTACTCGATATCGAGCTAACGAAGTGGCAGGAGCATGCTCTTAACAATGATCTAGAGCTAGAACCCACATTCACCGACTATATGGACATTCCTGTTCCACATATTGAAATCCAGTTACAGCCTGGACGCGATGTTGCTGGTCTTATTGAAGCAGCCGCCAACAGCTGGTATTTACGCCAACAAGGCTATAGCGCAGCTGAAGAATTCATGCAACGCCTGCAATCCGATACTGACTAGTCTGACCAACCATTTGCTTCGTAGATTTGTGTGTACCGTCTCAAAACCTCCCCTACCCTCGAAAGTTGTTAGCGGAGGTGTTTAACATGTTAACACGCATGAAAATAACAATTATTGCTACTGTAGTAGCTACACTGATGCTCTGTGGTTGGACAGCTTATGCTGCAACGTCATCCAGCGCAACAACGTCAACAACCATCCATGGCAAGCTGACAACCCTTACGGCGGATACGATTACCTTAAGTACGGATGCTGGTGATCAGACCGTTCCCTTAGCTTCATCCGTCTGGGTGTACCTCAATGACGCGAAGGCTCAGCCCAGCGATTTACGGACTGGGAATGAGATTGAAGTCATTCTGAATAACAAAAAACAGGCCGCTTATGTGAAAGGAGTCTCAGAAACTCCTGTCGCTTCAGAAACAAAGCCGTCACCGACCCCCGTGCCAAGTGAGCTGCCTGCTCCCGTCAAGGAAGCACCTAGCCCATCTGCTGGGCCAACCGCAACGTCTACAAAGCCCCAGGACAGTGCGCCAAAAGCGACTCCGTCAGGTAGTCATCCCGAATTGGAGGATATGGATGTAAGCGTAGATGGGCAGCACTTCAACCTGCATATCAAACTGAGGACCAAGGGATCGCAAGGGTCTCAGTTTGATTTAAGAATCCAATCACCCCATGCCGGTAACATTCATCTCACGGGTTCCCAAGCCCAGGCATGGATTGCTAACCTGCTTGGTTCTCTTGACTTAAGCTCCCCTGATGTAAAGAAGCTGCTTGGTCAGCAACTCGCCAAACAATACAACCTCGATGCAGCTAAATTGAATGTTCATCTAAACATGCATTCAAAAGATCATGATGACGATGATGATAAAAATGATGGTCAAAGAGAACCGCAAAAAGAAAATGACAAAGATCATGACAAAGACAAAAACAAAGAGATCAATAAAGTCAGAGATAAAAATATAGAAAAAAGCAATAATAAAAACGAAGATAGAAACAAAGATAATGAGAAGAACGAGAAAAAACAAGGGAACGACAACAGACGCGACTAATTTTAAGGAACAAATAAAGCCCTCGTCATCCTTACTGGATTTCGAGGGCTTCCTTATTTATTTCTGCTTCCCTTTGCCGTGTCCATGTCCTTGCTCAGCTTGCTTCCGAAGCTCCTTGTCAGCCTTCTCAGATGATTCATCCGAATGAGACTGACCTGCCGAGTTTTCCTTCTGAGGCTTCTCTAGTACACTCATTGGAATGTCAAATGGAACAACAGGTGTTTGAGCTAAGGCACGACTCAATATTTCACGGAATAATACGGCGGGCACTGCCCCGCCTGAGGTTGTTAAATAATGCGCCGCATCCGTTCGGTCATATCCGACCCATACTGCAGCCGTCAACTCCGGCGTGTAGCCGACGAACCAAGCATCCTTGGCACTCCCGCTGCCTATCCCCTCAAATTCCTTCGTCCCCGGCAGCTGTGTTGTGCCCGATTTACCCGCTACGGGGCGGTTCATAGCCGCATTCTTCCCGGTCCCCTGCGCAACTGCCGTCTGCAGCATCGCTGTCATGGCATTAGCTGTTTCAGCACGCATCACCGAAAGCCCCTTCCCTTTCGCCTGAACAAGGAGGTTCCCTTCGTTTGTCTCTATTTTGGAGATCAGATGAGCTGGGTTTAAGACCCCCTTAGCTGCAAAAGCACTAAAGGCTTGCGCCATCTGCAGCGGAGATACCCCCTCTGAAAGCCCGCCAAGCGCGATACCCAGCTGCCGATCTTGTGCCGGTAAACTTATCCCCAGTGATTTCGCAAACTTCAAGCCATTGTCGATGCCTATCTCATGTAAAAGCCATACCGCAGGTATATTCCAGGATGATGTGATGGCCTCTTGCATGGATACCTGCCCCCTCGACTGGTGATCCCAATCTTGCGGCTGATAGCCTTCGATGTTCAGCGGCCCATCAAACAGCATAGTTGAAGGCTTATAGCCTATTTCCAGTGCAGGGCCATAAACAGCGATAGGCTTAAAGGCTGATCCTGGCTGTCTTTTTAACTGGGTCGCTCGGCTGAAGCCTCGAAATACCCCTTCACCGCGTCCACCGGCTAGCGCTCTAACTCCGCCTGTTTTCTGATCGACAACAGCGGCTCCGCTTTGAATAAGCTGATCTGGCTTACTTGCTGGAAACAGACTGTCATTGTTAACCACATCAGTGACTGCTTTCTGTACCGTAGGATCAAGCTCTGTGGTGATACGCAAGCCGCCTGTCAGCAATTGTTCTTCCGTGAACCCATAGAGGGTTACAGCCTCGTCGATAACGGCATCCACATATGCACGATATCTCCTTTTTTCCTCATTCATATTAACCGTCTTCACGGCTCCAAGTGCTGAAGCAGCTGCTTTCTCATATTCCTGCCCAGATATTTTACCTTCCTTCTGCATCAGCTTAAGGACCGTATTTCTTCGCTCCAGCGCCTGATCTTCATTTTGAAAAGGAGAGTAATGACTTGGTGCTTTAGGTAAGGCCGCTAACACCGCCGCCTCGGGCAAGGTGATCTCTGTCACATTTTTATTAAAATACGTCTTTGCAGCCCCCTGCACACCCCAGCTTCCTTCCCCAAAATAAATCTTGTTCAGATACATTTCCAAAATGTCATCCTTACTATAGGTGCTCTCTATTTTGATGGCATAAGCAGCTTCGCGCAATTTACGACCTACCGTTTTATCAGCAGTAAGGAATAGATTACGAGCTAATTGCTGAGTAATCGTACTGGCTCCCTCGGAATAGCTGCCTTTCAGCACATCGCGAGCAACAGCGCGGAAGATCGACTTCATGTCTACTCCCTTATGCGCATAGAACCGTCTATCCTCCACGGAGACAATCGCATCTACGAGCACCTGTGGAATTTCCTTAAAGGCCACAGCATCGATCTTTGACGCAGACAACTGGGACGCCACTTGGCCATTCTTATCAAGCACGATGGATGCCTCTGGAAGCGGCTGATTCAACAGCGACACATCAAGTCCTTTTATGTAAAAATAGCTCATTACTGCCGTGCTCACACTTACGACTAGGACTACGCCAACACAAGCTTGCCAAAAGCGTCGAGGTATTGCCTTATATTTATACATGTTCCATGCCTCCTAACCTACCACATAGCTATTCGTATGGCGCCTCCTATTAGTGTCGTATACGTCCAAGAAGACACAAAAAAGCCTTCAACCCATTCATTGGGTGAAGACTTTTCCTCTTTAAGCGATCGACGTCGGCGCTCCAAAAACACTCGTGTACCCGCTAATCCCGCTCAGTATCCGCTCCACTTCGTCCTTGTTCATCGTGCCATAGCGCTCTACGGCATCCACAATTTTCGGAAATAAATGCACATCGCCCGCGCTAGCGAATCCGCATACACTTGGGAACGATAGCACGAAATGCACACAAGCATCGATAATCTCCTGCTGATCAAAAGGCTCATACCACGTCGCATATGGACGCTCCGCTCCCTCTACCCATGGTGCCTTCGCAATCGCTTTGATCACCCGAATCGCTGTCTGCTGCTTGTTCGCTTCCTCCATCAGGGCATCTACAGCCTCACGATACGCTGGCAATCCGTACATATAGTAATTCAGCGGAAAAAGGATCGTAGCGAATGGGAACCTGCGCAAAGCTTCCAAATGCACCTCTGGTGCCTCATGTCCGTGGCCTGTGATCCCGATCTCTTTCACAATGCCTTCACTTTGCGCTTCTACAGCCGCTTCCAGTGCCCCGCCCTTTGCCGTGCAGCGATCTAATTCCGCCATCGAGCCTACCGCATGCAGCTGGAGCAGGTCGACCGAATCCACCTTCATCCGTTCCAAGGAGCGATATATCTCCTCCTTTGCTTCCTTTTTCGTTCTTTGCCCTGTTTTGGTAGCTAAAAAAATATCATTCCGCACCCGGCTAATCGTCGGCCCCATCCGAATCTCTGCGTCTCCATAGCTCGCCGCGGTATCGAAATGATCAACACCATGTGCCAACGCGAAGGCGATCGAAGCATCTGCCTCTGCCTGTGTTACCTGACCAAGACTAGCTGCACCAAACATCACTACAGAGGTTTCCTTATTCAAGCGGCCTAATGTTCTCTTCAACATCTTCGATTTGCTCCTTCTGTATGCTAGATTGTATTCTCTTTATTGACCAATCTATTCCCAAAGAAACCTCAGTCTGCTGATATCTGTTTCATTTGCTTCCTAAGATTGACCTGCAACCAGGCAGCTGCTAAGAGCAACGAGCACCCCGTTAGTAAAAAAACAGAATGAATCCCGACTAGGCCTCCCAGGAATCCACCAATCAAAGGACCGACCATCATCCCCAATTGGTTCGATGTTTGATTTAAACTCATCGCGCGGCCACGGAAGTCAGCGTCTGAACTTTTCACAATAAGCGCACTCAGTGCCGGATAGACCGCAGCAAAAAATAACCCATAACTAAAACGAAGCACACCGAAAGCGATTAGACTGTGCGTAGCTAATTGCAGCAGATTCCCAATGCCGCCACCGATTAAGCCAATTAGCAGCGTTTTATCGTAGCCGATGCGTTGCCCAATAATACCCCATCTCGAACCCATGATGACAGTCGCGACACCGACGGCCGAGAAGATAATACCCGAGCTCAGTGATGCCCCCTTGGCGCTGCCGCCAATTTGAACAACATAGATTGTCAGCAACGGCTCTAAAATCATCACCGAGGTTGCCACCAACACGGTTAATCCAAAAATAGATAATAATCGCTTATTGGCTGTTGCTTGCTTAATGTCCTGCAAAACACTTGGACGCTTGCCAGCCTTCTTCTGATGAACTTCCTTCACACCAACTACCGCAATCACGGCAGAAATCAGTACAACGAAGCCTGATGCTAAGAAGCATTCTCTTGTACCTACCCAATGACTGAGCATACCGCCAAACAATGGTCCTAAAATGCTTCCCGCTGCCGTCGCCGTTGACATGACACTCAATGCATAACCAACGTGCTTCTCTGGTGTATTCGTACTGACTAAAGCCATCGATGCGGGGATATAGCCCGCCATAAGACCCTGTAGAACACGGACAACAATAAATGTATAGGGATCATTCACGAAATAGTTAAGAAAATAAACAGCACTTAAGCTCAGTCCCGAGCGAAGCAGCATCGGCTTTCTGCCATATTTATCAGCTAGAGAGCCCCAATAAGGTGCGATTAACGCGCTCGCCAGAAAGCTCACAGAAAACGTGATCCCCGACCAAGCCTCCAAACCACTATGTATACCCAAGTCTTCTTGTAAAAATATAGGGATAAACGGGATCGAGAGTGTGTACGCCATCGCGCAAAAGAATGCCCCAATCCATAAAATAAATAGATTCCTTCTCCAGCGTAGTTCCATGTTGTAGCCCTCCTCCCTGTCTACTATACACCAACAGAAACTTGAAGCCCAGCTCATCGTAAATGTGGACAAACGAAAAAAGCATAGAATCTATCAGCATGAGGCTGATAATCTATGCTTTCTTACTTGATCGGGATGACACGATTTGAACATGCGACCCCCTGCTCCCAAAGCAGGTGCTCTACCAAGCTGAGCTACATCCCGATACAATTGTGATAAAAATGGCGCGCCCTGAGAGATTCGAACTCCCGACCTTTTGATTCGTAGTCAAATACTCTATCCAGCTGAGCTAAGGGCGCTTACTAAAATGGAGCGGAAGACGGGGATCGAACCCGCGACCCTCGCCTTGGCAAGGCGATGCTCTACCGCTGAGCCACTTCCGCATAGGGATCCCCAAGCCGTAAGTTACGACTTGGGGATGTTTGATGCGCGTAGAGGGACTTGAACCCCCACGGTCACCCGCTAGATCCTAAGTCTAGTGCGTCTGCCAATTCCGCCATACGCGCATGCTGTAAATAAGGCAAATGGTGAGTCATGTAGGATTCGAACCTACGACACCCTGATTAAAA
>NZ_JCAUAQ010000039.1:0-34505 GCF_059692035.1 Paenibacillus sp. J22P143
TCAACGTAACTTGGAACAATTCAACAGATGCAGCGGGTTATGACCTGATGGTAGACGGAGTCGTTCAAATGGACAGCTCAAGTCCGTTCGCACACACAGGTCTTGCAGCAGGCTCACCCCATACCTACAAGGTGAGGGCAAAGAATTCGGCAGGATTCAGTGAATGGAGTACAGAGGTAAGTGCAAGTTCTCAGAGTGGTACATCTCCCATCGGTCCTAATGATCCAAAAGATCCAAAAGATCCAAAAGATCCAAAAGATCCTAAAGATCCTAAAGATCCTAAAGATCCTAAAGATCACAACAATAAACCCTCGGTTAATGTATTCAATAGTGATATTGTCAATGAGATTAAACTTGTTGATAAGATCACTTCCAGGGTAGAGGAAGCTAAGAAAGCTGATGTAAAGGTTGAAATGACTGACATTCAAGGACACTGGGGTGAAAAGACCATAAAAACATTTATGAAACTGAGTGTTATTGATGGTTATGAGGATGGAACATTCCATTCGGATGGTCAAATCACACGTGCCGAGTTTGCAATGATCATTTCTCGTATATTCGATATCAACGGCGGCACGAATTCATCGGTTGTTCTGAACGATATTGACAGTCACTGGGCTAAAACCGCGATCGAGAAACTAGCTAGCGCAGGGGCGATTACCGGTTACGAAGACAGTACATTCAAGCCAGACAAAACGATCAGCCGAGAAGAAATGGTCGTTATTATATCCCGTATTATCAACTTGAGTATGCTGGACAAAGATGCTTCCAAGGGCAACTTGACGGATATGGCAAGCGCAAGCTCATATGCTGTGAATCAAATCAAAAATGCAGCAGAAGCTGGCATCATCAGTGGTAAAAACAATGGGATATTTGATCCGCAAGGCACATCCACACGTGCAGAGGCACTTACGATCATTTTGAATGCATTAAACCTTAGTCCTCAAGTGAAAGCACTCTTGGACAGCTTGAAATAAAAACGATATGTGCTAGTCATAATTACTAAAAGGAGATTGTGAATATGCCATCCACCTATACTAGATTCAGTATTCACACCGCTGCGGCAATCTGCTTCCTCCTTATCGTCTTCGTAATTATTAACAAAGGCGCACCGTTTCTTTCCTTTGTGACTACCGATCAAATTCAATCTTTCAAAACCATTTTTATCAGCATTATATTGGAAGCTATCCCATTCGTTTTGCTCGGTGTATTGCTGTCTGCATTGCTGCAAAATTTTGTATCCGAACAAACGATTCGTCGCTGGATTCCTTCCAATCCAATTCTGGGTATTCTCTTCGCCTGTTTATTGGGCATTCTTTTTCCCGTATGCGAATGCGGCTTGATTCCCGTCGTCAGAAGACTGATTTTGAAAGGAATGCCGGTATATGTCGCCGTCGTTTTCATTCTTACGGGACCCATTATCAATCCGATTGTGTTTTCGGCCACTTATTTGGCCTTTCGCAATCATCCTGCCATGGCTTATTCGCGAATGGGGCTTGCTTTTGCTGCCGCTGCAGTCATCGGTGTACTGTTGTATCGGTTCCTGAAGAGCAACCCTCTGCGCATCAGCCGAGAACCGTTATTGGCGCAAGCATCTTTAAAAGGACATCAGCATCATGGTAATCGATTAACAACTCTTTTTGTCCATGCCTCGGACGAGTTTTTTGAAATGGGCAAGTATCTTGTCTTCGGATCCTTGATGACCGCTCTCATTCAAATCTTTATGCATCGTGAAAGTTTGGTCGCCGTCGGACAAGGTCCGCTAAGCTCGCATTTATTTATGATGGGCTTCGCCTATGTGCTGTCGTTATGCTCAACTTCAGACGCTTTTGTCGCTTCATCCTTTCAGTCGACTTTCAGTGCGGGGTCTTTGTTGACATTTCTCGTGATAGGTCCAATGCTGGATTTTAAAAGCACGTTAATGTTGCTCTCCATATTTAAAACAAGATTCGTACTCGTCTTGTCTATACTTGTTGCGATTACCGTCCTTGCGGGATCGCTTCTTTGGGAGGCCCTTGGATGAAGGGAAATCACTTGCTGAGCATGCATTATTTGCTGCGTACGATTATTTTGCTTGGATTTTCGTCCTATATCGTATATTTGACCAAAACCGATGCGCTCCAGTATTACTTAGCGCCACGCATGATGATCTACGTTAAAGTAGCTGCTGTTGCCTTATATGTCATTGCCTGTTTTCAAGGTTATTCAGCCATTCGTAGCTACCGGGGCAAACGAGTAGCCTGCAACTGTGAACAACCTGCACCTCAATCTGCTGTTCGAAACTGGTTGTCTTACTCTTTGCTGATTCTCCCTTTGCTTGTCGGATTTTGCCTTCCGAATGCTGCATTAGGCAGCGCCATAGCTTCGGCCAAAGGGATGAATCTCTCAACTGCGAAGCAGGAGCGGCCCAAGAGCGCGAGTACAGTCTCAACGCCGGCGGCACTCCCATCAGCAACAGGTAAAGCCAATACCGATGCAGAGATTGAGCAAATGTTCCACGATGAGTGGGAAATGGAATCATCCAAGATCGGGATGAATCTTTATAAAAAAGATCTGATCGTTGTCAAACCGACTCTTTATAAAGAAATTCTCTCATCGATTGATTTGTTCAAAAATAATTTCATAGGTAAAAAAATCGAGATCAGCGGTTTTGTTTTCCGTGAAGAGAAGATGAAAAGCAATGAGTTTGTCGTTGGACGTTTTGTCATCAACTGCTGCTCTGCGGATGCCATGCCATATGGGGCTATGATCGATTTCCCGGCAGCTCAGAACTACACCAAAGATACTTGGGTCAAGGTCACAGGAACAATCCAAAGCGGCAGTTACAACGGCAAGGATATCTTCATGATAAAAGCTGACCAGGTTGAGAAAATTGCAGTACCGGAATCGCCGTATCTTCACGCGAATTACGATCCCCTTAAGGAACTTGACTAAACAAAGTTTTTGACCGGATAAGCAAAGCTTGAGCTTTATACAGAATATGTGGAGGGAATCTTTTCTCTCCTTTGTCCATTTTATGAAAAGAGGTCAAGCTATGAATCTGCGTACACGCCTCTCCTTGTTAATCATCTTTCTATGCTTAGGCTTAGGCACTGCCACAACTGCATTTGCGCATACTGCAAGCACTGGTTACTCGGCGTTAAACGTTAAAGGGAACGAGATTCTCTATGAACTTTTTATTGATGAAAGAGACTTGATGGAACAGTTAGATTCCACAGGGGATAATAAATTGGAGAACGAGGAATTGGTCTCGCATAAAGAGAGTCTCGAATCGTATATACAGAAGGGTCTTCGTATAGATGTGGATTCAAAGCCCTTAAAGATGGAAATGCTATCGATGAAAGTGCTACAAAGGAGTTCCGTAAAAGGTGTGGAGTTTCAACTGACGTTTACCGGAGATGAAGTGATTGAACAATTTAATCTTCATTATAATCTGGTGTTTGATGACGCTGCGCCTGCCCATACGAGTGTACTTTTAGTCCATGCAGGGGAAAATTTACAGAATGATATTATTGATAGCACGAAACGAGATATACTGATCAACCTTCCCCAGCCTAAGACTGGCGCTGTTTTGTGGAAATACTTTAAACTTGGAATCGATCACATTTTGACTGGTTATGATCATTTGATATTTTTGTTATCCTTGGTATTAATCGCATCTCGCTTCAAGGAAGCTTTGAAAATTGTTACTGCTTTTACAATCGCCCACAGCATGACACTATTTTTGGTGGCGTCGGGCAACATTCATGTCATCCCGTCTTGGGTCGAAGCCTTGATTGCCCTGACGATCTGTTATGTGGCCGTGGAAAATATGTTTGTTAAAAAGGCGAAATGGCGCTGGATATTGACAGCCATATTTGGCCTGATTCACGGCATGGGCTTCGCTGGGGCTTTGGCTGAAACCGGACTTCCGAAGGGCAATCTGATTGGCTCGCTCCTGATGTTCAATTTAGGTGTAGAAACAGGGCAAATCATGATCTTATGCCTAGTATTGCCACTCTTGATTTGGCTGCGAAGGTTCCCATGGTATCGTAAAATGATGATTTCAACGTCTTGCCTTATTTTTGTACTGGCATTTTATTGGTTGATTCAAAGATTGTAATTAAGCCATTAATGGATTAAAACGAGAGTTAGCGGTATTATTGCTAGCTCTTTTTCTCATTGCGTGTCTCCGGATAGTCTGGGGAGTTAGTCATAGCATAAAATAAGGACGATCTTCTAGGCAAAATGTGCCATGAATATCGTCCTTATTTTCGCGAATTCCAACGAACGTCGCTAGATATTGTTCTAAAAATGAAGGGGTTCTATTTGGACAAGATACGTTTCAAGTCCTCAAGTGCTAGCATATTGCCATAAGCTGAGTAATCCAACCATGGCTGCTCTGTCAGCACGTAAACGCGGTTGTTCTTAACCGCTTTAAGGCCCATCCAGATCGGATCGGACTTCATTTCCTCGAATACTTTGTCGCTGCCCTTATCCACGGCGGATATCAACACAAAGATGGTGTCGGCATCATAATCAGGCAGTACCTCTTTGGAAATGCTTTCCCAATTTTTTGTGATCTTTTCTACGCCTTTTGCCGGTTTAAATGCCAGATCTTCAAAAAGAATCGGTCCTAATGGACGCTCCATTCCATAAACACGCAGCCCTTTGGCAGAGACGCGAACCGCCATAACGGTACCATTGCCCAATTTTTGTTCCGCTAGCTTGGATACTTCTTTGGCTTTGTTCGCATAGGAGGTAATGAAATCTTCCGCCGTCTGCGTTCGGTTCACCAGCTTCGCAATCTCTCGGAGATTGTCCTTCCAAGTTCCCTTATCCAGATCGACAACATGCGTCGTCGCAATTTTATTGAATTTATCCAATCCTAGCTTGGCCGAGAACTCGGTATCAATGAAGATTTCATCCGGCTGCAACCCGATTAATGCCTCCATATCCGGCTCTTTGGTAAACCCGAGATATTTGATATCTTTATAGCGATCTTCTGTAATGGGAAGATAGTCGCTCGTCGTGGTGGCTGTTGGTTTAATGCCTAATGCCATCAAATCCCCTGTCAAAAAGACGGAAATGGAAGCCACTTTTTTGTTATAATCGGCTGGCGTAGCCCCGGTAGCCCCATTCGCTTTGGTTGTAGGCGCTGTTGTCGCCCCTGTGTTCTCGGCAACTTTAGTTGATGCACCGCCTGTTCCGCAAGCGGCAAGAATGAATAGCAAACAGATGCTTGTTAGTAAGGCTGTTAATTTTCTCATGTCATTCGTCCCTTTCATGGTGTCTACTTGTATGATATTGATTTTCGTAAAAGGTACAGGAAATACGGTGCGCCTACAGCAGCGACCATAATACCCGCAGGAATCGCTTTGGGATCAAATACCGCCCGTGACAATGTATCCGCCAACACGAGAATGAGCATGCCTATAATTCCGGATATTGGGATCAGATGTTGGTAGAACGGGCCTACGAGCCTTCTTGCCATGTGTGGCGCAACTAATCCGATAAACCCGATGCCCCCAGCCATTGATACGCTTACCGAAGATAGTGCGACCGCAATGCACATAATCTGAATCCGTTCCTTTTGCACCGAAATCCCGATGCTCTCGGCGGATGCATCCTCCAGTGCCAAGGCATTCAGGCTCTTGCTCTTCATCCAAGCCAGTGGAATCAGCAGTAGCATCCAGGGCAGGATGGCATAGACATTAATCCAGTCCCTCCCCCATATATTGCCAAGCATCCAACTCGCGGTGAACGAATACGTTTTCTCATCCAACTGCAACCCCAAATGAAGGCTTGCTGCGTTGAAGCCTGCTGCTATAGCAATGCCAATTAAGATCAGGCGGCTAGGCTGAAAACCACGCTTTCGTTCCCACACGAATAGGATGATGAGTGCGGCAGCCAAGACCCCGCCCACAAAGGTAAACAACGGGATCATCAGCACGGGCAAGGTTTTGAGCGACTGAAAATAGCTGACATAGATCATCAGGCCAAAAGATGCTCCTGCGTGAATACCCAGTATGCCCGGATCCGCTAGGGCATTGCGCGTAATGCCCTGTAGCAGGGCACCGGCAATGCCGAGTCCCATGCCCGCCAGCAGCGTAATACAGATTCGAGGCAAACGATAGTCGAAAAGTACTGTTTCGTAGTTGGCTTTACCTTCTCCGAACAGGGTACGAAAGACATCCAAAAATGGAATAGGCAACGAACCCGTATTCAGCCCCAATACAACAGCCACTACCGTTATTGCCAGAAAAATGACACCAAGTCTTAGTGTACGTTTGAACCGTTTGTTCGTTATCCCCGTCATAGATTCCGTCTTTCCTTTCGGGCAACATAGAGGAAGAACGGTACGCCGATGGCTGCCACCACGATGCCGACTGCCAATTCGTTCGGCGGATTGGCCACCCGCGCTCCCAGATCAGCCAGTACTAATAATATGCTTCCGAGTACCGCAGAGATTGGAATCACATAGGTGTACTTGACGCCGACAAGCTTCCTTGCAATATGGGGCATAACCAACCCGACAAAAGAAATGGACCCTACAGCCGATACGGATACACCTGCCAGCAACAAGGCGATTACGATGGCATATAGTCGAACTCTTCCTGTATGGACACCCAGATTCGTTGCGACGTCTTCGCCGAGAGCCATCAAGGAAATGGATCTGCCCAGCGTCATAGCCAGCAGCAGCACGCAGAGAATCACGGGGATAAGGATATGCAGCTGATCCCACTCCACCCCGGCGACGCCACCCGCATACCAGAACGCCAAATCCTGGCTGAGCTCGTAATAAATTGCGATCCCAGATGTTAATGAGTGCAGCAAAGCAGCAACAACCGTACCTGCAAGCGTAAGCTTCATCGACGTAAGTCCACCAGGAGAACCTGCGCCAAGCAAATAGATAAAGCACGTGCTGGCAACCGCCCCCGCAAAAGACAAGAGCATCAGGGTCGAGAACGGCAGATTCGGTAAAATGACGAAGCTTAACGCAACAACGAACATCGCGCCGGCATTGATACCCAATACCCCTACATCGGCCAGAGGATTACGCGTAACTCCCTGCATCAGAGCACCTGCAACAGCGAAGGCGGCTCCTACCAATGCAGCTGCAATGACCCGGGGAAGGCGTACTTCTTGGATAATCTGATGGGCCGTAAGGGTCTGGTCATAGCTGAATACAGCGTCCCAAACGGTACGAAGCATCAGATCCTTGGCCCCGAAGGAGATGGCCACGAACATGGCTAGGATTAGCATCACAATTGCTACGATAAGAACCAGAGCAAACCGGAGAGGCTTGGCCGTATCTTTCATTAAGGGAATATCACATCTCTTTATCGTTGATTATCATTCTCAATTACTTGATACTAAACGAAAGCCGATTCACCGTCAACTGAAAAATTCCAAATCATCTGTAATCTAGCGTCGAACCCGCTTTTCCTGTTTTTTGAGAATTAGAATATGATCTTAAATGGAGTTGGCAGAAAATTGACAGTCGATATATAAGAAAGAAGTCCAGCGTCTATGCAGATAGCTTGTACATTGTTTGATTTTACAGCGAACCTATAAAACAATCAGTCGATCCAAAGAACGGATAGCCGATATTCTAAAGAGAGGATAGCATTTGGGAAATTCTCGCTGTATTTTCCTATCGCCTAATCATGTAGATTGGAGTTGTGGAAGACGAAGTGTAAGCCATGAAGGATTTTAGAATGAACCAATTTTCAAATGAAGAAAGAACTGAATTTTACGAATGTAAATGACTAACAAAGGAGCTGATTTTTTATGCAATTCAATTTGAAAATTAAGTATGTAGCCGTCTTTCTAATTGCAACGATGTTATGGTCGATGATCTCGATCGTCTCGATGGTCCCGTCAGCTCGAGCTGCTGATGAATTCGATGGGTTAAGGGCGAAGTGGAAAAGCTACTTGCTTGGAGGTGAATACAATACTGCGGATCCGTATGTTACTTTAAAACTGGACAGCATGACTACGAAAGCCAATGAATATTGGTCTTCAATGAATACGGTTACAGGTGGCACATACCTTTGGAGTGACCTATCGGATTGGACCCGTTCCAGTACGATATCGAACAACTATGGCCGTCTGAATGCGATGGCTCTTGCGTATTCATCAATGGGTTCTTCTTTTCAAGGAAACGCCTTGCTAGCAGACGATATCATGAAGGGACTCGATTGGATGTATGCCAATATATATAATCCTTCGAGGCCTGAAATAGACAACTGGTATGATTGGGAAATCGGAATGCCGCTCAAACTTAACGATATCATGGTATTGATGTATGACCAATTATCAGCTGCTCAAAAAAGCAACTATATCAGTGCCATAGATAAATGGTGCCCAAATGCCACAAATAGGGTTATCAATAATGCCTTGGAAGAGGGAGCTAATCGTGCAGATAAAGCCCAGAATCTCATCATTAGGGGGATTATCGGCAAATCCAGCTTGAAGATCGCTCAAGGAAGAGACGCGCTGAGTCAGATTTTCCTTTATGTGAACAGCGGGAATGGCTATTATACCGACGGATCATATGTCGATCATGGATATGTCCCGTATACGGGGAGTTATGGAGTCGTTTTACTGGGTGATATGGCAAAGCTGCTATATATCCTTAATGGATCCACATGGGCGGTTACGGATCCTAATGTTAGTAATGTATATGATTGGATTACGAAAGCCTATCAGCCGCTTATCTATAAAGGCGCAATGATGGATATGGTTAGCGGGCGGAAATTATCAAGGCAGGGTGAGCAGGATCATATAAGCGGAAGAAGCACGATCGGATCGATCCTGTTTCTAGCCCAGTCCGCGCCTGCAGATAAAGCTAAGCTATTTAAAAGCATTGTCAAAGAGTGGGTTCTGTCGGATACAACGTTTGCCAACTACTACGATTCTATATCGATTTTCCAGATTACCTTGTTTGAATCTACAATGAATGACGCTTCGATTACTCCATTCGGAGAATTAGTTAAGTCTCAGGTGTTTGCGAGCATGGATCGGATTGCCCATCTGCGTCCTGGCTTTGCTATTGGCCTCAGTATGTTCTCCAATCGGATTTCCGCATTTGAATTCGGAAATGGAGAGAATTCAAAGGCTTGGTGGACGGGTGTCGGGATGACGCAGTTGTATAATAACGATTTGAACCAATACAGTGATAACTATTGGGCTACCGTAAATAGCAATCGATTGCCGGGAACCACGACTGACCAATCGAACGGCAGTTCGTTGGTTGCTTGGAAAAATTATTCAAATCCCAATTCTTGGGTTGGAGGATCTTCTGTCGACGGGCTTTACAGTTCAGCCGGTATGCAGTTTTCACTCTCACAAAATACGGGAAGTCCGTTGCAGGGCAAAAAATCATGGTTTATGTTCGGGAATAAAATGGTTGCCTTAGGGGCAGGAATTACAAATACGAACAACGCGAATGTGGAAACAATCGTTGAGAATCGCAAGCTTGGCAGCAACGGTGATAACACTTTGACTGTGAACGGAGTTACCAAATCCAACACAATCGGATGGTCGGAGATAATACCTAATGTTCAATGGGCGCACTTGGCCGGCAATGCAGCTGGATCTGACATCGGTTACTACTTCCCGGGTGGCGCAAGTCTGAATGGACTTCGCGAGTCCAGAACAGGAGCATGGAGCGATAGTAATCAAGGAGGCAGTACGACTCCGTTTACAAACCATTTCTTCAGCCTTGCGTTTAATCACGGCAAGAATCCAACGAATGCATCTTATGCGTATGCTGTACTTCCGAATAAAAGCTCAGCGGATATGGCCAACTACGCAAACAATCCAGATATCTCCATCTTGGAGAATGGGGTGGATGTGCAAGCTGTGAAGGACACCTCGTTGAACGCTGTAGGAGTTAATTTCTGGAACGATGTAACGAAAACGGTTTCCGTAGACGGAACAAACTTCATTACAAGCGATAAGAAGGCTTCCGTTACTACCCTGGAAACTGCAAACGGTATGGATATCGGCGTATCTGATCCCACTCAAATAAACAAGGGAACCATCAATATCGAGATCAACCGCAGTGCAACCGGTGTAATCAGTCTGGATCCGGGTATTACGGTGACACAGCTAAGTCCGACGATCAAGATGATGGTTAATGCGAATGGTGCTCTCGGAAAAACATTTAATGCGAAATTTGATTTTGGGGCACCAGTTGTTAAAGCTGCACCGGTCATAAACACTCCCCAAACAGGTGTTTCATCACAGGTGAATTTAAGCTGGGCTTCAGTTGGCGGTGAAATGGGATATATAGTAAAGTATGGCACTGCTCCAGGAAACTATACAAATACAACTCCAATCACAACTGTCAGCAGCTTGAACAATTATAACGTCACCGGACTTACGAACGGCACGCCTTATTACTTTGCTGTTTCTGCGATCGGCAGTGCAGGTGAAAGCGGCAATTCGAATGAAGTGACAGCAACACCAAGTATAGCTCCTAATCTAAGCGCATCTATAATGGATACTGCAGATGCATTTGTTAGAGATGGCACTTATTCAAATACGAACTATGGCAATGATGCTACATTGTATATTAAAAGTGATGCCACAAGTTATGCCCGATCAGCATACCTAAAATTTGATCTGTCCTCCATTAGCGGTTTTGTTTGGAATGCTCGGATTATTTTGGTTCCGATAGGCGGTAATTCAGGTTTTACGAACCAGGCTAATCTAGTTGACAGTCCTACATGGAATGAAAATACAATTACATGGAATAACAAACCTACATCAGGTATAAAGCTCGCTACTTGGTCAGTACCAACACCAGGAACTCCTGTAACCATTGATATGACAGATCAGGTTCATGCAGCATTAACTGTGGATAAGTCGTTATCGATTGCGATAACCTCGCCTGCGAATCAAGGAAATGTTTATGTGACTTATGCATCCAAGGAAAACTCAAACAAAGCTTACCGACCGGTTCTTCTAATCAATTCACCAAGTATGGATTCGATCGCACCTACAACCACTGCAGCCATTACTTCTGAGCAAGCAGATGGTCAGAATAGTTGGTATTCCCATCCGGTTACGCTATCTCTTACCACAAACGATAATTTGTCAGGCGTGGCTAAGACGGAATACAGCCTGGATGGCGGGGCTACTTGGTTAACTTATACGTCAGCGGTAACATTCAATCAAACCGGCAATTATACAATAAGCTATCGTTCGAAGGACTTCGCTGGGAATTTGGAAGCTGCAAAAACGATCAGTATTAGCATGGATTTGACGGTACCGCCTAACGTGCCAACAGGGTTATCAGCATCTGCGGGCGATGGACAAGTGAGCCTGAACTGGCCTTCGGTAACAGGTGCGACCTACTACAATTTGAAGCGCAGTACATCGCTTAACGGCACGGACGATATCCTTATAGTTAACTTAACTGCAACAAGCTATACGGATACTACCGTATTGAATGACACCACGTACTATTACGCCATAACGGCGGGAAATACCGCGGGAGAAAGCGGACTCTCGAATATGATGAGCGCAACACCTGCTGCATCTAACGCAGTCGCACCAAGCATTGATACGCAGCCGACGGGGGCGACAGTGGACGAAGGCGCGAGCAGCCCGACTTTAAACGTAGCAGCTAGTGTGAGTGACAGCGGAACGCTGAGCTACCAGTGGTACAGCAATACGACGAGTAGCAATAGCGGTGGGACAGCGATTAGCGACGCAACAAGCGCGTCGTATGCTGCACCTACGTCAACCGTTGGCACATCGTACTACTATGTGGTGGTAACGAATACGAACAACACTGCAACAGGCAGCCAAAAGGCAACCGTTGCGAGCAGTGTAGTGGAGGTAACGGTGATAACGGTGAATAAGGAGCAAAGCAATGGAGGAGACACAGGACGAGTTATTATCCCAACACCAACACCAACACCAACACCAACACCAACACCAACACCAACACCAACACCAACACCAACACCAACACCAACACCAACACCAACACCAACACCAACACCAACACCAACACCGACACCAACACCAACACCAACATCAACATCAACATCAACACCGTCACCAACTCATGGAAAACCTACGTTCAAGGGAGATTTAGTTGATGCGGTGAAGATCAAAGAAACGGTGAAAACCGCTCTTGAAACGGCGCAACTACGGTCATTCTCTGATGTATTTCCAACTGACTGGAGTTCGAAAGCTGTGGTGATGGCTTCGAAAATCGGATTTGTTTCGGGGTATCCGGATGGAACTTTCAACAGTAATGCGGCAGTATCTCGCGCAGAACTCGCTACAATGGTTGTCAAAGCCTTGGGGATTGCAGCAAAAGGATCTGACAACTTTGCTGATACGCAAGGAAGTTGGGCGGCAAGTGCAATTAGGACTTTGAAAGCGGAAAATATCATCAACGGATACAGTGACGGAACTTTCAAGCCAGACAATGCGGTCACTCGGGCTGAAATCGTTACGATGATCTCAAAGGTAATGGACTTGAGTGCGGCATACGGTACTTCTAAGTTTTCAGACATCCATGGTAATTGGGCAGAACAGGCAATCAACCAACTGGCTAATGCGGGTATTATTAATGGTAAGGAAGAAGGTAAGTTCGATCCGAACTCTAATGTTTCTCGAGCAGAGGCGGTAACGATGATACTCCAAGTTCTAAATGTGAACCTTGATCTCGCTCTTAATCTGTAAGAGAGTTATGAAAGTACAAGACTTACGGTGGACGCTATGAAAACGGCGTCCACCGTAAGCTTTTTTTGATCCATATTTAGCAAACAACAAGTATGGATCTAGACTGCGTAACATCTCCAATTTAGAGCGGATAGATCCTGGTAAATTCTCGTTGTTCCTTCCTATAACCTAATCGTGTATCTTTGAGTTAGGTAAGACTAACATTAGATAGCAAGTGAGCTGCCTGTTTCCTTGACTCATTCGGGTTGAAAGGATACATTAGTATCGATGATCATTTCCCACCTGAGGAGGACGATTCATGACGCTTTCCAAGCTAAGACGAAAAGGGAGTACTCAACGTGAAAGCGTTTTTTTTAAACTGCTTTTATCGTTTTTTGTTGTTCTTTTACTTCCCATTGTCGTCGGTATGGTTATTTATATTCAGATGGAAAGAGGGATGGTAGATAACGCGAACCGATTTAATCTGGCTTTGTTGGAGCAAGTTCGAGAGTCTGTTGATCATCAGATGACGGAACTGAACCAAATGACATCTCAAATTTCTTATAATCCCAAGCTGATGAATGAATTAAATGTGGGTAGCGATGAGGCGACTCAAGTCTACCGATACATTGAACTCATATCCTCTTTCCCGGGCTATAAGAGTTCCAACAGTTTTATAGCAGATTTTTATGTTTATTTTAATGATTCCCAAATCGTAGTTTCGCCTCGCATGAAAACTGATCTTCCTACCCTTTTTAATTCCATATACCATTATAAGAACTTTAGCTTCGAACAGTACAAGAGCACCATTATTAACGGGTACCATTATCGGACCTTTCTGCCATCCCTACCAGTTCAGACCCAGTCAGGCACGAAAAACCTGCTTACCTTCGTTCAATCATTGCCGATTGGCGAACGTGCTAATATGAAAGCTACGCTAGTTATTTTAATCGATGAGCAGCAAATCAGAAACTTGCTGAACGAGATTTACACAGCCAATCAAGGAACGGTGTACCTGCTTAACGACAAGCTGGACCTGATGATGAGCACTGGGGAAGATAGCGGGGAGCTCAAGCAAATTAAAGATAAATTGGATCAAAACAAAGGTTCATTTACGATTGAAAATAACAATCAAAATATGATTGTATCCTATACGACCTCAAGCTTAAATGGTTGGAAGTTTATAACTGCAGCGCCGACTAACATTGTGCTAAGTAACGTAAATGCAGTAAAACAATGGGCTATCTTCATTCTATTGCTGTCAATTCTCATAGGTGTAGTGGTGTCTTATTATTTGGCGAACCGGAATTATAACCCGATTAAAGAAGTTGTTACGGTCATTCTTAATCAGAAAAGGAATAGGGATACACCGATCTACAATGAGCTAGAGTTCATTAAAACATCCATACACGCATCAATTGAAGAAGAGAATCAGCTGCGCAGCCTGCTGGACAAGCAGCTACCCGTAATTCGCGCTAACTTTTTGAATCGCTTGGTTAAAGGGAGAATCGGAGAGTCTACTTCGACTGACGATTCACTGCAATTCATGAACCTGCATTTTCCTTTAGAGGGGTTTAGCGTTATGATTGCTCAAATCGATGACTGCAGGGAATTTAGGAAATCGGACACCGAATATGAATGGGCACTTGTTCGCTCTATTATATCCAACGTCAGTTTGGAAGTGCTTCACGTTCAAGGGCATTCGATAGATTTGGAAAAAGACAGACTGGCTATTCTAATCAATACCCGAGATGATTCAGCAGAATTTGTATCGCATATTTCGAGGAATGCGCCGCAATTGACCGAAATCCTTCTAGAACGATTCAAAATGAATGTAACCTTTACAGTGAGTAATGTTCATCCGGGGCTGAAAGAAATCGGCCGGGCTTACGAGGAAGCCGAGATGGCGCTTGATTACCGAATGACCAAGGGTCAGAGACCTGTTATTTTTTATGAAGACATTAAAGATACGGAGCTTCATTATCACTATTATCCACTTGAAATGGAAGGGCAGTTAATTAATCTCTCCAAAAGCGGTGACGAAACCAATGTTATCAAGCTTCTAAATCATCTTTACGAGCTGAATTTCCGTGATCGAGGTATCACACTGGATATGGGCAAATGTTTGTTTATTGACCTGCTCAGCACTGCTATGAAGCTGCTACATGCGCTTCGATATAGTGAGGATTCCTTACTAGACCAGAGATTCGACCCCGTTAAATATATCGAATCGTGTTCAACCGCTGAGCAAATGTTTACAGGAACCAAGGAGTTGTTCCAGCAAATCTGCAAGCGGATGAAAGAGGAAAAGACCGATCATAATGAGCGGCTGTATAATCAGATTTTATCGTATATAGACGAGCATTTGCATGAAGGCAGTTTAAGTTTGACAGCCATCGCAGATTCATTGGATTTAAATGCCTCTTATCTCTCTGCTTTTTTCAAGCGCTATAGCGGTCAAAACTTATCAGACTATATTGCATCTTCAAGGATGGAGAAAGCGAAACAGCTTTTAGCATCTAGTTCGCATACGATTTTACAAATTGCACAGCTTGTTGGCTATGCCAACGACGTTGGTTTTATACGGGTTTTTAAGAAAATTGAAGGCATTACACCAGGAAAGTACCGTGAATCTATAAATAAATCAGTCGATCTAAAGAACGGATAGCCGCTGATCTAATGTGCGGATAGCCTTTGCGTAATTCTCGCTGTTCCTTCCTTCTAGCTAATCATGTAACTTTGAGTTGTGCAAGACAGCAAACCTAGATAGCATAAAGGGAGGAAGATTTCTATGATGTCGAAGAATCTAAAAAAGTCAGCTTTATCCATATTGATCCTTACGATGGCGACTAGTATGGTAACAGCGTGCGGAAACAACAATGATTCCAAAACTTCTGGTGACAAGGGCACAACTACAGATGGTGCCAAAACGGAGAAGTACCCGGATAAATTTACGTATTGGGTAAGTTTAAACGCAAACGTATCTGCAACCATGAAAAACTTTAATGACATGGGCGTATACAAACAACTTCAGAAAATAACCAATACAAAGGTTGAATTTCAACATCCGCCTGTGGGTCAAGAAAAGGAAGGCTTCAACCTGATGATCGCTTCTGGGTCGCTGCCAGATGTTATGGAATACAACTGGGGCTCAGACGTAGCGAAGGGCCCGGATAACGCAATCAAAGAGAAGACAATTCTTCGTTTGAATGATCTCATCGAACAAAATGCTCCGAATCTGAGCAAGTATCTAAAGGATCATCCGGATGTGAAGAAGATGGTTACGACGGATGAAGGCAATATATATGTAATGCCGTTTGTCCGCGGCGACGCTGCTCTTCTTACGTTCAACGGAAATGCGCTACGCAAAGACTGGCTTGACAAGTTGAATATGCCTGCTCCAACGACGATCGATGAATGGTACACGACGTTGAAGGCAATCAAAGAGAAGGATCCGAACGGCAATGGCAAAGCGGATGAAATTCCGTTCCTGCTTTACAGCAATCCGAAAGACCGCGCACAAACAATGAACGCGCTTACCGCATTCGGTGCCGCGTGGGGAATTGGTTCGGAATTTTACCAGGATGGCGATAAAGTCAAGTATGGACCGAACCAGCCCGAATTCAAGGATTTGATCACGACCTTAACCAAATGGTACAAAGAAGGTTTGATTGATCGCGATTACGCGGCAACCGATGATAAATTAAGAGATGCCAAAGTAACTGGAGATACACTCGGTGGATTGTTCACTTATCTTGGAAGCGGAATTGGACGCTTTACGGATTTGGTTCAACCGACCAATCCTAAGTTCAAGTTGATTGGAACGCTTTCCCCGGTATTGAAAAAAGGCGATATGCCTATTCTTGGGCAGAAAGATGCTGCATTTACGGGAATCGGCGCAGCGATCTCGGGTTCGGCCAAAAACCCTGCCGAAATCGTCAAATGGCTCGACTACGGTTATAGCCCAGAAGGCTCCATGCTGTTCAACTTCGGAGTCGAAGGCGAAAGCTACAAGTTGGAAAACGGTTATCCGAAATTTAGCGACATTGTTGCCAAGAACCCAGACAAGCTGCCAATGGCCCAAGCCATTGCGAAATTCGCAAGATCCAGCTTCAACGGCCCGTTCGTTCAAGATAAGCGTTACATGGAGCAGTTTTCATCCAAGCCTGAGCAACAGGAAGCCGTTAAAAACTGGATGAATGCGGAAAATAAGAAGCAATTGCCGCCGCTTTCTCCAACATCCGAGGAGAGCAGCAAATACGCAACGATCATGAACGATGTCAACACGTATCTGGATCAAATGGTCACAAAGTTCATTATGGGTGCGGAGCCTATTGAAAATTACGATAAGTTCACCGCGAAATTGAAGAGCATGGGCATCGAGGATGCCATTAAATTGAAGCAAGCGCAGCTGGACCGTTTCAATGCTAGAAAATAATTCTAAATGAAATAGATCGTAAACGATTTCCATGTGGTTCGTTCTGGGAGAGAAATTACCTGTTCATTCTTTCCCAGGATGATTCTCTTCAATGGGGCTATTTGGCATGTGAATTTTATGGGATAGGAGTGGAAGAAAAGATGAAGAAAGAACGATTCGGCACGATCGTAGCAAAGGACTTCAGACGTAACAAAATCATATATTTGATGCTGTTGCCGGTCGTGCTTTACTATGCAGTGTTTCATTACGGTCCAATGTATGGGGTGCAAATCGCTTTTAAGGAATTCTCGCCGAGACTTGGCATTATGGGCAGCGACTGGGCTGGACTTACGTATTTTAAACAATTTTTCGAAAGTCAGTATTTCTTACCGATCATCAAAAATACGCTGATACTCAGCTTCTATGATATTCTTTTTGGGTTTCCTGCACCGATCATCTTAGCACTATTGCTTAACGAAGTCCGTTTGCGATGGTTCAAGCAAAGCGTACAGACCATTACTTACCTTCCTCACTTTATATCCGTCGTCGTTATCGTCGGTATGATGGTTGACTTCTTATCGACGCGGGGAATGATCAATCAATTAGTTGAGATGTTCGGCAGTCAGCCGATTTCATTTTTGCAAAAGCCGGAGTGGTTCCGTTTCACATACATTGTTTCAGGTATTTGGAAAGAAGTAGGTTGGGGCACCATCATCTATCTTGCGGCCATTACCACCATTGATCCTTCCTTATATGAAGCAGCTAGGGTGGATGGTGCAGGACGTTTTAAGCAACTGCTGAACGTAACTCTGCCAGGCATTACATCTACAATCATCATTCTGTTTATTTTGCGGATTGGTCATGTCATGACGGTTGGTGATGAAAAGATTTTGCTCATGTATAATCCGATGACTTATGAAACAGCGGATGTTATTGGTACCTTTGTTTACCGCAAAGGGATTATGGAGGCTAATTATAGCTATACCGCCGCGGTGGGCTTATTCAATTCAGTTATTAATTTCGGCTTCTTATTGCTCGCAAACACAATCAGCAAAAAGTACAGCGAAACCAAACTTTGGTAAGGAGTGATGCACCGTGCAGATAAAACGTTCAATTGGAGATATCGTCTTCGAAACCTCCAACATGCTTTTCTTGGCGGCATTGTCGCTCGCCACTTTATATCCTTTAGTCTATGTTTTATTCGCTTCCATCAGTGACCCGGCTGCTATTGTGAAGCATACGGGATTATTGATTAAACCGCTTGGATTTTCATTGGATGCCTTCAAGGCAGTTTTTGATAACCCCATGATTTTAACAGGATATGTAAATACTTTATTCTATGTTGCCATTGGAACAACCATCAATATCCTAATGACTTCTCTCGGAGCCTACGCCCTTTCCAGGGAGAATGTGCTATGGAAGAATCCGATTATGATGATGATTGTATTCACGATGTTTTTCAGCGGAGGATTAATCCCGAACTTCATGCTCATCAAAAATCTTGGCTTACTGGACAGCAGATGGGCGTTAATTTTCCCTGCGGCAATGAGCGCTTGGAATCTGATTATCATGCGGACATCCTTTCAAGGAGTCCCGGTGAGTTTGGAAGAGTCGGCTAAACTGGAAGGAGCCAACGATTTTACGATTTTGTTCCGTATCATCCTGCCGCTGTCTATGCCTACCGTAGCTGTTATGATTCTTTTCTACGGTGTGGGACACTGGAATGCATGGTTTAATGCTTTGATTTACTTGCGGACACGTGAGTTATTCCCACTGCAGCTCATTCTGAGAGAAATCTTGATCTCCAACAGCACGGACAGCATGATGACAGGTGTTGGCGGAGCCGATAAAATGCCGGTTGGAGAGACCATCAAGTACGCTACGATCATCGTAGCTACAGGACCTATTCTTTTGCTCTATCCATTCTTGCAAAAATATTTTGTTAAAGGTGTCATGATTGGAGCAGTCAAAGGGTGATATCGGGAGTTGATGACTTTGGTTATGAATGAATATGACGAACTAAGGGTAAAGTGGAAAAGCTTCCTTACAGGAGGAGGTGTATGCAGCCTCGCTGACCTGGCGGATATTACAACGAGATTAGAGAGCATCAGTTCTACAGCTTTACAGCATTGGACATCACTCGATAAGGATGTAAACCGAACTTACCTTTGGAGCGACTTATCGGACTGGACGATTTCTTCCACCATAACAAGCAACTATAATCGTCTGTTGTCCATGGCGCTTGCTTTTTCTACAAACGGTTCTTATCTTCAAGGCAATGTTGAGCTTGCAGGTGGTATCATCGACGGGCTCGATTGGATGTATACGAATCCATATCATGCTTACAAGTCTGAAATCGACAATTGGTGGGATTGGGAAATCGGTTCGCCGTTAAGGCTGAATGACATCATGGTCTTGATGTATGATCATTTGTCTGCTGCTCAAATCAGTAATTATATCAGTGCCATAGACAAGTGGTGTCCCGATGCGGAGAAACGAGTTCTTAATGATGCTGCGGAAACAGGTGCTAATCGAGCGGATAAAGCGCTGGCTCTCATTATTCGCGGTATTATAGACCAATCGAGCTCGAAAATCACCCAAGGTAGAGACGCGTTAAGTCAGATTTTCCCGTATGTAACGAATGGGGACGGCTATTATGTTGACGGTTCATTTATCCAGCATGGTTGTGTACCGTATACCGGCAGTTACGGATATGTGCTTCTGGATGATATGGCCAAGCTGTTCTATATCCTGAATGGATCCAGTTGGTCGGTGACCGATCCACAGGCAGTTCATGTGTATGAATGGGTCATACATGCTTATCAGCCGCTCATTTATAAAGGCGCTATGATGGATATGGTAAGCGGGCGGAAGCTATCGAGACAAGGAGAGCAGGATCATCTAACAGGGAGAAATGTGATCACAGCGATTCTACTACTGGCTGAATCGGCGCCGGCTCACCAAGCAGCTCTGTTCAAAAGCATGGCGAAGGCGTGGGTTCAGGCGGATACAACGTTTACGAACTACTTTGATGCTTTGTCTATATTCAATATTAAATTGCTTAAAGCGACGATGAGGGATTCTTCCATTCTTCCAAGCGAAGAACTAGTGAAGTCTCATGTTTTCGCGAGTATGGATCGTGTTGTACATCTGCGTCCCGGCTTCGGCATCGGTCTATGTATGTTTTCCGAACGAGTTTCTGCATTTTCATATGGAAACGGGGAGAATTCTCAAGCTTGGTGGACGGGCGCAGGCATGACGCAATTGTACAATAACGATTTGAATCAATACAGCGATCAGTATTGGGCCACTGTTAATAGGTATCGTCTGCCGGGAACGACGACGGACGGAACAGACAGCGGCGCGCCTATCGCGTGGGCGAAATACCTAAACCCTAATGTTTGGGTAGGAGGATCGACTGTTGGTGGGCTTTACAGTACCGCAGGCATGCAGTTTGCACTCTCCGAGAACACGGGAAGTCCACTCCGAGGCAAGAAATCTTGGTTTTTATTTGGTGATAAAATGGTCGCCTTAGGGGCAGGAATTACCAATGCCAACAACGCTAACGTGGAAACCATCATCGAGAACCGTAAGCTGAACACGGAAGGTGACAATACTTTGACAGTGAATGGTCTCGTGAAACCGGATGTGTTCGAATGGTGTGAGACCATGACTAGGGTGCAATGGGCGCATTTAGCAAGCAGTGTGAGCGGTTCCGATATCGGCTATTATTTCCCTGTTCCTGCTGACATAAATGGACTTCTAGAGTCTAGAGAGGGAGCTTGGCGTGATATTAATCAATACGGTAGCACGACGTCTTATACGAAAAGCTACTTGAGCCTTGCGTTTGATCACGGTGCGAATCCAACAGATGCTTCTTATGCGTATATCGTGTTTCCCAATAAAAGCGCAGCGGAGATGGCCAACTATGCGAAGAATTCGGATGTCGTCATCCTAGAGAATTCGGTGGATGCTCAGGCTGTGAAGGACACATCACTGAACGCGGTAGGTGCCAACTTCTGGCATGATGCGGTACAAACCGTTTCCATAGGAGGAACGAGTTTTATAACAAGCGATAAGAAGGCTTCTGTTACGACGCTGGAAAGTTTGAATCAGATCGATGCCGGAATTTCCGACCCGACTCAGTCCAACACGGGGACGATTAATATCGAGATCAACCGAAGCGCAACGGCAGTGATTTGTCTAGATCCTGGCATTACGGTGACGCAGTTAAGTCCGACCATTAAGGTGACCGTTCATGTAAATGGATCATTGGGCAAAACGTTCAGCGCCAAATTTAGCTTAGGATTATAACGTACAACTGGATACAGCATATAGGAGTTATGCAATACCAGACCATTACTAGGGGAGTGAAAGCTAAGATGTGGAATCGAGCAATTGAGGATGCGGTACAAAAAACAAGATTTAATATTACCCGTTTTGGGGATTTGTTCCCTCACGTTAGCACAGAAGGCAAAGACTATATACTAAATGCAAACGACGAATGGACGGATGGATTCTGGTCGGGACTGCTTTGGTTGTGTTATGAGGCTACGAATGATTCTGAATTTCGTTTGGCTGCGCGAAGAACAGTCGAGAGCTTTCAAGACCGTTTGAAGAAGGATATCGCATTGGAACATCATGATATTGGGTTTCTTTATATTTTATCCTCTAAAGCCCAGTGGATGGTCGAGGAAAACGGGATCGCGATGGTTCTAACGATTCATGCAGCTGAGAAGCTGATGGAACGTTGGCGAGAACAAGGAGGTTATATACAAGCCTGGGGGCCGATCGGCGATTCAGAACAAGGTGGCCGTATCATTATCGACTGTCTGATGAATTTGCCGTTGCTTTATTGGGCATCCGAGCAAACCGGAGATCCAAAGTTCAGAGAAGCAGCTATCCTTCATGCCGAAAAAAGCAGACGCTATCTGGTACGAGGGGATGATTCCTCGTATCATACGTTCCACTTTAATCAAGAAACAGGCGAGCCGATAGGCGGCTCAACACATCAAGGCTATACGAACGGATCAACCTGGACACGTGGACAGGCGTGGGGGATTTATGGATTTGCGCTTTCTTACCGATATACCAAAAATCCATTATTTTTGGAAGTTTCCAAACGGTTGGCAAAGTATTTCATTAAGAACTTGCCAGCAGACAGCGTAGCTTATTGGGATTTTAACGCGGAGATTACGGACAGCACTTACAGAGACAGCTCAGCCTCGGCAATTGCTGCGTGCGGCATGCTGGAAATGTTGGAGCATTTAGATCCTTCGGATGTTGAGACTGAATTATTCAAAGAAGCGGTCACTCGTTCTATGGAGTCGCTCGTATTGAATTACTCAACGATCAGCGAGCCGGAAGCACAAGGGCTGTTGAAGCGTGGCTCGTATCATGTGAGAGGGAATTCTTCCCCGGATGATTTCATGATCTGGGGGGATTATTATTACTTGGAAGCACTACTTCGTATGGAAAAAGGGCTGAAGAGCTACTGGTAGGAGCGTAAAAGCGTAGTACATCAAATTCCTAATCAATGAATATACGCCATATCCGGAATTTTCAAGTGCCTTACGAGAAATCGTAGGGCTTTTTTTATTTTCTCTTCCTAATTTTCATTTCCAGCATGTTTTCACCTGCTCAGGCAGGCTTCTTTTGTATGTGCGTGTATGTCAATCATTTCTGAAAACATCTATAAATGTTCTATGTCCAAATAAGTGTAACGACTTGTATACTATTAGGAAATAAATATTTAGCGAAATTTGCCAATTGCCATTACAAAAGATTAGAGCAGCACAAGAGGTGAACATATTGTATAGAATCGTGATCGTAGATGACGAAGTTGAAGTAAGGGAAGGTATTAAAGAGACCATAGAGTGGGAGCAACACGGTTTTGAGTGTATTGGTGTTTATAGGAATGGCAGTGAAGCTTTGGAAGCCATATCGGAACTAAGACCAGATCTTGTTTTGTCTGATATCTGTATGCCAATAATGGACGGCATTGAACTGACTAGACACATACATTTAAAATTTCCATTTATCAAGGTGATTATCCTTACAGGCCATGATGAGTTCGACTATGCTCAGAAAGCACTTCGCTTGAAGGTACATGATTTTATTGTAAAACCAATTACGGCTAACGAGCTTCGAAGTTTGCTAGATAAAGTAAAAGCTGATATGGATATGGAAACAGAGAATCGGGAAAATCTTTCTCATCTCAAGATGCAACTCCACCAAAGCTTGCCATTATTAAAGGAACGTTTTTTAGAACAGTTAATCAACGGGACATTAAGGGGTGACACCATTCACGATAGGATGCAATATTTCGGTATTCCGTTGATGTCACCACCTTATCTTGTCGTAGCCATAGAGATTGACGAATTAGACGAACATATTAAAGGAAAGTGGGACTGGCATAACGATCCAGAGCTTTTCCGGTCCGCAGCCTTCAATATTATTCAAGAAGTTATGGAGGGAAAAGAAGCGGTCCTCTTTCGAACGAGGGAAGAAAGAATGATCGTTATCTTTTCTGGAGAGTCGGAAGGTGAGCCTTATGAGACCGCTCTCAATGTAACGGAAGTGATTCGTTTCTGTGTGGAGAAGTATTTAAAGTTCACGGTTACCATTGGTGTGGGTATCCTATGTAGAACGATGAACGAACTCTCGCATTCTTACAAAGGTGCAATTTCCGCCTTGGATTACAGATTCCTTCTTGGTGAAAATAGGGTTATTAGCATTCTGGACATGGAATGGGCGAATAAACCCGAGCAGCAGCTTAACATCGAATGGAACCGCAAGTTTTCTACTCTGATAAAAACAGGGACATTCGAAGAAGCCAAAGTACTAATTGGACAATTAATAAATAGCCTGAAGGCTTCCTTGATGCCAATGAGTGGCTGTTATTTGCAAATTCAATCGATCATTATCGCTATTGTCAATACGATTCACGAAGTATCTGGGAATGACATTGTCCATTTTAAAGGACATGACATCGTACTCCAAGATATCAATCGCTTCAAAACATTAGATGAAATTGAAACCCGTCTCATCACGATTTGTAAAGAAGTCATTTCCTATATTTCGGAGCAAAGACAAGATCAATCCAAGATAAAGGTTCTGAGTGTGATTGCCTATATTGAGAAGCACTATGTGAACGAGAACCTTTCAGTCGATGAAATTTGCCGCCACGTCCACTTAAGCAAAAGCTACTTCAGTACCGTATTTAAGCAGCATAAAGAATTTACGATTATGGAATTTGTGACATGGGTTCGCATTGAAAAAGCAAAGAATTTGCTACAGTATACGCCGTTGAAATCTTATGAAGTGGCATCCAAAGTAGGCTACATCGATCCCCAATACTTTAGTGTACTGTTTAAGAAACATACGGGTTTGACGCCTAAAGGGTTTCGAGAAAAGTTGTCGAGGGAGAAAGTCCAATGAGAAAAGAAAGAGACGTAGGATTGTTTCTTTTTAAATTTAGAAGCATCCAGTCCAGTATTTCTGCCGTCTTTTCTTGCTTAATTTTATTTCTAATTGTTATCACGAGCTTTATTTCCTACTTTCTCTCGGCTGACGCCGTAGAAATGAATTCCAAGCACTACATATCAGAAATTATTCAGCAGGTAAATATCAATATCCAATCCTACATAACCAACATGGAAGATATCTCTATACTGGCATCGACGAATAAAGATGTGAAATATTACATTACGGAAACGAGCTTTATTAGCGATGAGGAACGCAGGCCGTATGAGAAAAGAATATCCGATTTATTTCAATCGATATTAATTACCCGTAAAGATATTGCCTCGATTATGGTTTTTGGATACAATAATCGCTTTGTCTCAGATCGCAGAATTACAAGTTTGAATGAAAACTCCAACCTTGAGGAACAGCCTTGGTACAAAAATGCGAAAGCGGAGGGCGGTAAGTCGGTGATCTCTGCCCCGCATGTGCAAAACATTATTCAGAATGAGTACAGGTGGGTGGTTTCATTAAGCCGGGAGTTGAAGAGTGCAGACGGCATTACAGGTGAAGGCATTTTTTTGGTTGATTTGAATTTGAGTGCGATTAACGAAATTTGCAATCATATTAACCTGGGTAAAAGAGGATATGTATTCATTGTCGATAAGAATGGAAATATCGTTTATCACCCGCAGCAAAAGCTGATTAACAGCAAGCTGAAAGAGGAAATGATAGATGAAGTCAAGCAATCCAGCAGCGGAAGCTTCATAACTGGTGAGGGAAACAAAAAAAGGATCTACACCACACAAGAGACTCACTTCGGTTGGAAAATAGTTGGTGTCGCTTATGCAAGCGAGTTGATCGCTAACCAGTATCAAATCAATTTGTCTTATTTTTTATGGACAATTGTAGCTATAGTCATCGCATTGTACCTTTCTTTCTTCCTTTCCCGTCATCTCTCACACCCCATCAAGATGCTACAGAGCAACATGAAGCAAGTGGAAAAAGGAGACTTCAGTATCCGATCTGAATTTCGGAGCGAAAACGAAATTGGACAGCTGGGTCATACCTTCAATATCATGGTTGGCAGAATCAAAGATTTAATGCATCAAATTATTCAGAACGAAGAAAGTAAACGAAAGAATGAAATGAAGCTGCTTGAAGCACAGATTAATCCCCATTTCCTGTATAATACCCTCGATTCGATTATTTGGATGGCGGAACGTAAGAAGTACGATGAGGTTGTTCTGATGACTTCTTCACTAGCCAAGCTGTTTCGCTCGATTATTAATAAAAATAATGAAACAGTCCCCATTCGGGTAGAAATTGAGCATATTACCAGCTATTTGTTGATTCAAAGATTGAGATATAAGGATAAGTTGGATTTTCATATTGACGTTGACCCTAGTATTCTTGACGTGCATATTCCTAAAATTATTTTGCAGCCTATTGTTGAAAACGCCATTTATCATGGTATCAAAAATAAGTTAGAAAACGGTCTAGTTAAAATAACGGGCAGAGATGACGGGGAAACGATCGTTTTTGTTGTTGCAGATGATGGTGTAGGTATGGAAACGGAAAAGCTAAATCACATTTTGAAGGTGAAAGAAGGCATCATGAGGGGAATTGGAGTTATTAATGTAAATGAGCGTATCAAACTTTTCGGGAATGAGTTTGGTCTTTCTTTTAAGAGCGAAAAGTGGGAAGGTACTGAGGTTACGATCATATTACCCAAATGTGTCCAGAAAGGAGTTATAGATGGCCCATAAAAAACCAGTTTTTTGGGCAGTGCTGCTTATAATTGCAATCGGATTTATTGTGGTCTTCAGTGTGGAAATGCTGCACATCACGAATCAAAGAAAGTTTGAAATAGCAGTTGTTTTAAAAACGAACAATATTCGCTCAGACTATTGGCAAATGGTTAGTGCAGGTGTGAAAGCGGCTGCGAAGGAATATGCTGCAAATATCGAGATCACGGGTCCGATATCAGAAACGGATACGGTTGGACAAATTCGCAACATAGACGAAGTTCTACTGAAAAAGCCTGATGCTATCGTCCTTGCAGCAACCGATTACGATCGGCTTACGCCGGCTGCTCAAAAAATTAAGGAATCCGGCATCAAGCTTATCTTGATCGGCTCGCCGATTCATGACTCGGATGCGACTAGCCTAATTACAACTAACAACAACCAAGCGGGGAGAAAAGCTGGCTTGATACTGGCTGGCGAGCAGAAAGGTAAATTATCCAGAGTCATGACTCTCAGCAGCAAAGGGTCGATAGCGGAGCAGGAACGTATGGACGGATTTAGAGAAGCGATTGCTGAGTTCCCTGGCGTTGACTATGTAGGAAATTACGAGTTCGATGGAACAGAGGATTCAGCATACGATCTGGTGAAGAATCTGCTGTCCTTGTATCCGGATATCCAAGGCATTGCCGGATTGAATGAAACTTCTGCTTTAGGCGCAGCAAGAGCTGTTAAGGAAAACAGAAAGACAGATAAAGTGAAGATTGTAGGCGTTGACAGTTCCATATACGGAATCAAACTATTGGAAGAAGGAATTTTACAGGCAACAATCATAGAAAAGCCGTTCAATTTAGGTTATATGTCCATTGAAACGACGGTACAGGCACTAAACGGGATTAAAGTGAACCCACAGGTAAACATAGATGCTGTAGTTATTACCAAGGAAAATATGTATACGCAAGAAAACCAAGAGTTGCTTTTCCCTTTGGTTGAGAAGTAGTGGTATGACGGAAGGGGTGGTCGATTTGATTGGAAAATTAGATAAAAATAAAAGGGTAGCTTTGCTTGCAGTTCTCCAACTTCCGTTAATTCTTCTAACTGGGTGCATGTGGAGGAACGCGCCACATTCGGTTGTAGGCGATGATGAGGCAAAAGCGAAAATCACCTTTGTGGCTCCTGAGTATAGCTCGTCTACAAGGCCTTTTTTTGAAAATGTGGTAAAAGAATTCGAGTCGAAATATCCGAATATCGAGGTCGAACTGCAGGTCATTAATTGGGATAATCTAGATAGCGCTTACAATACAATGATTAGCCGCAATCAACCCCCGGATTTGCTGCTATCGAACATTTATGCGCATTTTGCAAAGGATGGCTTGCTGAACAGTATGCAAGACCTTCTTTCTCCTGAATTGTACGGAAAATTTTACCCTTTTCTTATGGATAGCAGTACAATGCAGGGCATTCAATATACGGTTCCTTATGTAACTACGATAAGAGAACTTTATTATAACAAAGATATTTTCAATGAAGCGGGCCTTACAGAAACGCCAAAAACGTGGAACGATTTGGAGGAAGTTGCGCGTAAAATCAAGGATAGGAAACAGGTGAACGGTTTCGGCGTGGATTTTACGGACAATGAAATTTGGGCTTATCTCTCATACTTTTTCTACGGAGCTGGAGGAGGTTGGATGAATAAGGATGAATGGGCGATTAATTCTCCAGAAAATGTAGAAGGAATAACATTTCTAAAGGAGCTTTATGATAAGGGGGTGACAGATCCCGAGCCTGCGGTTACGACACGCGATGAGAAACAACGTATCCTGGGGAATGGCAAGTTAGGCATGCTCATTTCCGGCAACTACTTTGAGACTGTCGTCCCGAATGAGTTTCCAGGACTAAAATGGGCGAAAGGGCCTATCCCGGTGAAAGAAGGACAAACGCCATTCGTATTAGGTGTACAGGATGTGTTGATGTCCTTCAAGACAGATCATACCAACAAAGCGGCATTGCGTAAATTTCTTGATTTTATCTATGAAGATTCCCGTTATGAAGGATTTGTCCAAAAGGAAGGGTTTCTTCCAACCACTCGTACAGTTGGCGATAAATTAGCGGCGAATGATACATTCATGAAACAAAATCTTGACTCCATAAAAAACGCAAGGTTCTACCCAATTAATCACCCAGCATGGTCGGCTGTCGTAAATGCAACCAGGAATATGGGGCAGACTATTTTACTTGGTCAGACAACTCCAAAACAAGCACTCGACCGGCTGCAACAGATCGCGATGGATAAAAGCCGCTAAACGATTTGTCTTATTGCTCAATCTTTATTTGATGAGTTTTACAATAAGTTTAAATCATAATCTATAAATTTTACTAGGAATATATAATTATTCTATGTCAAAGAACCAGGAAAAATAGGACACTATATGTAAACCGCCCCAGACATTGCCAATACTTCCTACAAAGATCAGTTATCAAAAAATAACCAACCCATAGCATTTATATGAAAGGGGGAATTTCTTCGATGATAAATAAGAGTTGAAACGATGAATGTTATTGAATTTCAGAAAAAGTTTCAAACTGTGGGCCGGAAAGCAAGATATAAGATATTAAGGAGATGTATTTTATGGTAGCGAAGCTCAAAAAGTCGTCACTCTCGTTCATCCTGATGGTTACACTCATTTTCAGCAACCTTGCTGGCTATATGCCAGTGCATGCAGCAAGCGACGCCTATAGTCGGATAGAAGCAGAAAGCTTTAATTCCAAGTCGGGGACCGAACTGAACACTGGAGCTTGCGCAGAAGGTGGACAATGTATTGGAGGTACGAGTAACGGCCAGTATTTAGTATATAACGGTATTGATTTTGGTAGTGGTGTTAATGGCGCTACAAAATTTAGTGCTAGACTTTCAGTAAAGGGAGAAAATGGAGGCGGTAATATTGAAATCAGGCTTGGCAGTCCGACAGGTACTTTAGCGGGAACACTCACTGTTGCAACTACTGACCCTAACAATTGGACTGTCTACCAGACGCAATCTGCCGATATTACCAATGTTACCGGCACTCATGATGTTTATCTTGTAATGAAGGTGGCGGCTGGAAAGAGCTATGTAGCCAGCATTAACTGGTTTCAGTTTTCAAAAACAAGCAGCATTGCCATAACGACACCACCAACGATACTGACATACGGCATCGGGGAGAGCCTGGATATCTCCGGTATGGCAGTAACCAGCACTTACAGTGATGGGTCGACAAGGTTGGAAGCCATCAAAGCATCTGATGTAAGTGGATTCAATAGTTCAGCTGCGGTGGCCAGCCAGACACTGACAGTCACAGTACGCGGTAAGACAGCTACCTACAACATAGTAATTTCCAGTGCAATTGTAACATTGAGCAGCATTGCCATAACAACACCACCAACAAAGCTGTCTTACATCATCGGTGAGAGCCTGGATATCACCGGCATGGCAGTAACCGGCACATACAGTGATGGGTCGAAAAAGATGGAAGCCGTCACTGCATCTAATGTAAGTGGCTTCAATAGTTCAGCTGTGGCGGCCAGCCAGACCCTGACTGTCACAGTACGCGGTAAGACAGCAACTTTTACAGTAGGGATAAGGTCGAAGACGTTAAGCGTCGTAACCCCTGCAGCGATTACTGGCGTATTAAATGGAACAGCGCCTACACCTGCGGCTCTTGGATTGCCTAGCAATGTAGTACTGGTAGTCGAAGGCGTCAATGTGAATACATTTGTAAACTGGAACGTAGCTGCCTCAGGTTATGATGCAACTTTAAAAACCGAGCAACGTTTTACGGTTTCAGGTACGGTAGTTCTGCCGTCGAATATTACAAATTCGAATAATGTCCCATTGTCGACAAGCATTAGTGTAACCGTTCTAGCTGCAACGGATCCGAGTAAGGATACCAGCTATAAATTCAGCTATATGGTCTTCTCCGATACGCACGCAACAACACAAGGCTCTCCTCAAGATATTGCGCTTGACAATGCGATGCAGGACGCAATACGAAATAATGCGGGATCCGTTAGCATTGTTGGAGATATTACCGATTACGGAACAGATGCACAATATAATGTCATCAAGAACACAATGAATAAGTACCCCCAGGTGGAGCGCAATTTTGCATATGGGAACCACGAGGTAAGATGGGTTGGCGGAATCGAAGTAGCGAAAAGCAGATTCTTGAATAATACAGGAATGCCGGGCGTTTATTTTGATAAGTGGATAAGCGGATACCACTTCATCTATCTGGGATCGGAGGCTGATGATAAGGACGGCGCTTATATTTCGGATACCCAGTTGGAATGGTTAAAGGCTAAGTTGGCGGAGGGTGCAAGTAAAGATAAACCGATATTCTTATTTCTCCACCAGCCATTAGAAGATACGGTGTCCCAGTCGCATGCGTATTCTTCGCCTTTCCCCTATAATAGCGACGAGGCTCAGGATCAAAAGGTTAAGGACATTGTGGGACAATATCCTCAAAGCGTTTTAATAACAGGACATTTGCATGATGATATGAGAATACCGGGCAACTTGTATAACGAACAATACTTTACAATGATTAGAGATGGATCTATTGTGGATGGCGCACAAGCTTTGATTTTTGATATTTATAAGGACAAGGTGATCATCAATGGAAGGGACGTCAACACAAGAAGTACGATTGCTTCCTGGACCATCACAAATTATACAACGGATGCTCTTTCCGCAGATACTCAGGCACCTACCACGCCTTCCAATGTCACTGCGAAAGTTCTAACAGATACGATGATCACTTTGTCATGGGATAAGGCTGCTGATAATTTCAATGGAAATGTAGGTGTTATTGGCTACGATGTTTATAATGGTTCTACCTTGATTGGATCGACAACAGGAAGTACGAGCTATAAAGTGACAGGGCTAACAGCGAATACGGCCTATCAATTTACGGTAAAAGCCAAGGATGCAGCAGGAAATGTTTCAAATGCAAGCAGCCCGTTCAAAGTTACTACGTTAGACTATGATCCTGCTGCGATTAATGTTGTTTTGAACAAGCCGGTTACAGCCAACGGGAATGTGACGGGATTCGATCCGTCCAAAGCAGTAGACGGATCGTCTACAAGTGGCAGCAAGTGGTCGTCCGGGACGAGCGGAGATAAATGGCTGAAGGTCGATCTTGGACAATATTATAGTATTGCCAGATGGGTAGTGAAGCATGCGGGAGGAAGCGGAGAGACTATATCGCTGAATACAAAAAATTATTCGATTCAGGGAAGTTTGGATGGAACAGATTGGGATGACCTTGATTCCGTAGAAGCTAACGTTTCCAACAGCACGGACAGGTATATACCGATATCGACCGTAAGGTATGTTCGCCTCTACATAACAAGTGGGCAAAACGCTGTTGAAAATGGAGCTTCAAATATTTATGAGTTTGAAGTGTATGGGGAGATACCTCGTAATAACATCGAAGTACCGGTGCCACCTGTATCGATTCCAGTTACGCAATCGATGGTCAATGCTTCTTCGAATATATGGCCTGGCACAGGGACAACGCAGCAGAACGGCTGGTTTGCGTTCGATGGCAATTTAAACACATCGCCCGATACGACGTCGGATTCAGGCTGGGTGCTTGTAGACTTTGGCGCAAACAATAAGCAAGTGATCGACACCATCAAGTTTTATCCTAGAACAGGTAATATAGGCCGGATGAACGGAGGGATATTCCAAGGCTCTAACGATGGAACGAACTTCGTCAATCTGTATACAGTAGGCAACCTCGGCGGAGGTTATAAATGGTATAAGGCGGCGGTAACCGACAAGACACCTTTCCGTTATTTCCGCTATTACACGCCTGGCGGATTTGCTAACGTTGGAGAAATCCAGCTTATGAAACGGTTGATTAACAAGGCGTTGCTCACGCAGCTGTTGAACCAAGCGGCAGCCGTTAATGCTAACCAGTACACGGCCGTCAGCTACACGGCACTTCAAACTGCCATAACGACGGCGACTAGCGTGTCTGCGAGTGCAAGTGCAACACAGGCAGATATCGATGCTGCGGCGGTCAGTCTGCAGACAGCACTGAACGGATTGCAAATTCAGCTCTCTCCTAAGTCTAGATTGACAGGTGTATCGCAGGTAACTTCTGGGCAAACCTTCACTCTGACGATGGGGCTGACAGACGTTACGCAAAGCGTATACCAGCAAGTGTATGCCCAAGTTCTAACACTTCAGTATGACCCTTCAAGTGTGCAATTCGATGCGGTTACATCTGTAAAAGAAGGGTTTCAAGTCATCGATAAAAAGGAAACAGCTCCAGGACAACTCCGGATTGTGGCTGCGAGCGTGGGTGCGAATGTGTCTGCCCAAGGCGATTTACTCGCGATCCAATTTAAGGCTAAATCTGCATCCCAGGCAACCAGTACGACAATTTCTGTGGGCCATGTAGCTATTGCTAACGGGGCGGGGAATGAGCTGCAGCTGGGCGGTTCCTCCCACGAGATCCAAATAACTATACCTAGTACACCTGTAGACAAATCATTCTTGAATACGTCGATAGCAAGTGCTCAGGCGAAGTACAATGCAGCAGCAGAAGGCAATAGAGATGGTCTGTACGTGGTTGGCTCCAAAGCGCAATTGCAGTCGGCTATCGATACGGCTAATGCTACAGCGAATAATGCGAACGCGACTCAGCAGCAGGTGAATAATGCGAAAACCGCATTGGAAGCAGCAGTTCAGTTGTTCGAAAGCAAGCTAATAACCGCAGATATCAATGGAAATGGTGTCTCAATTGGAGACTTGGCTATTGTTGCGGCAGCTTATGGTAATAGTCGAGGTCAAGAAGGCTGGAATGAGAAAGCGGATGTAAACCATGACGGCAAGGTTGACATTGAAGACCTAGCAATCGTAGCGTACGCGATTATTCATTAAACAGATTCGAATGATAGATTAGATCCACCAAGCGAACGGGATTGGATTCAGACGAAGGAACTGAAAGACAAAGGTCAGGAGTGAGCTCCTGGCCTTTGTTTTTTTGCCCATAAGAGGGAAAAAGACAGTAGATTATTAACTATTTATGGTACTAATTTCAATAGTTCTACACCGTGAAAATCACTATGATAAAAGAGTAGCAACGCAAAAAACTAGGGAGGTCATTAAAATGAGAAATTCAAACAAAACAGTGGCAATGGGTATGGTGTTGTCGACCGTTATACTTTCACTGACGGGTTGTGGCAGTAATACTGTAAGTAAATCTGCAGAAAGCACAAAACCTGTGGAAAGTGTCAAACCGGCAGTCAGTGCTAGTCCTGCGGGAACAAAGCTTTCCGGGGATTTTGAAATTCAATACTTTATCGGTGGGTATGGCGATGCATGGTGGAAACAAGCCATTGGTGAGTTCCAGAAGCTGAATCCTGATCTGAAGATCAAAGAATCTGCGGGTCCCAAAATTAATGATCAAATGAAACCTCGCTGGATTCAAGGTAACCCGCCTGACTTTGTTTATATTGACGGAGCCGGCTCCAATACAAGGCAAATGGTAACGGATGATCAGCTGATGGATATTACAGACTGGTTGAAGGATGCTAAGAACGTAGATGGGAAGAAGATCCTCGATCTTCTGATCGCACAACCGGAGGAGTACAAACCAGGGAAAGCGTATGCAGTTCCGTTAGTCTTCGGATCTTGGGGGACGTTCTATGATAAAGCATTATTCAAAAGTAAAGGGTGGGAAGCACCTGCCGACTTTGAAAGTTTCATGGCTTTAGGAGATAAGATTAAAGCTGATGGTAAAATGAGCGATTACATTCATACGGGGGTTTATCCGTACTACATCAACGGGGGCTTGTTAGACCCAACGATTATTGCTATGAACAACTATGACACTTCCATCTCTAAGAAAATCAATACGCTTGAAAAAGGTGTTTGGAAGAGCGAACCTGTTATGAAATCACTAGCTAAAATTGTGGAAATGAGAGACAAAGGTCTCATCGATAAAGGGGCACCGGCGCTGAATCACACGGAATCCCAATCCCAATGGCTGCAGCACAAAGCAGCATTTATTCCAACTGGCATCTGGGTTGAAAGTGAGATGGCTAAAGATACTCCAGCAGGATTTGAATTTGGATTCTTACCTTCCATCGGCCAAGACAAAGGCGGAAAGTTCGTTGCTAATCCGTACACGTCTACTGTAGGGATCGCTAAGAAA
>NZ_JCAUAQ010000040.1:0-30776 GCF_059692035.1 Paenibacillus sp. J22P143
ATCTCAGGCAAAGCACTAGAACATTCACGTCTCATTACCCACTGAACATTGTGAATCATTTCACACCTTAACTATATTAAAATAACTGTCTTGACATCTTGTAGCACCATAGACCTTGGGGTATACTGAAATATTTAGTTGATGAAAATTACGATGAGAAGATACGCCTTCCGATTTTTAGAAACTATGAAGATTTAAAAGAGATATTTACCCAGGTACTGGCTATGTATGAGGATTTTAAAAGCAATATTTTGGTATTGAAATTTGAATAAAAAATAAAGAAAGATACGTCGCTATATCTAATAATTGAACTAGTGATTGTTATAAATATTACAAGCTGCGCTAGGTAGGGATTTTGGTGATGATGTCGAATAAAACTTACTGGATTATTGATTAAAGGAAACCCGTTGCCCTTTCTTTAAGTTTGATCCTTACAATTTAAATAAAGGAGAATTATGTAGATGAAAAAATATATTATTTTACTGAGCACGTTACTCATATTTAGTCTTGTAGGTCCATGTTATGTACATGCAGAATCAAGTGAGTATTTGCCTATAGAAGAAGGAATAGAATTAAACTGGACATATACCGAGACACCACCAAAGCGCCCTCAGCCGAAAATTCTAAACCCAGCAAATTATGAAGTGAAGTGGAAAATAGATAACACATTGTTGTTCGACCTTGTGCAGGATCAACAGGGAGTGATGTACACATCCGACTCTAAAGACGTAGTACATGCAATATATCCTAATGGAAGAGAAAAATGGAGTATTCATTTGGATATGGGTATGAGAAGTTCCGTTATTAACTTGGTTATTGGACAGGATAGGACGTTATATGCCCACAGCTCGGACATGTTGTCGGAAAAAGGACTTACGTCGCTTTATGTCTTATCCCCCGAAGGAAAAATAAAAAGGAAGTTACAATCCCAAGATATTTATAGTGATTTTAATAGCCAGTTTGCTGGTGATACGCAAGGTAATTTAGTGTATTTCACTAATGAAGGTTTGATCTCAAGTAATGCTAAAGGTGAAGTCAATTGGATAAATAATTTCGTTACTTCTTCTGCGCACAAAGATTATTCTAATAACTCACATATGGCAAGCGTCTACGCGGATCATAGAGGAAACCTATATGTAGATTCTGTACTTGGAGAAGTGATCTCCCTTGACACCACAGGTGTAGAAAGATGGCGTACTAAGCCACTAAGCTATGTAAATAAATTTTCTGGTTTTCAACCGTATTTTTCAGATAATGGTCTAATGTATTTTTTAACAGAACAAGGCTTAAATGCCCTACATACTAGTGATGGAAGCATCGTGAATCCAACCGACTTAGATTTGAAAAATATTCAATCCTCTGGTGTTCCAACGGATGGCGATGGTGGATATTACATTAACGTACGGGGAAAGTTTTTAAAAATCAACCGTGATGGAGAGACAATCTGGGAGTATAAGCCACGAGATACAGAAAAAAATGGGATAGGATATTTGAAAGATATCTTAACAGACAAAGAAGGAAATGCTTACTTTACTACGGGAGTCGGTAATATTATAGCTCTTAACAGCAAAGGTGAAGAAATTTTCGTGTTTCTTAGGAATGCCTTTTGGTCTAAATTGGTTAGTCTCAATCTCGGTAAAAATGGTAATATCTATTCAACGAATAACGATATTGGACTTATCTCTTTTGGTAAGAAGCAAATTCAAGTATATATTGATAACCTTAGCCTTCCACTAACCGTTGCTCCAATAAATAACGAAGGTACAGTTTTAGTACCTTTTAGATCCTTATTCGAAAGTTTTGGTCTCAAGGTCGAGTGGGAACCTGTCTCGCGAACCATTACTGGTTCAAAAGATGGTTTATCGATCAAGTTAACTATTGGGGAAAAAATAGCCTTAGTAAACGGGAAACCACAGCAATTGGCGGAGGCTCCTATGATCAAGGATAGTTCAACATTCGTTCCGCTTCGTTTCGTCGGGGAGGCGTTGGGTAGGAAAGTTAGCTGGGATAGTGATAGCTCGTCAATTAATATTGATAGATAAAGATATGACCGTGCCACGGATAACTATAGTTGAGAAAATTTGAAGGGTTGCCGCGCGTGGCAGCCCTTCACTACGCTAAAGGGCAGATTAACGTAGTACAAGATAATAGACCAATAATTACCTATTTATGGTAAAATTGATTGGTTATCATAAATTATGAAATGAGGGGTTGTATTGCATTTTGAATTGAGCACAGCAATTATCCAACTGATAACACTGGCAATCGCGGTTATAATTGTTTTTTTGATTTTCAAATTTGTCAGGAAAAAGAAAACATAGCAGTTATTGAGCTAACAGTGAACGATAGTTCAAAGCAGTATATTGAAATCAATTCACGAATGTTTCGGAGGGTTCCGAATGGACATTGAATGGATTAATGAGAATTACAAGGAAGCTAGTAAAATATTTGACTCTACTCGGGAAGCTTATGAATGGGCGGATTCACTACTTCCTGACTTTGCAGGAGGTCATAAAGTTAACGTTGGCTATGCGACTCCAGATGATAAGGTTTACACATATTTAGTCGAGCAACTTCCCAAATGGGCACGCTATAACAATATAAGTATTAATCCTGAATTACGAAAGTCCGTTTTAGCTTAAGCATCCTAGAAGCTGTTTAGGGAATCGGTGGAAAAAATGGTTATTTAGATGGGGAAATTCAGGGATCGAATCCTTCTCGGGGTAGACTTTCCCCCTCCCCATTAGAGCGGTCTACTCAACTTCCATGTTATGTTGTTTAAAAATCTCATTCCAGTAAGACTACGTTATCGGCGATTCGTTGCCAGGAGTGCCGATTAAAAAAGTCATTGGCTAGTTTCAGCACAATTCTACGACTGTGCTGAACCATGACTCCCGCGCATTGGAAAAATTCCAAGCGGAATCGAGCAATGGTATACCCTTGCTGAATCGGTTCACAACAATCCTTTTTAAACCGTTCGTACAGGTTGTAAGCTAACAACTTGATATGCAGGTCGATTTCGTTGGCTGTAAAATCATCAGTAATAATTCGGTCAATTGCAAATCCATATTTGGCTTCCTTGATGTGGTTTTCCATGCAACAACGCTGGTTATAAAAACGCCAAATATCAATCGGCTCCCAATCCAGATTTGTTACGATGGCTTCAAATTGCCAATCGGATTCCAGTATCATTTGAGTCTGATCGCCATAGAACTGTTGCGCTTTCCGAATAATAATGACGCGTCTTGGCTTATCCCATGAGGTTGCTTTGTAGATGAGAGTTATCCCTTCAATGATCCATTCTTCATTTACAAACCTTTTCCAATAACGGCATTGCTTGACTTCGGTACGTAATCGCTTTGTCCATTTCATTTTTCCGACATAGCCGATCTTTCGAAGTTCCCAGAGACTATAGAATTCTTCTCCTCCAAAACCTTTGTCAAAGCGAGCATATTTGACTATTCGTTCGCCAATTAAATCTAAGGTTTCTTGCACGAAGCTCCCTGCATCGCGCGAGGAATGAACATTGCCTGCGCGAAGAACTGAGTTTAAGCACAAACGAGATTGACCTTCAAAGGCCAGAAGAGGATGCAGACTTTTCCGTCCTGGCTTATGTGAATTGGCCCCGACAGCAGCCCCTTCCTGATTTCCGTATACAGTCTCAACCGTAGAGTCTAAATCGAGAATCAGATCAGAAGGTAAGCTCGGCGCAATAATCTGTTGATTAAGCTTCTTTAACCTTGGAATAAGGAAAGGGCTGGTTTTGCTGAGACGTTTTAACTCTTTGTTCAAAAGAGTGTGATGAGGGCAACGCCCTCCTAGCAATCGTTGGATTAATGAATCATTTTGTAGTCTGCGAAAATGAAAGAGCCGCTGGCAACCGAGCATCCAGCCAACAATGAGATACAATAGAATACGGTAAACTGGAAACATTGCATTCCAATGTTTGCTGCAATGGAGATCAGCTAGGGCTTGAGGGAATTTGATTTTTTCTAGGTAATCCAGAAAAATCTTTATTCCTCCGTTGGAGTTTGCGTTTTGGAGAGAAAACTCGGTCTTGATTTTAGTCGTAGATGTGATAGACTTCACCTAAAGGGTGCTCCTTTCTTGGAACAATGTGGTCTTCGCAAACTCCATTATACCAAGGAATCGGGCACTTTTTTACTATGTTTAGGAGATTTCACTTTCGTAATTCAGGTTAATGTTAATACTTCTCAGGATTTAGTGGATGGGAAGTTGATTCATAAAATTTGGATAACACCGAGTAACGAGTAATCAAAATTACTTTGAAGTTTTAAATCATTCAGCTAACGGCGAACTATAGTTCAATCACGACATGATGGCAGCCGGCACACGATTGGCTGCCTTTGTCTGTTTAAGTAACGTGCAGTTATCTTGAATAACTAATGATGCGTTATAATATAAAAAGAATAATACACTGGGAGAGAAAATGAATCATAAATTGGCAAAAGTATGTGTTCCTGCTGGTTGGACTGTATATGTCAACGAGTTAATTGAAGCGAATCCTGAGATTGTAACAGAGAACGCATTGTTGCTTAAAGAGAATCTTTTATTGGCAAGTAATCAATACAGAAGACGTATTTTAGATGTTGGTTGGTATCCAGAGGGCAAGATAAATGGTGAATATTGCGTTTTGCTTGCGGAACAAACCGATGTAGATATTCATCATCTTGCATACTGGACTGAGGCACTTACTTATTATAAAACCAAGGATATTACTCTTTTAATTGGAAAGATCAATGAATTACTATTAGACGTATCAGAGGGAAGATTATGAATTATGTTAAGCTAACGCCATAGATCGGCAGCCTTCTCAGCTAAAGGGCATGAGGATATGTTCATTACACAATTCAATTCAATTAATGAGATAGAAGAGATGATTACTGGAGGCGGAGGGATTACCAATCCGGTTACAACATATCAAATTGCCATTGTTATGGGGAGATTTCGCCAGTACAATATCACATTTACAAATGGGGTTGATGGTCAGGAATATGATTTTGCAAAAAAAATCATGATGCATTGCCAGAATATCAGAGTATTTTTGATAAAGAAAAACGACCAGAGACACGGCGATTTCAAAATTACAAATGTGAAGATACATTGGCTTGATTAATCTAGCTATCGGCACTATTCATTCAACTAACTGGAAGCGATAGCAGAACAGCGGATGCCGATGCATCCGTTTTTTTTGTTCGCTGAGGGACGGGCAGGATAGAGAGAATGATGTACACACATTTCCCCCATGATGGTGTAACATAGTCATAAGGATTAAAAAACAGGAGTGAGATGGCTTTGAAGATATATATCAAGGACTTAAATTGTAGTGCGACTCCAACGATATTTGGATTTTCAATGATCGATAATATTCGTAATTTTACTCTTACAATTGACTCAGGCAAGATCTATGGTTTAGTAGGTTCAATTGGTAGAGGGGGATGGTTACTTAGCTATCTTCTCGCTGGAAAAGACCCGAGCTTTTCTCGATATATGGAATTGGGGAATTCGCCCATAACTATTGATGGATTACCTGCCACTAATGAAATGCTAAAAGGTATTTCCTGTTACATAGGAGAAGGAGTTGCGGAAATTCCGTATCGAAGATACAGGGGTTTTCCCAAGGATTTTGTTTGGAAATTAAGAAAGATAAAATCAGTTGCGGACCAAATTAAAGAGGGAACTACAAAAAGTGGGAGTAACTTATCATTACAAGAAATTGCAAATATGTTTGAGCTTTCAGGTATTAGTGAATCAGGAAGAGATAGAGGAAGAATTAATAGACCTTTAGAATTTAATAGCGGGGAGAAATGGAGAGCATCACTTGCAATAGGTTTTGCATTCCAAAAGAAATTGTATTGTTCTCCTTGGATTGAACCAAATGGGATTCATTCCATCTTAGGGGATCAAGGCAAAAAATATTTGCAGGCAATTAGAGAGTCAGGTGCATCAGTCATCATACCTGTAAGTAATGAACAATATGTCTCCGGAATAGCTGATGAAATTGTGTACCTTAAAGAAACTTTTTGTCCTACGAAGTAGAACTTTAGATGACTTACCTACATCGGGCAATCGAGTTCTATGACTACTTAAAGATTAAACTAACGACGAACATTTGTTCAAAATGTAAGCAAAAAGAGGCTGCCAGTATGAATCGGCAGCCTCTTTGAAGTAACGGGCAGTTTACGCTAATGGGGCACAGGTAAGAAGGAGTAAAAAGAGCTCATCACGAATTGAAGATGTACCAGATGCATTACAGATGCGTACGTATGGAGGTAAACAATGTCAGATGAATTCGAGAAGATAGAAGTCAAATTATCAACGATAGGAGTTACTAAAAAGCTACTTCACGACTCTGATGTTTTGCTTTCGATTGAACAGCAGTATGGTTTCAGATTGCCATCGGAGTATAGGAAATTTCTTTTGGAATACGGGCGAATAGACTTTCCCACTGGAATTAGTTATTTATTAAAAGAAAGAATACCTGAAGTAGCCAGATTAGGTGACTTTTATGAATTGCAATCCGATGGATTTAATAGTTTACGCAAAAACATTGATGCATACCGTGGACGAATGCCCTTTAGTATAATACCAATTGCTGATTGTCCAGGTGGAGATCAAATCTGTATTGGAGTAATAGATAGAGCGTATGGGAGGATTTTTTTCTGGGATCATAATCAGGAAAAATTTGATCCTTCGGAAAAAGAACTATGGAGAAACATTTTTCTGGTATCAGATTCTTTTGTAGATTTTATTTTAAGCCTCCAGAAAATTGAGGAGAGTTCTACTCCGAGAGATCTAGGTATAGTTAAGGTTACAACAACCCCTGAGTTTTTAGCATTAGTAGAGAAATTTAAAAATAAAAATTCATGACTAACAAGATTTCCTCCACTGATCAGGCAAGATAGTTCTTAGTAGAATGGAGTGTAATGTTTATGCAGGATGTGCATATATGGGGAATTTTTGTTGCTGATAATTCAGGACGTTTTCCAAATTTTTCCCAATTGGACTATATACTACACGTGAAAAAGCTGTTGAGGAAGTTAATGAAATGCCAAAAGATATGAATTATCAACTGCTAGAACTTCCACTTAATCGCAAATTCCCTTACTATCACAAGAAAAGCGGAAAATTAGTTGGTATGGATAATATCTATCACGAGCATTTTCACTTTAAAGGCGAATAAGATGACATTGCTTAACTGGAAATTTGATGATGAGATTCAAGGGGCACCTGATGAATGGAACTGGGTGGAGATTACATTAACCTTTTTAGATGGCAGTAAACGCTGGAGCATAATATATACACCTGAAAGGTTGCTAAATAATCTTTCAAGACCTAATATTGACCCTCCTGGGCTACATTTCCCTCATATGATAATTGTTAGAAGCTATCTAAGAGAAGATGTTGAAAGAACACTTCGTTATCTCGAGGCCGAGGGTGAACTTATATCTGCCTCAAAGCTAATTGATTAAGCAAACGAGGAACGATATTTGAGTAGAACCATGGGGTAGATATGGATATATTGAATTATAGGGAGTAACTATGAAGAAAATGAATACCTTAGAAACAAAGCTCTCATGTCGCACTAATTTTGAGACGATCAAGGAGGGAGAGAAAGACACAAAATTTGCTGATCTGATCATAGATGGGAAATCACTTTATAAAATGCTGATAAGGTATGATAAGATTCCTTCCCTCGGCTGGATGAGTAATGACTATCAAAGAGAGATGATTGATTATTTTTTACTGAGAAAACCACATGAAACAGTGTGGTACAGATATCCTTTAATGGTTTGCTCGTGGTGTGGAGATGAAGGTTGCGGAATTATTTCTGTAAAAATCGATAGGGAGAATAATGTTGTTACCTGGAAGGACTTTTTCCTTGAGCCTGAGATGAAAAAAATTAATATCGGGCCTTTTTATTTTGAGTGGGATAATTATAAAAAAGTAATTAATAGCACCTTTGGAACTGTAGGCATTCAATAGTAAGGCACCACGTTAACGAGGAACGATAGCACAATAAACAGGGAGCAAACTGCCGTGGCAGCTGCTCCCTGTTTTCATTCAAGTAACGGGCAGTATTCTTACAAAAGAAGTGTGTTTTTAAAGTTAGGTCAAGCAAAAAAGAAGCCAGCCATAATGCAGATGGCACCAAATGGCTGGTTTTATGAAATGTATCCCCATAAGAAGTGTATGCAAAGAATAACATTCAGTTCTAATTGCATTTGTTAAATATGCACTCAATGCCCCGCATCTGGCTGCAAGGGACAATTTCCCTAAAGAATAATGTTACTTCTTGTTCATCTTGCGGTTCGATGCGTACAAATTCAACATAGTCTTTGCCTGCGCGAACGGCGACAGCCGTTCTGACTGCAAATTTTGGGCGCACGATTGCGAGCCTATTGATAATATTTTTTGCAATGCCAGCATCCAATTCCTCTATATCGAAATCTATGATATTTGCAATTCGCAATCTCACACGTTTTGTAGTTTCCCCGAGGGACATTACCAAGAATGTTGTTCCAACTGTTCTAATGATGCCTTGAAATTTCTTATTGGTTTTGTGAGTTAACTGCACACCTTGTCTTCCGATAAAAGCCCTAAGCCGTTGCCTAAGCGTCAAACTGGTTGTGGGAACGCAAAATTTTTTACATAGTACCATTGCTGTTCATTCCTCTCTTTGGGTGGGTTAGAGTGTTGCTTATTGGGAACCAATTACACACTTCGTCTATATTGTCGGATTCCACTTAACAACTGTGTTTCTTTTTAAGTATTAAGTCTTTATGGAAGACGGTGTTGCCCTCAAGCAATTTAGCTATTGGCGTTGTCCCAAAAAGCCCACCGAAACAATTAAATACAATCTCGTTCTTTTTTTCTAATTTATCAAAAACGGTAATTTCAATTTCGTATCTAACTACATCCTCACGAAGAAAAAAACCTGCGGTTTCATTTCGATTGGGTCTTAGAGAACTGGTACCTGGCGGGGAAATGATTCTACCAGGTCGTCTATTAGTCCAGTCGATAACTCGAAATTTAAAAAATTTTCTGGAGGTTCCATAATTAATAATCTCTACAAAAGCCATTTTATTTTTCTTATGTTTTGCAATAACACCTGTTGTCAGTGTGTAAGCCATCGTAAAATACCCCCTTTAAAGGACAGATCCATGATCATACCATAAGTGATTATTAGTCTATGGATTGTGTAAATATAAGCCTCTAGAATCGGTTTGTAGAGGCTTGTCTGTTTTCTTGTTAGTTCTAACCTGGTTCCCTCCTGCTCGTGCTCCAAAAGTAAAAATGCAAATTACCTGTCTGCCAATGATCCTCCTAGCAATCTTCATAAAGTTGATTTTCATGGACTCTACCTCTGGAATGAGATGATTCATCTTATGACGGCTGGGAGGATTATGATAGCGTTTGGAAATTGGTATACCTTCTCCTCCTCATATACTAGAATTCAAGCTATTATATGAGGTAATAATCTCTATTGATTGTACATTCGTCGTAATAGACACAGCACTTTGTTAAAAAAAGACTAGAGCTCCGCCCCCGCCTTGAAGGGTCGCCTTTAGCCTGAATAAGTCCGAACGAGGGAGAATCGGCTTTCTAAAAAGTTAGTTTTTGGGCACTCCAGTAACGGGACGGTCTTACTTACAGAGCAGAGGCAGGGGCTAGCGCATATGAAGGGGCAGTTGCTGGATCCGTTACAGGACTGTTCAGCTAACTGGGAAGTACGACAAGCTCTGTTATAAGCACCAAACAGTGTGTGAAAAGCAGGAGATTACAGCAGTAATCTTAACTTTACAACCAAGGATGGGAATGAAGGAACCATGTATTCTGAAACCATCCCGCCAATACTCCTGCACGCGTCATTTTTAACAGAACATGAGGTGTGAAGTACAGGTAGATTCGACAGAACGAAGGCTGAAGCCATCTTAATAGAAAAGGTATGCCAACGGATATGTCGCGTGGCTGAAAAACTGGATATGGTGAGAATGTTCGCATAGAAGCGATCTGACGAACTTCCGAATGTACAGGTCTAAAGTTAGAGCATGCGGAAACGTATGTACCATCAAACGATGGGGTGAGTGGCGTAAAGTAAAACTTTCCCATATGAAATACGCTATGCCGAACAATGGCGGCATCAATCTCACAGGCTTAGAGGAAGCACCTAAGTTCAGAAAAGATAGCTAGGCTGTAAGGGACTTGGAAAGCAATGGACGTTGCAAGAAGGGTTGTTACCCGAAACGGTTGCAATAAGGCACTAGCCGAAATGCATTTATCCTTGTGAGGGTAGGGGCACGACTGACGAAACCTCTGTAATGGAGGTGGAGGAACAGCCCAAGTCTAATTGAAAAGAACGATCATTTTCCATACGTGAATTGCACCGATCAGGTAGGAATGTGGGGACATCTTCATTTTAGGAGGGTGCCACAGTGCAAGCTTTACGAAATTGGGAGTATTACGGCATGACAGAATCTTTTACGGATCTGTACGAAAGATCAGCAAACAATGAGATATTTTCACGTCTCTATGAAATCGTCACATCCAGAGAAAATATCTTGTTGGCTTACCGTACGATGAAGTCTAATAAAGGATCAAAGACACCAGGAACAGATGGACTAACCATCAAAGACATCGAACAACGACCCGAATATGAATTAATGAGTGAAATCCAAAACAAACTACAGAACTATCGCCCCAAGAATGTCAGACGGAAGCTTATCGAAAAAGATAACGGTAAAATGAGACCGCTTGGCATCCCATGCATCCTCGACCGTATCATTCAACAGTGTTTCAAGCAAGTCCTTGAGCCCATAGCTGAAGCCAAATTTTACAACCACAGTTACGGATTCAGACCCCTTCGATCGACACATCATGCCATGGCAAGAGTCCAATTTCTCATCAATCAAGCTTCGATGCATTATGTAGTCGACATCGACATTTTGGGTTTCTTCGACAACGTCAACCATACCTTGCTCGTGAAGCAACTTTGGAACATGGGTATCCAAGATAGAAGGGTTCTTGCCTGCATCTCTAAAATGCTAAAAGCAGAAATCGAGGGGGAAGGAATACCTTCAAAAGGAGTACCTCAAGGGGGCTTGTTGTCAACACTGCTCTCGAATATTGTACTGAATGACCTCGATCACTGGGTGGCTGGTCAATGGGAGCTCTTTCCGATGACGAAACCTTTCAAATCGAGAACTGGCGAAAGGGCTGCCAAAATACGGTCTAGTCTGAAAGAAGGCTATCTGGTGCGCTACGCCGACGACTTCAAAATCATTTGCAGAGATTGGAGATCGGCCCAGAGGTGGTATCATGCGGTAATTCTGTATCTCAAAGATCGCCTGAAACTCGATGTCTCTCCTGAGAAATCGCAAATCATTAATCTGCGAAAACGAGAGTCGGAATTCCTTGGGTTTACAATCCGAGCGAACAAGAAGGGTCAAAAGCGAGTAGCCCATACGGGGATTAAAGCGAACAAAAGACAGAAAATTAAAGCCGAAGTGAAGAAACACATCCTCAAAATGAGGACTTCTCCAACGGCTCTAAACGCTGCACGCTTTAACAGTTTTGTATTAGGAATTCACAATTACTTCAATCGGGCAACACATGTTAGTGTTGCGTTCTCACGTCTTGCCTACGATCTGCGAGCTTTCATGTACAATCGTCTCAAACAAATCGGGAAATACGAGCATCCTGCAAACCCACCGCCAACGTATAGTAAATTTTACAGCTTGGGTTACAGGACTTTTAAAATAGCAGATGTTTATTTATATCCTCTAGCCAATGTAAAAACAAAGAATACGATGGGCTTCAGTACAGGGCTCTCGCTCTTTACGACAAATGGAAGAGAGCAAATACACAAAAAGCTTCGACCAGATTTACGTCAGGAAATTTACTTACTAACGAAATCTAGCATCCCGAATCAAAGTGTTGAATATATGGATAATCGGATTAGTCGGTACAGCATGAAGATGGGTAAATGCGAAATTACAGGCATGTATCTCTTCGCATCCGATGTTCACTGCCACCACTATATCCCGTTGCACTTAGGTGGAAACGATAAATTAACTAATTTGCGCATCCTCCACAAAGAGGTCCAACAGCTTATTCTACAAACACAAAAAGAGACGATTGACGTACTCAAGAATAGACTGGGTTTAACGGAATTGATGATGAACCAGATCAACAAATACCGTGAAAAATATGCCATTAGAACCAGTTTAACATATCCCAAATCAATGAGTAACGAGGAAGTTATGATTCAGTAAATTCAGTTAGATGGACCGCGGAGTGCTTGGAAACTGGCACGCTCCGTGCGGAGCAGGGGAAAAGCTGGAGATCACATCAAATGCTTACCTATTGCAAACCCTTAGTTGAGGGGCTTGCTTCGCGGCAGCTCTTTTTTGTTCATTCAAGTAACAGGCAGGTTACAACGAAGGCAAGTCGAAATATTTATAAATAATGGGGGTGGGGAATCTTCACGAGTGTACGATTAATTGTCCTATCTTGCTGTATGGAAAAGAATTTTGAGCTTTTATCTGAGGATTCTCGCTGCCTCGTTTTTTGAGATTACGAAATAAAATCCATAAGTAAGAGAACATCCTAACAGATAAGATACAAACGTCCATGCTAAATTCCATCCGTTATAGTAAATAACCTTACCTAAAAACAAAAGGCAACCTTCCAAACCCGTTTTAAATAATGTAAAAAGAACAATCATGGTAAAGTAATGGATTCTTGACTTATTAATAAAATGGATCATAAAACATGCTATGAGTGGAAATAACCCAATGTTATAAGGAAGAAATGATATAACTCCCATTTCCTTAGGAGTCACATGCCACCAATGCATATAATAACCGATTTCATTGAATGAAAAAGCAATTATTCCGGATACCGGAACTACTCTAAGTAAAATGATTCTGTCATTCTTCAAAAGATTAATGCCAAATAACCATGGTATAAAAAAACCGAGTACAAAGTTAATAAACATCGTAATTATCACACCTCAAGGCAGGGAGAATTGGAATTAGGAACCTTTACAACAAAATAAATTCCAGTGTTGTTGTGTAATGAAGAATGTTATAAACCAACATGGCAACTTAAGAGGAAAAAACAAGGAGTGCTATTGAAGTTTAATGACTTCATAGCACTCTTTATTATTTGTTCTATTGAACGAACTCCAAAACAAATATAATTTTAATTCAATATTTCCGGATGGGACCATTTTCATTTGACTTTTGCAGTGATCTCTAATGATTTAAATCAAAATTAAGCGTTAACTGTTTCTGGCCTTTTAATTTGTAGTGGTGGAGGAACAAGCCAACCTTTTTCTTTACTCATCTCAAGTATTTTTAATCCTAATGCTGTTTTAGTTATATGGTATTTTGCAAATAAAGCACCAATATCTTCTCTAATGGATTGGCCCATAGCTTGACTGCATGCAACTAATCCCAATGATACGTCAGCTGCAATTTTGGCTGCAATTTCGGGATCAGCGAATCTTGCCCCGACGGGGATATCTTCGAGTTTTACCGATGGTCGTTCTGGCAACATTGGAATTGTTGCAATTCCGTTATCAATCAGCACTTTATCTAATTCTTTAATTTCAAGACTTGCTTGATCAATGAGACCGTCGAGTATCTTTTTAAGATCTTTGTCTCCTGAATGATTTAAATAGGCTTGATAACAGGATACTGCTCCTTTAGCCACTGTGGATGCTGTCCATACACTAAAGATTTCCCCATAGTGCAGAGGTTCATCTTTTGGATTACCGCTTAAAATTCCCATTTGAGTTTGGCTCCTTTTTATTCTAATTTAATGACTTGATTATCATACCCATATGTTCCTTCACAATTCATATATCCAATATTTTCAATTACTGAATCTTGTTAATAACATAACGACCATGGTCAGGGCGTGATAATCTGCTTGTTAAATCCTCACCAGACCGTTACAAATGCTTCACCTGCAAAAAGTGCTCTATCCCCTTATCTCGAAATAGTGAAACCAACTTAGGTGTATGACCTGGTGTTTGGATCCATCATAAGTCCACCTTAAACGGAACCGTCAGGTTCCGGATAACTGGCATGGCCGGTTAAATAGGGTATTTCTAACTCGTGGGCATAGTTATAACTAGATATAGGACAAAGTTACTGAAAAGTGAATTTTTTACTACTTCTGTTGGACACATTACAACAGAGGTGATCACATGCGTTGTTTACTTTGCGAAAATGAGCAATTGTTAAAAGGGAAAAAAACGAAATGTTTTATATGTACTATTATCAAGCGTCGAAATTCACCTAAAATTTAATAGCACAAGCATGGAGGTTTTTTATTGGAGTCAAAATAGGATATCGTGAATAACGCTTGGAAATAGCGTAATAATATAGCTGGAAGTCCATCTTTTGAAAAAAGAGATCCAAATACGATGACATCAAATAGAGGTCAGCAAGGAGCTCACTCCTGCTGATACAGGAGTAAGCCTATAAGTATGAAAGCTTAAAAATTCATATCTTGCAATCCTGGGCTATGCTCATTAGGCATGTCAGGTAAGTTAGGAACAGGGAATCCCATCGGTGGTGGGGTAACTAATAGTTGGCCTTTATTTCTACTTGGTGAAGGTCCTTGGAAAATTTCACCAATACGCGTATCATCTAAACGAAAGTTAAACTGGATATTGTGATAACCCATCTCTACAAATTTTCTGCATTCTGGATACTTATTAATATCGTAATTAGGAACTGGGAAAAGTTTCCCCCAATCAACACCTAATGTTTCTAAAGCTTTAGCAAATGCATTTTGATGTGCATTGTCTCGAACGATGAGGAACCCAATTGTCTCTCGGAACGTTTTATTGGAGCTCATCTCATAAATTCTGCTTTTTTGGAGTACTCCCGTAGATTCGAGTACTAAATTATCCAATAAATCAGCAATCAAATTACCATGTGAATACACCCATGAGCCATTCCATGGGTTTCCGCCTGCATCGACCGGCAAGGAAGCTTGAGCGCCGACAATGAAATGGTGGGGATTTGCATGTTTGACGGCTTCATCAAGAGGTGCGCCATCGATACCTGCATTCCCGACACCTGTGGAGTTACCAGAATCGTTTAGTAATTGATTTATCGTATTTTGAACCAGTTCCACATGGGCAATTTCTTCTAGAAAGACCCCACGGATTAAGTCGCGATATTGAGTAGCTTTGCCTCGGAAATTAGAGCTTTGAAAAAAATATTGCATCATGGTTCTCATCTCACCATAGTGTCCGCCAAGGGCTTCTTGTAAAACTTTAGCTGCAGCTGGATCTGGTTGGTCTGGAACAATTTGATTAATAAGTTCTTCTTTATAATAATACATATATTCACTCATTTCCTTTGATATTGAATTCTCGGGGGCTGAATTATAAAATAACCGCCTTAGAAAAAGACGGTTATTTGAACAACTGTTTATGTTTAGGTATGTTCACGATTCCGCTTTTTTAACCCAGCTAAACCAACTAACCCTAGAAGGCCAAGCCAACCCCAATTGGAATCATTGTCATCAGTAGCAGCATTAGTTCTATAAGTAGCTGTTGAATTTGTCCCGTAACTATTGGTAGTAGCCGTACCGTTAACTGAGCCATATCCGTTATTTACCGATCCAGTCATACCCGTACTATCCGCGGCACTCGATACCCCTGTACACAACAGAAACATGAAACAGCTACTTAAAAAAAACATAAAGGCCTTCTTTTTCATTTGGTTTTCTCTCCTTCATATAATTTGTTTACACGTTTGTTTTCTCCTTTATGTAAATCAATTATACGGATGAGAGATTACCGAAGTAGTCCACTAAATGGATGGTGTAGATTGTTCCGAAAAACATATAATATTGATGTTCCAATTACTTATGATGGGTGGGCTAAAGTCATGACGAACCAAAAAAAGAGTGTTAAATCTGCAAAACAAAGAAACCAAAAACCAAATCAAAACAGTAGTGCCAAAAGTCAAAGCAATAACGGTATTGATGATGCAAATATTAATTCTGGTGGTTAATAAATTTATTTAAACAACTTAATAAACTCATCAAACAACCTCACTTGAATAAGAAAGTGAGGTTGTTCTAGGTTTCAGGTACTAATGAGTTTCCAGGGTGACTGGTTTTAAACCACTGATAGAAAAAGATAATAATTATAAAAATGTCAATTGTATCCCCTCCATAATACATAAGCTTAGCGCCGCTTTCCGCTTGAATTTCTGAAATACCTAGTGGGGGGTTAGCATAAATGGTTTTAGATAATATGCCATGTGCTGCCATGGTAAATACAAAGACAATACCACGGTAAATGTAGCTAGTTCGATGGGGAGGTTTGTCGATGTAAATCATTGAGATCGTGAATAGGTAACCTGCCGTAAATATATGAAGATGAACAATAAAATGTAAAATTGGAAGCTTGAGCATGTTCGAATATAAGTTGGTCGTGTATAAGATACATAGTCCACCGATGTTTAATAGGGAAGCTACTGAGGGATCACTAAACATACGAAATGGCATGCTTCTAAGTATCCGTGAGATCCTGCGAGAAGCTTGTAAGGGGAGAGTCCGTAAAATGAGAGTCAAAGGTGCTGCAAGTGCAATGAAAAGGGGAGCCATCATCCCAAGAAGTAAATGGCCTATCATGTGCGCTGTGAAATTTATATGTGAAAGATTGAGTACAGGGCCAACAACAGATAGCGTAATACATAGTAAACCTATTAACCAGTAGATATACCGGGAGAAGGGCCATTGCCTATAGGTGCGACTGGATATGACTGCAGCGTACAGATAAAGAAATAATAGAACTAAAAATAGGAGTATGAAGATAAAGTCAGAGTAAGCGCCACTGCCATGAGTAAAATGATCATTTGTCATCCGAAGGTGCCCTCTCGACATGGACATTAATCCGGGAATGAATAGTTAAAATGATTCCAACGAAAAGCATAATTATAGCGCTGATATTCCATATGGTATCGTAAATGATAACATTCGGGATGTAACGGATTTGGTGAAGTCGCATGATTTTATGTTGTATTGTCCCATCATAAAGTTGGAACAAGCCAGCTCCTAGGAAAATGCCGCCAAACCACCTTTTTAGGTATAGCGCTTTTCTACGTCGAAGATCCGCAAACATAAATAGCGATCCAACCGTCACAAACCAACTAAAAGCGTGAAACAAACCATCAGAAATTAAACCGATTTGGGTCGTGGATTTGTCGTAGAAATGATGCCAATGCAAAAGTTGATGAAATACTGTTTCATCGATAAAGCCGACTAAACCAAGGCCAAATAATATACCCGACCACAGATTACGGTTAGCTGTTTCCACTTTTTATAACTCCTTTTGAAATTTTCCAGCTACATATCTTATTTTTAATTTGCCCTGTTTATGGAATTGTAACCACTTATAGATTCAAGAGGATGATAAATTGAAATAGGAGGTGAACTTGCGGAGATCCGAAACATAGATGACAGGTGAGGTCATTACGGTAAACGATAGTTCAATAAACCGCCTTATCATGAGGCGGTTTTTCTTTTGGTTGAAAATCAACAATTTGGAATAACAGAGCCTATTTTTAAGAAGGTGGCGCTACTCTTTCCAATCCATCCCTCCTTACTCATCTCTTCAGTATCTTTCCTACCTTGTTTACTCAAGTATGCGGCCTCCCCTTTGAAGATATTTCTAAACTCAAAAAATCACCATCCAATATGGCTTATGTCACTTGCCTTTCTATTACAAGACGATTCGTGATCTGATTATAAGCCAATTTGTATCTTCTCCCGTTGATCAATTGAAATTTCGCCGCATTTTTAGCTGTTAAGCGAAAGGAAAGATTCGGTACCTCTATGTCGCTTGTCAAGATTGAAAGGGTTTTACACACTTCTCCTCGTACAAGGGTAATCGTGTTTCTGGTACTGGGAATCCCAAAATCATCACGAAAAGGACCTGCAATAAAAATATTATCATCTTCGGTGAGGCCGTTATCAACAAAAAACCTAGCCGTGTCGCGGGTCACGGGCTTTCGAATCAAGGTCATGATATTCGTGTTCGAATTAAAGACGAGCAAAAAACGCTGTTCTGCTTTCACCTTGAACAACCGAGCCGTACTCGGATTTAACACGGCCATATGGAAATCGCATTCCGATGCGTCTCCCTTAACGACTCGAACTCTTTTCTTGATGCATCCTCTCTTAAGAATGACAATCGCATTATTCGGAATCCGAAATATACTGGTTGCAGGCCCTCCACCGCATTCATTGATAAAAAGAATGTTTTGATCTTGATTTTGAGCTATTCCAAAATCGACTACTCCTCGTAGAATCAAATTTATCCCTTCTTCCTTTAACTATAAATCTATCTTTTGTTGTCGCGCTTATTGCGTTGACTGCTGCTTTGTGAGCCAAAGATGACCGTTACATTAGACAAAGGGATTAATTGGATGGAGTTTCCGTTCACTGTTGTTTCCAAAAAATCTTTTCCTATCTGAACAACCCGTCTATTATTTAGGATTATTGGACTATTGGGTTGTCCATCTCTCGCTATGGAATTTAGAGCGATGCTAAACCTCCTGGTTGTATGATTTTGTGCTTTACGGTTTATCGACATAAGTTGAAGACCAGAAGGGGAAAGAACTAATCCACCTGAGACTGTGATCGTTGATCGTAAAACTCTGAGAATTTTTTGTTCTTCAACAAGTCCAAATGGATTGATTAACGTAGTTAATTTAGCACCTATTAATTGAGATAATCTCTGTTGCAACGTTAGAGACGTTTGTCGCATTTGACATATTCTATAGGGGGCAGATATGACCATCATTGTTCCCTCCTTTCTATATCAATATATGGTAGAGATCCATATTGTGTCTGGATGTTATGATTATTTATTACTAAATTTCTGTTGAAAAGAGAACAAAGAGCCTCCCCCTCGCTAAACGATAGGATAGGCTCTCTCTCCAAGACTGTGATTATCTCGTTATTGCCCATATGCGGCGAACCATTACGCTAAATTGTATATGTCTTGCTCGTTGAGGGACGAGGAACATTAATTGAATAACTACAAATGAGGCTGCCGCGGAATTGAACGGATTATAGCTGACCAAGAACAAGTTGATAATTAAAGCAGCACATCAATAACAGAAGCAATCCACTTATTTTTCATAAGGTATATAAATACGAATGGCCCTGCAGTGACATGTGGCCGTCCGTTTTTTATATTTGTTACTAGCAGTAAGATCTCGAGACTGTGTTTGTTACACTACAGCATGAATCTAGATCGCAAGGTGACCTTGTTCTGATAACATTATTGGCATTGTATTAAAGCAAATTATTTAATTCGTTAAAGAGTAGCAAGAATAGTATGGATGCTAACCTGAAAATAGAAGAAAAGTACTTAAATTACACATAGAAGGTAAAGAATTTACCCATGCGTCTACCAGCAATTGTTTATACTAACCTTAAACCGCACGAGGGGGTGGATTCACGGCGTATCAAAAATTGATTGACCGTTACATCATGGAACATTTGTCAGAAACGATCTCCTTAGTGTCGATTGCTAATCATTTATACCTGAATCCTAGTTATTTTTCCAGGTACTTCAAGAAAATGACTGGAGTCAATTTCACGGATTACGTTAATCAATATAAGATGAAATTGGCCCTTCAGATGTTGAAAAATAAAGAGATGTCAGTCGAAATGATCGCAGCCAAGCTGGGCTATTCTGATCTTACCTACTTTTCTAAAGTGTTTAAGAAATACAATGGCATAAGCCCGGTTGATTTTAAAAATAAGGATAAGAGTTTAAAGTAGTCAACGATCAGGATGCCGAGGAGTTCCAAATTTAATCCTGTAACCTACTAAGAATTAAATGTTAAAAATGAAATTAGCCAGCGCAGATGTCGGGTGACAAGAACTTTATCTCATTCCCGACGGATATAAGAAAAAGGTGAGGTCGGTTAAAATAAAGTTAAAATCTGGACTTACCGTTAAGCTAAACAGTCCTGTTAAGGCTAAGAAATGGCCTTTGTCAAAAAATCTATCAAAGGACTAGGCTCAATCTGTACTAATAAGCTTACTTTCCGGAACAACAACTGTAATCAGGGCAACGGAATCCTGCGAATGAGTGAGTAAAAGTGAGATAAACCCTTAAAACCGAGGGACGGGCAGATTAGCGCAACGAACCGTTAATAGGAGAATGAAACATTTCAGAAAATATTCTTCTAAAAAAATGCCGAAAAGGAAAGTGAAATTCCTTTTCAGCATTTTTGTGTTTATTGATTATAATACCTGCTTACTTTTTAGTCTGCTCCGTATTGCTCGATGTGTTGCTATGCTCATTATGTTCAGCATGTTCATCCTGGGGAGCACAGCCTACTAAGATAGATGCAAGAACGGACACGATCAGGATCGCTTTTATTCTATTCATGGTGATTCCTCCTTGCATCCTTAGGCTGTTTGTTTAAAGGCTGGAACGTACCGAGTTGAAACCATGTCGATAAAGAATATAAAAATTAATGAAATACCGACAAGCGGGAAAAAGATGCCGAAGGCAATGACGATGAAGGCAAGGCCCTTCATGAGTTTGGTGCTCGTAGCGCGAGTCGGTGCTCCAAGTTTGCCAGCAGGTCGTCTACGCCACCACAAGATGAGCCCGCTGAGAGACACCATGATAATGCCAAGACAGGAGATTAGTCCGATGATTTGGTTCATGAGCCCAAAGTAACGACCTTCATGAAGAGCGATTCCTATGGATATGATTTTGGCGGTGATACCGTAATCCTGGAAATTTAGGTCGGCCAGCACCTTGCCGCTATAACGATCTATGTGCATGGTGGCCTGATTTTGAGGTTTTTTTGGTGTTGCGGCTATTGTATATACACCCGTTTCCCCTTTGGGAAGGGTAATGGCATAGCCATCAGCAAGTTTACGATCTTCAGCGATACGAACGATTTGGTCCAGCGACTGGCCCTTTAGGCCTTCAACCGCTTTCGCTGAATTAGGCACAGGCATCAGTTCTGCTGCCCATGGGACCTCCGTGGCCACATCTTTGGTCGGGACGGTCGATTTAGGCTTAACCCCGAATAAAGAAGGTGGGGAGTTCGTGTTCGTTGCCGTTGCGAATGTATTCAGCCCATCTCCCCAAACGCCGGACCATGGTAATCCTGTGAAAATAAGGACGACCATTGCCAAGGAAAGCCACACAGCCGTCACCGCATGGATATCACGCCAAAAGATTCGTTTTCCTTGGTTCAAACGCGGCACCAAAGTTCCGAGCAATGATTTTTTATTGCGAGGCCACCACAGATATACGCCCGTTATGATTAAAATTATGGCCCAGCAAGCCGTTAATTCAATGATTCGATTTCCTATGGTACCTGCCATCATGCCTCCGTGGAGGCTTTTAATAACGGTCATCAATTTACCGCTTTCGTTCAAGGAACCTAAAATCGTGCCTTTGTAGGGGTCCACGAAAACAATCGTATTTCCTTCTTTTCCAGAAACCGTAAACTCGCTGGAACGCGTGTCTTTATCACCTGGCTTGAACTTTGAAACGGTACTTTCAGGGTACGATTGTTGAACAACTTTCAGTTGCTCATTAGGCGTTTGCTTCGTACCGGAGGATTGTACCGTGTAGTACGATTGGTAAAGGACGGATTCAATCTGCGGCTTGAATAGGTAAAGAGCGCCTGTAATTGCAAGTAGGATCATGAAGGGGGCAAAAATCAATCCTGCATAAAAATGCCAACGCCAGACGCTGCGATATAGCTTTTGACCTTTTTCTTTAGCTTGTTCATTAGTATTTGTTAATGTTGTTTCATTCATCATCTTTATCTCCTCTACCTGTTGGTTGTCCCTCTGACTACTATATCGCGAACAACGAGGATTTAAGAATGACTCGGTTGGGCTATTTTTCAGAAATAAGTAGTACAATTTGTGAATTTCGGAATTATGCCTAGATTAAACTAACATGCAGGAAGTTCTCTGGTTCGACAGACCGTGCGGTACAAGGTTCACTTCGTGTCATTCAAGGAGCAGGTACAACAGTGATGGCAAGCGCCTTTGTTACGAAGAACGATAGTTAAAAAGCACAATAAAACCCGCCAATAATTGGTGGGTTTTGTTTCATAAAAAACGCACTTAATTTGAGCAATATATGTTCGAAAAGAGCCTTCTATATTTACTACTTTTGTAAAGCGTTTAATCCTTTTTGACAATGTACAAACTATCTTCAGTGAGCGGTAATCCTACTCTTCGTGTTCTTCACATATCAGGCTTCTAATGGAGTGGCGAGTTATTATCACTCGATTAATTACACTTGCAAACGTATCGTGAACAATTAACTCAGCATAATCCTTCCCCATGCGCACCAGAAATAACTCGAATTCTTCGCCAAATACATATCCAAACGGGAAGCGAGGACCTGTTAATTTTTCAATTGGTGTTAAATTTTGAGGTACGCGTGTCAATCCCCCAACATTAAGCTGGATTAACTCAGAAAACTTTATTGTTTTCACACCTGGCTCTAATGCTCTTTTAAAGTCAATAGTAACAAAATCATCCCCAACCCTTAGGATTATTCCGTTGCCGTGATTCGTACCAGGCGTTCTTGCAACTACAAAAACATTTCGCCCAATAAACTGTTGAAGTCTTGTGCGTAATAATATGTTTTGTGGAAGCGGGCATCCGGGGAATCTTGGATTTACAGCCATAGCATAATTTCCTCCCTCAGCTTATAGTGCGCTTTTTATTAAACTCCAATATTACTTTATGTACATAATCTGTATATTGGAATAAAGGCGGATACACAATTTGGGTTGACTTCTACTTTTAATAAAGCAATGGAACCTAACTGGGAAAGATAGTTCAATCATGACATGGGTCGGCAGCTGGTATACGATCGGCTGCCTTTTCCATTGAAGTAACTGGCAGGAAAAGGAAATAAGAAATGATCTTCCGAATACACGAATAAAACGCCATACTTCCTTCAATCTGTATGGACGTGGAATACGAACATGTATTTGAAATTTGCCGACCGTGAATTTGGCGATTACTATAAATTTGAACGTGAAATCAAAATCACAGGAATAACCGATAAAGAAATAGAGTTACTCTTAAAAGTTAAAGATGATGGCGAAGATCCAGGGCAAAGAAACGCAAGGGATCTAACCGTATTTTCACGGAGGCTTTACAATGATCGCGGATGGAACACGCATTCAAAGGTGGGAAGCAAATTATTTACTGCAGAAACATTTGAATATCTGCCAGGTTAGAACGGTCATGAATTTCAGAACCTGCAGATGATCGTAGCGCTTAAGGCTTTGTTAAATACCAAGAACTTCGGAAATTCTGCATCCGTGGCTCTAAAACATGCCAACATTGAGAAGATAAAGCGGCTGCTCGAGGAAAGTTTTTCGGTAGTCCAATGAGGAACATTGAACCCCCATGCGTCTGAGGCGCGTGGGGGTTCCTTTGTGCTAAATTTATTATTAAATATGGAGGGAATTTGATGAAGATGTGTTCACCTGAGCTTCAAAAAGTGTTTGCATGGTCGTAAGCAACGGACGGAACTACTGGGTGAACAGGGAAGATTATATCGCACCGCGAGACGATTGAAAACGGCTCATGACACGTTCAAAGACGGGTTTTCCGTCTTCGCCAAAGGCGATCATTTCGCCGTCCAGAATCACGGATTCGGCTTGATGGCGCGTAAACTTTGTTTTGGAGCCATCCAAGTGGAGCAGGCAGCGAGAGATATCCAAACAGGTTAATAATGGAAAATTGTGCAAGATAACAACATTTCTGTGCAATAAAATATAATTTTTTATGATCTGAGTAAAGTATAATAATAGCACTAAACTTAAAATGAGGGATTTGGAACAGTGTGCGTGAATGAATTGGCTCAAATTCAACAGGTAATCGAGTGCAAACGAGATGAAATGTATCAAGCGACCGCATGCTATGGATTGTCATCCAGTATGGTCTTAAAGAGTTCGCAAGAGCTCGATTTACTGCTAAATCAATATTATCAGAAACGGGATAAGTACCCATCTAACGAATAACGATAACCGCTATGGAATTTTCCCATTAGCGGTTTTTTTCTTGTGGAACAAATCAGAGAGCAAACGGTTTTGACCTAAAAAAGATTGAGGTGAGATCCAAACTTATGGGGAGTAGAGGCTGACCATAAGTAAAGGATTTACTCATAAATATAAGTAATGGACGCAAAATTAAGTAACCAAATAAAATACGAAAAGCACCCCGAAGGGTGCTTCTTATGTTCAACTGAGCATCTTGATGATAGCGGTGGCGATCGAAACGATCGCACCGATGAGTGCGATAATTGCTCTCATTTTTTTCTTTATTAACCGTAGTATATATGTTAGTAGTGTTTGGACCTTTATGACCCAATAGTTCTGCGATGGCCAATAAATCGGCGTCTTTTCCTTCGTTGTAGAGCACAGTCGCACATGTGTGCCTCAGTTTATGAGGAGATCCTTTAAATCCAACTCGTGCTTTTAGATCCCCCGGAAATAGGGGGTTTTTTAATTCAAAGTACCTATGTTTGTGTCGCGAGGTCACGACACAAACATAGGTGCATAATCGTTTTGCGACACAAACATATGCGCATAATTGCGATGATATTAAAGCTTGGATTTGTAATGGATTATTCACATGGCCATTAAGCTAAGGGCAGATTTGCGTGGTGGTAGCTGTTTCTTTTTGATAAAGTTATAATATCCAATCAGTCCTGAGCTAGATTGATAAACGTTACGGGGGAATAATTATTGGAAAAATACAAAATAAGTTATTCTGATTGTCTTGAGTTTGAATTTATAGGTGAATGTGATGAATACTACCTTGAGGGAAAATTTACTGACTGGAATAATAATATCAAAGGGAAACTTATGGAGTTAGAAGATAAAAATGATGGTTGGTATCTTGATGGAAATGGATATCGACTTAATGACCAGGAATTATTTAATTCAAGTCTTTGGATGTTAGTTGGCGACGAAGGAAAACAAACAAAGGTAGTATTAAGGATCCTTGATTCGGCAACAGGAGAAGCAAAGTTCGCATTAAAACCGTGGTTTAGAATAGCTGATGAGTTAAATTATCCTGTATGAAGCAGAAATAACTGAAGAAATTGCATCATGATGAACAGGCCGCCGAACCATCGGCAGCCAGCTCAACTAACAGCAGTTAAGTAAATTTATTGTCCAGAAACATTAGCATAAAACATCAAATATTTGAGGGGAAGTTTAGATGGAACTTATTCAAAACGTTAAAAAAGATGAAAATGGATTCAACGGTGAAGTGTTATTTTCGCTATTTAACAAATATATCGAGTTAGGATTTTCCGATTCCATTCCATTAGATTATGTAAATCGTTGTTCAGAAAATCTCAATTCGTTAAGTGAAAAAACTATTGCAGATCTCTGTTTCTATTCAACAACTTTTTGTCAAGATTATATGAGTTATGTACCTGATGCTAAGTATTCCAAAGGACTGTACAATATTTCTTCGCCGAGAGAGATTTTGAGTTTTATTGATCCGCTCACTCTACAGATTGATAGTCCAGATAATTGGGATACTACTGCACTTAACCTTTACTGCAAATGTGCATGGGATCAAGATAATGATCTGCAAATTTTAATTAATAATAACGAAGTAATATATGTAGGGGAATATAATGGACTTAATTGTTGGCAGAAGAATTTATCTAAATGGGGCAATTATGTTACAGGATATAAGTTGTGCGAGTAACAAGCTAAAGTACTTAGTGATTAAGCTTATCTGGGAACGATAGCTCAACAAGGCAAATTCTTTATTGGAAGTCCCAAACGGACATGGAAGGCGGGTAATAATGAGCATTCTCAACTTCGGCGAAATAAAAGGATATCTTCAGGAGCTTGAAACAATAAAGCTTCCATCCATAAAAGCTTCTCTGACTATTTTGATATCGATGAAAAAACTATCAATAAACTAAACCGATTAATTGAGCAATTTATATGTTCATCACATTATCAGGTATGGAAGGCAAATAGCAGAGAGAATTATGGGATTTTTCAGTCAGAGTTCATTTTTCAAGTCGAGGATAAATATTTCTACTTCTTGATGTACTTATATGATTAAGATTTGGAAGGTACGGGACGTTAAGTTAACGAGAAAAGATAATTTTGTGGTAAAATAGTAAAATGGTGTAAATTTTCTGCGCATTCTCGCCAGTTTGAGAAAGTGTTGAAATCATTAATTGTTGACGGAGGTTCTCATTGAAGGATCTAAACCATAAAAACCTATATATTTTTCTAGTAACTCTATCTTTAGTAAACGTTGTTATTTATATTACTTGTAGAAATAAATCCTATTTTGATTTCTTGAACTGGAACTTATTTTTGGCTTGGATTCCACTTGTTCTGTCTAATTTGATGTATCTTATTTACAAGCGTAGTAAAGTGAAGTCTATTTTTCTCGTTTTATTTGGGATGCTATGGTTACTTTTCTTTCCGAATTCCCCGTACGTTATAACTGATCTCATTCATTTAACTGTATTGAAGGATTTGTATGCAAATAATGGAAATATTAGTTTTGCTTATTGGATTGATTTTATAGTAATAAATTTATTTTCTTGGACTAGCTTGTTACTTGGGGCAATCTCAATATATCAAATTCAATACATAATAATGAGTTTATATAACAAGATAATATCTTGGTGTTTTGTTATTATAGCTTCAGTTGCAGGTGGGTATGGAATTTTGTTAGGAAGAGAATATCGATTAAATAGCTGGGAAGCAATAACTGATTGGAGTAAAGTAACTGGAATCATAGAAGGAAGTTTAACAAGTAATTCGTTTTTCTTTTGCTTATTATTTGGCTTATTTATTGGAACCGTGTATTTAACGATTTATTTATTAATTAACTGTGTGAGTGCATCAAATCAGGGAAGCAAGACCTTCACATAACACCATATTCACACGGCGGAGCTTAAAGGCGCTTTGGTCTGCCCGTCGGATTGCAACAAACCATTAAGCTAATGAGTAACTATAGTTGAGGAGCATGCTTCGTGGCTGCTTCTCTTTTTATTCATTCAATTAACGGGCAGTATGACGAAACTAAAGTCTATTTTCACGCGTCTAAATCATGACTGCTAGCCTTTTGAATATTTCATATTTGTGGAGGGGGTCTCATATGAAATCAATTTCAATTTCAATCATCATCTTGCTAATATTATTTACTACAGGTTGTACCTCGTCTAATGAAGAACTAACCTCTAGATTAAAATCGAAGAATCAGGGTGAATATCAAATTTATATTGTTGATTCAAATGGTGAACAGATGGGCGATACAGATTTTATGAAAGAGATAAACGCCTTACTCCGAAATTATGTAGAGAAAGTAGGGAATTTAAGCGTGATGCATACGCCAGAAGTAAAGAAAGCTTTCAGCATAGAAGATTTTCCGACCATACTTGTTTTCAACACGGAAAAATTAGTTCTTAAGTCAACAAAAATACAGGAACTAAGACAACTTCTCGATAAAGCGTACATTACGGAATAGGTGCGGCTCTACTAACGGGACACTATAGTTGAGGGTAGGATTGCTTAATAACTTCACGAATAATAAAGAAATATTCTGATTTTCATATGGGGTGATTGTTGTGAATGCAATTTTAAAAGACTCTAAACAGATTCAATTTTATACATATCTTGGACCAATATTTGAGGCGATTCAAAATCGACAATATGAGTATAATTGGTTATTAACAGATTTAGACTTGAACTGGATACCAGATGATTTTCTTAATTATTGTGATCAATGTAAAATTCACAAAGTCTTATGGAATAGGAATAACGTATACTGGCTTACTGGGGAGCAACTTACCAATTTAATTACTAAATATAAAATTCAATTTATTTGGGGAGTACTTTCTGGTTTTAAAAATACGGAAGTGATCGATATACAGAACTTGAGTGTTTTACCGATTGCGGAAACTCCAGAATTATGGAAACCAGGTGTCACTGTCCAACATTCCAAAGCAGAAGTTGAAATTGTTTGTTGGGATTCAGGACTCACTCTTTTGATTAGTAAAGATCAATCCGTAATAAAAAACTTTATGGAGTTTTTTGAAGACGCTAAAGACCTCGATGATTACAATTCTAAGGACTGATATTCAATACATCGTTATGCTAACGAGAAACTATAGCTCAATTACAACAAGACGGCAGCCGGCACACGACCAGCTGCCGTTGTCCGTTGAACTAAAGGGCAGTTTAGCGCAATGTAACCATCAATTGCAACATACCTACACCATGAGACGTCAATACTGATAAATAGGAGGGTATGTGATGAAGAAAATTATCTTAACACTGATATCAATGTGCTTTATTATGACAGGATGCTTTGGAGCAAATAAAACACCTAAAGAAAGCAACCAGGCGCATCAACAAGTAGCCGTTTCGTTAATTTTAGAAGATGTGACGAAAGCTATTCAGGCTGAAGGGATTGAATTAATGCCAATAGCATCGCCTGAAAAAGATTGGATTTTGAACAAGGTAGAACCGAATAGAATTCGAGTAGGCAGACCTACCGAAGACACAGACCCAGCTAAATTAGAGCAAATTTCTATTTATGTTTTCGAGTCAGAGAACGAGCGTAAACAAGGATTGGATGACTTTAATGAACAAAAAGAAGCATATAATATGGTTATTCCGCGTATCTATGAAGCCAAAAATGTGATGATGTTCTACTGGTCTCATGCTGAAATGGATAAACCGACCAAATTTGGACAACAGTTTCAAGATGCATTCGACCGACTTAGAAATAAATAATCGACTTGTTAAGCTAACGGATAACGATAGTTGAGGGGCTTGCTTCGCGGCAACTCCTCTTTTGTTTATAATAGAAATGGGCAGGTTTGTTTAATAAAGGGTCAAATGGAAATGTACAAGCTAAATAATGGAAGCAAAGAATTAAATTAGCAGACACATAAGAAAGGGTGGCACATATGAAAAAGTACAATATTATTCGTCCGATCATGCTGATTGTGGTTGCACTCCTAACGAAAAGCTTGGTTACCAATCTTTGCATGTTGCTGGGAATGGAATCCGAGTCAGCCAAAACCATGGGTTTCGGTGCGATGGTAATCGCCGCGCTCGTGGTCTTTTCCAGAAACCGAAGAAGTCCGAAATAGGATTTGCACCGCGCGCTCGGCATTTCGCCAAGGGTGTTCGGGATATCGTTGAGCTAACAGGTAACCTATGTTCAATTAACTACAAGATGAGGCTACCGCGATGGTAGCCTCATTAAACTATCCGGCAGAATAGTTATGGAATAGGCCTTCGAGCAAAGAGGAAATGATTTTGGTAGCGATAATCATCTTAGTATTAATGGGATTACTTAACATTATTTTTCCTAAGATCCCCATAATATTATCGCGGTATTTGCTGCGAATTAAAAATGGAAGAATAGAATTTGGTTCTGAAGAGCCGACTTTGCTTGGTATTATCTTGAACAGAGTTATGGGAGTTATTTTTATTATCCTAAGTGTTCTTGTCTTCTACGACACTTATCTAAAGTAGACTGGAGGGAATGCATTTGAACTTAGAAAATCAAGAATTGCTTTTCAGTATTTTTCACGATGGTAGTGTAGAAGACATCAGGGATACCGTTGATGGAATTGAATTTACCGTCGATATAATGTATCTTGCTGAACGAATTAAGCCCCATTTCAAAGGCATTAACGTAAAACTTATCTATCCTGCTGAGTTGTATTTTGAAGGCAGATATTAGTGAGGATAAAGTAAAGGTGTTTTGCAGCATCGGTAATGGGCAATCCTTCGGATTTCTACATGTTAAGGCAAGTGAAATTTACATTTACGACCCTGAACATAATCAGATTTCACTTGAAGATTTAAGAACTATTTGCAAAAGTTATTGGGATGACTTTAGTAAACGTAGTCGCTGATCATTCAACTATCGGTGAACGATAGAGTGAAGGAGCTTACCTTACAGCAGCTCCTTTTTTTATTCATTCAAGTAACTGGCAGAATAGTTGAGTAACCTCCTCGTAAATGAAACAAACTTATGTAAGTTTTTTCATGCTACAATCATTTATATTCCAAGTATTGAGGTGATTTATTAAACGAGCCCATTTTCCCAATCCGACATATAGATACTGCTAAAGAATACAATAAAAAGCTGGATGATTATCTTAGAGTTACCGACGTACTATGTAATGAACTCATCGAATCATTTGACGAAGCATACCATTATGATGCGGCTACAACAGTAAATTGGTTAGTAGCAAAACTGAGAATTATAGAAGAACGGATTTATCAAAAATGAAGTAATTAGGCTTGAGAATAGTGAATTTCTTGATGGGAAATTCTTCAGGGAATGGATGGAAAGTCGTTATCCATCCATTATAAATAGGTTGTCAGTGAACTAACGGCGAACGATTTTTAGAATACTTTAAAACTCTGAGAAAGTACTGCCGACTTGGTATTCCTTAGATACCTATTTATCTAGTAGGATTTACTTTCATGTTTTTACTGTTCGTGCTGAGTTTCATAATAGTGTTGCCGCTGAATCATAATGCCCAAAAGCTGACGGAATTGCCTGTCCAGGGATTGACGAATATAATGACCGTATCACAGTAAAGGAAAAGGACGCCTCCATAAAACGTGTACCTGTTGGCGCAGGTTCACCGGAGACATCCTCTCACAAAAAAATAACAT
>NZ_JCAUAQ010000041.1:0-28391 GCF_059692035.1 Paenibacillus sp. J22P143
TACTCACCCGTCCGCCGCTAGCTTACCCCGAAGGATAAACCCGCTCGACTTGCATGTATTAGGCACGCCGCCAGCGTTCGTCCTGAGCCAGGATCAAACTCTCCATAATAGAAAAGCTGAAATGCTCATTGACTTGCTAGCGAGATTTTGCAATCTCAATTGTAGTCACTTACGTGACTGAATTTGCTGATATGCTTCATTCATTTGTTCAGTTTTCAAAGAGCTTTATTGCGTTACCGTTTAAAGCGTTAATGTATCGCTCTTGCGGTGACAAGAACATATATTATCAGGTTTCAATACGAAATGCAAGCGACTTTTTACATCCATTATCTTACAGCTCGTAAAAGCCTGTTGTTACTGCATTTCGGCGCCATACACCTTTCTTTCCAAGCAAATGAACGCCACCGATCCATTCATCGATCCCGTTCAGAATGATATGGTCCTGGTTACAAGTAAGAATATGTTTACCCATTTCTGTTATCTTTACTCTATATTTTTCAAATTGTGGCGGCCACGCTTCACCGAACTTCGGGAGCTTATCTCCACCAAGCACTTGGATTAATGGCTTATTACAATGCCAAAGTCCATCCAGGATGCCCCAGAACTGCAAATCACCTAAGCCATAATGGCTGGTTTGCTCAGAGATCTTTTGAAATAAGGACAGAATGGATACCTCGTCGTCCACTAACAGCTCAAGCGTCAGCTGCTGAATGGCGGTCAAGCCATTTTGCATAGAAGGATAGCGAGCTGTATGGGCCGCTAAGGCCTTTTTAAGAAAAGGCAGAACGGATAGATCTTCTTCTAATAGAGCAGCCATAGGCAAGGGCTCAGACGCCGAATAGGCCGTCCACACTTTGTGAGCTAGATGATACTGGTCTTCATGGATAGGGATCCCCGTGTGATGCAACGTGCGGATTTGATCGACGGTTAACTGTCCAAAGCCATAAAAAGGTGTCACACCTGGGAATTGATCCATGCTCACTAATGATGCCCGATGAGATCGACCCAGAAGTCTAAAAAGCAGATAGCAGAGCATGAGTTGGTCGTAAAGATCATGCTCAAACCACAGGACCACATCGGATACCTTGTCAAGCGTTGATTCCTGCTGCAAAGTTTGAGACTTGAAGGTATCTTCGGGAATGTCGTACCGGTGATTCATATAGGAAGCTCGCATAGATAAAAGGACGCTATCCGACATTTGCATGCCGATAGGTCCCTCATAGAGCGACTCGCGCCACACCAAAATCTCACCATCGATTCCAGATGCGCGCAGCTTATCGCCGAATGAGTCTCCGTTTACGATATGCAGGGTTTTGGGCATGGCGCTGTCACCTCTCTTCTATATAGATTAAGCTTCACCTAGCAATTGTAAAAGCTCCTGCTCATCTTCAATGATACGAATACCAAGTTCTTGCGCTTTCGTTAGCTTACTGCCTGCGCTTTCGCCGGCGATCACGATGTCGGTCTTTTTGGACACACTGCCGGTGATCTTAGCTCCTCTAGCTTCGAGCTTCTTGGCACATTCGTCCCGCCCCATCGAGGAAAGCGTTCCTGTCAGGACGATCGTTTTGCCGAAGAACGGGTTATCTTCGCTAGCCACGATCACTGGCGCTTCTTCAGCAACAGGATTCACGCCTGCAGCAAGCATGCGCTCAATGCTGGACACCATCACGGGGTCGCGGAAGAAGGAATGAATGCTTTCGGCGACAATGCCGCCCACATCTGGCAGCGTGATGAGCTCTTCGGTTGTGGCTTCCATGATGCGTGTGAGACTGCGATAGTGGTCTGCGAGCACTTTGGTCGTGGTCTTGCCCGAGTTCGGTATGCCTAGGGCATTCAGGAAGGACGCGAGATCACGGGTTTTGCTCTTATCGAGGGCGCCGAGTAGGTTGCGCGCCTTCTTCTCGCCAAAGCGATCGAGCTTCACGAGATCGTCGAACTGCAAGGTGTACAGATCCGCAGGATCGCGGACATCCAGCTCTTGATGCAGTTGTGAAGCGGTCATCTCGCTGAAAAATTCAATGTCCATCGCATCGCGCGAAGCAAAATGCGCCATCCGGCCCACGAGCTGCGGACTGCAGCCGAGACGGTTGAGACAGAAGAGATGCGCGCCGCGCATCTCTAGCTCGCTGCCACAGGACGGACAATGCGTCGGTGCGACGATCTCCTCGCCGTCATTCTCCTCGGTGACCTTACCGAGAATCTCAGGAATGACGTCGTTGGAGCGGCGGATGTAGACTAGAGAGCCTAAGGCGTGTTTGAGATTTTTGCGCTCAATGTCCCCGATGTTGTTGAGCGTACAGTTCTGAACCGTTACGCCGGCGAGATCAACGGCTTCTACGCGGGCTAATGGTGTTATTTTGCCAGTACGGCCGACTTCCCAAGAAACACTTTGCAGCGTCGTCATCGCTTCTTCCGCTTCGAACTTATAAGCAATCGCCCAACGCGGGAATTTCTCCGTATAGCCGAATACTTCCCTGGTTCGCATATCCGTCAGCTTCACGACGCTTCCGTCAATGAGGAAATCGAAGCTGGACCGCTCTTCCGCGATGCGTTCCAGCTCTTTGCTGACTTCTTCAATCGTGGAGAAATATCGCGTACGGTTACTCACTTTGAACAGATTGTCGCGCAGAAACTGAACCATATCGGCGTGATTTTCAAATTGGAGGTCACTGCTATAGCCCACGTTATAGAAGAAAGCGTTCAGCTTGCGCTCAGCGGTTAGTTTGGGGTTCTGATTACGCAAAGCACCTGCTGCGGCATTTCGCGCGTTTTTGAGCGGCTCTGCGGCCGTCTGATTGTAAGCTTCAAGGACAGACAGGAACATGACGCCCTCTCCTTGCACTTCAATCGTCCCTTGATCATATGGAATCTCCAGCGGGATGGATTTAATCGTTTTGACTTGGGCCAAAATACCTTCGCCAACGGTCCCGTTTCCACGCGTGGAGGCTTGAACCAACTGACCTTGCTCATATGTAAGGTTCAGGGTAAGCCCATCAAACTTCAGCTCTACCACGTAAGACGGGTCTGGCAGAGGCGTTTCTGGATTCTTGCTATTGTATTCGGCAATCAGCTTGAGAACGCGTGTATGCCAAGCCGCCAAATCTTCGGCATTCTGGGCTTTATCCAGACTCCATAGACGAGCTAAATGGCGGTGTGACTCAAAGCCTTTGAGCAGTTCTCCACCTACCCGCCCAGTAGGGGAAGCAGGCAGGATAACCCCTGTCTCCTGCTCTAGCTTGGACAATTTATCATAAAGAACATCCCACTCGGCATCCGTAATCGTGGGTTGATCCAGCGTATAGTAGCTGTGGTTGTGCTTGTTGATTTCTTGGATGAGGGTTTTCATTGCCGCGAGTTGGTCGGTCATGGCGGGCTCTTCCTCTCTCATTGGGATTGTTAACAACCCGCTCCTACACTTTCGTGATTGGAGCGAACTTCGCAAGCAGGCGCTTCAAGCCAACAGGCGCCGGGAAAGCAATTTGTAGCTCGGTGTCATCACCCGAGCCCTTCACGGACACGACGGTGCCGACGCCCCACTTGCCATGCGACACGCGGTCGCTGGCTTTGTAGTCCGGCACCGCGCCGCCTGCGGCAGGCTGCGGAGCCCGGAACGCAGCCGGTCGGGACGCGGCCGCAGGGCTTGGCGCAGCCGCGCCTGCGGTAGTGCTAGGCCGTCCCCCGAAGGAGGACGGTGTGCCCCAGGTAGACGAGCCGGTGGTCGTACCACGGCTCGATGCAGCGGCGCTGCCGCTGCTGCCCCAGGACGAGGTGCCGCCGGAACGGCCGCCTCGAGAGAAGCCGCCGCTGGAGCCGCCAGCCGAGACGCTCTCCAGGAGTTCCTTCGGAATCTCCTGGAGGAATCTCGACGGCGCGTTCGCGGCGGTGCGGCCGAAGAGCGTGCGCATGCGCGCGCACGTAAGAAACAGCTCTTGTTCGGCGCGCGTGATGCCAACATAGGCCAAACGGCGCTCCTCTTCGAGCTCCTCATTATCGGCGAACGCACGGCTGTGCGGGAAGACGCCTTCTTCCATCCCGATGATGAACACAACCGGGAACTCTAGCCCTTTGGCGCTGTGCATGGTCATGAGGACAACCGCGTCTTGCTCTTCTTCGGGTTTTTCTTTATCTAAGGTGTCGATATCCGCGATCAACGCGAGATCTGTAAGGAAGGAAATGAGGGATTTATCCTCATTGCGCTTCTCGAAGTCCATGGTCACGGACAGGAACTCTTCAATATTTTCGAGACGAGCCTTGGACTCAATCGTGTTCTCGCGCTGCATTTCTACACGGTACTGTGACATCTCAAGGATTTTCTCCGTAAGCTCAGTTACGGACAGGTAGTCCACCATACGATTGAGGTTATCAACCATTTCGCGGAAGTCCGCGAGTGCATGCTTCGCCTTCGTATTGATTTCGAGTGAATCCACTTCCTCTAGCATGGCGAACAGGGAAAGACCTCTGCGGGCTGCCATATCCGCTACTTTGTCCATCGTGGTGTCCCCGATCCCCCGCTTCGGCACGTTAACAATCCGATTCAAGGAGATATCATCATTCGGGTTGGAGATCAGACGGAGGTATCCCAAAATATCTTTAATCTCTTTTCGATCATAGAACTTAACCCCGCCGACGATGGTGTAGGCGATATCCGATTTAATCAGAATTTCCTCGATAACCCGTGACTGCGCGTTCGTCCGGTATAGGATAGCGTGATCGCCGAATCTTTTGCCATTGGCCTTATTCTTATTGATTTCATTCGTGACGAAGTAGCCTTCTTCATACTCGGAATCGGCTTGATACAGCTTGATCGCGACGCCGCCTTCTTTATCCGTCCACAGATTCTTCGGCTTACGGCCCGTGTTGTTAGCAATGACTTTATTCGCTGCCTGCAAAATATTCGAGGTCGAGCGATAATTCTGCTCCAAAAGAATGGCTGTTGCATTCGGGTAATCTTGTTCAAAATTGAGAATGTTGCTAATATCCGCTCCGCGCCAACGATAGATGGACTGATCACTGTCCCCTACGACGCAAATGCGTTTATGCTTCTCCGCAATCATCTGGCACAGCATATACTGCGCTCTGTTCGTATCCTGATACTCATCGACATGAATATATTGAAATTTGTTTTGATAAAATTCCAGAACCTCTGGCACTTCTTTAAACAAATGAATCGTTGCCATAATCAAATCATCGAAATCCAAAGAGTTATTGGCTCTTAGCTTCTTCTGATAAAGTGTATAAATTTTCGAGGTCAAACCATCGAAGTAGTCACCGATTTTTTCTTCAAATTGTTTAGGAGAGATAAGTTCGTTTTTGGCTGTAGAGATCGCCGCTTGAAAGGTTTTCGGTTCAAATTTCTTCGTATCAATGTTGAGCTCTTTGCAGCAGGTTTTGATGACAGACAGTTGGTCACCTGAATCTAGAATGGTAAAGTTCGAGCTAAAGCCGACCCGGGAAATATCTCTACGCAGCATGCGCACACACATGGAGTGAAACGTGGATACCCAGATGTCACTTCCACTACCGCCAACCAGCTTGCTTACACGATCTTGCATCTCACGTGCTGCTTTGTTCGTAAAGGTCAGGGCCAAAATGTTCCACGGTGCCGCTTTGCGCGTACCAATGAGGTAAGCAATCCGATGCGTAAGCACACGCGTCTTTCCGCTTCCCGCTCCAGCCATAATTAATAGAGGGCCGTCTACGGCTTCTACAGCTTTGCGCTGCTGAGGGTTCAACTTTTTGATCGCTTCTAAAATATTAACTGTTTCATTCACGTTAGGGTTACCTTCCATTTCTATCAAAGTTCACATTCACGGTCTGCAGCGCCTGCTCCAAGTCACTATATATAATGTTGCCTACCACAATGGTGTCTGCCGCTTCTGCTGCTTGTTGCGCTTTCTCTAGGGAATCGATCCCGCCGCCATACAATAAACGGGCATTCTCCAGCACCTGCCGCGTCCGACGGACGAGCTCCATATCACCAAAAGTGCCGCTGTACTCCAAATACACGATCGACATGTGAAAAAGCTTGTCCGCCATACGCGCATAAGCTGCTACGTCCTTGGCATCCAAGTCAGTTCGTGCTGACGTCAGCTGAGCTGCTGTCGCATCTTTGTTCAATATAATGTAGCCTTCCGCTACGATCTCATCCCAATTAAGTAATGCGCCGTATTCCTTCAGCGCCTCATGATGCTGTCCCACGATCCATTTCGGATCATTCGCGTTTAGCACCACAGGAATCAAAAAAAGATCAAACCCCGGCACGATCGCTTCCTGATTGGAAATCTCCAAGGCAACTGATACTTCATATTGGCGTATTCGCGATAGCAGATCCACCGTGTTATCGAACGTGACCCCTGAAGATCCGCCTACGAGAATCGCATCTGTGCCAGATAAACAGAGCCGATCCAGCGCCTCATCTGAGATGTCTCGGTCTGGGTCGAGCTTAAATACATGCTTCCACTTGCGTATATCGACGATCAATTGTTTCCCTCCGATTAGGCGGCAGTTCTGCCATACTATCAACAGTCTATGCTACGTATACATGGCTGTCAAATGACAAAAGACGGGCTAATCGCCCGTCTTTTTGAGTAATATGCAACTGAACGTATCCGATCTTCATGGATGCTTCATTTGCGCCATAATGCGCACAAATGTTCGTTATTTCACGACGATGTTGAGAATTTTCTCAACATTGAGTTCTTTGTGATCATTTTGCTGTAGCTCGAGTTTAATTTCATGTGCACCTGATGTCAAATTCGTGAGGGTTAATGGACCCGTCTTACCGATCATCGCTTTCTGCTTGCCGTCCACATACAGGTGGAGATGCCCAACGCCCTGTGCATTAGCTTTATCCATATCATCTTGGGATAATTTGAAGTTCGGCGTTTCGTACGTAATTACGACATTCTTCCCATCTACCTTGTAGCTGGCGTCGATGACTGGCTTTGCACCCGTCGTAACTGCTTTCGTTCCCGTTCCTGTCTCCGTCGTCTTCACCTGAGCCGTTGTCGTTGTTCCCGCATCCTTCGTTCCTGTTGCTACGGATGGGATGACCTCATCTTTGGAACCGCACGCCGTTGTTAATGCTCCCAATACCACTAAAGTAGCCGCACCATATACCCATGTTTTTTTCATCAGCTCAAGCTCCCTTTTCCCTAAGTTTGGACATCCTATGTTCCTTATATATGTGTGCCAAGCCGTGCTCATTCCTGAATTAGAAAAATAGTGGGACAAATTGATTCGAAATGTTTTCGAAGTAAGCAATAAAAAAGACACCCTGCCAACGAAGGCTAGGATGTCTTGAAACGATTTAAAGCGTGATTACACTGATTTAGAAGTTATATTTATTACCTTCGGGAGTCGACGACGGCATGCCTGGCTGTGAACGAGAAACAATTCGTGCTTGCGCAGGTCTGCCTGTCCCCGTCATGCCTGTATGCTCATTGGTAAGGTTGGAAGAAGCCGCATACCCCTGAGACCCACGACCATAGCTTGATTGATCATGACTTTGATCTTGGTAGCTCCGTGTTGGGGCTTGGTTATAAGATGAGGACTGCTGCTGTGTCTGACTCGGTGCATATCCTTGACCTCGACCTTGTTGATTGTTGTATACCGCATTGGGATACTGGTTGGCATAATTAACAGGCTGGAACGATGGTGTTGGTGCTGGCGTTGATGCTTGGTGCAGGGCCGCAACTTGATTCTGCTGTTGACTTTGTTGTCCCTGTTGCTGACTGTAAGGTTGCCTTTGTTGGTACTGCTGTTCTGTCTGGTGAGACTGAGTTTGGTACGATTGATGTTGCTGTGATTGTGGCTCTTGCTGCGACTGAGTCGACTGTGCAGAAACCTGCTGGTTATGGCTCACTGAAGCGGCTCTGCTTATATGCTGTTGGACGATGGCCTGTACTTGTATCGCTGTCTGACTCTGCTTTTGAAGCTCTTGCCCAATCATCTGCTGCTCAGCTGGTTGAATCTGATAACCGCCAAGCTTCTGGATTTCTTGAAAAACAAGTGCTTGATCATCCAATGTTTTTTGCAATAAGGTTTCGAAGGTCTGTCGAATGCCGGGGTTAGCAGCTTCCAACGCTGCCGTTGTATATTCGCGCGCACTGCGCTTCAATTCAGATAGGACGAAGTTGGCAAAGTCCAGATCTTCTAGGTCGACTTGCTGCTGTTGGTGCTGTTGTTGCGAATTTTGCTGATACATGCGTCTTGCACCTCCTTGTAAGTTCGAATTAGTGGGTCATTCCGGATTGTTGTTGCAGGGCATTGATCAGGATACTCATATTTTGCAATCGTTCCTGAGATAAGTGAGACAAGGTTTGCTTCAAGGACTGACTTTGGCTGTTCACCGCGCCTTGTACACAAAGCTTTGCTAACAATTCTTCATTTTTGAATGTATCCGACAGATACGAAAGTTCTTTACCAGAAATAGCTTGATTCTCTTGCGTGCTGTACATGTGCATGTGACCTCCTTTCCTCTCTTTTATTTTTCCCAAAAAATGCCGTTTTATGTCGGATAACCAAAAAAAACTGCTCCACCACAGCAAAATCACTGTAGGAAGCAGCTTTCTATTAGGAAGCAGGCTGTGCAGGTTTACCCGCATACGCATCTGCTAATTTCTGAATTTCCTCGACTGTCAGCGAGTAGGCCCACTGCCCACCCTGCTTGGCTAGCCAAACTTGATCTCCGTTCAACTTACCTTCGTAGATGTCGGTAACGTCTTTCCCGTCTACAGACATTCCAATCTCCAATTTAAGCTCTCCACCTATTGTCGGCTTCTGAACTGCCGCTTGCGGAAGTTCGCTACTGTGCAGGAAGATCAGTTCATCCAGCAACGGACTTGCATCCGCGCCCTTGATCTCTTTATCCCCTAGCTTCCAGTTCGCATCCGCAGCGACTTTATCTTTATCGGTTTTGGACAGCGCCCACGCCTGGCCTTTCCATGTCAACTTGACACTTTGGACCTTGTCGTTCTCTAACTGGATCGGGCTTGTATCCGCAAAGTCGACTGGCGTTTTGTTCAGTGATGTTAGCGATTGGTCGCTAACCTGATACACCGCAGGAGCCCCTTCAACCTGAACATAGGAGAAGCCTTCGATTGGTAAGGCAGTCCCAACGAGCAAGCCCATTTTGGAGCCGTCCTTCAAGGTCACTTCATAGGTGCCAACCGGTTTATCTAAGCCATATTCAGCTAGATTGGCTGCATGTTCTTCCACAAGCTTGGTCGATGTGACGAGACCCAATCCATCTAACCAAGAACCGACGAGATTCGAATTAATTGGCGCAGCCGCAGGCTTTTGCATATCCCATCCGTTTGCTGTGCGATTGAGCCCAATCTCTTGATCCTCTGTTTTCACCGTAAGACCTTGCACATCTTCTTGCTTCAGCGTTAGAAGGGACTTCGGTTCATCTGTTTTCTCTTGAAAGAAGTCTTTGCTCGAGGCATACCAGAAACCGCCGATGCAAATGACGACTAACAGAATCGTTGGAATAAACCGTTTCATCCTCTTCTCCTCCTCCACCAGATCAAGCCACCAATAACAAGAAACAAGAGCGGTAAGAACACGATTGTAATGAGGAAAATCGTATTCGCTTGGCTAGGCGTAATCATCGCCTGTTGGAAGGCATCCCCTTGACGCGGACGGATCGTAATTTGATCTTTCTGTTCTTGCAGCCAACCAATACTGTTCAGAGCGAAATCTTTATTCCCTTGATTCTGAATATCTTCATCTAATACAAACGTAGAGCCCCCAAGAATAACAGCCTTCGGCTTGTTGTCTTTGTCGGAAATCGCATAACCCAAGTTAAGCGGTCCTTTGACATCTGTCGCATCTTGTTTTGTTTTAGACTGCGCCAACAGGTTGATGTCCGTTTCACCGTAAGCTTTGTCCGTTGTGGTCAACAACAGCGATTTGGTGTAATCCGGCGCACTTTCATCGGCATTCAAGCTGACAGCCAAGGAGAGCATCGTAATCAAGTTATTGCTGGATAATTTGTTCGTAATCTCATGAGAACCGTATTCCGGGATAATCGTTAACGGGTCATACAAGGAAGTTTGCTTCGCTTCAATCGCGATCGCGTGCTGATCCTGAACACCATAAGTTTTCATGATGGCATCGATGTTTTTCCACTTCGTAGCCATATCCTTATTGAAGCCTAGGGCGATGTAGATCTTACCTTTACCCTTCAAATACGCCTGAATGAGTTCAGCTTCTTTGTCGTTCAGGTCGTTCTGCGGCCCGAGCAGCATGAGCATTTGTGCATCATCCGGGATTTTACCCTCTACGTAAAGATTCAGGTCTTTCACGTTATAGTTGGCAGCAACTAGGCTGCTTTTGAAAATACTCATCGCTGTTGCTGGGTACTCTTGATGACCGGAGAGCAAGTAAACGGTATGTTTCTCCGTGGACGTCAGACTCTGAATCGCTTGGGTAAACTTCTCTTCGCCTGAGAACGTGTAAGACCCATCTTGTTGGCCCATGAACAATTCATAGAAGTTGATGGTTTGCTTTTTGGCGCCCATCTCGAAAATAATCGTGCCGCCTTGATCAACGCCATACTGCTTCGCCATCGAAGGCTGTTTCAGCATATCGTACTCGTCGTAGGTAATTTTACCGCTTTGCTTTTTATACTCCGCCACCATATCTGTGACTTGACGCGTCACAAAATCATTGCCATCCCCATTGTTCGTGAAGGCGATGACATGAATATCTTGATTGAGATTTTTCAGTGCAGCAGTTGTTTGCTCTGAGAGCGTGAAATTTTTATTTTCCGTCAAATCGACCTGAAAGCCCTTAAGCGAGTGCAGGAAGATTGTCAGAATAATGAAAATGCCGATAACGGCGATTGATAAAACAGTCGCATTAGTTCCCCGTATCCACTTATTCATTCCGCTCACCTCCAACGCTTTCTTTCAAGGACTTGTATACAAAGAACCAGGAACACGGCTGTTAATGTGATGTAAAAGAGGATATCGCCGCCATGGAAGACGCCCTTTTGCAGGTTGTTTAAATGGCTGGTCAATGAGAATTGACCTACGTAATCCTTCAGTTTCCCTGTCATACTGCTGCTCACCCAATCTAGGAGCCAGAGCAAAAGCAAAATAACGAAGCCTGTGATCCCCGCAACCATCTGGTTGTTCGATAAGCTGGAGGCAAACAAACCAATCGCCATCATCGCGCAGCCTAATAGGAACATACTGAGGTACGACAACCACGTGACAGGCATATCCAGCGTTCCGAAGGAGGACATGATGAGCGGATATACCAAGCTGATCGCCACGAGTCCAACTTGGACGATTAAGGCGGACAAATATTTGCCCAACACAATCTCGCCAATGCCAGTAGGTGATGTCAGGAGCAGCTCATCTGTCCCTTGCCGGAACTCATCCGCTACCAGACGCATCGTTAAAAGCGGGATAATGAACAAATAGATGAAGGTGGTGTTGCCCACAATGGAGCGTGCATCCACAATCGGCGGCTGTCCATTCACGAAATTAATGTAGAAAAAGAAGCTCGACAACAGTACGTAGAAGGCAAACGCCACATACGCAACTGGCGAGAAGAAATACATCTGCAGCTCTTTGGAGCAAATGGCCCAAATTCTACGCATCGGTGTCTACCTCCTCTTTGGACGTGTCCGCTGGCTCGTCCGTTGTCAGCTTGAGGAAGATATCCTCTAGGCTAAGACTTTCCCGCTTCATCTCGAGAATCGGTAAGCCTGCATTCGCAAGGCGGAAGAATAACGCTTCGCGGATGTCTTCTGCGCGATCTGCGGAGGTGACGAGGAGCTTGACGGACTCGACGGGTACGACGGTTGGCGCTGCAGCTTCGTCTGTAACGGACTCCGCGGATTCAAGAGCAGACGCCGCCGGTGCGTCCGGGGCCACTGCTGGCGCGTCGACTTCTTTCACTTCGCCGACGGAAGGCAGGCTGCGCAGCTCGGTCAAGATCCGCTCGCGCGGTCCCTTGACCTCGAGCGAAACCTCGAACGTCTCGCCCATCGTGCGGCCGAGATGCTCTGGGCGCTCGTCGAGGACGACGCGGCCTTGGTTAATAATGAGAACGCGGTTACAAATCGCGTTAATTTCAGGCAAGATGTGCGTGCTCAGCAGCACGGTGTGGTTTTCGCCCAGCTCATGAATGAGCTGGCGGATCTCGATGATCTGCTTTGGATCGAGGCCAGACGTGGGCTCGTCCAGAATTAGCAGATCCGGTTGGTGTAGAATCGCTTGCGCGAGTCCGAGACGCTGCTTATAGCCCTTGGAGAGGGAGCGAATGATTTGCTTCTCGCGACCTTGCAATCCGAGCTTGTCGATAGATTCGCCGACACGCAGTTTTTGCTCGCGCGCAGGCACATCGCGCAGGTTGGCGATGAAGCGCAGGTAGGACTGTACCGTCATCTCTGGGTACAGCGGCGGTGTTTCCGGCAAGTAGCCGATCTTGCGGCGCGCCTTCTTCGGGTTATCGGCCATGGAGTGACCGTCCACCCATATTTGACCATGCGTTGGATTCAGGTAACCTGTAATCATGCGCATCGTCGTTGTTTTGCCAGCACCATTCGGCCCTAAGAAGCCGACGATTTCACCGCGCTGCATCGAGAAGTCGATGTTATGCACGCCGCGATCATTTTCGTACAGCTTGCTGACTTGTTTGACCTCTAGCATCCAAGATCCCCCATTTCTATGCGTTCATATTATTCATCATCACTATACGGGTGGAACAATAAACCAACCTTAAGCAAATCTGAAAAATAGATTAAAATAATGTGTCTGAATTGTGAATATACATATTACTAGGTAGAGAAAAAACCTCCAAAGCTACGCTAGCTTTGAAGGTTTGACGTATCTTGTAGCAATATAGAATCAGACTGCATGGATGATGCCGATAGAAACATGCTCTCACCAAAATAATCAATTAAGAAAAACGGAAAACTACTCAGGACAGCCACGATATTTTTAGGATAAATATATTTGCTGAATTGACACTGAAATAAAGACAATTGACTAAAACCACTTGTATATTCACTATATGTCGGAATGGAGAAAGCATCTTGTAGAATAAAATTCGCTTTCATCAGATTTCTATTCATTATAAACTGCCACTCTTCAATAGTAAAATATCTCAAATCGCAGAAATCAGTATTTTGTGAAACAAGATTCTTATACTGGATGTTTTCTTTAGCAGGAACACAGCAATCTTTGAACGTGAGATCAGTCTTTTTTAGATGCTTCACAGCCTCTACCATCGGATAACTGATGTAGATCTTCCCTAGATCTGTTTCATTGTCGAACCTTTTAATCATATCCTGAATAATTGGATCGACCTCATCTGCATTTTTATGGGAATGGCCATCATAATCAAAAAATAAATAAATCTCAGAAATAGATTCCTTATTCACACCTTCTAACTTAATCGCAGCTTCCTCATCTCTTTCTCGCATGACCTCAATAATATCTGTTTCAAAATCATCTTTCTTCAATTCCTTCCACAACGTAAAGATTTCCGTTTTAAACGATAAAAACTCAATATTTCGCATCGTGGCGTCAAAGAAGTTAGTCTTCAGGTTATCAACGATTTGCTTCTCCGTTTTTTCTCCCTCAGAAATAATAACGATGAGCCCTTTACTCATCAAAAGCTCCCGCCTTGTACATTTTTTCTAGATTATGTGCTTTCCTGATTTCTTTATCTGTAGAATAAGCTATCGAAGTGATATTTCCATCTACTAAGTTAAAATAGCAATCCGGCCTCAGCAAATCATTGTCCATGATGCTAGTATTATGTGTCGTCATTAAGGCCTGTGTGTTTGTCCTTAAAATTTCCTTTACAACGAATCTAGCTAACTTATTGTGATAAAAGGAGTCAAATTCGTCAACGACCACAAATGAAACACTCCCAAATTGTAGCAACCAGGCATAAAATAAGGTAAGTGAGGTAGTTCCTTTGGATGCAATGCTAAAAAAGCTAGCAATTCGACCGGAAATATTACAAAAGATTTGCTTTTCTCCGTCTACATCTTTCTCAAATAACTCATAATGTTGACCTGCATTTCTTAAAAATGTTGCAAATTCTCCGAGCTTACCGCGCTCAATAATCTCCTTTTGAATTGAACCATTTCCATTTCGGAAGCCTTGAAACTGATTTTTCTCCAGGGAGCTGAACAGCAACATTTTATCCACAAAATCAAGAAATTGTTTCAACACTTGATTCTCTTCATTCTCAAATAGTACGGTGTTATTTCCTATGTATTTGATAAATGAGATGTTATTCTCATTAAGATCTTTATTTAGCGTTTCGGCCCCAACTAACTTAACATCACCGCGTTTCTCCATATGATTGTAAAAGATCACCGATCTGCCATTGATCCATATTTCTTCTTTCACAATTCGTTCAGGTTCACTCTTCTCATAGGAATACTCCAGATATGAGGATCCGAACTTAAATTTATAATAGAATTGAGCGTTTTCATTTGATGCAAGATTTATGTAATGTCTATAATGCGAGAGATCTCTCACTTTATCTGTCAAATGCAAAGTGATATCGAAAATCGCTAGTCCTAAATTTGATTTCCCACTCCCATTTTCCCCATACACCAGACCCGTTTTTACAATACCATCTTTGATCGCATCCGAACTAAACTCATAGTTTTTCACTTGGTCGAATTGAAATACTAACTGCTTTTTAAAGTTTTTAAAATTCTTAACCTTGAATTCAGCTAACAACATTTCCCCCCCTAACCCTACTGAAATAGGCTTCCTTCTTGTAGGCAGCTTCTTCCCTAAGTCAAAGTTTATCTTAAAATGAATAAATAAACAATGTAACCGTAATTTTTTTACGGAAAACAGAGTTGTAAGACATGGCATCGTCTCATTAAAGTGTACACGAGAAGAACTTTAGTCAAACTGACCAGCCCTATACAGTCTTTCTAGTAAATGAGGGTGTTTTAATTCCTTTTGTATTCGTTCAGAAAATGTACCAAGGTTCCCCAATCTAAGGTTAAAATAACAATCCGGCCTTAAGAGCCGATTATCGATAAGGCTAGTATTATGAGAAGTTAATACTGCTTGCGTGTTACTATTCAGTAGTTCTAAAAGAACTAGCCTAGCTACATTAGGATGGAGGAAACTATCAAATCCATCAATATAGATAAAGGAATAGTTATCTATCTTAGACAAAATTGAAAACAGCGCTGCTAAGGTAATTGTACTGCTAGCTGCTATTTTAAAAAAATTTACATCCCCCCCCTTCAGCCGTCTCGCAATCATGGGCTCCCCATCCATCTCCGATTTATACAAAGACTCCTTTATACCAGCACGCTGGAGAAACTCCTCGAATTCTTTTAGTCTCTCACATTGAATAATCTCTTTGGCCCATTGTGCTTGATGATAATTGTGAGAAGCAGATAATAGTTCTGGAAAATCAAAGAAGAACATTTTCTCTATATGAACACCGAATGCTCTTAGCAAACCATTTTCAAAACCAGTATGTAAATCCATGTTGCGGAGCATATACTTGACAAATGACATTTTCTTTCCTAATAAATTTATATTCAAACACTGGCTACCCATTAAAGAACTACTATTTTCATTTGTAATGTGATTATAGTAAAGTACTAATTTATCATTAATAGAAAAGCTTTCTTCCAATAAATCTCCAGATGGTACTCGATCATACAGATACTTCACATTCTGACCTTCAATATTAAACTCATAACTAAATGTACTAACATTTAAAGCGTCAGTTCCCTCTTGCTCGTATGTACTCGCATCTTGTTCCTTTTTCCGATCAGTTAATTGATGGACGATGTCAGTCAGTGCTTTGCCTAAATTCGTTTTACCGCTCCCATTTTCTCCATATATTATAGCTGTTTTAATAATTGAATTTTGTATAGCTTTAAAACCAAAATGATAGTCTTTAACTCGATCGAAATTAAAAGAAAGCTCATCTTGAAAATTTTTGTAATTCTTAAGCTTAAAGCGCATAAGCAATATGTGTGCCTCCTCTCAGATCAATCTAACTCTGCCTTTTCATATACATATCAAAATATAGTTAAAATAATACCTTTAATTTGAGATTGCTTTAGTTCTCGCTATTCATTCATTCTTCCTATTTAGTAGTACTTTAATACTTTTATTAAAGTAATGCCTCCAATATTTGACCATGGATTAGATTCAGGCACCTATAATCAATAGCATCATCGATAATTTTCCAGTACCCGGTCCTAGAATCTAACGATTATTAAAATATGTCGAATGAACGTCCTCTCTTTACTTACCTTAAGAAAACACAAAAACCGTCCATCTCTGGACGGTTGCATGAATGATTTAATTAATGTGTGTGTACGTATCAAACAACACTACTACTCTATTTAGGCAGCCAAATCTTAAAATTCCCGCTCAGCGCAAGCACGCTAAACGCATACAGGCAATTATCATAATACCGCCTTACACCCGTACGAACCGGCGTCTGCCAGAATAAGTCCACACACGCTCGGGCATGAGCACCGTCTGACACAGCAAGCGAGGCCATCGCATTCGTAGCTATGATACCCACGGGATGAAGTGCTTTCTCCTCAAAAGGCGTGCCATCGATCTGATACCGACGATAGTCCTCCGGCGACTTATCCGCAAAAAACGCCTGAATGCGATTAGCCGTATCGGTATGCCACTTGGAACCGCCACACCACTCCGCATCTAGCCCAATATTGGCGGCTACGCGATACGAATCGCTGAAGAAGTGGCCATAGCCACGATCATCGTTCGGTGTACCGTCGTAATGGGCATACTCAGGTGACAAGCCCGTCTCGGGGTGACAAGCGATCTGCAAATAGGCTCGGCTTGCTTCCGCAGCTCCCTTCCAAAACAGCCGATCACCTTCATCCGCCCATAATGCGAATAGTTCGTAGAAATGCGGCAGATGATATGACGGATCCGAATATTCGCAGTTTGGAACAAACTTGATTAGCTTATTGTACGGATTCCACATAGGCTGGCCTACGCCATCTTCTCCCTTGTGAATACACGTTCGAAGCAACTCCCGTGCCTGCTCGCTGTAATTATACGGCGCTTCCCCATCGCCCCAGCGATGCGAAGCAAAGAACAGGGACAAGGCAAAGTATTCTTCTCCATCCGGCGCCGGTCCGTTCGATCGCTTGGAGCCATCGGTATTGCACGACCAAGCAAAATACCCTGCATTGTCGCCCTCGGTCATCAGCATGTTGGTATGCGTCCATTTCCAAATCCGATCGAATACGTCTTTCTGATCCAGTTGAACGGCTATCATCATGCCATAGGACATGCCCTCTGTACGGACATCCAGGTTACCTGTGTCCAGTAAGTAAGCTCCAGCTTCACCGGCTTCGTAATAGATTCTCTTATCCTCATCACCGTGGAACAATTGGTTCCACATGTCTTGCAATTTATGTTGAATATCCGCTTCGGCATACCCATACTCCGCAAATATGTTGCGGTAACTGCCCGTAGCTGAAGCGCCTGTCGCTTGCTTTTGCATATGAAATCCCTCCTGACTATCCTTTGACACCACCAACGGTCATCCCTTTAACAAAGTACTTTTGCAAGAACGGATACACCATAATGATCGGGAGGCTCACCACGATTGTCATTGTAGAACGAATCGACGTTGGAGTTACCGTAGCTGCCCCAGCATTCGCGCTGCTAGCGAATATATCGGCCGCCGTTTGCGATGTTTGCGTATTCGTATTCTGCAATATTTTCATCAACTCGTACTGCAGCGTACTCAAATTTTCATTAGATGAATTGTACAGGAAGACGTCAAACCAAGAGTTCCATTGACCGACCGCGCTAAATAGCGCAACTGTTGCGAGCACGGGAACAACGAGCGGAAGAACAATCCGCATGAACATCGCGAAATCACTCGCGCCGTCAATACGAGCCGCTTCCAAAATCCCATCAGGCAGTCCTTCAATAAACGAACGGATGATAATTAAGTTGAATACCCCGATCATGCCTGGAATGATATACACCCAGAAGCTTCCTAACATGCCAAGGTCACGAATAAGCAAGTATCCTGGAATTAATCCGCCGCTGAAATACATCGTGAAGATAAAAGAAACCGTTACGAACTTGCGAAGCACGTACTCTTGACGTGACATCGTGTAGGCTACCATTGCGGAGCAGAACACTGTAACCACGGTACCCAGCACCGTTCTCATCACCGAAATGAAGAAAGCATGCACGATGGCGGCTTCGCTAAACACGTATTTAAAATTATCTAGCGTCCACATTCTAGGAATGAGATAAATGCCTCCGCGGACCGCGTCATTCGCATCGTTCAATGCTACGGCAAGCGTATTAACAAACGGATACAGCGTAACAACAACGAGACAGAACATAAAGATGATATTACAAATATCGAACAGGCGATCACCTATGCCCGTATTCCGATTGCTCGAGCTTGTATGTTGTGAAGCTTCCATAGCTGATACCTCCTTATTGATTGATCAAAATAACCTGGCTTCACCAGCACGTTTAGCAATTTGATTCGCACTGATCAAGAAGATGAAGCTAACCACGGTCTTGAATATGCCTGCTGCTGTTGCCAACGAGAAGTTCCCTAAGTTGATGCCGTAATTCAGAACGAAAATGTCTAGATTTTCTGCATAATCTATGTTCATCCCATTTTTGAGTAAATACTGCGGTTCAAAGCCAGACTCAAGAATGTGACCTAAATTCATAATTAGCAATATGATAATAACCGGTTTAATTCCTGGTAGCGTAATATGCACAATGCGCTGAAATCTGTTTGCTCCGTCCATTTCTGCGGACTCATACAGAGCCGGGTCAATCGTCGTCATTGCAGCTAGATAAATAATCGTATTCCAACCGACGTTTTTCCACACCTCGGATGCACCAAGAATTCCCCAGAAATATTCGCCTTTGCCGAGCCATAGAATGGGTTCGCTAATCAGATGTAGCTTCAATAAGAGTTCATTAATAATCCCGCCATCTGTCGATAAGGCACCGGATACAATGCTTGCAGCAACGACCCAGGAAATAAAGTGAGGCAAATAACTGATCGTTTGTACGAATCGTTTGAAAATAACTTTACGTAATTCATTAAGTAGAATAGCTAACGTAACGGCTGTTACGAACCCTAGCACAAGATTAATCGTACTCATCGCCAGCGTATTACGCATGACGCGAAGGAATTCATCGTCTTGAAAAAGGAATTTAAATTGATCGAATCCAACCCAAGTTTGCTCCGAGAATTTTTTGGCAGGACGATATTTTTGAAACGCCATGGACCAGCCCCAAAGCGGCACATATTTGAAAACAAACAACCAAACGAGAAAAGGCAATGACATCGCCATCAGCACTTTTTGTTTACCCAGTTTTTGAAAGAATAAAGCCAATCCCTTTGATTTCCCGGATAGCGTTTGTCTGTCTGTTAAAGGATTTTTGGTAAGGCTCTCCATAGAAAATCACTCACTCCTCCAGTAATTCTTTCTATCTACTTCTACGATGAAAGAGGGACGCATGACACGCACTATGCGCTCTCGAGCCATGCATCCCTTATTCCTTTATTGCTTAATGCTTATTTCGCCCAGTTTCCAGCAACGCGGTCTTTGACCACTTTGGTAACGAATGCTTCGTAGCCTTTGATATCTAGCTTGCTAGCTTGAGCCACGTAGTCGCTCCACGCCTTCTCAAACTTATCTGTGCCACCTGCGAGAATCATTTCTGGATAAGCTTTCTTCTGAAGGTCACCCATTTTTTGCTCGAAAATTTGTTCTGGTGTGCCTTGTCCTTTGTTGATACTCCAAGCAGGGTACCAAGGACGGTCATCTGGTTTGCTAAACATGTCTGTAAAGACTTTCGCATTGTAAGCTTTTAGAAGCGCTCTATCGCCATCTGTGTAGTTTTTCTCAGCAACGGACGGCTGTTTGCTCGGATCGAACGCGTTGTCACCTTTTACAACAGAGAAGTTCCCGTAACGAGGCCAGTTGTAAGCGAATTGCTTCAAACCGAAGTCTTCATAAAACTTAGGATCTTTAATTTTCGCGATTTCTTCGTCAGTACGGTAGAACTTCCCTTTGTCGTCCACTTCATACGTTTGACCTTTAATACCCCATTGCGTCAGGATTTGATTATCTTCCTTCAGCATGTTGTCAAAGAATTTGATAATGCGAACAGGATCTTTTGCGCTTTTGGAAATGGAAATACCACGGTTGTTTACGAAGGAAGGTGGATCCAAGTATTGGTCCTTAACCCCTTTATCAAACACGATCGGAAGCGCAACATAACGCTTGTCATCTACGCCAGCTTTCGCTAGGTTATTACGAGCATCGCCAACTTGCCAGTCATACGCGAAGTAACCAAGTACGCGACCGGAAGTCAATTTCGCCAAATATTGATCTTTGTTCATTGTGAAGGATTCTTTATCGAACAAGCCTGCTGTATTGACTTCATTGAGCTTTTTCACCCAACGTTTCGTAGTCGCTTCATCAATGGCATTGCTTTTCGCTTCATGTGTTTTAAGATCGATTAGAAGACCGCCATCGTTCGGATAGCCTGCAAGATGGAACGCAGGGTTCGTAAGCGTGAAGAAGTTCGTGTCATACGTCATGACGGAGAACCCGATGGTATCCTTGCCATCCACTTGTGGATGCTTATCTTTATAAGTCTTAATGGCATTGAAGTATTCATCCAGTGTTGTAAGCTTCGGATAGCCTAGTTCCTTCAAGACACCGCGTTGAATCCAGAATGCGCCTTGGTCTACGTTAGGATTAGGGGCAAAGCCTTGGTTCGCACTAAAAGGAAGGTGATAAATCTTGCCGTCCTTTTGCTTCATTTTGTCAAAATACGGACCATAAACACGCTTGATGTTCGGGCCGTACTTCTCAATTAGCTCATCGAGGGCAATGAATGCGCCCGCATCCATAAACTTATCGATTTCACCCTCTGGCTGTACCACATCTGGGAACTCATTGCCGGCAATCATAACACCGGACTTCGTTTTGGATTCCCCAACAAGGTTCTCAACCTTGAAGTTAACCCCTGTTTGCTTTTCTAGCTCTTTACCGATCGGTGTTTCATTGGTATTGATGTTCTTCCCTGCATTAAATAAGAAATAACTGAATGTAGCTGGTTTGATGTCTTCGTTGGCAGCGGCTGTGCCACTAGGACTACTTGGTGTTTTGGAAGCAGCAGGATCTGCTGAGTTCGAGCTGCTGCAAGCACTTAGAGAAAGCGCTAACAATGTGCCCATCGTAACTAATTTCAACTTCTTCATTCTTTTGAAACTCCCCTCTCAACTCTTTCTTGTAAGCACTTTCATTATATAAAACCGCCCTTGGCTTGATTACCCTGTAAAGTTTAGTATCTTCTTAGTAAAGCATAGGTGATCGATCGTTCCCGCCTGGTTGCACAGGTGTTGTAATCTTCACAATGGTCCCGACGCCATCCTCGCTGCTAATCTGTACATCAATGGCGTTGCCATAATATAATTTCAGTCGCATAAACGCATTCTTCATGCCGACGTGTCCACTCACATCTTCGCCATTGGCCATATAAGCGTTCAATAAATCCACTTTCTCCTTCGACATCCCGATACCAGTGTCAGCAATTGTAAAATTCACCTGATCACCCATTCTAGTCGCCTTCAATTCGATGGTCCCGTGGCCTTGCAAGGGCTCGATCCCGTGAAGACTGGCGTTCTCAATGAAGGGGAGCAAGGTCATTTTGGGGATTTTACAGCTATAGACAGACTCATCCACCTCGAAACGGTAGCTCAGTTTATCGCCGAAACGGTATTTCTGAATTTCTAGGAAGCATAGGATCAAATCCAGTTCATCACGGAACGTGACCCACTCCCCGCCCCATTCCAAAGAACGGCGAAACATTTTGGCCATGTTTTTAATGATTTTGGCTGTTTCATTTTCTTGCTTAATCAGACTGCGCATACGAATTGTTTCCAACGCATTAAAAAGAAAGTGAGGATTAATCTGGCTCTGCAAGGCATGCAGCTGCGATTGCCTTTGCTTTAGCTCCAAATCCTTCTTCTGAATATCTGCGATATACACATCATCAATAAGACTCTTGATTTGGACGGTCATGCGATTAAATTCGCGTATCAGTTGGCCGATTTCATCTTTCGACTCCGGTTCCGTAATGAGATCGAAATGCTGGTTTTTCACCTTTTTCATATGAACAAGAATGCGAACTAGCCGTGTATGCAAAGAAGACGAGATCCAAAAAATAATTAAGGTCGGCAGCAGAAAGTTAACAAGTGCTAAATAGACAACGAATTGCTTGGATTTGCGCACCGCATCCAGAACATGCTCATCAGAAACGAGCACGATACGCCAATTTTTCAAATAGTTGGTGCTATAGTCGCGCTCCAATTGAATCGCATTCTTGGGAATGGCCACGCTGCGGAAGTTGATTTTGCCCCGAACCCAGTCCAGCTTCGTATCCGTTGTATACTGAATATCCCCTTCGCCGTTCAACAAATAGAGATTTCCCTGCAGCGCTTGGTTGCTAAACATCAGCTTGATCGCCTCGGGACTCATCTCAATTTTCAACACTTTATTATAGGTGTTCGCATTACTAAAATTGTTCATTTGACGGATGATACTAATTCCGCTGTATGTGCTCTCATTATCATCACTTCGCATGACGAGCGGGTACGCTTGTCCTTCCGAAAGTGCCTTCTGCAGGTTCCGATACCATTCCGAATCCCGAATAATATCGGTCAGCGGGTGTAAGCCGCCGGAATCGATAATCGTCGGATTCGAGGTATACATCTGAATGCCTTTAATTTCGCTATACACCAAATTGTACTTGTTAATATTGGTCGCGAGCTGCGAGTTATACATACGCACATAATCGATGGTTTCGGCGTACGTTTGTTCCAAGGCATCATTCAAGAGGCCGTCTGTATAAAAGACAGATGATATCCCAACCGCATTGTCGATCTTGGCACGAAATTCATCCTTTAATTTATCTAAATTTAAAGTGATATCTTCCGTTTTCTGACGCTGAACATTATGTGTTGTCACTTGATAGAAAATTACATTGGTCAATAAAATCGGAATAAACACGCTCAAAAAGTAAAGCATCAACAGCTTGTTACGCAAACGTACATTATTTAGTTGGAATCGTCGATTTTTCATGGGTATGGCCGCCTTGTTTGGTCAGTAGTTTTTTGCGATATTCGGATGGAGGCATATCCTCCATTTTCTCAAATTGCGCAACAAAATAATCCGCGTTATTAAAGCCTACCTTCTCGGCAATTTCGTAAATCCGCAAATCCGTTTGACGGAGCAGCTTCTTGGCTTCGCCAATGCGGATCGACAGCAGGAATTCATTGAAATACTGGCCATACGTTTTCTTGAACAATTGCCCGACGTACACCGGATTCATATAAAATTCAGCCGCAATACTTTTGAGATTGATATTCTCTTGATAATGGTGCTCAATGTAGCTCTTGATCTTGTGGATACTGCCCTTCGTTTGCTCACCGCGTAATTGCTCCATCATTCGGGAGCTCTCTATCATAAAAGAAATGAACAGGAGCTGCAGCTCGTCAAAAGAAAGCGGCTGTGCATCCCAGCTTAGCATGGGCTTGAGATTAACGAGCAGATCCGTTGGTCCCTGCATCTGTTGCAGTGTTCCCACAATGCTGTGCACATAGCGATTGATAATCGTGCGAATCGCATCTTTGGCCAGTGCTTTCGCTTCGATCTCAGCAAAGAGCGTCGCGATTGTGGTCTTGATCTTCTCTGTTTCTTGCTCTCCAACCGCTTCCTGAATGCGATGAAACAGGCCGACATCCGGCTCTGCATAGCTGAGCGCTGTCTTAGAAGCCGTTTCATAGAAGAGGACATCCTTCATACCCTTCACATACTTATACTGCAGCAGCTCGTTAGCTGTCTGAATGGACTCACTGAGCGCTTTCATATCTTTCACACTTTTACCGAAATAGAGGGTAACTCCTGCCGTCTTCAATCTCTTAGCCAACAGATTCTGCAACGCTGCGCCGAATCGTTCATAGCTGCCGCTGTATAGCTTCAGCGCGTCGCTGCCAATGAGAAAAGCACACTGATGGTTGCGCAGCTGAACAACAAAGTCGCTAGGTACGTCGACTAATGTTTGCAACGCCTCGGCGACAATGCTGACATCATCCTTGATCAGGTAGTCCGTCGCGTCTCTATCCTCGGATATTGCGCTGCTCCATTCAACAATACCATAACGCAATACAGTCCCTTTGGGTAAGCGAACCCGTTCATCGAGCTCCATCACCGCTTTGGCTGCTTGCTCGCCTCTACTTAGTTGTTCGAACAAGCCTCTCAACGTGAGTCTACCGCTAATCGCTTTTTGAAGTCGCTCTTCCTTAATTTGCAGTGCCAACTTGCGCAGGGCCTCCTCCAAATCTTCTTCTTCAATTGGTTTCAAAATATAGTCACTCACGCCAAAACGTATGGCAGATTGCGCATAAGAGAAGTCATTGTAACCGCTTAAAATAATAAACTTGCAAGCACTCAGATTGCGAAGCTTCACTTCTTCTATTAGCTTTAAGCCATCCATAACTGGCATTCGTATATCCGTAATCACAACATCAATTTCAGACTGCCTGGAGGTAATCATTCGCAGCGCATCTTTTCCATTATCCGCTTCAAGGCTGACACTGTAGCCCAAGGACTCCCAATCGATAAGTCCGAGTAAACCTTTCCTGACATATTGCTCATCATCAACCAACATAACTTGCAGCATCACGACATTCACTCCCTTGGTAACAAAAATGGAAAAGCGAGCCCGGTGCTTAGCCGGACTCGCGGGGTTTCTATACGAGCAATCTAGATGTTGTCTATTGTATCCCACTCTGTCATGATCTTACAACTATAGGTGTAAATGTCTTATCCACTATCTATTTCATAACGCGGTGGAAAGCCATCTTGGGTTCATGATTCCGATCGAAGAGGAATGGCCAATTCTTCCTACCCTTTACCGGGAAATCATCCAGCCATGTGTAATCATCCGCTGCCCCCCAGAATGTGACTGCCGTAATGCTGCTCTGGTATGCCTTGAGTAGCTCAAAAATTTGCTCATAGCGCTCTGCCTGCAGCTCTAGCATCTCTGAGGTCGGCTCTGTGAGATCGGTTCGTTTGTCTGCGAATTCGAACACCGACAGATCTAACTCTGTAATTTGCAGCTGCACGCCAAGAGAGGCGTAGAGCTCAATGGCGGTGCGGATTTCCTCGATGGAAGGACCATGAATGTTCCAATGTCCCTGCAGGCCGATACCATGAATCGGCACGCCTTGATCTAGTAAGGATTTGACAAGAGCAGCTATTTTCTCCCGTTTCACAGGATTCGTTTCATTATAATCATTGTAGAACAAGAGCGCGTTAGGATCGGCTTGGTGGGCAAAATGAAAGGCTTTCGCGATGTAATCCTCCCCGATGATGTCAAGCCATTTGGATTTACGCAGCGTGATCTCTGTGGTATCTTCAATCGCTTCATTCACTACGTCCCAAGCGTAGATCTGGCCGCGGTAACGCTTCACAACCGTTTCAATATGCTGCTGCATCTGGGTTAGAAGCTGATCCCTTGTTGCCAGCGACCCGTTCGGTCCCTCGAACACCCAGTCTGGTGTTTGGTTGTGCCAAACTAGCGTATGACCTCTTACCTTTTTCCCCTGATTGATTGCAAAATCAACGATCGCATCTGCTGCTCCAAACGTATAGCAGTCCGGATCGGGGTGAATCTCGGCAAATTTCATTTCATTCTCTGCCGTTACACTATTATAATGCCGCTTAATGAGGTCGGCTTGCGTTTGAATGGTTTTCGAGTTTACTGCTGCGCCAATATCGAAGTAACGCTCGAAATTCTGATATAGGGAAGCTATTATTTTTTGGCTTTCATTCGTCACGTTGTATGACCTCCTTCAATCAGTGTGAATAAGCCTCGATTCATGCTAGGTAAGGAAAATCGACCATCTTTAGTAAATCGTACGCCCCTGCTCATCCGAAATCCCCGATTTCCTTGTAAAATACGTATTAATCACATCGCGCCATTCCTTCGCTTGCTCAGCCTGATCCTGGAGACGCTGCAGCACTTGCGCATAGCGGACTTCGTCGATGTGCTCCTGAAGTGACGTCCATGCAGCAACCAACTCAGCCGCCTCCTCAACGCCTTCAAAGTGAGTATCGTAAACGTGTTGGATGACCGTTTTACCAGATTTCAACCGATAGGTATACGGCACATGATGGAAAAATAACAACAGCTCATCCGGACATTGCGCCAACGATTCATATCGTTCTGCCTGTGGCGCATGATACTGCGCCGTGTAACCCGTCCCTGATTTCACAGTGCGATCAACACCAATACCGTGACAATCCGCAAAATGGTACGTCCCCCATTTCGCATATTCATACCCATCCACATTCGGACCGTAGTGATGGCCTGGATTAACCATCCAGCCTACACCAAGTGGAGCCGTATATTTCTCGTAAATGCTCCAAGAACGGAGCATCATGTTCGAAAGCGTTGCAACCACCTCTGGCTGCCGGCCGTACGTCATCATGATCCATTCTTGCGCAATGGCTTCCGCAGTAAGACTAGGATCCCAGGCCAAGCGGCCGTATCCGTATAGGTTGGCTTGCGCTAACACATGACCCGTCCAATTCCAGTCATCTCCGATATTGGACACCGCTGCGAAACCGCCGTAAGAACGGTTGAATAGAGAACCGCTAGCAATTTCAGCTGTTGTCGAACCTTCACCTTGCGCATGGGTATCAAAGTCGATGACTTCTTTCCACTGCGGCACGAGGAAGCAAACGTGCTTCTGCTGCCCCGTGTACTCCTGCGTGACTTGCAGCTCCAGCATTTGATTCGTGCTGCGCAGTCCTCCAAGCAATGGAGATACTGGCTCGCGAACTTGGAAGTCCATCGGACCGTTTTTGATTTGTAAAATCACATTATCATGAAACTTCCCATCCAATGGGGTGAAATGGTCAAAGGCCGCTTTCGCTCGATCGGTTGAACGATCTCGCCAATCCTGCAGGCAGTTGTACACGAAGCAACGCCAAATGACTAGACCGCCATGCGGCCAAAGCGCGTTCGCCAACATATTGGCACCATCGGCATGATCACGGCCATAGGTGAATGGCCCTGAGCGGAATTCAGAGTCCGCCTTCACTAGAAAACCACCGAAATCAGGGATGTATTGATAAATTTCGGCCGCTTTCTCTTCCCACCAGAGGATAACATCGTTTTCCAGCGGATCTGCCGTAGACAAGCCACCAATTTCCATCGTGCTTGCGTAGTTTACACTGAGAAATAAGGTGATGCCATACGCACGAAATACGTCAGCAATCTGTGCAACCTCAGGCAGCAATTCTTCTGTGATCAGCATCGTTTCCCGGCGATGTACGTTCACGTTATTGATCGAGATCGCATTGAGACCTGCGGATGCGAGCAATCGAGCGTACTCTCGGATACGCTTATGATCCTTGACGATGGCATTATCCTCGAAGAAAATGGAGCGACCCGCATATCCACGTTCAATGCTGCCATCCATGTTATCCCACTGATTCATCATCCGCAGGCGATTCGCGGGGTTCTGAACAATGGCAAGCTGCTCGAGGGATTCTCCGCACTGAAGCCTGCGAAGCAGTTCGAACACGGCGTATAGCACGCCTTTATCGGAGCCGCCGATGAGGACGAGATAGCTGTGTCCTAGTGCTTCTATGGTTTGAATCAGATAACCATCTTCCTGTATGCTTGCTACACGCTCGGCATCTAGAAGATGATCAAGCGCTGTCGTCTGATCTTTTACGCCAAGTAGAATCGAGTGCGATTTCGTTGGTGCTTCTGAATGGACAGGCGCAATGCCAAGCAACGCTGTAATTCCTTCATGAAGCTCATGCGCAGCCGTTTGAAATATTTCGGATATCGTATAGGTAACCATTTCCTGACACCACGTTCGGTACGATTCCAATAAAGAGACCTCGTCAATTTTCGCGTATCGAAGCCAACAATGATCTGTTTCTTGCTTATGTGTAGGCATGCTGCACCACCCTTATTTATGTATGGTTTTCAAAATAAAGCGCTTTCGCGAGTTATTATATCGTCTGCATCGCCGGTTTCATACCCTAGGATGTTTAGGTTTTACCCTACAGATTAAAGGAATTTCTTAATGTGATGGTGATATAGGCTGGCTTGGCTACTCAACGTGACATTGGGCGGGGTTGTGCGCATCAACACGACAAAAAACCACCCCCGACATCATGGGGGGCTGTTGACAAAATGGGTTGAGGATATTGTCCTCAACCCATTTTGTTGTTTTTATAGACTTTTTGTTAATTGTAAGGCCAACTATTCCATCTATACCGTGGCCTTAAT
>NZ_JCAUAQ010000042.1:0-27761 GCF_059692035.1 Paenibacillus sp. J22P143
ATAAAGATAGGTAACGACTGGCCTATGACCATTACTTCATTGTCAATTCGATAAATTCCTTCGTTAATTTGAACTTACCTCACTTTCGGACTTGCGATGATTTCTGATAACTTAAAATCTGCGTAGCAATTCAGTTAACCCTCTACAACTCGCGTGAACTACGACCATTTCTCCCCGCCAAGGGCGCGATCAAGTGGACTCATCACACGGCGGGCGTCTTTGGTGCTGACATGCGTGTAGATTTGTGTGGTTTTGACACTTTCATGGCCCAGCAGTTCTTGTATGTACCTCAGGTCCGTTCCACCCTCTAGCAAATGAGTGGCGAATGAATGCCTCAGCGTATGAACGGTTGCCGGCTTTCGAATGTTCGCCGCCTCACGCGCGCGTTCGAAAACGCGTTGAATGGTTCTTTCTGTGATGTGCCGATCACGATCAGCGCCTGGAAACAGCCAGTCATAGGGACGTTCCTTTTCCATGTACTGGCGAATCATTTCGTTGGCGGCTCGTGATAATACGGTCACACGATCTTTTCTCCCCTTTCCCTGCCGAATATGGACAACATTGCGCTCGTTATCCAGATCGGCGCCTTTCAGCCGAACGACTTCCCCGATACGTAAGCCCGAAGAGTAAGTGAGCATCAGAATCGCTTTGTGCTTCACGTTCGATACGGCGGCAAACACTTCCAACACCTCATCAACAGATAATACCGCAGGCAGCTGCTTTACTTTCTTTGCTCGCGGCAAATGTTGGATAAGATCGGAACGTCCACAGACCTTGCCGAGAAATAACTTCAATGCGCTCATGAGCTGATTCACATAGGAATGAGATCGCTCCTTTTCGAACAACTGCAAGAAATAAGCCTCTACATCTTCGACTTTCAACTTGCCGTATCCCTCAGCATGTGCATGTGCGAAGCGCCTGACATGCCCTTCATACGCCTTCTTAGTCTTAGGGCTAAAGCCTTTAAGCACCATCAGCTTACTGTATTGATCCATATGACCACGCATGATTGCAGCCGTAGCTGGTTCGAAGGGAAACCATTTGCGAATCAGCGCTTCTTCTTGTCTCAACTTGCCTTCAATTTGAACATGTTCCGAGCCAAATAGTTCATAGAGAGATTGAATGGCGCTTTCCGTATTAGGTATTTGCCATTCCAGCTTCTCTTTCACCCATATGCGGCCTTGTATCTCCCGAATTTTACTCACAACATCTGAGCGATATCCATTGGTTCGTATAACGAAACAGTCGTCACTCCTTGTAAGATGGATCAACACTCTTTCCTCCTCGTTAATAATTCAATTAATTCCATATTATTCCTTCTTTCGTTCCGTTTTTCGCACCCTCTGTAAGAAAAACCAAAAAGGACAGCCCTCTAATGGAGGAACTGTCCCGATGCTTTCGGTTGTTCATGCAAGTTAAGTATAGCAAGTGATCCGTACCCTGTCACTAGAAGTTCGCCGCTCGCAACCGCTTGCTTATTGACCAGCCCCGACTCTACCTTCAGCATCCCTCTATCTCTTGCCCGGATCGTACGGCTCACCCAATGCCGACGGCGCTTTCGCACGCCCGACAGCTCCTGCCAATACGAGGATTGTCAGTACGTAAGGCAGCATGTAGAGGAATTCCTGCGGAATGTCCTTGGAGAAATCGAACAATCGCATGAAGTTGTTAAGCGCTTGCGCCATTCCGAAGAATACCGCGGCGCCCAGCGCGCCAAATGGATGCCATTTGCCGAAGATCATCGCGGCCATCGCAATAAAGCCTTGACCCGAAATCGTGTTATGCGAGAACGCACTTGTTGTCGTCAGCGTAATCGTCGCTCCGCCAAGTCCGCCGAACAGACCACTGATCAGAACAGCTAAATAGCGAATACGCTTTACTTTAATCCCAACGGTATCAGCGGCACTCGGATGTTCACCCACTGCACGCAGACGCAGGCCGAATGGTGTTTTGAACAGCACATACCAAGTCACCACGACGAGAATTAACGCGATATACGTCGTTGGATATGCCGTGAAGAGCGCATAGCCGATATACGGAATTTTGGAAAGCAACGGTATTTCCCATTTGGAGAATACATCATTCAGCGTCTCCGTTTGACCCGCACCGTTGAACAATACTTTCACCAAGTACAGGGTAACGCCAGCTGCCAAGAAGTTGATGACCACGCCGCTGATGACTTGATTGGCTTTGAACGAAATCGTTGCAACCGCATGAATCAAGGCGAAAATTAGCGCAAACAGCAGTGCACACAGGAGCCCAATCCAAGGGGACCAGACGCCCATGTTCGCTTCCTCTGCATAATAAGTGCCGACCGCCGAAGCGAAGGCACCGGAAACCATCAGACCCTCAATACCGATGTTAACAATCCCGGAACGCTCCGAGTAAATACCACCTAATGCCCCGAAGATAAGCGCTGTGGAATACACCAGCGTTGTATTAATAAGTTCACTGAATTTCGTGAAAAACGCGTTGAGCATACTGAGCAGGTCCATGTTACGTAGCCCTCTCTTTCTTGCGTTTGCCGTAGAACGGGAGCAGCACCCATTTCACAATACCTTGGGTAGCGACGAAGAAGATCACCGATCCGATAACAATACGGATAATTTCTGGCGGTACATCCGCACCGAAGCTCATCCCCGCAGAACCATAGGATAATCCACCGAAAAGGGTAGCACCCAGCACGACCCCTATCGGATTGTTGGCCCCGAGCAAGGATACAGCAATACCATCAAATCCATATCCCATCGTGCCTGCAGCAACAACCTGATAATGGAATACGCCGAGAACCTCGAACACACCAGCAAGTCCAGCAAAAACCCCGGAGATAAACATCGCTTTGATGATGTTCTTGTTCACGTTCATTCCCGCATATTTGGCTGCATCGATATTATGCCCAACCGCACGCAGCTCGTAGCCTTGCTTCGTTTTCCATAGAATCAAGTAGAAAACAACCGCCGCCAGAATGGCAACAAAGGTTCCCCAGTGGAGTCTGGCGTGATCCATGACTTCCGACAACCAACCAATACTCAACGATGCTGAGTCTTGAATCATATAAGAACGCTGCTGCTTAGGCTCTAGAAGGAAAGTGTTCACGATATAATTGGACAAGAATAAGGAAATCCAATTCAACATGATCGTGGTTATGACTTCGTTAACGCCGCGCTTCGCTTTCAAGTAGCCCGCTATGGCGCCCCAAAGTCCGCCAATTAAGGCGCCGACAATGACCGCAAGTGGAGCATGAATGATCCACGGAAGACCATGGATTTTGACACCAATAAAGGTAGCCCCTGTCATCCCCATCACGAACTGCCCTTCCGCACCAATGTTGAACAACCCCGTACGGAAAGCGAACGCGACAGATAGCCCGGTTAAGATAAGTGGCGTAATCGCTCGGATAGACTCACCAATATCATAAGGTTTACCTACAATACGTGCGAACAGTGCCCCATAAGCCGTAATCGGATTGTAACCGCCAGCCAGCATGACAAGCGCTCCAAATAACAGCCCTAACACAATCGCCACAAGGGGATTTACCGCTGATTCACTTGTAAAAATGCGAACAACTTTATTCATGTAGGGCTCCTTTCTGCGTAGCGTTACTTCCTGCCATGAGCAGACCGATCTCCTGATCGTTCGTATCCTGCGGCATCACTTCGCCCACAATCTGACCTTCGTAAATTACGGCAATGCGATCCGAAACATTCATAATTTCATCGAGCTCAAAAGAAATTAACAGCACGGCTTTCCCTTTATTCCGCTGCTCAATCAGCATCCGATGAACGAATTCAATCGCGCCAACATCCAGACCACGCGTCGGCTGTGCCGCGATCAGCAGATTGGGATTCTTATGTATTTCCCTCGCAATAATCGCCTTTTGCTGATTACCGCCTGACAAGGAACGAGCCTTGTTGTAAATACTCGGTGTTCGCACATCGAACTGCTTAATCAATGCCTCCGCATGCTTATCAATGGCCTCATAGTTCAAGAAGCCGCCTTTGTTATACGCAGGATGGAAATACGTTTCAAGCACCATATTTTCACTCATCGTAAAATCAAGCACAAGCCCGTGTTTATGCCGATCCTCAGGGATATGCGACAACCCAGCTTCTGAGATCTCTCTCGGTGTCTGGTTCGTAATATCGCTACCCATGAGCAGCACTTTGCCGCTATCTACGGCACGCAAGCCCGTCAACGCTTCGATCAATTCACTCTGACCGTTGCCATCCACACCTGCGATACCCAGAATTTCGCCAGCTTTCACTTCAAAATTAAGCCCTTTGAGCGAGGCCAATCCTTGTTGATTACGCACTGTCAAATCTTGTACCTGGAGAACAGGTTCTCCTAGTTTCACTGCTTCCTTGGTTACTTTAAAGGAGACATCACGTCCGACCATCTTCTCGGCCAGAATTTGCGGATTCGCCTGGGAGCATGCCAAGGAATCAATCACTTTACCGCGACGAATAATCGTCACTGTATCGGCGATCTCCATAATTTCTTTCAGCTTATGTGTAATGAGAATAATGGACTTGCCCTCTTTCACAAGGTTACGCATAATGACCATCAATTCACTAATCTCTTGCGGTGTTAGTACAGCTGTAGGCTCATCAAAAATTAGAATATCGGCGCCGCGATACAGCGTTTTCAATATTTCGACACGCTGCTGCATACCGACTGAAATATCTTCGATTTTGGCTTTTGGATCCACGCGTAAACCGTATTGCTCCGATAGCTTGCGAACTTTATCTTGTGCTGTCTTAATGTCGACGTTCATGCCACGTTTGGGTTCCATCCCCAAAATGATGTTTTCAGTTACCGTAAATGGTTGTACTAGCTTGAAATGCTGATGCACCATCCCGATGCCGAGCTCGATCGCTCGATTCGGACTATCGATAAAAACCTCATTGCCTTGTACAAAAATACTGCCTTCATCCGGCTGATATAAACCGAACACAATGTTCATCAGCGTTGATTTACCTGCACCATTCTCGCCAAGCAAGGCATGAATTTCACCTTTTCTCAGCTTCAGACTAATCGCATCATTGGCGACGATGCCTGGAAATCGTTTCGTAATGTTGCGAAGTTCAACTACTGGGATTGCTTCACTCATCAGATCACCCTAAGGATCAATTTTTTGTTTCCCATGCCCTCTAAAACTAAAGAACAAGGCTAGTTAATATAACTAGCCTTGTTTGTACAGAAGTAAACTTATCGTTCAAGCCATGATCGTCCGTTAGACGCTTATGGTTTTTCAGGAACTTTGATTTCGCCGCTAATAATTTTGGCTTTGTACTCGTCAACTTTTTTCAAGATGTCAGCAGACACGTTTTTCTTGGATGTTTCAGGAAGGCCTACGCCGTCGTCTTTCAGACCCAAAGTAACGACTTTACCACCTTGGAATTTGCCAGCTACAACATCTTTGGATACACGAAGAACCGCAGAATCAACACGTTTCAACATGGACGTAAGTGTTACTTCATCGCCAAACTCAAGGGATTGGTCTTTATCTACACCGATAACCCATACTTTTTTACCATTTTTCGCGCGATCTTTCGCTTCGTTGAATACACCGTTACCCGTGGATCCAGCTGCGTGGAAAATGATATCCGCGCCATCATTGTAGATCGTTGCTGCTGCTGCTTTACCAAGATCAGGTTTGTCGAAAGCGCCTGTGTAGTTGATTTGAACTTTAGCATCAGGTTTTACTGCTTTAACACCAGCTATGAAGCCAGCTTCAAAACGTTTGATAACCGGGATGTCGATACCGCCAACGAAACCGATTTTATTTGTTTTTGTTGTAAGACCTGCAACCACACCAACAAGGTAAGAACCTTCTTGCTCAGAGAAAGTAACCGACTCCACGTTCGGAGCTTCTACAACATTATCAATGATCGCAAGCTTCGCGTTCGGGTTTTGAGTTGCTACCGCTTTTACAGCGTCACCCATCAAGAAACCAATACCCCAAGTTAGGTTATAGCCGTCTTTAACGAATTGATTCAAGTTAGGCGTGTAGTCTGCATCGTTTTTACTTTCAAGGTTTTTCACGTTAGCGCCTGTTTGTTTTTTTAGAAGCGTCAAACCTTCCCAAGCACTTTGGTTAAAGGATTTGTCGTTTACACCGCCAATATCGGTAACCATACCAATTTTGAAATCTTTACCTGTATTATCGCTAACAACTGCAGAAGCTTTTGGTGATGCGGATGAACCAGTGTTTGTCTCTTCTTTTTTGGCACAACCGGAAATCACTAATGCAGAAACCGTGACAGTCATAAGTACTGTTGAAAAAATCTTTTTCATCGATTTTACCCCCATCGTATCATCATTTAATTGAAACCATGAAGCCCACACTGTAGGTTGACCAAAACCAGTTAAATTATGTAAGTTGGCTTAAAATAAGTGTAGCATCTGGACTCCTAACAGAAAAGCAAGTCACAGCTCTATTCACATAGATTCGTCAAGTCACACAAGTTAACATGTCTTTTTTGTTTTCCCCGACAATATAGGTTATAAGTCCCAATTAATGATTATACAACCAATGGTTAATTAAATCTAGATTGCTCTATGTTAATTTTATGACGCTTTTCATACCAAAAAAACCTCCTCTAAATGAGAAGGTTAAATAGCTTAGGATCCTTATTGATTTCGATATAACCATAATCTTTTCGGGAAAGGCGCTCAATCAGCCCTTCATAATCGTCTTTATTTTTAAGCTCAATCCCTACTAGGGCTGGCGCATCATCGCGATTATTCTTCTTCGTATATTCGAAACGCGTAATATCGTCCGATGGTCCTAGCACTTCCTCCAGAAATTCACGTAGAGCTCCTGCTCGTTGCGGGAAATTCAGGATAAAGTAATGCTTCAAACCTTCATAAACAAGCGATCTCTCTTTGATTTGCTGCATCCGATCAATATCATTATTCCCGCCGCTGATGATGCATACGACGTTCTTCCCGCGAATTTGTTCACGATAAGCATCCAGCGCAGCGACCGGTAGTGCCCCAGCAGGCTCAATAACAATCGCATTGCTATTGTAGAGTTCCAGAATGGTTGTACATTCTTTGCCCGATGGGATAATGACGATATCCTCTAGCTTTTCTTTGCAAATCTCAAATGTCATCTCGCCAACCTGCGCTACAGCTGCACCGTCCACAAACTTCTCGATCGTCGGCAGTTTGACGACGCCCCCCTGTTTCAGCGCTTCCGTCATACTAGCCGCACCCTCCGGCTCTGCCCCAATAATGCGCGTTCGCGGGGATACGCTTGCCACGTATGTGGCTACACCTGCAGCTAATCCACCTCCGCCAATCGTTGCGAAGATGAAATCAGGTGATTCCGGCATCTGATTCATGATCTCCAGCCCGACCGTACCTTGCCCCGCAATCGTGCGCACATCATCGAACGGGTGGATAAACACCTTATTCTCCTTCAGGCAATACGCCTTAGCTTGGGTCGAAGAATCATCGAAGGAATCTCCTACGAGGATAACTTCCACAAAAGAGCCGCCGAACAGCTTCACTTGGGAAATCTTCTGACGCGGCGTCGTTGTCGGCATGAAGATTTTGCCTTCGATGCCTAGCTGCTTACAGGAGTATGCTACACCCTGTGCGTGGTTACCGGCACTTGCACAAACAACACCTGCTGCGCGCTCTTCTTCCGTTAAGCTCTGGATCACATTGTAAGCTCCACGAATTTTGAACGAACGCACGATTTGCATATCTTCACGTTTGAGATAAACGTTACATTCATATTGGCTGGAGAGCAGCTCATTGCGTTGCAACGGCGATGGTTCGATCACCCTGCTGAGCACATGATTGGCTCTAATAATATCTTCCAAACCTACTTTACCAGTTACAACCATTACTCAACACCCTTTCTTTGTAGAGCTTCTTTGGAATTTTATCATGTATTGTAACATATTTGATGCGTTCTGTACGCAACTTTCAGCACTCTTTTGCTTCTGTCCTCAAAATCAAAGAAGGGGCTAACAGCTGTCCCATGGAGAAAGTTGCGAAAGTACACTTATTTTCGATGAAAACGGCTAGAGATAGCTACATTGGTGCAAAAGTGCAACCTTTAGGACCGGAAAGCTGACAAAATGATGAGGGTCGACAGAAACAGTTGCATAATCGCAAGCATTTTAAATAGCGAGGTTCATTTAATAAAAATGGTTGCACTTTTGCACTTTTGAATGCTTCACCGCTGCATTCACGGCCACGAGAAGGTGAGTTGGGGGAGTATCCTCCAAGCAGTAAAAAGAGGGTCCCCCGCTACAGCAGTGCAGCGGTCACAAATAAAACCGCACCTCAAAGTCAATTTGACCTTGAGGTGCGGCTCCTTCTTTTATACCCTTTAATGACCGATCATCATTGGAACTTCAGCCGTATTCTCGGCATCGCCTTCCACTTTCTTAGGCTTCTGCAGCATCAAACCAAGCAGACCGCCAACAATAGCGATACCGAGCAAAATGAGGAACGTATGTCCGAATGCAGAAGCATATAAGCCTATATCTGGCTGTTGTTTGCCTGACTCAACCATCAAATCCTTAAATTTCGTACTGAAAATCGTCATCAAGATCGCAATGGCGAAGGACATCATGACTTGCTGTGCCGCGTTCGTCAATGACGTTACACGACCAACCAAATTCTGCGGTGCCGATTGAATCAAGTGATTGTTCAGCGGCATCATGAATAATCCCATACCCGCTCCCAGAAGAGTAAGCGGCAGCATCACCGTGCCTACACCTGATTCGCCAGAAATATTGGAAAGCAAGAATGCCGAAATCGTCGTTAGAATCATACCCGCGATAACGAGCGGACGAGAACCGAAACGGTCGGACAGCTTACCGCCGATTGGCATGAACAACCCGGAAGCCAAAGCCTGCGGAAGCATGATCAATCCCGTTTTCAATGGGCTGTATCCATGTGCTTGTTGTAAAAATAGAGGAACAAGGAACATCGTACCGAACATGGCAATCTGTGAAATCCATTGCACGATAATCCCTTTGGTGAAGTTTCCTGAACGGAATACACGAAGCTCCAAAAGCGGATTCTTCTGTCTCAATTCAACAATAATGAATAGAATAAGTGCTACTACACCGATTCCAGAACCGATCAGCGTATCTGCATCTGTCCATGTGGATTTACCCGTGATCGGATCAATACCACCGTTGGAAACACCGTAAACAAGTGCCGCGAAAGCTAGAGGCCCTAATAGCATGCCCAGCAAATCTAGGGAAGCAACGCTCTGACGCTGCATATTTGGCAATGTACGAATGCCTAAAATAATACCAATAACACCGATAGGCAGATTAATAAGGAAGATCCACTGCCAGCTATGATACTCAACTAACCAACCAGCAACAACTGGACCCAGAGCTGGACCTAGTAAGATTGGAATCCCCATCATACCCATGACGGCCCCTACTTTACCTGGTGGAGATAAACGATAAATGAAAGCCATGGCAATCGGCACAACAACACCGCCGCCTAAGCCTTGAATAATGCGGTAAGCAATCAACATTTCAACCGAGTTCGCTAGCGCACAAAGACCGGAGCCAATTGTAAAGAGACCTACGGAAATGAGGAAAATTTTCTTGGCACCGAATCGATCCGATAACCAGCCTGCCAACGGAATAACCGCGGCTTGTGCCAATGCATAACCAATGACCGTCCATTGAACAAGTGATAAGTTGGGCAAATTGAATTCTTCTTGCAGCTTAGGAAGCGCAACGTTTACCGCTGTTCCATCCAAAATAACCATGAAAATACCAACGACAATAGCTATCAGCGGCCCCAAAATGCTGCGCATTGAAAACGGAGCTTCTGTTTCTTTCGATGTTGCTTGTGAAGACATGTCATCCCTCCATCCGATTAATTACTCTCTTGTCTATCGTTGACCGTATATAGTATACCCTGTACAATAGTGGCAGACATACACGAACATCAATAACTTCCTTTGTAAACGGACAGCTGTCCGTTTACAAACATGATGCTAACAGAAATTTCGTTTCTTTGTCAATACGAACACAATAAATTCACATCTAACGAGGTGGTTACAGATGTCCATTCGTCATGAACGCAAGGACGCCATGGAAAATCGCCAATTAATACTTCAAACCGCCAAACAACTCTTTCATGAATATGGCGTTCAATCGGTCAGCATGCATCAGATTGCCAAAACGGCGGGCATTGGACAAGCAACCCTCTATCGCAGATATGCGCATAAAGGAGACCTTTGCTTCGATGTTCTCCAGCATTATGGCAGGCAATTCATCAATGAGATTTTGTCCTATCTGGAGAACCATCAGCAGGATACTCCCATTGATCGACTAAACGGTATATTGGAGCTATGGATCGATGCAATTGAAGAAAAAGCGGAGCTTATCGTTGCCATGGCATCGAAGATTGATTTGAACTGCGAGGATGGCCGCGGCAACTTCTTTCTATCCCCTATGTACCATTTCATCCGGGATAAATTGTCAGAGCTTATTCACGAGTCCCTTGGACCTGCACAAGAGCAGCTTGTGGAGCCAGATTTCGCAGCCCATACGATCATTTGCTCCATCTCACCTATCGGCTATTTTCATATCAAAAACGAAAAAAGCTATACGAAAGCGCATATGAAGGAGCATTATCGTCAGTTGTGCTGCTTATTTTTCAAAAGAAATTAGCTCACTTGCTACAAACTGCCTAACGGCTGAACAAAGACCTCTCAATTTGGTTTGAGAGGTCTTTTGTCGTTTTACCAATGTCGAATCTCTAAGGATTAATAGTAATACCGCGGCTTCTCTTGCAATTCGGATCTTTTTTGCAAGAAACGGTAGAACGCGCTTGCTGCCTGTGCTTTCGTCACTTCTTCCTGTGGCGCGAAGTAACCATCGCTGAGTGACATAATATTCAGCCCTACCACAATAGCGGCATCGCCCACGTGAGCCAGCTTCCCTGCATCTGCGAACTGACTGTTAAATACACCGTCAAATTTCGTCAGGCTGTGGTAACCAAGCGCCTTCACGATCAATTGCGCCATCGCCTCACGATCCATCGTAGCCTCTGGATTGAATTCTTTACCTACATCAAGCAGCCCACGATCAACCGCATTTTCAACATAGGCAAAATATTTAGAACCATTGCTCACATCAGCGAAGGACGCCGCCCGCTCTGCTCCGTAATAAATGCCGCCGTTCCCGCCATTCATGGCGATAACCAGCATTTTGACCATTTCACCGCGTTTAATCGTTTGGTCTGGATTCACTTTGCCATCCTTCACATCCAAGGCTTGATAATCAAGCATCAGCTGAAGTTCGTTTTGCGCCCAGTGGTCATCTATATCACTCACTATGACCTTATCCAAGGAGATAACCTCTCCTGATTGCGCACTGCGCCATTGACCGGATTGCGCATCCAGAAGGAAGCCTTCGCGATTCGAATTTTTGGAAATGAGGGAATACACGAGTTTCGCTTTCGATTCGCCTTTGGCATTCACCCCTGACATTGGAATTTCACCCGCCGCCATCATCACGCGATATTTCTCGATTGGCATAGGGCCGTAGTTTCCGTTACTCTCCAATACGTAGCCAAGCTTCACATCGAACTGCGCCAGCCACAGATCCTTTGCCTTATCGATCGAAATGACCTCTGGCTTCTGTGCAGGATACGCCACATCGCTTAAGAATACATAATAGTTCGAGATCGCTCCTGTTACACGGTCAATGCTTACCCGTACCTCTTCATTGCCCACAGCAACACCGTCAATGACGCGCTTATAGCTAATTTCCCAAGTACGCATTTGCTTCAGCATGTCCTCGGGATACTTCTGAACATTCAGGACGAGTTGGTCCGTGGAAGCAGGAAGCTGCGCTTTGACGAAGTCCGTGCTTTTCACAATCGCATCGTCCAATGAAATTTTACCCTCGACAGGCTTTTCGTTTTCGCCGCTATAAGGCACGTAGATGTTGAAATTGATAATGGCTCCAGTTTTACTGTTCACTGTTGCCCAGATGTTACTTCCCGCAATCATTTTCCCACTAGCTGATGTATCCGTCGTTGCCTTGTTCCAGCTCATATTCCAGCTCGAGGATGTCTCGCCTGTTTCAGGATTTTTCGATTCATTATAATTAGCTTCTTGCAGCTTGTAGTCAGAAGATAGATTGAACGTCGATACAATTTTCTTAACTGCTTCTTCCTTCGTTAAATTCAAGGTAGCAGGCGGATTCGTTCCCAGCGGTTTATCCGTTACAGGCTTATTGCCGCCGCTCAAGCTAGGAATTGGATGCCATACCTCTCCTGTTGCAGCATCCAATGCAAAGCCGTTCATCACATAAGCAATAATCGGAATTCGTTTCCCCGGGGTGCTATAAGGGATTTGATACTGTAAGGAAAGCTCCGTCTTCTCACGGAATTGTTGGACAGCCTTCTCCTTCGAAATCGGTGTGCTCGTCTGATCAAACATCACTTGATCGTCCCAATTGTACCAATAACTCGTGATCTGACCGTCACCATTGACGTTGACATTGAGTCCATTGCCTGAGAAGGGAATTCCGCCCACAGAACGATCATAACGGATATTATACAGATAATTGCCGTCAAGCGGAGTACGGAACGCTTTTTCTACCGAATCATCGTAAAGAAGCTCCTTCTGCTTCGCTGGGTTTACTTTGGCGATGAATGCAGCAGCCAGCTCCTTCGCAGCTTGAAAATCTACTTTAGGCGGATACGATGGCTTATGGTCAGGATCATTGTCATTCATGGAATAAGCAGTCAATGTTCCGTCCATGCCGTTGATGGAAATATTGGCGGAGCCATAGAAGCGATCTTTTACCTTTTTCGTATAGCTGATGTTCCACGTAGGGTTTTTTTGGCCATTCTTCCCATAGTACGCATTTAAACTAATCGATTGGAATGTATAATCAGCGGGCAATGTTATGTAAGTTTTGGCACGTTCAAGGGCTTGTTCTTTGGTGATTGTGGCATCGAGAGCTGAGATATCAACTTGTCCTGGGAAGGCAGGAGATGATATGGGGGCCATTCCTGAACCAGATACCACATCTGCCCATACCCCTGTTGGGGCCACTGTGAGCAACAGTGTCGAAGCGAGTACCATCGTGCCTGCTTGTTTCAAAAATTTCAAAGTCATCTTCCTCCTTAGTGTTCTACATACAACATTTAGATCCACATGGTTAGCTGCTGCTTGGACGCGTCCAATTGCCATATAGTACTTGACGGTGAATTCTGGAAAAAGGTTGCGTGCACTTAGAAATTTTTAACAAAAATAATCTTCTCCAAATAACCGCTGTCGCCAAAAAATAAAAAACACATGCTTGAACATCCGTTGAACGAATGATCCTGCATGTGTTAATTGGTTAGATGAGATTTAGCTACCGCTCGGATTTGGCATTCTCTTGGCTAAGCGTCTGCATCAAATCCTTCAGCTCGCCCTGTGTTAAATCCCGCCATTTGCCTACCTTCAAATTGTCTAAATGAATATGCATGATGCGAACTCGTTGGAGACGTACGACACGATACCCGAAAGCTTCGCACATCCGCCGAATTTGGCGGTTCAGGCCTTGCGTGAGAATGATGCGAAACACGCGTTCATTCACTTGCACGATTTCACAAGGCTTCGTCATCGTGCCCAGTATTCGTACGCCACTTGACATGCCTCGTAAAAACATCTGCGTAATCGGTCGATTCACCGTCACAATGTATTCTTTATCATGATTGTTCTCCGCACGGAGGATCTGATTCACAATATCCCCGTTATTCGTTAGCAGGATGAGCCCTTCCGAGTCCTTGTCCAATCTGCCGATAGGAAAAATTCGCTCAGAATGCCCCACGAAATCCACGATATTCCCTTTAATATGCGCTTCCGTTGTGCTAGTGATCCCCACAGGCTTATTAAGCGCAATATACACATGCTCTTTCTTCTCGCCGATCGCACGACCATCTACCTTAACTTCATCACCAGGACCAACCACACTGCCCAGTCCAGCAATTTCACCATTGATCGTCACACGCCGCGCTTCGACCCACTTGTCCGCCTCACGTCTGGAGCACACGCCGGTTTCACTAATAAACTTATTAATTCTCATGCCCCGAAATTCCCTTCTATCCCGTCTTCATTCGAACTCAATACCTTCTATTATGCTGGATTCACGGAGACGGTTCAAGTCGCCCCTGCAAAAAACGGCGAAACATAGGAATGCTATATTTCAAAATGATATGAATGGACTGGTAGATTCATCCACACCGCAAAAAGCAAATCGTAAAACAGATTTAGGCAACGGGTTCCAACGCTTCTTTTTCAATCGTACGATCTCGCCGAACACCCCTTCTACAACCAAACCGACACCGTTTATATTATCACCGTGTACAAACCCAACTCTTTTCACACGTGCCATCTCCTTTACATTCGAAGCTAAGCTGTAATAGGGAAACTCAAGAGTATATGTAACTAGGACGACCCCTCACACTCGACAAGGTGGCTGGGGTTTTCTACATCATACACTTTGTTTGTTATACTGGGGATACATAGAAGTGCTTATATCGTGAGAAAAACATGAGAAGTACGTGAAAAGATGACATTCCGAAGGAGCAGAATGATGCATTTTCTATTATTAGGAGCAACTGGCCGCGTGGGACAGCGTGTGCTTGCCCAAGCTTTACAGGATGGTCATGAGGTGACTGCCATTGTGCGGAGCGTCGACAAAGTAACTCTGCGATCTGATCGACTAACCTTATTGCAAGGTGATGCCTGCTCCTCAGCAGATCTTGAGCGTGCCATGACCGGCGTAGACACGGTCATAAGCTGTCTTGGCACCGATGGCGGCACGGTGCTGACTGAGGCGACACCCCTTCTCATCGGAGCGATGAGAGCTGCTGGCGTGAGCCGTGTGATCACCGTCGGCACAGCCGGCATCCTGCAGAGCCGCGAGCATCCGGGGTTGCTGCGCTTTGAGGCGCCGGACACGCGGCGCTCCTCGACTCGCGCAGCCGAGGAGCACCGCACGGCGTGGGCGCTGCTCGCCGCGTCGGGCCTGAGTTGGACCGTCGTGTGTCCAACATATTTGCCCGATGGCGAGGCGCACGGTCAGTTCCGCGCAGAGCGCGACTTCTTGCCGGACGGCGGAACGTCCATCTCCGTCGGCGACACCGCGGCGTTCACCTACCGCGTCGCGATGGAAGGGGCGTACGCGGGGTGCCGCGTGGGCTTGGCGTACTAGAGGGGGCGTCCCCCCATCACTCAACAACCACAACATCCACAAACTCCAGAACCTCGACCTCCGCGGCAAAATAACTGGATTTTACGTAGTTACACAAAAAAACGGATGAATGCCAATTGGGCATCATCCGTTTTTTTGTACTGCTTCTACTAGTTGTTCCTTGCCTTTGACAACTCTCTCAAATTGAGCCCTGAGACCACGATTCCGCCGAAACGGAATACGTAACCGAGTAGCGGAATGAGACTAAGGAACGCCAAGGCAATGTTGATGATGGTTTTCAGCGTAGTCCCGTTGCCCGTGAGGAAGGCTACTACCAGATTCACGAAGACGAGCGGGATGACCCATGAGCATGACCACGCATAAACAAAAGGTATAAGTCCAAGCAAATACCCAACGGCAATTGCAATCTCGGAAAGCAACTGTACCAAATTCAACAAACGTTTTGTATCGGAACGCATAACGACTCCTCCATTTGGTGCAAACTTGAATTGGTTTCATTGTAGCATATCGGAAAGTCGGAGTCGTTAGCCTTTTGTCGAGTTTCGTCCACGACTCGCGACCGAGTCCTTGTGCCCAGTCAATCCACTTACAAGCCGCTCGGCACTTCGTCCTCCGAAGCGGCCGCAGCAATCTCCGGATGTCCAGCCTGCAGCTGGTACATCTGGTAGTACCGCCCGAGGAGCCCCATGAGCTCCTCATGGTTGCCACGCTCGACGATCTCGCCGTGGTCGAGCACAAGAATTAAGTCGGCGCTGCGAATCGTCGACAGTCTATGGGCAATGATGAAGGTGGTCCGCCCCTTCTTCAACACATCGAGCGCGGCCTGAATGACGGCCTCGGTCTCGGTGTCGATGGAGGCCGTCGCCTCATCGAGGATCAAGATCGCCGGGTCGAATGCCAGCGCCCGGGCAAAAGAGATCAGCTGCCGCTGCCCAGCAGACAGCGTGCTGCCCTTCTCGATGACAGGCTCATCGAGGCCGTGCGGCAGCGCACCAAGCATTTCCGCTGCGCCGACCTCGCGCAGCGCCGCCTCCACCCGTTCCCGGGTGATGGACGGATCGTCCAAGGAAACATTGGACGCAATCGTCCCCGTGAACAGGAACGGATCCTGCAGCACGATGCCCATGTGCTGGCGAAGCTGCTGCTTCGATAGCTCGCGGATGTCGCGGCCATCGACTGTGATGCGGCCTTCGCTGACCTCATAAAAGCGGAAAAGGAGGTTCAGGATCGAGCTTTTGCCTGAGCCGGTGTGCCCGACGAGGGCAACGGTCTGCCCTTGCCCTGCCTGGAAGGAGATGTCTTTCAGCACATCTTCCCCTTCTTTGTAGGCGAAGCGAACGTGCTCGAAGCTCACGTTGCCCTTGTAACGCGCCGTTTTTGGCGCAACAACGTCTATCCCTTTTTCATCCAACAGCTCGAATACACGATCAGCGGACACGAGTGCGCGCTCCAAATTCGGCAGTTGATTCACGATACCTACCATCGGATGGAACATCCGGTTGAGGTAATCAACGAAGGCGTAAAGTACGCCGATGGTAATCAAGGTATTCAGCGAACTGCCGCCGACATACCAGATCAAGCCGAAAAAGAACAAGTTCCGCACGACGTTCATCAGATTATGAGAGGTCAAGGAGTTCAGACTAAGCAGCTTATTTTGGTACCGCGTATATTCCTCGTTCAGAATTTCAAATTCTTCAGTCGTTTCCTTTTGTCGGCGAAAAGCACGAATGATCGTCATCCCTTGAATGGCCTCATTGATCATCCCATTGATCGCGCTGATGCGCTCCCGTATTTCGTGATTGATCGTGGAAGCGTACTTCCGGTAGACAATAATCCATGCGACCAGCATCGGGATAATCGGCAGCGTGAAGAGGGCCAAACGGTAGTCTAATATGAAAATAGCGGCGATAATACCGACGATGTAGATCGTACCTGTAAAAAAGTTCGCCAACACCTGCACATACAGATCCCTGACAGACTCGGTGTCGTTCGTGATGCGTGAGACGATTTTGCCCGCAGGCTGATTATCAAAATAGTTGATCGGCAGTCGCTGGATTTGCGCGAACACGTCCCTGCGCATGCGCTGAATGATGCGGTTCGCCGCGGATTGAAGTAAGAACTTCTGCCCATACGTAAACCCGGCTCCCACGAAAATCAGGATCACATAGAACCCCGCCAGCGTCATTAGACTCGCCCATTGCGGTTTATAAAAATTGTACAGCTCCTGCGCACTCAGACGCTTCACCGCGTATTCGGCTTGCTTCCCATCTTGTGTGACGAGCAGCTTGTTATCGTCTGTGAGCTTTCGTACGCCATCCCAAGGGAGTGCCTGGTCCAACCAGACGAACTTACCCCCCACTTGTAAAATCCGAACTTCTTTCCCCTTCGGCTCGCCTTCCGCGAAGTTATCACTCCGCTTATAGAAAGTAGACTCGAAAGCTACTGCCTTCTCGCTCAACGCCTTCGACTGAGTCTCAAACCATGGCTTCTCGATGCCGAGAATGTGATTATCGATCATGTGCTTCGCAATGAACGGTCCCGCCAGCTCGGTCGCAACAGCCAAGGATAAAAATACCAACGCGATAAGCAAGGTTTGCTTGAATTTTGCCGCGTATTGGAACAACCGCTTTCCGGTTTGTTTGGTTAATTTTGTTGGTGTCGTTGTTTCCGTTTTTTTCATCAGGAGTCTCACCTACTTTTCATTTGTTTCTTCTATCTATGGGTTGGATTTACCCAACCGTCTGCTCTTCCAGCTGCTGCCGATCATACTGCTCTTTATACCAGCCGCTAAGCGCAAGTAACTGCTCGTGCGTGCCTTCTTCGATGATATAGCCCTCATCTAGCACAACAATCCAATCGGCATGCTGCACGGCGGAGAGTCGGTGCGTGGTGATTAGGGTTGTTTTGCCTGCGCGCTCGGAGCGAATACCGCGAATGATCTCGGCTTCGGTCTTTGCGTCAACCGCAGAGAGAGCGTCGTCGAGCAGGAGAATCTCCGGATCGACATAGAGCGCCCGCGCGATGGACACGCGCTGCTTCTGACCGCCGGATAAGGCGACGCCTTTTTCCCCGACGAGTGTTTGCAGACCTTCCGGCAGGAACTCGACGTCCTTGCGGAAGGCGGCTAGATCAAGCGCACGCATCAGTTCTTCTTCGGTGCCTTGCCCCTTGCCGAACATGATGTTTTCGCGCACGCTCTTGGAGAAAAGAATCGGCTCCTGCGGCACATAACCGATCCAGCCATGCAGCGTGTCGATCGCGATCTCTTCAATAGGCGTATCTGTGATCGTGATCGCACCTTGACCGATAGGATACTCGCGAAGCAGCTGCTTCAAGAGCGTTGTTTTGCCGCTGCCTGTTCGGCCGACAATGCCGAGCGTCTGTCCGCGCTCTAAGCGGATCGTCATTTTGACCAAATTATCAATGGATGAGGACGGGTAACGGAAGGTTACATGTTCAAAATGAATGGAATCCGGCATCAGCTGCGTCGCAGCGTTCGGCACTTCTTTGACATCTGGCTTGTAGCCAAGCGTCTCGTTAACGCGATCTAAGGATGCGTTTCCGCGCTGCATAATGTTCATCAGCTCACCAATTGCAAACATCGGCCAGATCAGCATGCCCAAGAAGGTATTGAAGGACACGAGCTCTCCGAGCGTCAGCTCACTGTGGAACACGAGATAGCCTCCGTAACACAGTCCGATCAGGTAGGAGATTCCTACTAGAATTTTGACCGTTGGTTCAAAAAGAGCGTCAATAACGGCTACGGCGATGTTTTTACGATAAACGTCGTCCGTCATCGTTGCGAAATTGTGTTCACTAGCCTTCTCCTGTACAAAAGCACGGATAACCCGCACGCCTGCAATTGTCTCAAGCACACGGTCGTTCATTTGCCCAAAAGCATCCTGAGCAAGAATAAATCGTTCATGGATGCGACCCCCATAGATCGTAATCGCGACAGCCATAATCGGCAGTGGCAAAATCGAGGCCAAGGTCAGCTTCCAGCTAATGAAGAAGCCCATCATGCTAAGAATCGTTAACATGAACAGCGTAGAATCCACGAAGGTCAGAATCCCAAACCCAGCTGTCGTCGACACCGCTTGCAGATCGTTCGTGGCTCTCGCCATGAGATCTCCTGTGCGGTTGCGCTCGTAGAATGTTGGCGTCATCTTCAGCAATTGCCGCATGAAGCGAGAGCGAAGCACACGCTCCAACACGAAAGCTCCGCCGAACAATTGATACAACCACACATATGACAGTCCATAGCCCGCTACGATCAGCACGCCCCAAAAAGCGAGTAATTGAACCATTTTGGGCCCCGTTAAGGTGCCCATGTGTATACCATCAATCGCGTAACCAATCAGCTTCGGCGGCATGACATCAATGATCCCTACAATGATAAGGAGCCCTATGGCGATTGTGTAGCGTTTCCAGTTCATTCGGAAAAACCAAGCTAATTTTTTTAATACAGTAAACATGCGTTCTTGTCACTCCTCTCAAGTGGTGCATTAGACACCTAAAGACGCAAAAAAGACATACCGCACGCAGCGATATGCCTTCTATGAAACAGAAAAGCGCTCGTTACGAACTTCTCGTAACCCGCGCTTCACAACATGACGTATAGGAAGGGGTGCCAGCAGCCGAACATGCGAATGCAGTCGCTCGTGCCAGCCAGCGGGTTACCATCTATGAAATTAGGTTGGACGTATGTCCGCTTATGATGTGCGTTAAATACAGTTACCATAATATCCATTGTGAAACCCCCCTTTGCGTTTATGAGTTGGACACATCATGTGCCTGCTAACTTTTCCAAAAGATGTCTATTCGAACCTTACAGGGTGATCTTACCACCCCTCTTCTGAACATGTCAATCGGAGAAAAAGACTATAACGTAACTATCAGAGCCCGACATTTCCGATGTCTATACTCGTGATGAAAGGCGTTTCAACTGTCACACATGTTTCATAATCAACGCACATATGGATAGATTAGGCGTTCATCACACCTCAAAGGAGTGCATGTACATGGTCGATCAAGTGTTTGCGTTGATGGGATGGATTGTCGTATTCGGAACGATCATAGGCGGGGTCATTGCCGCTATTGCCAGGTTTGTCTCGAGGGACTCGACACAGTATGACATGGTTTTTTTGTGGGACAACCGGTTTACGTTGGAGGAGTTGGAGTTAAAATGAGAGAGAGAGAGGGTATCCCTCAAGCCATGTATGTGGCGAGGGCCCCTCTCTCTTTCGTGAATACAGCTGTGAAGCATGCAAAAATACAACCTTTTTTATCGAATTAACCTCTCGATCTGAAATGCTTGCGAAAGTGCAACTATTTTTGCTGACACTCGCCATTTCTTCACCTTTTCGGACCAAAGGTTGCACTTTCGCACTAATTCATCTAGGTTCAGCCGTTTTCCCCGAAAATGAGTGTATTTTTGCATCTTTGACCATTTACGCTTCAGAATGAAAAAGAACTAAAGGTTAATGCAAAAAACAAAGGAGCTAGGCGCATACTTCACGCCTTAGCTCCTTTCCCATGCCATTTCAACTACGCTTCAGGCGAAGCCAACAAATCCCGTTTCTCAAATTCGGCAATCACCTTGAATTGGTCCCCATCAATGTCAATCGTGAGCGTGCCGCCTTGCAGCTCAACGATGCTCTTAGCAATCGCAAGACCGAGGCCAGAGCCTTCTGTTAAGCGGGACTGGTCACCGCGTTTGAAGCGTTCAAACAGCTCTTCTACGCCAAAATTCAGCTCATGCGTCGAGATATTCTGGATAATGAAAATGATGCGCTCAATATTTTCCGTCAACGTGACGTAAACCCGTGTTCCTGGCAAGGCGTATTTCAAGGCGTTGCCGATGAGGTTCTCGAAGACGCGCCATGTTTTTTTGCCATCCAGCAGGGCATACATATGCGGGCTTTGCACGTTCACTCGGAAAGACAGCGAGGATGCCTCGATTTTGTCGCTGAACTCCGCTAAGGCCTGCGTCAGCAAGGCGGAGACGTCGACTTTTTCCCAGTAAAGCTCAGTTGCCCCGCTTGCCATCTTCGACGCCTCGAAGAGATCTTCGATGAGTACCTTGAGCCGCTGCGTTTTCCGATCGAGCACCTCAAGATAGTGGGTGGATTGGTCAGCGGACAAGCCTTCCTTTTTAAGCAAATCGACATAATTGATAATGGAGGTTAACGGTGTTTTCAAATCATGTGAAACATTCGTAATGAGCTCTGTTTTGAGACGATCGCTGACACGTTGTTTCTCCAGCGAAAGCTGCAGGCCGTACTTCATATTGTTAATGTTCATCGCCATGCGAGACAGCTGACCTTTCCCTTTGGCAGGCAGGGTCACATCGAAGTTGCCTTGCGACATTTGTTCCACGCCTTTGATGATAGCACGAAGCTGCTTAATCTTCCGCATCATGTAAGGCAGCACGACGAGAAGGAACATGATGTACAAGGCAAACGTGAAGACGACAACAGCCTCTTCTCCTTCCAAAGCAACCATACATACGGGCAAGAAGCCCATGATTGCGATGATCGCCATAAAGACTAACAGCTTGAAGCGCAAGCCTCGCTGCTCTAAGATATCTTTCACAGTTTGCCAGAAGGAGGCAGTTACGCTGCTACTCCACTCTTTGGCGAGATTTTCCGGATGTTTCAGCAAGGTGACAGCACCACGAAGGCCGCTGCACACAATCACAAGCAAAACGGAAGCGATGAGGACGATGCTTACTTGGTATAGGCTTATATAGGTCGGAGACCAGTAATAGATCTCCGCATCCATGAGGATAACAAACAGTGCAGTAGCCGCAATAAAAGTTGTCCAAGCCCGAACATCAAGCGGGAACCGTTTCCTAATCTCCATTTGGATACCGCTTAACGATATGTCCTCGGACCTATATTTTCTTGCAAAGTAGGTTAACGAGATTGTAAGAATTACAAGTGCTGCGAGCAAGTACATCGTTGCTGTCGCTTGGTTCTTCATGGACTCGAATGAGAGATAGTCCGCTTGAATAATGCCCGAGCCTTGCGATGGGTTCAAGATGTAGTACGTAACATTGACCTGATCAACATTCATGGCGTAGGACAATCTGTTTGGTTCATCTATTTTGGGTAATGTCAGTGTATACATGAACGCCTGCTGATCCTGCAATTTTTGCAGCGCTTCAGGCGCGATATTGCTATAGGTTTCGCCGGTTTTCAAGTTTTTCACGACGTAGTAAAGCGATTTGAGACGGTTATCCAGATTCGTCTTGGCTGACAAGAATTGCTTTTGCTTAGCCGTAATCGCCATCTTAAGCTTCTGTTCAAAAGCGGCATCCTTCTCCTTATTTAACTCCGCCATTTTCGCGTCTCTTTCAGCTTCCAACCGATCTACATCTGCATTGGTTTCATGATTGCGAGCCGTGTTGATACGCGATCTATACTTCTCTTGCAAATTGTTGATGCGATCTTGTACAGTTCGTTCTGCTTCACGCTTCACCGTATAATATTCATTATCGCCGAGCTGCTCTTCTGGTGTTTTCTCGCTAAAATGCGGAGCCTCCAGATGATACAACTGAATGTCCTGATACACAGAATTCATTTCCCTGGCGAATGCCCCGCTTTTGAAATAAGCGTCCTCACCGAAGTACACGCTGTTCTTATAGACATTCGTTGCAGCAAATAACGTCAACGTCCACATGATGACAACACTGACAAGCAGCACTAGTGAAATCGATTTACTTTTCCATTTTATAGCCAACACCCCACACCACCTTCAAATATTTCGGATCCTTCGGATTGATTTCAATTTTCTCGCGAATTCTGCGCACATGCACAGCTACGGTATTCTCGGCGTTAAAGGCGGGATCTTTCCACACCTTTTCATAAATGTCATCGATGGAAAAAACGCGGCCTTTATTCACCATCAACAGCTCCAAAATTTTGAATTCTGTTGGGGTCATGCGCACATCCTCGCCATCGACCGTGACTTCCTTGGTGACTGGATTAAGCACAAGGCCGCGGACGCTTAATTCCTCGTTTGCCGCTGTTTCCATCGTTCCAAAGGGGCCTAGCGTTGTGTAGCGTCTTAACTGCGACTTCACTCTGGCGATCAGCTCTAGCGGATTGAATGGCTTCGTTAAATAATCGTCAGCGCCGACATTGAGGCCCACAATTTTGTCTGTATCCTCCGTTTTGGCGGAAAGCATCAGGATCGGGACATTGCAGCTCTCTCTAATCTTGAATGTCGCTTGGATCCCGTCCATCTTCGGCATCATAATATCGAGGATGATCAAATGAATCTCCTTTTCCTCCAGCACACGCAGCGCTTCCAGACCGTTGTTCGCTTTGCTGACTTCCATCCCTTCGCCTTTCAAATAAATCTCAATCGCTTCCTGAATGTCGATATCGTCATCGACGACAAGCACTTGGTATTTCGTCACGTCCACGCACCCTTTTTCTTCATCTCACTTCAACCCACCGTACTAGCCTAATGATAATAGACACTATTTACAAAATTGCTATTAAAATTCTTACGAAATTATGAAGACGAGGCTGACAAGCCGTTCACTTTATTAGTGTAGCATGGAAGGATCCCTTAAAAAATGCCAAAAAAGCCGTCTCCACTGTAGTTTTTATCTACGGGATACGGCTTTTCTCCATGGTTATTACGTCATTCGATCGTGTCCAGCCTTGCCTTATCCTCATCCAAGGAATCCATGGCTTGCTGCACTGCAGGGCTATCCGATTGGAGACATGCCTGCGCTACGGCATTTTCCGCCTTGGCAATTGCATTGTGAGCTTCTTCCGTCGTTTGCGCTGTCGGGTGAGACAAGGCATGATTTACGGCTTGGTGAACATTATCAACGGAATTTTGTGCAGATGAGATCGGATTTTGCGATTGCAAACTGGAGTCTGTTTTTGTCATATCGTGTTCGCTACCTCCTCGTCAAAATGTACAGTACAACCGCTATCATGAGATATTTAGCCTTATTTTATGCACGGAAAACTAGATCTGCTGAAAATCGGCTAAGCCACCCTCCTTGAGGGAAGCGACCTAAAGCTTATCTTTTGATAGAATAGTTATACGTTGATCATCATTCATACTGAAAAGGAGATGCGCCATGGCCGTAACACCAAAGACGCTAAGAACATGCCCCAAAGGGCACAAGTATCATAAAAGTACAGATTGTCCGACCTGCCCAACATGCGAAGAAGAAAAAAGACCCGAGAACGGATTTCTCGCCCTACTCTCAGCCCCCGCAAGACGAGCGTTGGAAAACAACGGAATAACGACGTTGCAACAACTCTCAACCTATAGTGAAAAAGAAATTATGAAATTTCACGGTATGGGACCCGCTACTTTACCTAAACTTAGGACTTCTTTGCAGGAAGCAGGGTTAACCTTCAAGGACTAAATACGATTAGCTTTCCCCATATAAAAGCGGTAGATTAGGAGTTTTTGCTCGTCCTAGTCTACCGTTTTGTGCTTTCGTTATTTCGTTGGCGCGGCAGGAGGGTTCGCTCCTTGACCGCTTTGTTGTTGCCCGCCAGCACCAGTGCCTCCCTGACCTTGTCCACCTTGGCCGTTCCCACCGGGACCGCCTTGCATGCCAGGTCCACCGCCGCCAGGCCCACCCTGCATCATGCCAGGACCTCCTTGCATATCACGGTGTACCATTTTGCCGCCAAGATGTCCTGTGTAGCTAACCAGAATCACCACCACCAGAGAAGCAACGAGGAAGATCGGGTTGCGACCAAGCTCGAGCTTTTTCCAAATGAGCAACCCGACGCGTATAGCCGCCAGCACAATCGCTGCGAACATTGTTAGCTTTGCGTAAAACTCATGAGAGTGGGCCAGCGTATTCCGTGATTCAGGTCCCGTCAGAACACCGGCAATCGCGCCAAGCGCCCCAACTACAAGGCAAAGTAAACCGGCTGCGTGCCAATCCTTCTTTTTAGAAATAAGGGCCGCGACATCAAAAACAAAGCTGAAAATTAATAGGGCAATCGGAACGTGCGTAAATATAAAATGTAGATTTTTCAGTATGTAGTCCATGCTATTCTCTCCTTCGTATCTCGGAAAATAGTTACACTACAAAGTGTAGTGTTTGAGATTGGACTTGTCAAATCTTTTCTTACAAGCCCCGCACACGGTCAAAACATACAGAAAAGGGCTTATTTAAATAAGCCCCATCACGATTATAAAAATAAATGCAGACATCGTAAGTCGAATCAGCGGCCAGCGCAAGGTGACTTTCATCTGTGGATCCAAAATATGCTGAATGCGCACATTCATCGACGTCTCTGCAAAAGAAGCATGCGAGAGCGGAAAGCGCAGCTTCGTTGTTTGCTTGAGCAGCTTAAGCAGCGCACTACCTAAGTCCGTAGCTTGTTCCATCCGTTCGATCGCATACTTATCCGCGCGGAGCTCGATCATCATCGGATATTTGTGTGCAATCCATTCAAAAATAGGGATATACCGCATCGACTTCGAGATCAGCGCAAGCAGGAAAATAGCCGCAGGATCTCGGTGCTGTACATGGCACTTCTCATGCTCAATAACCGCGCGAAGCTCGTTAGGCTCTAGCATGTCCATTAGTCCCGTCGAGACGAGTATGCGCGGCTTCCACAAGCCAATGGTCATGGCAAGGGGGGCCTTATAGCGGACGATTTGGAGCTGCTGCTGTGTAAGCTCGAAGTTCGCCGCATACTCGGCAGAAAGGGCAGCATCTTGATATTTCTTCACGAGCTTATTCGCCTTGACCACATCATAGCCATGCTTGACGGCGAGCCAAACCATCGTCCCCATCGTGTAGAGGATCAATAGGTTTACCAAGGTCATTGGCACGGGCCCAGGTACATGCAGATATCGAAATAAAACCACGCACAAATCAAATAAATTGTGCGAAGGTCGTAAGTGGAATAAATGCCCTAGGAGGAAGGCAACCATCTGCCATACAATCGTGCCTCCGATTACCAGTGCAGCCGCGTACAGCCATTTGAACCGCGATTCTGTCATCGTTATCGATCCTTTTTCAGAAGTAGAATGTGCTGCTCCAACTGGTCAAGTAGCTCAGGGTCAACTTTATCGAGCGCATCAACCATATGGGTAACCGCTAATGAGCCGAATTGTTCAATGAGGTCATACGTAAGCTCTTTGGATTGCGTTTCCATGAACTCTTCGATGGTCACAACCGGCTTATAATGAAACGATCTGGTAACTGAATGCTTTTGTAAAATCTTTTTGTCCACTAGACGGTTCATCACCGTCATTACGGTATTGAAATTGATCGCTTTGTCTTCATCCAGCTTCTGTTGGACGTCTTTGATCGTCATTTCTGAGGAACTGGTCCAGAGAATTTCCATGATTTTGGACTCCAGAGGACCGAAAAAGCGGTTAAGTCCGCTTTCCTTTAATTTAAAGTTTTGCATTTTCACGGTAGGTCACACTCCTTACACTATAGATTGTAGTGTGCGCATAGGCAGGAAGTCAAGATTCGTCGCGTTGTGCCAGGAAAACTTTTTGACATCTGGGATAAAAGGCGATATACTACTTACATAAAGTTAGTTATTAAATAATGTATAGCTAAGGAGTGGTTCTCATGAGCATTCATATATATTCGGCTAGTGAGCAAGGCGTCGGTGCATTTGATGGAGGAAAATTCGTCGAACAACGGGCGATCAGCTTCCCCCGCGAAAAGACAGCAGTAGATCGTGTCGGCCCTTTATTCTACTGGGCATGGGGCAAAGCATCCGATGTATCGGAAATCGGCATGCACCCGCACAAAGCGTTCGAGATCGTCACCTACGTGATCGACGGGCTCGTGGAGCACCGCGACTCCCTCGGTTCCTTGGAAACCGTGACGAACGGCGGCGCGCAAGTGATTCAAGCAGGCTCGGGCGTTTATCACTCCGAGGCCTTCCGCAGAGCGGGCAGCGAGGCGATGCAGATTTGGTTCGAGCCGCATTTGAGCGAGACCGTGAAGAAGCCAGCGACCTACAACCAATACGAGCATGAGCAGTTTCCGATTAACGAGCAGGCTGGAGCTACAATGAAAACCGTGATTGGCGAGGATGCGCCCATCCAGCTAGATACGGATGTTCGGATGTATGATTGGGAGCTCGCGCCTGGCGCGGCGTTCAGCTACAACTTGGAACTGGGACGCAGGCTGGCGTTGCTTGTGATTCGCGGGGAAGGTGCGGGGGAAATAGTCGCGCTGGGGCAGGAGCAGAAGCAAGGGCTAGAGCTAGAGCAAGGTCAAGGGCGCAAAACCTTGTCCCACAAGGATTTTGTGTTGGCACAAGCGGCTGGTGAAGGCGGGGCCCTTCACTTGCAGGCGGACAGTGAGCAAGCGTTACGCATCATTGCGATTGATGTGCCTGAGGAACCAGGTTATGCGTTGTATCGGAAGTAAAACTCCGTTTGAACATGCACCACCCAGTCCATATGGGGCTGTTGACAAACACATACAATATTGAGAGGTTTTTCTAAAGACTGCGTAGAATTTATTTCTATGCAGTTTTTCTATTTGGAGGGATCGGATTATGATGGGGGTTA
>NZ_JCAUAQ010000043.1:0-27694 GCF_059692035.1 Paenibacillus sp. J22P143
CGCAAACTACTACGAACATATACCTTAACCCCAACATACAAGCAACTTATATGCTGGGGTTAAGGTTTGTTTAAATGCAATTTCAACGTTGAAATTCATGCCTTCTACATATTCGGTCTGAATAATTCCTGAAGGCCTACAAAGGCTGAAGTGCAAGCGACCGCAGGAACCAATTACGTATACCTTAGCGATATTTCTTATGAGAGCGGTAAAACTGGCTGGGGTAGTATCAAATTGGATAAAAGCGTCGATGGGAATACCTTGAAATTGTTGGGCGTTGACGGATTAGAAAAACAATATGTCAAGGGGCTTGGTTTACATGCCAATTCAGAATTGATCTATAATGTCGAGAATCAGAATTATCAATACTTTGCCAAAGTAGGGGGTGACCGGGAAGTTGCTGCCAATGCTGGCTCCGTTAAATTCCAAGTCTTCCTGGATGATGTGGAAGTCACATCCGCCACGACTAACGTTCTTACCAGGAATTCAGCAGAAGTCGCGATAAAAGTAGATATTACCGGTGCGAAGAAGGTAAAGCTTGTCACTAACGATAGCGGGAATGGCAACAGTTCCGATCACAGCGATTGGTGCGACGCCAAATTTGTATATCCAGCCGAGCTTCTAGATTCATTTGATCTTCGCTCAGTAATCTTGTTTTACAAAACGTTTGATTATTGAATAAAACTGGATGTGTCGCAGTGGGAAGCTTAGGGTGCAATTCGTATAAAATTGTTACTTACCATCATCCTGCCATTGATAACCCCAACCTTGTTTGCTGGCTCTTTAATGGTGTTCAAAACGGCCCTGCTGTTTATAGGTCACAAAAAACCGCTGCTGATGAGCGGAACGATTACGATCCTTGTCATTGCCTATATTGTAAGAAAGCTTCCTTACACACTGGAAAGTAGAAGACTTGTTAAATATTTTTTGAATATATTGTAAAGATCAGAAAAGTTTGGATATTTAGGATGGTTGTACATGTTTTTAGGATATTCAAAATTTAAACAAAAATTTAGTATTGAATCATTAGCATTTCAAAAAAAATGCTAATTATAGCGTCATCATTTTTAAAGTGCTGCATGATCCGATAAAGGAATATTTCACATGCAATCATTAGAAACCGTTTACAAAACGTTTACAAGAATCTTCTCGGGTAGAGCGTTATTCTAGTCATGTTTGATCATTGGAGGATACAAGCATCCGATCCGCTGCAATAGCATGTTTACCTCGTGAATCTTGAATTACTGGGGGGGGAGGGGAGTCGCTGAACTGTTGGATCATTGCACCGAGGATGCAGTCATTCATCATCGGAAGGGAAAAGTGAGTTCAATACTCATGGATTCACTGGTAGCCGAGGTATTATTTAAGTAATTTAATGGAGGTAAAACAAATGTCTTTCAAGAAAAGGTTCCAAAAATCATTTCTATCACTACTCCTGATAGCCACAGCTTTGGTAGGCAGTACTGGCCTTATCACTGTGCTCTTTCAAGGAAAAAGCTCTGCTGAAGGGGCGGATGGCTCTTCGACAGGTCCGATTTTCAGCTTTATGTCAATGTCGGACACGCATACCAACCCAGGTAATACGGTTAATGCTGTAAAGGATGCTGTTGCTAATAATATCAGTTCAATGGTTTTAGTCGGGGATATAACCAATTACGGGGATATCGGTGAATATGACACTATACTCAATGCTATCAATTCTGTAAATAATCATCCGAAGATGTATTATACAATTGGAAATCATGAATATGATTGGATGACGGATTTTAATTTAGCGCAGAACAGATTTAGACAAAAGGCAGGAATACCAGAAAGTACGGTGTATTACAGCCGGAAAGTACAAGGCTATGACTTCATATTTTTAGCGTATGATCAAAAACTGACCAATACCGCGTATATGTCCGACGCTCAGTTAGCCTGGTTGGAAAGCGAGCTTGCTGCAAATGCTGTTCCTGGCAAGCCGATTTTCTTGTTCAATCATCAGCCTATTTACCAGACCGTATCCAGGTCATATTCGGATAGTTATGGTCAAAATACCGTACAGGATCAGAAGTTCAAGAATATTCTAGAAAAATATCCACAGGCTATTTTAACTACAGGACATCTTCACGACGATATTAAGATACCTGGCAACTTGTACGCCGGGAAGTTCTCTGCAGTAAGAGACGGTGCCGTTGTAGGTAATCAAGCTATGATTTTTGATGTATATAAAGACAAGGTGCATTTAATGGGTAGGGATGTAAGTACACAAAAAACCATATGGGAAGGTACGATAAGTCTGCAGCCGAATACAACCGGCATATATGAAGCCGAGGATCGTGTATTCGCATATGCAACCTCTGGCGACGACATCAATCTGCCTAGCGGCAAGTATGTGAATATGAACGATTCAAGAGCATACATCGAGTCGCTCAAGGTTGACGGAGGTGCTACTGGCGGCAATAAAATATTGAAAATAAGGTATGCTACCGATGCTGCCAATGTTACCGAGGGAATATATGTAAATGGCGTCCAAGTACAGAACAGGCTTAGCTTTCCGACTACCGGAAGCATGAGCTCGTATAACGATTTGGCGGTACCTGTTGAGCTGAATCCGGGTCCAAATAACAAGGTCGTCATCCAAAGCGATGTCACAACGGCGGGCGTGAATATCGATAAATTCCAAATTATCGATAGCGCCAATTACAGCACGATGTGGGGATTCAACGGCAATGGCAATGACAGTATCGCGAACGGAATCAATGCAGTCTTGAAGGGAAGTGCTGCCTATGATACGACCGATAAAATGGAAGGTTCCGCTTCGCTCAACCTGAACGGTGCTGACGGCAATTATGCGAGCGCAGGCCTTGCATCAACCAAAACAGACGATGTAACGCTAACAGCTTGGGTGAAGTGGAATGGCGCAACTTCGGGATCGCAGCAGATCTTGACCAATGGCGACGGCCTCACCAACGGTTATTCCATCGTAGTGGATCATAGCCAGGGCGATAAAGTGTCCATTGCGATTGGCGGAACGACGATTCTTGGATCGCAAACCGCTTTGACAGCGGGGAAATGGACCAATATTTCTGCGGCAAGAAGAAACAGCGTCTGGGAACTGTATGTGGGTGGTAGCAGTGTACCGGTAACCAATAATACAGTAGCTCCTTCTACGCCAACAACGGGAACGTATATAGGCGCAGACAGCAGTGGCAAACAAAGCTTCAAAGGACGTATCGATGCCGTAAGATTTTATAATCAAGCATTGTCTACAGATCAGATCATGGCAATTGCCAAAGAGACTTCTACCGTTAAGTTGCAAAGCATTGCAATAACGACACTGCCGACAATGTTGAATTACCTGTTGGGTGAAAAGCTTAATATTGCAGGGCTGGTTGTGACAGGCACTTACAGCGATGGAACAACCAAAGTGGAGAACGTCACGATTGATAATATTACCGGCTTTGATAATGCCATTATTAAAGCAGGACAGCAATTGACTGTGACGCTAGGTGGAAAGACAGCCAGCTTTCATGTAAATACGCTTGATGAATTGCCTGGTTCAGCATTGGTGCCAGGAAGGATAGAAGGTGTAAGCTACAATTCGAAACATGGTGCTACAATTGGAAGTGAAGCGGTTAATGATGGCGGACCCACATATCGAGTGAATTCTATAGATCCTGGCGACTGGTTGGAATATAATGTAAATGTTGCAAAAACGGGCCTCTACCAAGTAACTTACAGGGCGTCATCAAAAAGCGGGTATACAGGAGCGATTGAACTCCAGGTAGATGGAGTACCAATAAAGAAAACCACATTCTCATCCGGTACATGGGAAGTATATACCAATATATCCGATCCGGTCGTCGCACTGAGTGAAGGCTCACATAAAATAAGGCTAAATATGCCTGTAGGCTATTGGGCTTTGCGCTGGTTTGAATTGAAAGAGATTCAACCAAAGAATTTGAACAGCATCACAGCGCCTGCACCAATAACAGTGGTCAGCGGAACGGCGAAGACAGCGGCAGCTCTTGGATTGCCCGGTAAAGTATCGCTTGTAACCGTTTCAGGTAATGTGGATGCCAATGTAACTTGGGATTTAAGCAGCATTAGCTACGATCCAACGATCAAGACGGTGCAAACCTTCACGGTACCAGGAACCGTAACCCTGCCTGTTGAAGTTGCAAACCCGAACAACGTGCCATTGACAACAAGCATTAGCGTAACTGCTAAGCCTGTCGAACTAGTAGCCCACTGGAAGCTCGATGAAGGCTCTGGTACAACCGCTGGCGATTCTTCAGGCAAGGGCAACACTGGAACTCTGGTTAACAACCCAACTTGGACCAATTTAGGCAAGATCGGCGGAGCGCTTGCTTTCAGCGGCGGCTCAAGGGCAGAGATCAACCCTCCGGCAATTTTGAATCAATCAGGTAACGAGACCGTGTCGTTTTGGTTCAAGACTTCTCAGCCTGCAACCGGCACCACGAGTATTGTCCGTCAAGATAAGCGTTTCACAGCCCTTCAGTTTGGAGGCGGGAATCAGGCTCGCGTGGCCTATTGGCCCAATGGTTCTCTTAAATTGCTATCGTTTCCATGGACCTATAGCGATAACAACTGGCATCATTATGTGGCTTCCTACGATCGCGCATTGGGTATGAAGATCTATGTCGATGGTAACGTAGTGGCAAGCGATGCAACGAATCTCGGGCCGCTTCCGATCGTAACGAGTAGAATCATGCTGGGAGCCACAGAAACCGGCGGAGAAGCTTACAGCGGACAACTGGATGACGTTCGTGTATTTGACGGGATGTTGACTCAATCTCAAGTAACGCAATTGATGAGTGAGGGGCAAGGACCGACGCTTAAGAGCATAACAGCGCCTGCCGCAATTACAGGATTGCCAAACGGCACGGCAAAAACAGCAGCTGCCCTTGGATTACCTGCATCGGCAGAGCTCGTAACTGATACGGGAAGCAAGAACGCTGAAGTTATATGGCATGTAGACGATTCAAGCTATGATCCGGCTGAACGGACGCAGCAAACATTCACCGTTAGTGGAGATGTAGCTCTGCCTGCAGGCGTGGTAAATCCGAATAACGTAGCTTTGGCAACAAGCGTCAGCGTGACTGTGCTGGCGGCACCAGCAACACCAAAGTCTACATTGACAGGTGTACAGCAGGTACTTACTGGCCAAACCTTCACTCTGACGATGGGACTGAGCGGCGTTACGCAAAGCGTATACCAACAAGTGTACGCCCAGGATTTTACACTACAGTATGACCCTGCAAGTGTGCAATTCGATTCGGTGACATCTCTGAAAGACGGATTCCGAGTTTTCGATCCTAAAGAAACGGCTCCAGGACAACTCCGTTTTGTGGCTGCAAGCGCGGGCGCGAATGTACCTGCTCAAGGCGATTTGCTATCCATCCAATTTAAGGTCAAATCTGTCACCCAGGCGACCAATACGACAATTTCTGTAGACAATGTAAAGATTGCCAATGCACAGGGGAATGAACTGCAGGTTAGCGGTGCTTCCCGCGAGATTCAAATTACTGTACCTGCTATACCTGTAGATAAGTCGCTCTTGAACGGGGTGATCGCAAGCGCTCAGGCGAAGTACGCTGCAGCCGTGGAAGGAAATGATAACGGACTGTATGTGATTGGCTCCAAAGCTTTATTGCAGTCGGCTATTGATACGGCCCGTGCAATAGTGAATAATTCAAACGTGACGCAACAGCAGGTGGATAATGCGAAAGCTGCATTGGAAGCAGCCGTTCAATCGTTTGAAAGCAAGTTAATAATCGCAGATTTCAATGGAAGTGGTGTCTCAATTGGAGACTTGGCTTTAGTTGCAGCCTCTTACGGTAAAGAACAAAGTCAAGCGGGCTGGAATGAGAAAGCGGATGTCAATCATGACGGCAAAGTAAACATTACAGACCTTGCCATTGTAGCTAGAGCGATCTTGCAATAAAACAGCTTCGAATGATTAAGGATTAAATGAATTGGTAAAGAAATGGGGGAGATTTAGAGTCTCCCCCCTTCCATTTTCACATTCTGCAAGAGTTTAATATAGGTTTCAATTCTAGACGGCGATGTAACAAGTTACGTTGACATTTAATGCGAGAAGTTAACTCATGTAGAAAGCCAACTAATTGTATTTTGAACAATACAAATAATAGACTATATACGTTATCTGAACGAACAAGCTATAGGCGACTTGGAAAGGCACTTAAAGAACTCGGTATTTTAAATCTAACCACACCGTGTTGTACGAAAGGGAGAATCTCTACGATGATAAAAAAAATACACGCATTCGGTCTGTTGGTTATTTTAACAATGATTTTACTTCCATCACTCGGTGTACAAGCAAACTCAGGACCGGACTTTTTTCTTTCCATCTCGGATGACAGCATATCGGCAGGCGATAATTTTCAAGTAACGGTGAGTGGAAAGTAAGTAAGTGACTTGTACGCATATGAAGTTAGTTTATCTTTTGATACAAGCCTTTTGGAGTGTATCAGTGGTTCTAGTGACAGTAAAGGCTTTGCTGTGGGACCCATTGTGAAAGGGAACAAAGTTCTAATTGCGAATTGGCAATTAGGAAATGCTTTAGGCAAGAGCGGGAATGTGACACTGGCAACACTGACACTTAAAGGGAAAAATCAAGGATCGGCTGAAATTAACTAGACAGTGTGAAACTGGTGAATTCGAAGTTAGAGTCTAATGTTGTTTCTGGCAATAATAAGGTTTCGGCTAATATAAACAAAATGATCCCGACTAATATGAATGGCGTGTTAAATAGCGACATTATTTCTGTAAAAGACTTCATTCAAACTATTAAGTCTAAGGTAGCGGAGTCCAATACATCGAACACGAAAATTTTGACTGACATTAAAGGACACTGGGCCGAAAAGACCATAGGTATGTTCGTGAAACTGCGTATTATCGATGGATATGAGGATGGATCATTCCATCCGGAAAGTCCGACGAATTATATGAAGTCCGGTAGTCGTGTTGTTCCTAAGAAGTCGCGAGAAGAAAAGTAAAAAAGTGATTAGCTTTTAAGCAGCTTAAAGCTCATGAGAGGGGGGACCTTTCATGAGTTTTTTGTCTAGTTATATTGTCCAGAAATGGAGTCAACAATCCGTTAACTTTTCGATTCCTTAGAAAAGGATTTTTTGTGTTCAGTTGGCGTCAAGCCCGTAATGAATTTAAATACTTTGCTGAAGTAGTATTGATTGCTATAACCGACTAGAGTGGCAATATCTTTAAATTGTAGGTTGGAGTCATCCGTAAGCAATTGTTTGGCCTTTTCAATCCTAAGTTGAGTCAGGTATTCAATAGGAGGGATACCTTTATACTTTTTAAATTCCCGGCTCAAATAAGACACGTTCAGGTCCACTCGATCCGCAATAAGCATGTGGGTGGCAGAATGCATTCTTGAATATATTGTAAATGTCGAAAAAGTACGTATTTTGTGATAATTGTGCATATTTTTAGGATATTCAATATATAGCTGAAAATTTATGATTAAATCATCACTATTTCGTCATTCACTTAGCTGAAATCAAAAGGTAGACAAACACCCGATCTTGTTGCAGTGGAATTTTAACTATTATGAACAAAGGGGAAGCAACTGTTCTCATTATCTCTTATCGCTCAGTAATATATTTTTGAAAGTTGGATTACTTCGATGTTAAAAAAACTTCTTGGATTCAGTTTGGCGTTGCTTTTGACTATATTCTTGCTTCCACAGGCTCCTATTCATGCAAACTCTAGCCCGAGCTATTTACTTTCCATCACGGAACCAAGTATAACGGCAGGTAATGACTTTGAAGTGAAGATACGTTGAATATTTAAATAAGATCCGGATCGATTCAGCTAAGCGCTTGCTGCAGCAGCCGGACTATTCTATCAAGGCAGCGGCCAGCGCCGTCGGCATGGGCAGCGAATTTTATTTCAGCCGGATGTTTAAGAAGTCGCTCGGATTGTCGCCCACGCTTTATATGAAACGAAAACAAATCAAGCTCGCCACTGCTTCCTGCATCCGGTACAAAGACTGCTTGCTGTCCTTGGGGGTCGAGGACGCCTTTGAATTGGACTCTTTGCTGAGCATGGAGACAAAGGAAGATGAACGCTTCATAGAGCTTCAACTGGAACACATGCGCGAATTCCGGCCGGATGTCATCGTCGCCGATGCTAGGCACCATGCGCAGTATGAGCGCTTACAGCAGATCGCGCCTACCGTTGTCCTTCGCCTCACGATGGATTGGCGCTGGGGATTTATGCGGCTGGCCGAGCTCGTCGGCAGGGAAGCCGAGGCGCAGCATACGTGCCGCCAGTTGGAGGCTCGGGTGATGGCTGCGAGGAAGCGGCTCTCGGAAACCATCGGCAGCAAAACGATCTCGCTGGTCCGGCTGCAGCATGGCAAAATCCGTGTGCGGCTTGCTTCAGGCAGCGGCGCGGCAGGGAGCAAACAGGATGGAGACGAACCAGACGGTCCTTATTCCCAATTGGGTCAGCATGAGCTGGGCGCCGACCGGATAGCATCGGATCATCGACGAGTTGGAGCAGTGGAGAGGATAGTTGATTAGGAGGAAAGTGCCTGGTGAGGCACTTTTTTTGCTTTTATGTTAAGATTGGATAGCGAAAGACGAAGCTCCGTTAATAAAGACTGAACTGAAAGGGAGCGTTAAGAAATGACTTCTCCTAACTCCTATTTAAGGCAAATTCAGCTTAATAGAAAAATGATCCCCGTGATGCTTTCCGCATTGCCACCATGGGCTTCTTGTCGCTGTTTATCATATATTGGCAATCCTGGTATTCTGGCGTCGTTTTCGCTTGAGTGCTACTGAGCGGTCTTTAGAACTCTTTGGCAATCTATAGCTTCGAGTCATTATGCGGCAAGATCTTCGGGCGAGCTCGCCTTTAACTATTGGAGGCAAATATGATAAATAAAGAACATTTTAAAAAGATGAAGATTCTATATCAACGTTTATCGATAAAGAACAAAATTTTTTTTAGTAATATCTTAATCATTGTAGTGTCTCTTTGTATGCTCGCTTTGTTTGCAAATAATGTTTCAAGTAATGCAATTATAGATAAAGCCATTAGTAACTCATCCAGAGAACTGGGGCTTATTAATAAAAATTTACAAACGCTTGCGAATAATGTAGAGGATTACTCGAGAATGCTCGCAACGGATCACAGGTTGCAGACCCAACTTCTGAAATATATGGATGAATATGATTCAAATACTTCGGAATTAAACGATTTATTGCAAAGTCTGAATCTCAAAAATACACTTTCTGAAGTCATAAGCAATTTTGTCCGGCCGAATACTCTAGTTGCCGCGGCAAGTGTGATGGACTATAAAAATCATTTCTTTGATATTGGCTACGCCGATAACACAAACTTATCAAAAATAATGGATCCGGATTTGATTCATATGATCAAGGAAAAACAGGTCCCCATCTGGACAAATTTGTTTCCTTTTAAGTACAATTACGGAACAAATGAAAATATATTTGCCGTTGCGAAAGCGGTTATTCATAAAGATACGGGCAGGACTGTAGGGATTGTCGTTTTGTATCTTAAAGAAAGCGATATCGCATCTATTTTTTTGGATCATATGAATAAAAAGGGTGCGAAGTTTTACATTCTAAACAAAAATGGAGAGGTCATATCCTCTCAAAACAAGAATGACCTTTATAAAAAATTTAGTGATATCAGCAACATAACAATTAATAATGACTCTAGCATGAATGTGACTCAAATAAACGGAAGCGGCAAAGACAAAGTTTTAATAACAACGCATAACTTTGAAAAACTACAGTGGAAAATTTTAAGTGTGATTCCGCTTGATGAGATCACGGTGGAGAATAAGAAAATAAACCAGTTGATCATTATTATTGGAATCTTTTGTTTGTTATTTGCTTTTATCGTATCCTTCATGCTTTCACGGACAATAACCAGACCGATTTTGCAGATCGCAAAGACGATGAAGGAAATACGGCTTGGTCATTTGAATGTTCGGATAGCTAACAATTCTTTAGACGAAATCGGATTGCTCGGTGAAGGCTTAAACAGTCTTATGAACCGAATCGAGAATCTCATTGTTAAAAACTATGAAGAACAGAAAACGAAAGCGGAAATTGAGTTTAAACTTCTACAATCACAAGTCAAGCCGCATTTTCTGTACAATACGATTGAAACCGTTATCTCATTTATCAAGCTGGATATGAAGGAAGAAGCCATAACTGCTTCGAAATACTTGGCCAATTTCTATAGAATTTCGCTCAGTAAAGGGAACGATATCATTAAAATCAGCGATGAAGTGCAATTAACCGTTAGTTATTTGGAAATCCAAAAGCTAAGATATATGGAATATATGAACTTTACGATTGATTTCGATGAGGACATCATGCACTACTTGATTCCCAAGCTGACGATGCAGCCACTCGTTGAAAACGCCATCTATCATGGTCTTAAACATAAAAATGAAAAAGGAATTCTCATCATAAAAGGTTATAAAAAAGAGCGGAATGTAGTGATTGAAATCTTTGACGACGGCGTGGGAATGAGCGCTGATGAAATAATAAATGTATTGAAACTGCCAATAAACCAGTCGTCTAAGATAACAAAACAAACGGATTTCGGTGTCGGCAGTGTCAACAACCGTATTAAGCTGTTATATGGCGATGAATTTGGTCTCGATATTGAAAGCGAAGTAGGGGCCTATACAAAGGTCGTGATCAAATTTCCATTAAGTGCTATTTGAGGGGGGATTAGCTTGCTTAAAGTGTTGATTGTCGATGACGAATATTATTTTCGACAGGCATTGAAGATTTCATTACCGTGGCACGATCTCGGATTTGAAATTTGCTGTGAGGCCAAGAACGGGAAGGAAGCTCTAGAGAAACTTCGTGAATTCAAGCCGGATATTGCGCTTGTAGATATTAATATGCCGGTAATGGACGGACTTGAGTTTATCAAAAGCGTAAAGGAGCAGGGGCAAGAGCTTAAAATAATGATTCTTACTGGGCATAGCGAATTTAATTATGCCAAACAAGCTGTGCAGTTGGGAATACACAACTACATTTTGAAACCTATTGATGAGAATGAAATTAAAAAATCACTGTTTGAGATGAAAGCTATCATCGAAAGTGAGCAAAGTGTCAAGCTTGAGATGGAAGAGTTAAAGAAACAAGCCCGTGAGCATATGCCAGTATTAAGGGACAGGCTGCTCAACGAAATATTGCAGGGGAACTTTTCCTTTGACAGTTATGAAGCGATGCAAAGATTGGAATACTTAAATATTTCTCTTTCTTCACCTTACTATCTGTCTTTTGTCATCGAAATAGACAGGAAAAAGGAGTTAAAATGGACTGAAAGAGATTTTCAAATCTGGCAATTTGCCGTTTCCAATATTGCCTCCGATTTTGTTGAAGATAAATACGAGTATGCGATTTGTCGTGATCAATTTGAACACATTTGCTTCATACTTGGCCTCAAGGATAGAGAATCATTTGACAAAAAGGAGGCGCTTTGCGAGGGGATTAGGCATGCTGTCCATAAATTCTTGAAATTTACAGTAACAATAGGGATTGGAAATATATATAATGATCTTGTAGAGGTGTCTATCTCTTATAAAGAGGCATTATTTGCTTTGAAAAATAGATTGATTTTAGGGGGAAACCGTGTTATACCGCATAACATGGTATCGGAAACTGGGATGACGGGGACGTTATTCTCCATGGAGCAAAGAAATCAATTGTTGATGAGCATACGCATCGGCAATGAAATGGAAACGGAAAAAAGGATTACAGACTATTTCACCATGTTCAGGATGAAAAATATTAGTGTGGATATGCTGTTTGTTGCAAGTATAGAAATGATTTCGACTTGCTTGGAATACCTCGCGGAAACAGAACAGAGTATCAAAGAGGTTTTTACGGATGCGGATTTTCTTCTTGCAAACATTCAGCAAATGAAATCAATTGATCAAATCGAAAAACAGATCAAAGATATGTTTGCAACCACGATACGCCATGTGCAACAAAATAAACATTCTAAATCCGCGAGATTAGTCAAGGAAGTAGAACATTATATCCAGAGCCACTTTTTTAATGATGAACTGAAGATTGATGATATTGCAAAGCAAGTATATACGAATTACAGTCACCTTTGCTTTGTGTTCAAAAAAGAGACAGGAAAAACAATAAACGATTATTTAACGGAGGTGCGCATGTATAAAGCAAAAGAGCTATTTGATAACGGAGAGCGGCTCATTCAAATTGTCGCGAATAAAGTTGGTTATGCGGACGCTAACTATTTCGGCAAATGCTTTAAAAAAAACTTTGGTATTACTCCAAGTAATTATATAGAAAACATAATAAGATAATAATTTTTTTTTGAAATGCTTCCATGAATTGGAAGCATTTTTTCTTTCGAAAAATCCGATTATTTTACTGTTGAACCGAGAATTTTCTCTTAATGACTTCTAGCGAAAAGTATAAGATAAGTTCAGGTCTGGAAAGTTGGCATATGAAAGGTGGCGTAAATAGAAGATGTCGATTCAATATTTTGAACAGCAGCAGTTATGGGTGATGAAAACGAAAGGTATGGATTATGTCCTTAGATGTGATGAACATGGAGCGATTCAGCATGTATACTGGGGAAAATCGTTATTACAAGTTGACGATTATCTCAGTTGTTTTGATCTGACAAAGTGGTCATGGGAATCGGCGAAAGGTAACAGCCGTGAAGAATTGATGCCCTGGGCAGAGTTTAACTTTACGGAACCGGGATTAAAGGTGCTGTATGCGGATGGTACAAGAGATCTAGTCTTGTGCTGTGAGGCATTTCAAATTGTGGATGAAACTTCTTTAGTTATTATTCTACTGGATAAATTGCAAAATATATCCGTTAAACTTCACTATCATATCATCGAGGAATTTGATCTCGTTGAAAGGAAAGTGGAGGTTGTTAACCATTCCGATCACTCTGTGACACTGGAGCAAATTATGGCGGCTGTATGGCACTTGCCTGAAAATACGGATTATCGGCTTACTTATTTAACAGGTCGTTGGTGTGCGGAGACTCAAGTTCGTCAGGAACGACTTCTGGAAGGTAAAAAGGTGCTGGAAGGCAGACGCGGCAATACAGGTCACCATGCGAACCCTTGGTTTGCTGTAGATTTCAACAGTGCCAATGAGGATCAAGGAGAAGTATATTTTGGTGCTCTTGCTTTTAGTGGACATTGGAAAATTGTTGCAGAGCATACGCCTTACCATAACGTACAGGTCGCTGTAGGTCTTAATCATTTTGATTTCTCTTGGGAGCTAGCGCCTGGTGAGGCGTTTGTTTCTCCAACTTGCGTCGGGGGTTATACGAATCAAGGTTTTGGACAAGCTAGCCGTAATATGCATGATTATGAGCGCAAATATGTTTTGCTTGGTGCGGATCGTCAATTGCCGGTATTATACAACTCATGGGAAGCAACATACTTCGATGTGACTGAGTCGGGACAAATGGCTTTGGCCGAGAAAGCGGCTGCTATGGGCGCCGAACTATTCGTTGTGGACGACGGTTGGTTTGTTGGACGAGTTATCGATAATGCGGGACTTGGCGATTGGAGAGTAGACCCTGAAAAGTTTCCAAATGGATTAACGCCATTAATTGAACATACGCACCATTTGGGTATGCAGTTCGGATTGTGGGTCGAGCCGGAAATGGTGAATCCAAACAGTGATTTATACCGTCTCCATCCAGATTGGGTGTATTACTTTGAAGGAAGAGAACGTTCAGAAGTACGCAATCAGCTCGTATTAAATTTAGCGCGTCCTGACGTAAAAGAGTATTTGTTTGATTGTCTCGACGAGCTGTTGTCGGAATACAATATTTCGTATCTTAAATGGGATATGAATCGTTACTTTAGCGAACCAGGATGGCCTGGGTTGCCGGCTAACAAGCAGAAGGAGATTTGGATACGACATGTAACAGCCATATATGAATTATGGGAACGATTGCAGAAAAAGCATCCTCACGTTGCATTTGAATCGTGCGCTGGGGGCGGGGGACGCATAGATTTGGGAATTATGCGATATGCCCATCAGTTTTGGACTAGCGACAATACAGATCCGCTCGATCGACTTACGATCCAAGAAGGGTATTCGTACGCTTACACAGCAAAAGCAATGCGTTGTTGGGTAACGGATTCTCCAAACTGGGTGAACGGCAGAACGACGTCGTTGGAGTACCGATTCCATAGTGCTATGAATGGTTCATTGGGCATCGGACTTAATTTAAATCATACAAGCCCTGAGGAATTAGAAATTTGCCGAGAGATGATCACGCAATATAAAGAAATTCGCGATATCATCCAAGAGGGGGATTTATATCGACTGCATTCTCCGGGCAAAGCCTCCTTTTCAGCTGTGCAGTATGTCAGTAAAGATAAGTCAAGATGCGCATTATTCGTATTTCTTTATTCACAGCAATTCCGTAATCCGCTGCCTCCTATTCGCTTAAAGGGATTAGATGGAAATTCAATATATAAAATCAGTGAAACCCAAGAAACATTATCCGGCGGCGCTTTGATGCATAGGGGCATAAAACTTACGCTTACAGGAGACTTTTCTAGCAAATTGATAACTTTCACTCGTGAAAACATCCGATAATTTTACTGTTGAACCGATAATTTTCTCTTAAAATCGACATGTGAAAAGTATAAGATAAATTCAGGACAGGAAAGCGGGTATAAATAAGCTGTCTGGAAAAAAAACATAATCGATGGAGGTCTTGACATGTCAAAGTATTTGAAACTGTTTAACGCATTAGTAGTCGGTTCATCGTTAATCGCAATGACAGCATGCGGAACTAGTGGTAAAGATGCGAGCGGTAAGGGTGACTCTTCCACTGCAACGAGCACCCCCCAGAGCGCGACAAAAGCTAAATCTAAAATTAAAGTAATGACGATTTCGACGGATGAAGCCAGAAATAATATTATGGAAAAGTTCATTAAGCCAAACATTCAAGCTGCTCTGCCTGATGTAGAAGTAGAGTTTGAAGCAGGCGGCGGTGGTGCAGATTATGCTAATAAACTTAAAGCATATAATGCATCTGGAGATTTGCCTGATGTATGGTATGGCGAATCCAATCTTACAATCCCGATCCTGTCAGCGGGTAACTTGCTGGATTTGACGCCCTATGTGACGAAGGATCAATTTATCAACAAATTTTCGGTGCCGGATGCTTTGAAATATAGAGATAAAGTTTATACCCTTTCATCCGGGGCTGATACGTATTTTACGCCGGTCATTTACTATCACAAAGATATGTTTGAACAAGCAGGCGTACAAATACCTAAAACGTTCGACGAACTGGTAAAAGTAGCTCAGACGCTCAAGGGCAAAGGTATGGTGCCGATTTCCACTCCGGGTAAAGGCGGTTGGGCAACGAATATATTCTTAATCCAGAACATGGTGCAAATTGGAGACCCGCAAGCCATGGATGATCTGTTAAAAAATAAGACTGATTTCAACAATCCATCCATTAAAGAGGGACTTGCAAGAGTCTCGCAGTTAGCGAAATCAGGTGTATTGCCTGAGGGGGTAGCTAACCTCGATTACGGCCCGGCCAAAGAGTTGTTTACATCGAAGAAAGCTGCGATGTATATGATGATGACTTGGGAGCTGCCTGATTTAGCGAAAGATTCAACGGTAGATTTCTTCCCGTTCCCGGCTGCAAGTGACAAATACGACCCTACCAAAGTGGCGCAATATTGGGGCTCGCCTCTTAGCGGTTATGGTGTAAACGCGAAAAGCAAAAATGTAGAGCAGGCAGTCAAGGTGGCCGAGTTCTTGGCTATGGCTGACGCGCAATACTTCGAATCCACCGGAGCTCCAGTTGCACTTAAAACAGGCAAAGCATCTGCTGAACCGCAACCATTAATGAAAAAGTTTTTAGACTGGTATAATGCAGTACCTACAAAAATCGCTTCCTATTCGACAAATGCACAAGACGGAAAGGTGTCTGCTGAATTCTCGACACTGGGTCAAAACCTGTTAACAGGCCAATATACGCCTGATCAGTTTGTGAAAGATTTTGATAAAACTTGGAAAGAAAACACATGGTTTAAATAAGCAGTAAAAAATAGTTAGTCGTGTACGACATTCCATTTTGAAAACAATTCATTATGGGATGTCGTACATCCATCATTTTTAATGAAATTGGAGGCAACATGAGACAGTTTTTTAATAACAAACTCTCAATCTTTTTGTTTGCATTTCCCGGGTTGCTTCTTTTTACAATCTTTGTGGTTTACCCTCTTTTCCCTGAATTGTTGATCAGCTTGCAAAAACACGACGGTTTTAAGAGCTATGGGTTTGTCGGAATCGCAAATTACAAAGAAGTGCTCCTCTCTCCTGCTTTTTGGCAAGCTAACAAGAATACATTTCTCATTGTTGCTTTATCTACATTCGTTTGTCTGCCCATTTCGATGATGCTGGCATTGCTTGTAGATATACAGAGTCCAAATTTCCGAAGATTTTTTAAGGCAGCCGCTGTATTTCCAGCAGTTCTTTCCGTAACTGTTGTAGCACAAATGTGGGTTGCTTTTTACGATCCGTACTGGGGGTTGTTCAATAAAATATTAAGAGAAATAGGTCTTGGCTATCTCGCCCAACAATGGTTGACAGATAAAAATACGGCAATTATAAGCGTAGCCGCAGCTTTTCTGTGGCAATATATCGGGTTAAATGCGCTGCTCTTCTATACGGGAATAAAAACGATCCCTAAAAATTACTACGAAGCGGCTGAGATTGATGGGGCGAATTTTATTCAAGTCAGGATGAGAATTACGATCCCGCTGTTACAGGATGTTATCAAGTATGTTTTGATCATTTCAGTGCTTGGCTCAATGGCATTGTATGGGCATGTAAGAATTATGACCATGGGTGGTCCGGGAGATGCATCTAGAACAATGGTATATCAAATGTACTATATGGCGTTTGAAAGTTCCGAGTTCGGAAAAGGCTCGGCTACGGCATTGTTATTTATTATAGAGTGTCTCATAATTTCATTTTTTATTAATAAGTTTGTTGCCAAAGAAAAATTAGAGTTTTAGAACAGGATAGTGGGTGAGAAACTGTGACATTAAGACAATTGAGGATGAATCTTGCTAATTATGGGCTTAAAGTATTTTTAGTTGTGGTTGGCTGCACTTTTATTTTTCCTTTATATTGGATGGTTAGCTTATCGTTCAAGTCTAAGAGCGAAGGGTTTGATAATCCATTTGGTTTGCCGAAAGTCTGGGTTTTTACGAATTTCTCTAAAGCGCTAAACAAATACCACTTTTTTATCTACTTTAAAAATAGTGTTATATATACCGTTGGGACACTCGTCATCACGATTCTCATCGGGAGCATGCTGGCTTATTGTTTGAGCAGAATGAACTGGAAATACAGTAAAACTGTAATGATATATATTTCACTCGGATTAATTATTCCTATTGAGGTCGTCATCATCCCGTTATTTATGCTGGTTAAGAATTTGGGCATAAAGGACAGCTATCTCGGCTTAGTGTTGCCTTATACGGCCTTTTCGCTGCCATCGTGTGTGTTCATGCTCTATGCGTTTTTCAGATCACTGCCTAAGGAACTCGAAGAAGCTGCTTGTATAGACGGGTGTAACATTTATCAATCATACTTCCGAATTATTGTCCCTGTTGTCATGCCGGCATTTGCTACACAATGTGTTTTATTATTCATGCGTAATTGGAATGAATTCCCGCTTGCCTACATTATTGCCGGTAAAGACAGCTTCAAACCGCTTACGATCGGATTGCTTGATTTTTTCGTAAGCATAGGAGTAGCCGATTGGGGATTGATTGGGGCGGCCATGTTAATTTCAAGTCTTCCGACTATTATTGTTTACATGATTGCTAATGAGCAAATAGAGAATGCTTTAACCGCAGGCGCTATTTTGAAGTGAAGCAGCCCTCATTCATGAAGCCGAGAGGAGGTGGAAGTCATGTAATGGAAAGCGGAACAATCATATGTTCTCAAGTATTGCCTAGTTAAACTGAGAGGGGAAATTCAAGATGAGAAATTCCAAGAAATGGTTAATAGCGCTGCTTTCGCTGATCGTCCTAAGCATGAGCGCCTTGTCCAGCGTATCCGCTGCAGTGGATACGCAAGTGCAAGCATCAAACATCATGAAAGAAATTTACGTTGCAAATGCAGGTGATGATCTCACAGGTGACGGCTCGATAAGCCATCCATTTGCAACGATTGAACACGCGCGTGATGAAGTACGCAAAATAAACCAAAATATGACTGGCAATATTTATGTCTATCTTCGCGGAGGCAATTATAGAATCAGTAATACTATTACACTCGGCCAGAATGATTCAGGCACTAATGGATATAATATTATTTATCAAGCGTACTCGAATGAAAAGCCTGTAATTAGCGGCGGACAACAAGTCAGCGGCTGGACGAAGGACTCGACGAATCCTAATCTTTACAAGGCGCCATTGACTAGAGATACAAAGTTAAGAGCATTGTATGTAAATGGGCAACGTGCATCTATGACTAGCAAGTCTTTAGCCACAATTGGAAGCGGTTACGGTACATACACCATTACGGCAGGGCAAGACTCCTGGGCTTGGTCAAGCGGTTCGCTGACTGCTGGGCCCGTGTTCAGTGCATCCAACATTCCTTTAACGACGAGAAACCAATCGGATATCGAGCTTGAAACGCAAATGACCTGGAATCGTTTTATAGTTACTCTCGATCAATTTAAAGATATTGGTAACGGCCAGGTAGCTGCTATGCTGCAGCAGCCTTTCGGCTCAATTGCACAACGATACACACACACTGGTTATAAAACGAGTGGTACTCAATATGTATACAATGTCTTTGAATGGCTAACCAGTCCAGGACAATTTTACTTTGATAGACAGGGACAAACCCTCTATTATTACCCACGAGCAGGCGAGGATCTGAGTACGTCGGAAATCATCGCTCCATCGGTAGAAACGTTGGTACGTATAGAAGGTACACCGATAACTGGACGGGCGAATCATATTATTTTCAAAGGTATTAGCTTTGCACACAGCGATTATAACTTGTATCACGTTGGTAATTCGAGCGGTGCTTCTACTACACAGGGTTCAACCGTTTTAACTGCTTACGGCAGTAGTAACGATCATAAAGACTTTTACCGAAACTTTGATATATATCCTGGCGCCATTAAAATCAATTCGGCTAACGACATTCAAATTCTTGATAGTGAAGTGAAGTTTACAGGAGCAGTTGGTATCTCCATCGAAAATGATGTGCAAAATATTACTGTAACTGGAAACTATATTTATTCAACAGGGGGAAGCGCTATTTCTATCGGCCACCCGCAACATGTTTATGAGAATGACCCGGTAACCTACAAGCATCCGGAAGGAGCACCTGCATCCAAAGAACGGTATAGGGAAGGAACCGAGGGAGCGCCGAAAAATATCCGTATTACAAATAACTATGTATTAGAACCATCGAGGTTTTTCCCAGGTTCTGCCGGTATTATGGCTTTCTTTGTTGACTCGCTGACAGTGCAACACAATCGCATAGAAAAAGCGCCATATCAAGGGATTTCACTTGGTTGGGGATGGGAGGAATTTAACGGAGACTCCGATTCCATGCTGCCAAATATTCCAACCACAATCGCAAAAAACAACAATATCAGCTATAACGAATTTATTGATACCATGCACATGTTGGACGATGGTGGTGCAGTTTATACGCTTGGAGAGCAGCCAGGGACGAAAGTTAGTGACAACTATATTAAAGGTATTCCCTCCGGTCATAAATACGCACTCCATCCGGATGCGGGATCTGCTTTTATGTCCTATACAAACAATCTTACCGATGTAAGTAAAGGGGTCACGTCGATCATACATTCAGGAACATGGGGATTACAGCATGATCTAACGATCACTCAAACCTACGGTACAATCAATAAAATATATTCTAAGAACGTGCCGAACAGTATAATCGACAATGTAATCGTTTATGACGATGCGGTTTGGCCGACGGAAGCTTACAGTATTGCGAGGAACTCGGGTCTTGAAACCGCCTATAAAAACATCGTACCGTCGACTACGGTCCGGTTACAGGATTATGTGCTTCCTGCTAGTGTATTTGTTAACGACCCAGCGACATTGTCGCTTCCGATTCGAGCTGCAGGCGATGACAGCAAATCCGTTTGGCTGGCTCCTTCTGGAACGACCAGTTTCACAGAGGGCTCAACCATGACTAAGGCAAGCGGGTCGGCGACTTCGATTGCCGTTCCTGTAGCTACCGGGATTTACAAATTATACATTGTCGATGGACAAGGAAATCGGTCTGCGGAATCCACCGCCCAATTGAGAGTAGGCCTGCAGGGTGGACAGTGGAATCTTGTTGGAATAACAGCACCTTCACCGATAACAGCATCTTTCGGAACGGCAAAGACTGCGTCAGCTCTTGGATTACCTCCAACAGTACAACTAGTTACCAAAAATGGAAACGTGAATAGCAATGTGACTTGGGATCTAAGCGGCATTAATTACAATCCATCTTCAACGAATGTCCAGGGCTTCAGGGTACCAGGAACAGTAGCCCTGCTTAGAGGTGTTGAAAACCCGAACAATGTACCTTTGAAAGTAAGCGTTTATGTAACTGTAAATAAGATCCCGCAGTCAAACATAACGGCCACGGCGACAAGTCAGGAAACGGTTAAGGAAAACGACGCTGCCTCATTGGCGATTGACGGAAACCCAGCTACTTTCTGGCATACGAAGTGGGATAAATCCGATGTTCTCCCCCAATCGATTACCTTAAGTCTTGGAGGAACCTACAATATCAATAAAGTAGCGTATTTACCAAGGCCAGGAGGCGGCAACGGAAATATTACAGGCTATAACGTGTATGTAAGTTCGGACGGTGTATCCTTTACTAAGGTAGCAAATGGAAATTGGGCAAACGACGCTATAGAGAAAACTGCAACGTTTACTTCGACAAATGCATCCTATGTCAGGCTCGAAGCTACAGCGGGTGTCAATGGGTATGCAAGCGCTGCGGAGATCGGTGTAATTGTGGTACCATCGGGAGTGCCGAATCTCATGAGCATCACAGCGCCGGCAGCCATCACAGGAGTGAACATCGGAACGGCGAAGACATCGAACGCCCTTGGATTGCCAACGACAGTATCATTGGATACCGATGTATACAGTTTGGATGCTAATGTGACATGGCAAGTAGATGCTTCAAACTATGATCCGAATGTAAAGAAAGCACAGACCTTCACTGTTAATGGAACTGTAGATTTGCCAGCTGGGGTGGCAAATCTCAACAAAGTGCCATTGACAACAAGCATTAGCGTAGCTGCTAATAAGATCCCTTTATCCCAAATGACGGCAACGGCGACAAGTCAGGAAACGGCTGGGGAAAACGACGCAGCCTCCAATGCGATTGACGGAAACCCAGGAACGTACTGGCATACCAAGTGGAATAAATCTGATGTTCTCCCCCAATCCATTACCATAAACTTGGGAGGAACTTATAACATCAATTCTATTTTGTATTTGCCAAGGCAATCAGGCCCCAATGGAATTATCACAAGTTACAACGTATATGCAAGTATGGACGGCGTATCCTTTACTAAGGTTGCAAATGGAGATTGGGCAAACGACAATACAAAGAAAATTGCAACGTTTGCTTCGACAAATGCATCCTATGTCAGGCTCGAAGCAACAGCAGGCGCTAACGGATATGCATCGGCTGCGGAGATCACTGTAAATGTGGAACCATCGGTAGTGCCGAATCTCATGAGCATCACAGCGCCGGCGGCCATCACAGGAGTGGCGAGCGGTACAGCGAAGACAGCGGCGGCCCTTGGATTATCTGCACCTGTTGAGTTGGTAACCGATAAAGGAAGCGTGAATGCCAATGTGACATGGGGTGTCGAGACTTCAAACTATGATCCAGCTGTTAAGACTGAACAGACCTTCACTGTAAATGGAACTGTAACTCTACCTGAAGGTGTGGGAAATCCGAATAACGTAACTTTGACAACAAGCGTCAGCGTGACTGTGCTGGCGGCACCAGCAACACCAAAGTCTACATTGACAGGTGTACTGCAGGTGAACGCTGGCCAAACTTTTAATCTGACGATGGGACTGACCGACGTTACGCAAAGCGTATACCAGCAAGTGTATGCGCAGGATTTCGCACTGCAGTATGACCCTGCAAGTGTGCAATTCGATTCGGTGACATCCCCGATAGAAGGGTTCCAATTCTATACGAGAGAAACAGCTCCAGGACATATCCGAATTGTGGCTGCAAGCACGGGCGCGGTCGTGCCTGCCCAAGGCGATTTACTCGCAATCCAATTTACGGCTAAATCTGTAACCCAGGCAACCAATACGACAATTTCTGTCGACAATGTTGTGATTGCCAATGCACAGGGGAATGAATTGCAGGTCGGCGGAGCTTCACGTGAGATCCAAATCACTGTACCTGCTATACCTGTAGATAAGTCGCTTTTGAACGGGGCAATCGCAAGCGCTCAGACGAAGCACAATGCAGCTTCGGAAGGTAATGATGATGGTCTGTATGCGACTGGATCCAAAGCTTTATTACAGTCGGCAATTAATACGGCCAGTGCAGTAGCGAATAATTCAAGCGCGACTCAGCAAGAGGTGGATAATGCGAAAGATGCATTGGAAGCAGCAATTCAAGTGTTCACAAGCAAGTTAATAACCGCAGATATCAATGGAAATGGTGTCTCAATTGGAGACTTGGCTTCTGTAGCAGTTGCATACAAAAAAGAACCAGGTCAAGAGGGCTGGAATGAGAAAGCGGATGTCAATCATGACGGCAAAGTAGACATTTTAGACCTTGCCATTGTAGCTAGAGCGATTTTGCAATAATACAGCTTCGAATGATTAAGGATTAAATGAATCGGTAAAGAAATGGGGGAGATTTAGTGTCTCCCCCTTCCATTTTCACATTCTGCAAGAGGTTAAAATAGGTTTCATTTCTAGACGGCGATGTAACTAGTTACGTTGACATTTAATTCGAGAAGTTAACTCAAGTAGAAAACCAACTGATTGTATTTTGAACAATACAAATAATAGACTATATACGTTATCTGAAAGCTATAGGGGACTTGGAAAGTACCGCTAGGATTGCCCTTTGGAATATTATAAATATCGAAAAATTTCTTTTTAGATCCTTCAAGAGGCACTTAAAGAATTCGGTATTTTAACCACACCATGTTGTACGAAAGGGAGAATTTCTACGATGATAAAAAAAATACACGCATTCGGTCTGATGGTTATTTTAACCATGATTTTACTTCCATCACTCGGTGTACAAGCAAACTCAGGACCGGATTTATTCCTTTCCATCTCAGATGACAGCATATCGGCAGGCGATAATTTTCAAGTAACGGTGAGTGGAAAGCAAGTAAGCGACTTGTACGCATATGAAGTTAATTTATCTTTTGACACAAGCCTTTTGGAGTGTATCAGTGGTTCTAGTGACAGTAAAGGCTTTGCTGTGGGACCCATTGTGAAAGGGGAAAAAGTTCTAATTGCAAATTCGCAATTAGGAAATGCTTCAGGCAAGAACGGAAATGTGACACTGGCAACACTGACATTTAAAGCGAAAAATCAAGGATCGGCTGAAATTAAACTAGACAGTGTGAACCTGGTGAATTCGAAATTAGAGTCTAATGTTGTTTCTGGCAATTATAAGATTTCGGCTATTATAACCAAAATGATCCCAACTAATACGAATGGCGTGTTAAATAGCGACATTATTTCTGTAGGAGATTTCATTCAAACTATTAAGACTAAGGTAGCGGAGTCCAATACATCGAACACGAAAATTGAATTGACTGACATTAAAGGACACTGGGCCGAAAATACCATAGGTATGTTCGTGAAACTGCGTATTATCGATGGATATGAGGATGGATCTTTCCATCCGGATGGCAACATTACACGAGCCGAGTTTGCTGCAATCATCACGCGTGTATTTGATATCAGCAGCCGTGGTAATCATTTCGTTGTACTGAACGATCTAGACAGTCACTGGGCTAGTGGCGTTATTCAGAAACTCACTAGTGCAGGAGTGATTGTCGGATACGAAGACGGAACCTTTAGGCCCGACCAAACGATCAGTCGAGAGCAAATGGTCATCATTTTATCCCGTGTTATCAACTTGAGTAATCTGAATAAGGATGCTTCCAAGGGTAACTTTGCAGATTTGGAAAGCGCAAGCTCCTATGCAGTTGAGCAAATCAAAGATGCGGCAGAAGCTGGCCTCATCAGTGGCAAGAACGATGGCATTTTTGATCCGCATGGCAACTCCACACGTTCGGAAGCTCTTACGGTCATTCTAAATGCATTGAACCTTGATCCTGAGTTGAAAACACTATTGGATAGCATGAACTAATTTTCATCAAGGCAGACCAGAGCGGACTTCAAGTGGGAAATGGAGGGATAATCGTTTGAAATTTTGCTTATATGATAACAAATTTGAACAGGTTATTCTTATAAAAACCAATTTACGATTAGCTATTAGTTGTAAGATAGAATGCAAAATGTCCAGCGATATTTCTGTACTTCCCATCCTGACAAAAGAGGAGTATTTGTCTTATCCCGCTTCGTATCGAGGAGAAGTTAACGGTCTCTCTTATTTACTATATGAGGTTCCCGATGTTTTAGAGGAAAGGTTTGATCGAGTAATTGTTCAGGATCGACATCGCCTCCAGACCTTGGATCGATAAAGATGGTGATGGATGAATTCGCAAACTTTATAAAAGATAAGACATATCCTGGAGCAAAATGATAACAATGCCGATTGATAGGGGAGGTAGCGACCATGCTGAGGCTGATCATCGTTGAAGATGAAGAGATTATCAGAAAAAGGCTTGTTCATACCGTTGATTGGCTGTCAATGAGTTGCACAGTTGTAGGGGATACCGATGACGGACAAAAGGGACTTCAATTGATTGAGGAGCTTCGTCCCGACTTAGTGATTACAGATATTAGAATGGCTGTTATGAATGGAATCGAAATGTTGGAGCAGGCGTTGAGAATCTATCCGTTTCATAGTATTATCCTGACCAGCTATACGGAATTTGAATATGCGAAGCAGGCTATTTCATTGCGAGTGTTTGAATATTTGCTTAAACCTGTGGATAAAATCAAACTAGCTGAAGTTATTGGAAATATCAGGCACGGCATTATGGAAGGAAAGGTTTACGACGACAATAAAAAATTGAAAACGATAGGGGATACACAACAATTCGACTTGGATAGTTTATTTAATGACGAACAAAAAATGAATTATTATGTTAGTGAGACGATCAAGAAAATCAAAAATGAGTACCATAAAAAGCTGACTATTGAGGCTATTGCCGATGAAATAGGAGTAAGTTCAAGTTATTTGAGTCGTAAGTTTAAAGTGATTACATCCCAATCGTTTTTGGACATTCTGAACAAATACAGGATTCAAAAAGCAATAGAATTGCTCGCCACAGGTAAATGCCGGATATATGAAATAGCCAGTATGACGGGTTTCAGTGAATATAAATACTTCTGTAATGTGTTCAAGAAGTATACAGGCGCAAGTCCGACGAATTTAATGAAGTCCGGAAGTCGTGTTGTTCCTAAGAATCCGTGAGAAGAAAAGTAAAAGTGATTACGTATTTAGCAGCTAAAAGCTCATGAGAGGGGGGGACCTTTCATGAGCTTTTTGTCTAGTTATATTGTCCAGAAATGGAGTCAACAATCCGTTAACTTTTCGATTCCTTAGAAAAGGATTTTTTGTATTCAGTTGGCGTCAAGCCCGTAATGAATTTAAATACTTTGCTGAAGTAGTATTGATTGCTATAACCGACTAGAGTGGCAATATCTTTAAACTGTAGGTTGGAGTCATCCGTAAGTAATTGTTTGGCCTTATCAATCCTAAGTTGAGTCAGATACTCAATAGGAGCGATACCTTTATACTTTTTAAATTCCCGGCTCAAGTAAGACACGTTCAGGTTCACCCGATCCGCAATATCGTTGATGGAAATTTCATCGGACAGTTGCGCCTGAAAATAGGAATCGACCTGTTCCATGATTTCACTCACATAATTCGGGTTCGGATCGGAATTACCTGAATGAAGAAAGAAGTTCTCAAATAGAAATGTAATATTCCGCAAAAGCGATGGATAGTCTTTGGAAATCGATATAATTTCATCTAATTCTAGCTTCAAATCGCTGTCCGCGATACGCTTGTCGACAATTGCTCTGCTGCATGCACTAATAATCTGTGACAGGGATGCTTCAATGGCACTCTGTGTATAATCGTTTGCTGCCCAACGAGCCATAATGGACTCGATTTCGGTGAAAAACGGCAGTTTTTTCTTAAGCTTCACGAGCGAAACGAGTTTCTGCTCATCAATCGTTTGCTCGAGCCCAGGATCATTTGGCAAGTTTAACTTCGCATCTTTTGCAATGACGATACTTGATTTGCCGAATTGTAAGTATTTTTGCATACCAGCTCTTGTCATTTGGTACTCCAGTTTCAAATTAGGGATCTTTGATACTGGGTTGCTGATTGCAACTGTCAGGGGGACTCTTGGTGTAGGTAATTTCTCTATCATACTCTTAATGATTGTTTGAAAGTCTAATTCATTACTATGGCTGCAACTAAATACAACGACTGCTTCGTTCATCGCTTGTCCGTCAAGCACCCAAAAAGGCTCGAGATCGGGGAATTGGGTGATGAGAAATGAGGAAAGGTCTGTTTGCAGCCAGAAATCATGCAATGGATTGGCGACATCGATTAGAAATTTGGAGAATGAGCCTGCGCAGATCAACATAATAAAGTATCTGTCGTAGGGTAATTCTTCGTATTCAATTGCTTGCGAAAGATTGTTCCAGCTTTTGATCGCTTGGGAAACTATGAGATATTCTTTGGTTTGCCTGCTTGTAGTTACGCGCTGCACGGCATTATCGAGTACTTCAAAGATCGACTTCTGCGTAACAGGTTTAAGTAGATATTCCGTAACGCCAAGCTGCATCGCTTGCCTTGCATAATCAAACTCCCCGTACCCGCTAATGATGACAAAGATCGTGTCTGGTGCTTGCTCTTTTACCTCGGATATGAGCTTAAATCCATCCATACCGGGCATCCGAATATCGGTAAACACAATATGCGGTTTCATTTGTTTAATCATTTGCAACGCGGATAATCCGTCCGTGAATTCGCCTACGATCCTTATATCAGGACTGTATTCTTCTATTTTCTTGACAATGCTGCGTAAAATTGGATGTTTATCTTCTGCCACTACCACATTTATCATGATGCGTTATCCTCCATAGCTTTCTAGTTTTCCTTTAATACCCATATGAATCCTGCAACCTCGATCTTCTAGATTATCTATTTGCAAATAAAATGGCTTTCCGTAATGCATCATTAATCTTGCATACGTATTTAAGACGCCTAATCCGCCGATCTTTAGATTCGTTAGTAATTTACCGTTTAGAAAATTGTTTCGATAAGTGGTTATCAATTGATTGATTTCAATCAGTTTGGCAGGCTCAACACCAGAACCGTTATCTTCGATGATCAGTTCCCAATGATCGGGGGTTACCATAGTGCCGGATATCGTTATTTTC
>NZ_JCAUAQ010000044.1:0-23105 GCF_059692035.1 Paenibacillus sp. J22P143
TCATCACTACAGCAGGAATTTCGGCGATTTCGAGTCGCGTTGGCAGCTGTAAGGGTGTTTTTCATCACTACAGAGCAAGAGCCAGCTAGTTTGTCATCTGTAGTGATGATTCTCATCACTACAGCAGGAATTTCGGCGATTTCGAGTCGCATTGGCGGCTGTAAGGGTGTTTTCATCACTACAGAGCAAGTGCCAGCTAGTTTGTCATCTGTAGTGATGATTCTCATCACTACAGCAGGGATTTCGGCGATTTCGAGTCGAGTTGGCAGTTGTAAGGTTGTTTTTCATCACTACAGAGCAAGTGCCAGCTAGTTTGTCATCTGTAGTGATGTTTTCCATCACTATATGATCATTCCACAAACAAGAAGAACCGTCTGAGCGTAATGCCTAGGCGGTTTTTTCTGTGTGGTGAGCGTGGGATGGGTATAGATATAGGGGAAGTTGCTGTAGGAAGCATTTGTGCGGATCGGGTGTTACTATTCCTGCGAATGTCTAACCCTATCCCCACAAACTAATCATCAGAATGCCAATCAATATAAGAATGGAGCAAAAAATCCGCAAGGTGCCTTGCTTTTCCTTGAGCACGACAATGCCCAATATCGTGGCAAAGACAGTCCCAATTTCGCGCAACGGAGAGATATGGGCAACAGGAGCGTATTTCATGGCGAAGAGGAATAACAAGTATGACACGGGATTGAGAATAGCGCCGAGACCAATCATCTTGAAGTTGATTTTCCACTCCATACGAAGTTGTTTGGATGCAATAACAATCGGCGTGAGTCCCGAGACGAATCCGATATTGGTTACCTCTAATAAGGCGATAGGCGAGATGTGTGCGAGATTCAGCTTATCGACAAGTACGTAGCAAGTCGTGCAGAGGCCCACACTAAGAGCCATTAGAAAGGGTTTAACGGATCCAGTAGCCAGCGTTCCAGCTCGGAAGCCACTGAAGATACCGCTAAGTGAAATGAAGCCGATGACCATACAAAGAAGACCTAACCATCCATAGAGGGATAAAGATTCGCGCAGAAATAGGACGGCGACAATCGGAATGAGTAAGGTGTTGGTGCCTCTCATAATCGGATAAATCTGCGACAGATCTCCCATCGTATAGGTCCGAGACAGTAAGAGCGCATAAACGGCCTGTAAACAAGCGGATAACAGGAGAAGGCCGTAAGCAGATAAGGATAATGGATGAAGCCATAATTCTCGAATCAAATAAGGAAGAAGGAGTACGGTGGTGACCATGATGATGGACCATAGGAAAACGCTTTTGTTCAGGCTGCTTTTGGTAAACAAGCTCCAAATGGCGTGAGCAAGTCCTGAGGCAATTACAAGTAAAATTGACATCGTAAACACGTGATCAGCTCCAAACGTAGGTTAGGTTACAGCGTTGGTAGGTGTTCAGGTTGATCACGGATGACAGTGCCGTCTGCAAGTCGCAGCCAAGTCTCGAACGTGCGCTCATCCTGACGTAGTCGGATCATCCTCGCACCACGGTAAAAGCCTTCTTTGCCATACGTATTGTAGCCTGTCGCTCTGCCATAGCAAAGTCGAATCCCATGCAGTTCGCCCCAGTAATCGTTGATGTGATCATGACCGCAGAAGGTTCCGATGACATCGCCCATTTCAACCATGGCTGCAAAAAGACCCGAATTCACAGGAGCGCAGCAAACATTTTCGTGCTTGTTCCCGTAGCATGTTGCACGCTCCCATACCTGCTGATACTCCGGAAGCGGGATATGGAAAAAAGCGAGTGCAGGTAGTTCGCCCTGCTCCTTGCGTGCTTGTTCGGTGTACCAGTTGATTTGATTGCTACGAATCCAGTCATAGCCTTGAACGTGTGAGATTGTGGAATGGCTGCCCGAATCAAAAAAGTATAAGTTCGCAGCCTTGTGCCCATCACGAGTACAGATGGATAAGCGGCAATTGCCAACCCCGCTAATGTCGGCAGGACCAGGTTGTGTCAAATTGTAAGGAGACTCGAGGATAGTGTCCATGAGCTCATCTCTTGTAATGAAGGCTTCGGTGTCATGATTACCGAATACCACAGCCCATGGAATATGGCGAACTTCCACAGCTTGAACCGCATCACGGAATGCTTGGTGTGGGTGTTCACAGCGCTGTTCACCCTCTGAAACAGGTCCCGTATAAATAACATCACCGGTAAAAACGACCAGATCAGGTTGCTCGGCATCAAGTACTTCCTCCATCAGACGGAGGGTTCGTTGATCCTCATTTCTGCCATCGATCCAGTGCAAATCTGTAAATTGCGTGATTGTAAAAGTGCGATCCTCACGAAATGTGAGTGGATGCTGCTTGAGCATGTTCATAGCCCCCTATATATAATCGAATGTGGAATCATGTTGATTTTAATATAAATGTTGTTGTTTGTTGACAATTGTATACCCGTTCAGGCAAAGCTGTCAACGGACAAATTTCGGGGAGACGGGGGGCTGATGTACGCTGATTGACACACCTAGCACTAACCTCTACACTAATGAAAACAACACAAAACAACATCATATACAAATAATCGGTCATGGCAGGAGGCTATTATGTCATTAACATACGAAGATCGCAGGATGACGATTCTGAATCATTTGGAGCTGGAAGGGAAAGTTCAGGTCCATCACCTATCGGAATTGTTGACGGTTTCGACGGAAACTATTCGACGCGATTTGGATCGTTTGGAGAAGGAAGGCAAGCTGCGTAAGGTGTACGGGGGAGCTGTCAAAATGCGGATGGAGCTGGTCGAGCCGCCCTTTCTAAACCGCGTGCAAATGATGAAGCCAGAGAAAGCGGCCATCGGTAAGCTGGCAGCCTCACTCGTTCAAGATGGTGAAACGATCATGCTGGATAACGGCACAACGACGATCGAAATCGTCCCCTTTTTGAAAGATAAGACGAATGTTACGCTCATTACCAATTCGATCCCGATCCTCAATCTGGCGATGGAAACATTCCGGGGGAGAATTATTTTCGCAGGCGGAGAGGTAAGCCAGGAGTGCCGAGCCGCGACAGGTTCCCTTACAGATCAGCTGCTCGATCAGTTTAAGGTGAACAAAGCGTTTATTTCCGCTGGCGGCATTTCTCTGCACGATGGTATTACTGATTTTCATTTAGCGGAAGCCGTCATTTCACGGAAAATGATGCAGCGGGCCGAAGAAACGATTTTGGTTGCAGACCACAGCAAATTCGGACTATCTACGTTCGCAAGAGTTGCCAAGCTGGAGGAAATCTCCATGCTGATCACAGATCCAGGTTGCCCGAAGGAATGGGTGGATACGATGGAGGCGCTTAGCATTGAGGTGCGAATTAGCGAATAATTAAGTAGTCATCCTATATCTGGAAAAGTTACGCTTCCTTAGCGATGAGGAGGCGTTTTCTTATGTTTGTTTCATGTCTGTATGGATGTATTTGGATAATCTCGACCAACTGGTAAATACTAACGGAAATGTAGCAGGGCGGGAGGGCATGGTATGGAAACGGATCAGGATTCATTTCACATCTCGGAAGAGATCGAGACGAATATACGTAAACTTTTCCAGCTCTTTCATTCTTCCGATGATTTGCGATCCAGGAAATTTACCTTGCAAGGCTTACAAGGGAGCCTCCTCTATCTGTCTACAATTACAGATACAGATAAGCTGCAAGCGGAAATTCTCAAACCATTGCTGCAATCTGGGGAAGGCCGTCTAGAAGATATACTTCCGATTTTAGAAATTGAGCTTGTCACCGATTTGAAGTCAGCAGCGGCAGGAATGCTTCAGGGCAAATGTGCTATTCTGCTGCAACAACGAATGGATATTATGTTGGTCGATGCAAGCGCAAGAGTCGCGAACAGCGTGGGCGAACCACAAAATGAACAAACGATTCGCGGATCACATGTCGGATTTGTGGATGACGTGTATATCAATGGACAATTGATCCACCAACGGTTGAAGAATGTGAACCTCGTTGAACGGCATTTTACAGTAGGTTCCGAAAGCCCGACGAACGTAAAGCTGTTATATATGTGTGATATCGCCGACATGACGGTTGTCGATGAGATTATCGCCAATCTGCTCACGAATCAGGCGACCTTCATTAAATCGTCTGGACAAATTACCGATCGATTGGAAAGCAGCCATCTGTCGCCATTTCCACAATTGCTTCTTACCGAAAGACCCGACACGACCGTGTCGCATTTAATGGAAGGACGAATAGCACTACTAGTTGACGGAAGCTCGTTCGCGACCATTCTGCCAGTGACGTTCTTTACGTTCTTTCAGGCTGCAGACGACTTTAATGTCAGGTGGTGGAACGGGACTTTTTTTCGTTTTCTTCGGTTAGCCAGCGTCATGATCGGCATTGCACTTCCTTCGGTGTACATATCCATTGTTTCCAATCATTTTGATGTGCTGCCGATTGACTTAGTGTTTTCGTTAAAGGCCTCATTGGAAAATATCCCATTCAATCCGCTCATGGAAGCGATGTTCATGATTACCGTGTTAGAGCTTCTAAGAGAAGCTGCAATTAGACTGCCTAAATCGATCGCATCAACGCTGTCTATCGTCGGAGGTCTCGTGATTGGAAGTGAAGTCGTTAATGCAAATTTGGTTTCAACGACGATGATTGTTGTCATTTCATTGACAGCCGTCGCTTCTTTCAGTGTGCCATCACATGAAATGCGCCTTGCTATTCGGCTCATCTCATTCCCCATCATGATTGCTTCCGCGCTGCTTGGTTTTGCGGGTATCGCCTTTAGCTTCTGTCTCTTGTTCATGCATCTAAGTAAACTCGAAACGTTTGGTGTGCCTTATTTCTATCCGTTTACTCCGTTTAAACCCAGACGCATTCTGACTACGCTTGTTCAGCTGCCCAAACGAATCTTCGGCAGTAAAGCGTCTGATCGGAGGGCATCATGACTAGGGTTCAATTATTTGCATTTATTTTGCAAACGCAGATTGGTATCGCTGTGCTTTCCTTCCCTTATGATTTGCATAAGGCTGCGGGTGCAGATGGGTGGATTTCTGTTCTTGTGGCTGGAGCTGTTGTTCAGCTCCTACTGGTGGGTTACGCGATGTTGTGTAAAAGATTTCCAAATCAAAATCTGTATCAATTCACACCTCTCATAGTGGGCAAATGGCTCGGGAATGTGCTCAACGTGGTGTACATCTTACATTTTACTTGTACGAGCTGCTTGATTTTAATAATGGAAATGATGTTCGTAGAATTATGGATATTACCTCACACGAACCCCGGACTCATCATCGTTGCGAATTGTATCGTTTGCCTATATATGGCTAAGGAGAATATTCGGATTATTGCCCGTTACAATGCGTTAATTACCCTATTGGTTATTGTGATGCTGGGGATCATGATGACGAACTTTAGCACGATCGATTACCGCTATCTACTGCCTGTTGGGCAAGGCGGGTTCCACGCCATTTTGTTGGGGGTAAAAAGCTCTTTACTCTCCTTTTTGGGTTTTGAAGTGTTGTTAGTGCTGAATTCCGATATTCAGGCCAAAGGAAAGAGCTTGATCCCCCCCATTCTGTGGGCAAATGGAGTGGCAACCGTCTTCTTTTTGATCATGGTTCTCGTCTGTTATCTAAATTTCAGCCCCGAATCACTTCGTTTCATTCCACAACCCGTGCCGTACTATCTCAATGGGATATCCCTGCCGTTTCTTGAACGCTTGGATCTGCTTTTTCTTTCCATCTGGCTGGTCAAAGTGACGTCAACACAGATCAGTTGCCTCTATAGCGCAGGTAAAGGATTAGGGTTATTATTTCATCACAATGAGCACAAAAAAGCCATTTATTATCTTGTCCCGCTTGTCTGTATAACGGGGATATTCTGGCGATCGGAGAATCGAGTCCAAATCTTAGAGCAATTCACCCAATATGATAGCTTTATCATTCTCGGAATTCCGATCGTGCTCTTAATGTTAGCTTGGCTTAGAGGGGGAAGGGGGCGGATGCCGCCGGTATGAGAAAGCTTGCGATCGGATGCCTTAGCTTCCTGTTACTTTCGGGATGCAACTATCGAAATGAACTCAAAAACCTACAACTCATCTATGCAGCCTCGATTGATACCAACGATCAAAATGAGATCGTCACTACCGTGACTATTCAATCTCCTGGGGGGAAGGAACGAACGGCACCAGTCCATGAGGTAATAAGCGCATCGGGACCTACGCTGCAAGATGCATTATTTAAAAAAATTGGATTGCAAATTGCTGGCCCCATAGGTACTTCCAAAAATCAAGTCATGCTGATCGGAGAGAAGCTGGCAAGAAAAGATTTAGCGCAAATGCTGGACGCTTCCTTTCGGAGTTCAAATGTTCCTATGCTTGCAAAAGTAGCGATTGTTCGCGGGAAAGCTGGCGACTTAATTCGTCTCGATCGTATTGGGTCTGCAACGGCAGGTGAATACTTGCGGAAAATCCTTAAAAGTGCCAGCTATGAAACGATGATTCCATCAGTGACGCTGCACTCACTCTTTCCCACGCTGCATGATTCAGGGCGAGATCCCGCGCTTCCGATTCTGAGGAAGGAGTCCAATAAAGCTGTGGTTGACGGCTTGGCTCTTATGCATGCTCGCCAATATACAGGCTATTCATTAACGCCGGAACAATCCATGTTGTATTTATTAATGAACGGAGAGAAAGGTGACATCTGCGTGATCACAAGGGATATAGAGGAGGAATCTTCCAGTGAGAAGGATGAACCCTCCGATTATTTAGCCCTTAACATTTCGAATGTAAAACGGGATAAAGAGGTTTGGGTTGACGCGGAGGGGCAAGTGCAGATTCAGCTGGGCCTGAGTATGAAGGGCAGAGTCATTGAATATGCCAAGGAAGACCTAGCAGATAAGCAAAAGATCGAACAATTGAATAAGCGATTCTCCGAGATACTAACGGATGAAGGCAATGAAATTTGCAAGCTGCTTCAACAGGCAAATTCCGACGCCTTGGGCATCGCGCGGGATGTGATGGCTTTTTATCCGAATGAGTGGAAAAAGATGGACTGGGAGACCGACTATCCGAAGGCGAATTTCAAAGTTTCTATGAAAGTGAGCATTATCGCTCACGGGATTATTAATTAGTTTTTTTTCAGCTTCTGCATCCACCTGAACTTGAATTTCTGACGGTTTTCCCGTGTCTGGGACCACGCTTTTGGATCGGAAAACGCGTCCATCATATGGCCGATTTCAATGGCAGAGATGCCGATACGTTTGGCGATTTGGGGGACCATAATTCTCCCTGGAACGCTGGCGCCGACCAGAACAAGATCGATGTCTTTTCGGTGTTTGCTCAGCTTGTGCATCGCCGAGTCGATTTCTTTATAGTGATTGAGGGGGATGGTCATAACAACGTGTATACCCTTATTCCGTAGTTGTTTGGCAGCCATTGGAGCGGCTCTGCCAACGAGAGCTACACGATGGTCGCGGATCAAGCGCTGCAAGTATCCCTTTTCGTACAGTTGATCGTTGATAAATGCATCCGTCATGACAGAAGGCTGCCAGCCGGATTTCCTCATGAACAATTGAATATGTGGAATGCTAGGCCCAAAGTGCGATACACCAACAATATCAGCATCTCGGACCGATTGATGCAATTCCTTCATCATTTTACGAGAGGGAGGCAGATCAATGCCTAGAAACGCTGACACTTCATTCAACGATTGGATCTCTCTGCGTGCGAGAAGTTTGGCCACCACATCCCCGATCCGAATGATGGAAATGGGTTTGCGCAACCGAATCGATTGTAACAATCGCTTGTAAACGTAATGGGGCCCGACCGTCTTTCGACCATAGCGTGCTTCGATGATTTTTCTTCGTTTAACTTCGTTAACTATCATTTCAAATACACCTCTTTTTCAAGACTAACCATGCTATTCTATGATTGTTCCGAAACGGGGTGCACCTATTTTGTCGAACGACACGAAATGAAAAAGCTTATTTCATAGCATGATGCTTGGGCCTAAATTCACTTGGCGACTGGCCCGTCCAACGACGAAATTGCCGCGAGAAGTGGCTGGCAGATTGGAAGCCAAGCTTCTCCGCAATATCTGTCATCGACATATGCGTTGTGACGAGCAGCTCCTTGGCCAGCTTCAGCTTCATCTGGCTGACATACTGACGCGGCGATAGACCGTACACCTTGGCGAATAGCTTCGTGCACTGGCTGCGGCTTAGGTTCAGCTCCTTTGCAATCCCTGCAACAGAGGCTTCATCGCCGAGGCCGAGCGAAAGCTTTTCTTCGATCGCGTGAGCGATATCTGTGGTGAACAAGGTGGCATCCCTGCTAGGGTCCTTTGCAGGCTGCATGGCTTGCTTCGATTGCTTCAGGGCAGTCTGCTCCTGCTGACGCAGCAAATGCAGCACATCATGCAGGATGAGCAGGGTATACGATTGCAGTAGCAGCTTATCTTCGAAGCGCAGCGGAAGCTGCCGTTCTTGATCCTGCAGATCAATTGTCTCTGCAGAGCGGTTACGTTGCATGACATCCTCAAGCTCACTTACATAGAACATAAGCTTGCTTTGTTCAGCTTGCCTACGAGGGATATGCCGATAAGCGGCGGAGGCGAGCAGACTGCGAATCTCCGTATCATCGAGATCAAAATGTACATTGAAATACCCATAGGGCACCATGCCGGTATTGGCAGACCCATGCCTGATACCGGATTTGATCAGCAGCCAGTCACCCGCCCGCATCGTAATCACATCGCGATTCATTTCTTGAACAACCTCACCCTCCGAGCAGTATAGCAACTCAAACAAGTGGTGATGATGCCTTGGGTAGTGCCAGCCTGGAAGTTGCAAGCCGAAATGGCAGCCTACCACCTGCAGGGTATTTACTAGGTTGGGGAATCGATAAACATCTACCATTGTCGGATTCACATTCGCTTTCGTGTTAAAGGTTAGTTTCATCATATCATTTATCGGCACATTTGGTATAGAACATGCTCCATTTGGAGGTTGAGAAGATAGGGCCGAATCAGCGATGATGAGAGGAGTAAACACCACTTATACGCATAATTCGGAGGGATGACCGTGGCTATTTTAGCAGCTGAAAATAAGCAATTTCTATTAGATGGCAAGCCATTTCAAATGTTGTCGGGAGCTATTCACTATTTCCGCGTGGTACCGGAGTACTGGGAAGATCGGTTGTTGAAGCTGAAAGCCTGCGGGTTTAACACCGTGGAGACGTATGTGCCTTGGAATTTGCATGAGCCGAAGGAAAAAGAATTCAACTTTAGCGGACTTGCAGACGTCGAAAAATTTATCCAGCTTGCAGGCAGTCTCGGTCTGCATGTGATCGTGCGGCCTAGCCCCTACATTTGTGCGGAGTGGGAATTCGGGGGATTACCGGCGTGGCTGCTGCAGTATCCGGCTATGAAGCTGCGTTGTATGGATGCGATGTATTTGCAAAAAGTAGATAACTACTACGATGAATTAATTCCTCGTTTAACACCGCTTCTAAGCACCAATGGCGGGCCGATCCTAGCGATGCAAATCGAGAATGAGTATGGCAGTTATGGGAATGATACCGCGTACTTAACCTATCTGCGAGATGGATTGATCAGTCGAGGTGTGGATGTTCTGCTGTTTACATCGGATGGTCCGGAGGATGGGATGCTGCAAGGTGGAACGGTCCCAGGAACGCTTGCGACTGTCAATTTCGGATCACAGCCGGAAGAGGCTTTCGAGAAATTCCGCCAATATCGCGCGGATGAACCACTCTTCTGCATGGAGTACTGGAATGGATGGTTTGATCATTGGTTGAAGCCGCATCACACGCGGGATGCGGGCGATGTAGCGGATGTCTTCGACCGCATGCTTCGCCTTGGTGCATCGGTGAACTTCTATATGTTCCACGGTGGAACGAACTTCGGGTTCTATAACGGAGCCAATTATGGAGAGAAATATGAAGCGACGATCACCAGCTACGATTACGATTCACCGTTATCGGAATGCGGGGATGTGACGGAGAAATATCGTGCCGTTCGCAAAGTGATTGCTAATTATTTGGGCAAAACGGAAGCGGAGCTTCCTGCATTGCCAGAACCCATAGCGAAGAAAAGCTATGGTCATATCGCAATGACGGAGCAGGCAGATCTGCTTGATCATCTTTCTTATTTAGCTAACCCTGTTGAGCATATCTCTCCAGTACCTATGGAACAGCTCGGGCAAGATTACGGATTCATCGTGTATGCGACACACATATCAGGACCACGTACTGGTGAAAGCCTTCACCTGCAAGAGGTTCATGATCGGGCGCAGGTTTTCTTGAATGGTGTCTATCAAGGTACGGTGGAACGATGGGATGCACGTCCACTCCAGATGGACATTCCTGCTGAGGGAGCGAAGCTGGAGATTGTGGTCGAGAACATGGGGCGCGTTAACTATGGGCCGAAGCTCAGAGATTGTAAGGGAATCACAGAGGGCGTGCGGATGAACAATCAATTCTTATTTGGTTGGACGATATATCCACTCCCACTAGACAATCTAGCAACGATTCCATTCGAGCGCGCAGCGGAAGAAAGGAAAGTGCGGGATGATCGCCCAGCTCTTTATCGCGGGGAGTTTACCGTTGAAGAGACAGGGGATACGTTCGTCAAACTAGCGGGTTGGTCGAAAGGGATTGTGTGGATCAATGGCTTCAACCTAGGCCGTTACTGGGAAAAAGGGCCACAACGCACGCTGTATGTGCCAGCTCCTTTGCTCAAAAAAGGGCGTAACGAGCTCATCGTGCTGGAGCTGCATCATGCCGAGAAGCTAGTTGTGGAGCTGACCGATGCGCCAGACTTAGGGTGATTTGCCACTTTCTTGTGCTACATATGATAAGATAATTTTAAACAATTCTACTACACAAAGGGGAGGATGTTTAAAATGGGTAAATTGACACCTTACCTCTCAACAGAGGATGCGAGATCGCAGGCAGCATTTTACATAGAAGTGCTCGGTGGTGAGATCTTGTCCGTCATGACGCATGAACAGTTAATGGGGGCACAACATCAGTATAAGGACAAAGTCATGCATTTAAGTATGGTTGTTGCTGGAGGGAATGCCATCTTTATGTCGGATTCATTTGAACCGTTCACGAGAGGGCCTGGTATTTCACTTAGTATAGCTTACAACACAGAAGATGAAGCTAGCGATGCATTCGCGAAGCTTGCAGTAGGCGGTAATGTGAAATACCCAATCGCACAACAACCCTTTGGCTTGTTCTACGGAGAACTTGTAGACCAATTCGGTGTCACATGGATGATTACGGCCGAGCCGAAAGTGGGTTAATCCCGACCATCATACTTGTAGAAACGCGTTAAGGCTGCCGAGAAGATCGGTGGCCTTTTCATAATTCAATCAAACAGCTCTAAATTTACCAAAGGTAAATTCTTGCTTGAACGGGTGCATCGTGCGAAAATAGGTGTTGGATAATCCATACTTATAAACACACAAGAGGAGTTAACTTACATTATGTTGCACTTGAGTTGGGAAATGATGATGTTCGTTATCATCGGCGGCTTTTTGGCTGCATTTATAGATTCCGTTGTCGGAGGCGGAGGGCTCATTTCGGTGCCAGTTCTGCTTGCAACGGGCATGCCTCCTGCGGTGGCGCTGGGGACGAATAAATTGGCGAGCAGCATGGGATCGCTGACAAGCACCTTATCTTTTATGCGATCAGGAAATGTTGATCTGAAAGCGGTTCGCGTACTATTCGTGCTTTCCTTATCTGGCGCGGTATGCGGGACATTTGTTTTGCAGCAAATTCCTTCTGACTTCTTGAAGCCACTCGTTGTTGTTATGCTCATTCTGATTACGATCTACACGATATTCCGTAAAAATTGGGGTGACATCTCGACCTTCAGCCAATACTCCGCGAGAACGGCTTTTTTGATGGGGTGCGCGGCTTTCGTTCTAGGCTTTTATGATGGGTTCTTTGGGCCGGGAACGGGCTCTTTTCTAATCTTCGTTTTCCTCATGGTAGGATTCGATTTCGTCAAAGCAGCAGGAAATGCCAAACTCCTCAATTTCGGCAGCAATATCGCAAGTTTGGGGACGTTCATCGTAGTGGGTTCCGTGCATTACAAAGTCGGTATCCCCATGGGACTTGCTATGGCTTGCGGCGCATTTCTCGGCTCGCGCATGGCGATTCGCAAAGGCTCGGCGTATGTGCGACCGCTTTTTATCACAGTATGTGTTCTGCTTGTAGGTAAGCAGATATGGAGTTTGCTGTAGGGGAAGTTATCTATTGCGAATTGACCGATGGTTATGATATTATTTTGGCTAGCGTGTACATTGAAGGAGGTGAAGGTAGGATGAATCGAGAGTTCGTAAACAACCGTGTGAGCCAGTTACCCATTGCGATGGCTGGCATCGTTCATGCAGAAGTCATAGACGCGAGAGGTCTGTCCACTTATGCGCATACGGTTTACCAACTCACGAAAAGACGCCTACCTTAACCCTCAACGGAACCATCCGAAAGGTCGTAGGAATTTTTCCTGCGGCCTTTTTGTGGTAGCTACGTTCAGGTCAGGGTCTGTCTTCATAACCAAGGAGGATCCTTTACTATGTTAATTGTTAATGGCCAAAATATAAAAAAATACCACGGTGCCCAGCTGGTGCTCGAGGATGTTACGTTTGAAATTCATCAAGGGGAGCGTGTCGGACTTGTGGGTCGCAATGGCAGTGGGAAATCAACACTGCTGCGCCTTATTTCCAAGATGGAGAAGCCCGATGAGGGGCAATTGACGGTGCGCAAAGATACAGGGATTGGGTATTTGGCCCAAATCCCAACCGCTTGGGAAAGCTTTACGGTGTATGATGTGCTGGCTGCTAGCTTCCAGGAGCTGCTTGCGTGCAGGGCGAATATGCGGGAGCTCGAAGCGCAAATGTCGAGTCCATCGGTGATGAACGACGAGAACCAGCTGGAGCAATTGTTGAAGCGATACGCTCAGCTGCAAGAACGATTCGAGCGAGAAGGCGGCTACGAGCTGGATGCCCGCATCGATCAGGTGGCGAATGGACTCCATATCGCCAAGTCATTTTACGAGCGAAGCTTTACCACCTTGTCGGGGGGAGAGAAGACGAAGATCACGTTAGCTTCGCAGTTAATCGGCAAACCAGACGTATTGCTGCTCGATGAGCCGACGAATCATCTGGATTTGTCCGGCGTGGAGTGGCTGGAAGATTATCTCAAGCATTACGATGGCGCGTGTATCATCGTCTCTCATGACCGTTATTTTCTGGACCTCGTCGTCACGAAAATTGTGGATTTGGAAGACGGTGAAACTACAACGTATCACACTTCTTATTCGGGTTATGTGAAGGAAAAGGAAGTACGACTTCTTCAGCAGTTTGCGGAGTACCAAGAGCAGCAGAAGGTAATCAGAAAGATGAAAGAGACGATCAAGCAGCTGATCGAATGGGGACGGATCGGCGGGAATGAGAAGTTTTTCCGCCGGGCGTTCTCCATGCAGAAGGCGCTGGATCGGATGGAAAAGCTCAAGCGTCCCGTGCTGGATCCGAAGGCGGCTGATTTTGATTTGAAGCCGGAGGACCGTTCCGGTCGGAGGGTACTGCGCTTTGAGAATGTCACGAAGCGATACGGTGATAAGGTACTGTTGCAGCAAGCGGGTGGTGCGCTCGAATACGGCGAAAAGGTTATGCTTGTCGGGCATAACGGCTCAGGGAAGACCACCCTGCTGAAAATGCTGCTCGGTGAAGTGCAGCCAGATGGCGGGGCACTCGAGCTGGGGGCTCGCGTCGACATCGGCTATCTGGCGCAGCAAGCGTATCCGGCGGATGATAAGAAATCCGTATTGGCTTATTTCTGCGAAGAAGCGAAGCTGGAAGAGGGGGAAGCGCGAGGGCGACTCGCGGCCTACTTATTTTATGGCGCGGATGTGTTCAAATCGGTGAGCTCCTTGTCTGGCGGCGAGTGGACGCGATTACGGTTAGCCCTGCTCGTACTGCGCAAGCCGAACCTGCTCATTCTGGATGAGCCGACGAATCACATGGACATCGCTTCGCGTGAAGCGTTGGAGGATGCGCTCGAGGAATTCCCCGGCACGGTGCTGGCGGTGACGCATGATCGATATTTTATGAATCGGCTCGCACGCAAAATATGGGAGTTAGACAAAGGGAAGATCACCGTGTATGTAGGTGATTTTGATGCTTATAAAGAAAAGAGCGGGGAGCTTCGCGCGCGGGAAGAGCTCGAAGCAGAGGAACGCCTGTTCGCTGCGGATAAGGCGAAAGTGAAAGTGAAAGTGAAACAGCCCGTGGATACCGGGGCAAAGCGGGGCAAGACAGCGGCGGCGTCTGGGAAAGCAGCTATGGAAAAGGGGATCGCGAGCGCAGAAGCGGAGTTGGCGGTGTTGGATCACCAGCTGCAGCAAGAAAGCGAAACGCTGAAACCGGCGGAGCTTGCGGAGTTTTGGGAGAAGCGGGAAGGTGTGCAGGGACAGTTGGATGCGCTGTATGAGCAGTGGATGCAATTCGAGGGATAAATGCTATCTACAACAGGAGTTCTCACTTCAATAGTGAGGACTCTTTCTTGTACCTGCCAAATCGAAAAAAAGGATATAACTGGGAATTGATTTATGCAATAATGGAATAATCTTCTATTGAAACGGGGTTAGAACATGCAAAGGAACAAATTAGTTATCGGAATGACCTGGGTTGTGTTAACGATCCTATACTATTCTGCTTATGGCATTGTGAATCAGTTGTTAGATATTTCGGGGAATGGTTTTGACCTCATAAGTTTAACGATGACTCTACTGCCTTTTATCATAGCACTAGCTGCTACTTATGCACTTCTTCGTTTGTTAGCTCTTCGTCAAGCGCATACAATACGATGGATGATTACTCTCGCAATCCTATTGGCAATTCCTACAGGTCAGTCGATGAGTAAACTTATTGACCAACAGAAGAATAAAGTCGATCCAGTTCAACATCAAATTCTTGCTGATAATTTCCGTGCACATCTCCATTCGATTCAAGGCAATGGGATAACGACTACGACGAATATAAAAGAACTAACGAATTTTGCATGGGATAAGCTATTACTGTTCGGTCCTTATACAACATATACCCAAATCAATGAACGAATAGGGTACACGTGGACAAAAAATTCTTTACGCTTATCTGACGAAAGCAGCAGTCTTCTCATTTTTATGTTGAATGGAAAAGTCGTTCAATTTCTGGATTGTTCTACTTGGATCGGAGGCGATGCAAATACGACTTACACACCGGAACAAGGTGTTATACAGTTGACCAACATTCGCTCAGATCATAACCAGGTGGATCAAACACAAGTCCGATTCATTGAACGGACGAATTAGATACGAATAGACCCTCAGGGGTAGCAAACGTCACACAACTGGCTTCGTTTCGCCACTGATCTGACATGGAAGTTAGGAACCCCAGTATGATAAGCTAGAGGTACTTATAGAAGGAGGCGATTGCTGTGATACAAGTTTTCCCTGCCAACACGCGTAATTCAACCGATATGGGGTGGCTCAAGAGCCACAAAAGCTTCTCATTCGGCGATTATTTTGATGAAGAGAATGTTAGCTTCGGTGTGATGCGTGTTTGTAATGACGATGATATCGCAGCAGGGCGGGGCTTTGGCCCACATCCCCATAGTGATATGGAGATTGTCAGCATCGTGCTCAGCGGAGCGATTAAGCATGAAGATAGCCTCGGCCATGTGGCCGTAACAGCAGCGAATGGTGTACAGCGGATGTCCGCAGGCAGCGGCGTCATTCATGCCGAATATAATGCATCGGAAACGGAGCCGATGAGTTTATTTCAACTGTGGTTTATGCCAGCGAAACGAGGTATGGAGCCTTCTTTTGAAAATGTGACGTATGAGCCGGAGGCGATGGTAAACCATCTTTTGCCGGTCGTAACACCTGAGGGTGGGCCGCACATCGCGAAAATCCATCAAGACATGAGCATTTTCCTCAGTAAGCTGGATGCGGGGAAAGAGCTTCAGTTCGAGCAAGGCGAGAACCGCCGGATTTTTCTCATGCTGGTAAGCGGGAAATGCACTGCTAATGATGCGGTACTGGAAGCGAAGGATAGTGCGCGTATGCAAGCGGAGTCAACATTGACCATTCGTGCACTGGAAGATACACATTTCATGCTAATCGATCTGCCATAAGGCGAAATCGGAGCGATAGAGGAGGTTGCAGCGATGAAGGAAACTTTTTTGGTGAAGCATTCGGTTGGCGGTCGTGCATTTATCGATACCAGCAAGCACCCCGTCCCCTACAAATGGGAGCAGCAAGGCGAACAATGGGTGTTCAGCGTTCAGATCGATCAGCCAGAGCGGGTTGCGGAGATTTTGAAATGGAAAGATGAATTGAACGTATTTATTTTCCAAGAGTTTGAGAATGAGCCTACACGGAAATTATGGTTCTACGTCGGTGATGATGCCGTTCAGTATACGGATGACGACAAGGGCGAGCTAACGATCGTCGCAACCTCCCATATCAGCTATATTCCCGACCAATTTAGTGCGAAGTGATAAGGAGCTATACCCATGAAAGTTCAGGACCAACAACTAGAGAAAGCAATACCCTTTATACAAGAATGCTACACCGAATTAGGCAAAAGTCAGGCACAAATCGACGCCCGTATTGCCGAAATCACGCAAGCGATTCAGTATAAAGGCGAGTATGAGCACACGATTGAAGAGCTGACGCATGGTGCGAAAATGGCTTGGCGCAACAGCAACCGCTGCATCGGTCGCTTGTTCTGGGAGTCGCTTCGTGTACACGATGCTCGTCATATAGAAACTGAAGAGGCGGCTGCTGACGCGCTTTTCAGGCATATTGAAGAAGCGACGAATGGCGGCAAAATCCGCCCCGTCATCACGATTTTCCCTGCTTCACGAGATGGGAAGTCCGTCGTCCAGATTAAGAATGAGCAGTTGATTCGCTATGCTGGTTATGAGACCGAGGATGGCATCGTGGGCGATCCTGTTTCACTGGCTTTCACGAAGGAATGCCAGGCACTTGGCTGGCAAGGGGCAGGCACACATTTCGATGTGCTGCCGCTCATGCTTCAAGTGGGAGAACGAGCGCCAAGGCTGTTTGAGATTCCGAAAGCGTTGATTTTGGAGGTCGCCATCACGCATCCAGAGCTGCCAACCTTCAAAGAGCTGAATCTGCAATGGTATGCAGTGCCGATGGTTTCGAACATGTACCTCGAAATGGGCGGCGTGATCTATCCCGCGGCGCCATTTAACGGGTGGTACATGGGAACGGAAATCGGCGCGCGGAACTTTGCCGATGAGGCCAGATACAACATGCTGCCGCGGGTAGCTTCGATCATGGGGCTCGACACGCGGCGCGAAGTGTCCCTATGGCGGGACAAAGCGCTGGTCGAGCTGAATGTAGCAGTGCTGCATTCTTTTGGGCAGCAAGGTGTCGCCATCGTCGATCACCACACGGCGGCGAGGCAGTTCAAACGCTTCGAGGACAACGAGGAGAAGAGCGGACGCGACGTCACTGGCGATTGGACGTGGCTGATTCCGCCGCTTTCACCAGCGACGACGCATATTTTTCATCAGCATTATTCGAACGAAGTGAAGCTGCCGAATTTCTTTTACCGTAATAGGAGTAACAAGCAGTAGTGGATTCGTTAGATCGGCTGCCGGTTCTGGAAATCGGCCTCCAAGTTGAAAAGTCTACTCACGTATGCACACATGGTGTGGGGCGGGGGTAGACTTTTTGCTGTTTAGGAAATACTTGGGAAGAAACTCTTTGGAAAGTGGTGCCAATAGGGTAGCTGAGCCGTTATAAAGCTGGAAATTCCAGCTTTATAGCTATATGCCGATCGTGATGACAGGCTATTACGGACTAATGAAGTGGGATGGCGTAGGCAAAATGAGTTTCATCGGTTTGCATAATTATGCTGAACTGCTGCATGATAAATTGTTCTGGGGAAGCGCGAAGCATTCGTTCTTGCTGGCGATCTTCTCGACGATCTCTTTGATCGGTTACTTACTAGTCGCATTGGTGCTTTCCGCCAATATTCGCGGGGCTAATTTTTTCCGTAAAATCTATTTAATCCCTATGCTGCTTTCTTCTGTTGCCATCGCTCAACTATGGTTGAAAATATTCCACCCAACGAACGGGGTATTGAATCATATCCTAGCGTCATTGGGGGTCACGCATACACCGGAATGGCTGTCCAATCCATCCATTGTTTTATACGCCATTTTTATGCCCATCTTGTGGCAGTACGCCGGATTTTATATTTTGATCTATTATGCCGCATTGAAAAATGTACCGACTTCGCTGATCGAAGCAGCACGTATCGATGGCGCAAGCCCATGGCGCGTTGCTATATCCATTCGTGTTCCGTTAATCGCAGAGGTTATGAAAGTAACAGTCGTCCTGGCTGTCGTCGGATCGCTGAAATATTTTGACCTGATCTATGTGATGACAGGCGGCGGACCTAACGGATCCAGTGAAGTCATGGCTTCCTACATGTACCGCAAAGCGTTCAAAGGCTATGATTTCGGCTATGCCAGCGCCATTGGCTTCTTCCTGCTCTTGATTTGCCTCGTGGCTACTTGGTTAATCCGCAAAGCGACGGCTTCCAAAGATGATATCCAATACTCGTAACGAAAGGAGATTCCGATTCCGATGCAACTCGAAACCACCCGTCGTCAGACACAGGCCATAACGCCGCGAAGCAAGCTGCCTGGACAGATCGGATATGGCGTTTTGTATATCGTGTTATCGATTGTCGCCGTCATTCAGATTTTCCCGCTCTTGTGGCTCATGTTGTTCTCCTTGAAAAATAATGAGGAAATCTTTAATCTTGCTCCGATGGCATTTCCCGAAAGACTGCGTTGGGAGAATTACGAGAAGGTCTGGACGCAGGGCCATATTAACAGTTACTTTTTTAACAGTGTGTGGATGACGTTAGTGTCGGTTGGGGTTACGGTATTGCTGGCCAGTTTAGTGACATTCGCATTGACACGGATGAAATGGAAGCTGCAATCGTTCGTGCTTGGACTGTTTATGGTGGGGCTGATGATTCCCGTGCATTCGACGCTCATTCCGCTATTCAGTATGTTTATGAAAATGAACCTAACCAATCATCCGTTGTCGATCATCTTGTCCTACATTGCGTTTAACTTGCCAATTACGATCATGATTATGCTCGGCTTTTATTACACACTCCCGCGTGAAGTGGAAGAGGCCGCCGTTATGGACGGGTGCTCCGTGAATCGGATCTTCTTCAGCATCACACTGCCGATGACGGCATCGGTGTTATCAACCGCAGTTTATCATTAATATGATCTACAATTGGAACGAGTTTATTTTCGTGAATACGTTCATTTCCTCGGAAAAGTACAAGACGTTAACCGTTGGCGTACAGAATTTCGTCGGCCAATACACGACCGATTGGGGAGCGATTGGTGCTACCCTGATGATCAGTATTTTGCCTATCATGATTGCGTTTATTCTCCTGAGTAACCGTATCGTTGAAGGAATTGCGGCAGGTTCGGTTAAAGGATAATCGCGTAAAAGGAGTCCCCGTGAAATCGGGGATTTTTTTGCGTTTCGCTTGCCGTATGTTCACAGACGTTGTGCCCAGGCTGTGTTACAATGAAGCAATGTTATTAACCGCTGGACAAATTTTATGGGGCATAGAATTGTGTTACTTGTATGTGAAGTGAGGTTTTTAAGATGAAAAAAGGTCTTGGCTATGCCATTATTGCTTATATGGCTTGGGGTTTGCTGCCTGTGTATTGGAAGCTCTTCGGGTCGTTGATGGCTGGTGAAATATTGTCGCACCGCGTGATTTGGTCATTTGTTTTCATGACCATTCTGATTGTTGCTGGAAAAGGCAAATGGCAGCAATTTCGGAGTCTAATTACCAATAGAAAGACACTACTTCTAGTGGGGGCAAGCAGTCTGCTGATCAGCACCAATTGGTTGATCTTCATCTGGGCCGTCAACAATGGGCATGTGATCGAGACGAGTCTCGGGTATTACATTACGCCACTCTTCAATATTATGCTGGCGGTGCTGTTCCTGCGAGAGAAACCGACAGGTGCGCAATGGCTGGCTGTTGCCTTAGCCGGAATAGGTGTACTAATCGCAACTATCGATTATGGCCGATTCCCATGGGTATCACTCACGTTAGCTTGTACCTTTGGCTTATATAGCCTAGTGAAAAAGAGAGTGACCTACGATGCCTCGATTGGGCTTGCGGGAGAAACAGCCGTTGTGTTTCCGATCGCCCTCGCTTATATCATTTACTTATCAGCAACTCAGCAGGATGCGGCTTGGAGCTTGCCGCCGTTTACCTTGATCATGCTGTTGCTCGCAGGTGCAGCGACCGCGTTGCCCCTGCTGTGGTTTGCCAAAGCTGCGGCACAACTGCCGCTATCTATGCTGGGCTTCATTCAGTATATCGGTCCGTCGATCACTTTGCTTCTTAGCGTGTTTGTGTTTAAAGAGAAGTTCTCGCCAGTGTTGATGATTAGCTTTGCATTCATTTGGAGTGCACTTGTGGTGTATGCGCTGGCGACGATGAAGCTATCACGCGTGGCCAAAGAGGAAGTTTCGCTTACGTGAGGGAGTGCGTCCGACACGATTCGACAATTTCATTAAGTTTTCATCAATCTTCGCAGGGCGGTCATAAGTCTTCTTACAAGCGTAAGCCGCCCTATTCGATAATATGGACATACATATCCAAGGAGGTGAATCACGCATGTTGCTGGATGAGAAAATCGTGTATCAAAACGAAGAAGAAGGCTCAGAAGATAACGGTGAAGAAGGTAACTAGTCACCTCCAGTAAGCGTAGATCCACCTAACTCAATACATAAAAAAATGCCCTCAACCTTTACGGTTGGGGTTTTCTTGTCTATTAGCTCTGTTAAACTTAGTGGTTGATAGCATTCAAGTAACGGGAGGTTAACTTGAAAAGAAAATGAAAGAGGCTGCTCCACTTTAGTGAACAGCCTCAAATAAATTATTTTTTAAATATCTTCAAAATATCCAGTGCTTTGTTATAAACAAATCTTTCCCATCTCGCTAATAAACTATTTCCATTATCCCCGTTCGCGATTTGAGTAGCGTGACGTTTATGAAACTCTGCTACTCGTTGATTATGTTTATTATGGAATGTGTTGAAACGTTGGTGTCGAAGGTTTGTTTTTGCGTTCATCGTTTATCCCTTCTTTCCATTTTTTATAATTATATCATGCATGATAATTTATCCACAACAAGATCATCGTTACGCTATCCGGGTAACGATAGCTTTATTGAGCACTAAGGGAAGTCTGTCAGAATGAACGGCTGCCTTTTCTCAACGATAGCACAATAAACAGGGAGTAGAGCGTGGAAGTTAAACCCATTAAAATTGCCATAGTATGATAGTATTTAATTGGGCATTAAATGACGAGTATATCCGAGGTGTGCTAAATGGACAATTGGGTTTCTTTATCAAATGAACTTTATCGGCTAGTATGGGATAAATTTTATGAACACTTTAATATTAAACCCAGTGTTCATAGTAGAGATTTGGCCTTCATTTAGTTTTATCTTCGCCTTATATTACATTTAAACTAACTAGTTACACGGATGATGACATGGATGATTTAGAGAGAAAATGTATTGCATGCCTTAAAGCAGTGACTGAACCAAATGAATATCTGTATGCCTTAGACTGGCAACTAAAGGGCAGGATAATGGAATGAAGTAACAAATATGTTGTATTAAGAAATAATTTAAAAGGGGTGCATTTATATGAACGTACAAGAACAAATCGAAAAGTATATTACAAGCCAACCTGAACCAAAACGTAGTGATATGCAAGCATTGCACCGCATCATTCTGCAATTAATGCCAGTATGTAAATTATGGTTCTTGGATGCTAGATGATTATGTAGAGATACCGTATCCTGAAGACGACGAGAGCGATGAAATCATGCCATCCAAATTCGGTAAGGATTTTGATATAAACTACTACGATGAAGATTTTATTGAATGTTCGTTTTTTGAAAGTGAAATTTTGAATCTTAAAAACTTACTTACTCAAAACTCATACTCAGAAGTAATTTCTTCAAGATTCATTGAGATTAATGGAAATCTAGTCAGACCTGGAGTAAATGTAGCAATTCTACTTTATAATTTTGATTACATTGTTTGTTAAATTGTTAATTGCGTTAGTTGTTGTATCAACAGCATTCATTGCAGCATTTTCAGTTGCTTCTAACCCTTTATGAACAGAATGAAATACAGCCCCTGCTGTATCCTTTATGTTCTCTGAGACATTTTGGGAATTCGTTTATTGTTTTGATTAGACATTTTTTTCACCTCCTAAACGTCTTTAAGTTGTGTAAAAAAAATATGTTATTCAGATAAATAAGACGAAATTAATGGTTTGCATCAGTACTTCGTCACGCAATTTACCGATATTGATTTTATTTACGCAGCGCAGCCGGTACTCGATCGTTTGCCTTTCTGTTGAAGTAACGGGAAGGTTTGTTGAGTAAATCGCCGAATAGAAATAGTAACTATGAAATGTTAATTAGTGAGGGGAAATAGACTTTTGGGTCTAAAAAGGTAATCACCACACATAAAGGGAGAGTGTGTCGCATTGTATTGTTGTGATGATTTTCGAAGAGGGAATTCGATTTAGAGGAGAGTAGCTATGAAGAAACAGTCGGTATTAAAAAGCACATTGCAAGAAATAAATTTTGTAGAAAGATACAGAGAATTATCATCAAGATTTTCATTTGAATTAAATGAAAGGTTTGAAGCATTTAGTGTTGAGGAAGTTGTAAACATATTATCAGGATTAGGGGTTAAAGCGTCATATCAGAAAAAAGAAAGTTTTTTCAAAATCGTTAATAAGATCGGTATTCTAAAATTTCAGTTTCATATCTCTCTTAAGTATGGGGCAACAGAATTGATGTGGTATGTATGGCAGGGAGAAGAATTAATAATGGGAGGACTATAATGCTACATATAAACTAGACAGCAAAAAAGGAGTTTCTTAGTTGTATGACAGGTCCAAGAAGGAAGTTCAGCCCAGAGGAAAAAGCTCGGTTGGTACTGGAAATTTT
>NZ_JCAUAQ010000045.1:0-22922 GCF_059692035.1 Paenibacillus sp. J22P143
TCCTGAGCCAGGATCAAACTCTCCATAATAGTTTGGACAATTGCTTGTCCGTATATCTGAAAGCTTAATTGCTCATTTGCGTTGCTAGCGAGATTTTGCAATCTCTTTTTTTGAACGATTTCTCGTTCGTACTTATTCACTCGTTGTTCAGTTTTCAAAGATCAATTTCTTTCATTTTCTTCGTCGTCCGCTTAGCGGCGACTTTTATAATATATCACATCCGAACCATTCAATGCAAGCTTTATTTTTTCATCATTTTCTAACTTCGCTTTACATCGTATAACTTGTTGGCTTCAAATGCGTTACCGTTTTTAGCGGCGAGAGTTAATTTATCATAGAATCGCAATCAAAGTCAAGCGTTAAAATGAGAATAAAAAAAGAACCAGGAAAACACCTGATTCTTAAAGGTTTTAAAGCGTTATACACTTGTATACCTCAACTCGATTTCTGAAGTGTGTTCATCAATGATAACAGCTACTTCTTTAATTAATCCTTTTTTGACTAGTTTATTGAGTAAAAGAGGAAGCTCCGACTTCACTTCAACTAACTGCGAATGCTGTTGGAGCTCATCCGAGCTAAGCGGCTGCTCATTGTCCCTGAGGATTTGAATAAACGCCTCACAACAGTGCTCCATTTTGGACATAACAGAAAACTCACAAGCAAGCAATACAAGCTGGACCCGCTGCTTCAAGGTCTCTCTACTCATTGTTAGCTCTTCATAAAGCTTATAGACCCCAGGATTAATAGCACGAATCTGTCTCCAGACCGTGATTTCGGGGTGATATCCATCTTCCACAATGACAATCCGAGCCCAATGATGAAGCGCTTCGAGAATGTTGTTATAGGCATCTAAAATATGATCATCGAGAATATATTCCTTGCTTTGCAGATATTTACGAAGAAAATGCGAAAATTCAATAAGCAGTTTATGCTCGCGCAAGTCTCCAGGAAATTCAAGTATTCGATGGCGCAGGCCTTCTAAATAAGTGTTCTGATCCAGAAGTATCTCCCCTTTTAACAGCCAGTGAAGAATATTGCGATTTACCCCTTGCCTGATCCATTGCTCAATAGAAGCAGGATCTGTCCATCTTTCTTGTATCCGTGAATCGTCTCTTATATAATTAGTGGTATGATTGTTCAGGCTCAGGTCGTTCGTTACTATTAAAAGTAACGTATCAAAACCATCTGTCAGTGAGGGAAGTTGCTTAGGATTGTCTACCGCCATGACGCTAATGATTCTAGGGTCATTCCGGAACTTAAGCAATAACTGCTCTTTATTTATTCCCATGGGTTTCCAAAGCTCCTGTCTCCAATTGTTTCTTACTTATTTCTACAAGGGTGAACGGGTTTCCTGCTGAATTCTGTGACAAATCATACAAATCATGAGGTATAGACTGGGGAGGAACAGATAGTGCGATTTAGATCAAGTAAAGTAAATGAATTCCGCTTATGGGGTCTTGTCATGACCATGGGTGGAATGCTGCTTATGATTATAGGACTTGCTGGCGTCGTTTTTGATTGGGGACAAGCAGGGCGAGTAATAGCAGTCATCTTTATGATTATTGGAATGATCAGTGTATTGGTGAGTATGGGTATTTACTTCTGGGCGGGGATGCTTTCTACTTCAGCAACCGTAATCGATTGTCCGGAATGCGGCAGAAGAACGAAAATGCTGGGTAAAACAGACCGCTGCATGTTCTGTAAAACCATTCTTACGATTGATCCACAATATGAGCCAGTTGGTGAAAACGAAACAGCGTCAGAAGTACAATTAACTCAATTCGAAGCAAGTCGAGAGCATGAGCATAAGCCTCATTAATACAAAAAAGAAATCCGAGCCCAATTTTCAGGGTTCGGATTTCTTTTTTGTAAATAAGATAAGTGCAATTACATCATGGTTGGACGGATGGCAAAGCATCCTTCGTGACTTGCCAAATTACAGGCTTTTCAAAGCCTCTTCTCCAAGAGGCTACACCAGCTAGATCATACTTTTCGACCAGAGCTAACCTCGCCTTAATTGATACTTCATCCTCAAGCCAAATCCGAATCAATTTATTTCCGTCTTTGTATTCTACATAATTTTGACCTGTATCCGCTAAGAAAGTAGGAGTAAGCTTCTTATCCTTGATAATTGTTTGTGCAGCTTCCATGGTTAATGTTTTGGAGGTTGCGGTTAATTTACCGTTCTTCGTTTCTTCGGTCCACTGCCGCGTATAGAATGGTACGCCTAGGACAAGCTTAGATGGCGGAACTTTATCCGTCGTCAGAATCGTTGTAACGGACCTCTCTACCCACGGTAAGGAAGACACCGAACCAGACTTCGGACTCGTAGCCCAGTACTCGTCATAGGCCATCAACATCATATAATCGACTACTTCTGCTAAGGCTGGTCGGTCATAGAACATGGACCACATTTCATTGGTCGATTTAGGCGTCACATCGATAGACACCGATAAGCCTTGCGCATGCATAAAAGGAGTCATTTCGCGGACGAATTGGACGAGATTCTCTTTATCTTTGAGATACACATTTTCAAAATCGATATTGATGCCCTGCAGCTTATAGGTTTGGGCGAAGCCAAGCAGTTGCTTAATCATTTTCATACGCAGATCATAGCTTGCTAATACCCTGTTGGTTCGATCTGGATCGAAACCATTGCTAAACAACGCCCACACTTGATAGTTGTGGTCATGCGCCCATTTGACATAAGAGGCATCAGCTAGATTACTAATTCGACCCGCATTATCAGCTACAGAGAACCAAGTAGGACTAATGACTTGGAGTCCAGGCATCTCTCCGATCTTGGTCGTATCCGGATTCTTCGAAATAACATGTTCCCACGTCATATTTAGCTTCCCAGTTATTGGCTTCCAAGGTACATATACGGACGATGACTGCTGTTGCAGAGGTATCGTCTCCTCATGATCTTCCGTTATTTCACTTTTACGAACGAAACCAATCGGGCCGCTCTCTAGCTGCACTTTGTACCAATCTTCTTCAGTACCGATAATCATGACCTGTTCATTTGCAGCAATTGTTGAAATAAACGGAGCTTTAATGGTTGCATCTGTTCGCAGTTGCGTTTCTTTCTTGCCTGTATGCTTCCCCCACTTAATTACTTCCCCTTGCTTAAAGATCAATATCGCACCTGTCTTCGCGGATTCGCGGATTTCAAATGGATACAGCTGTTTCAAGGGTTCTATTGGGAGGTAAATGACATCCTCTTTCTTCTCGACGGGAAAAGATAAAGAGATGGGCTTCTCATTCATCAGCGCTGAGAGCTCCGTTGTCTTCATTTGCATTACCTTATCTTTCGTGGTAATGATGACAGAATCGCTGCTTTTCTCATATATAATGGTCGGATCGATCCATTTCTGAACAAGATCCAACGGAAGCTTCAGACCTTCTTTTTCGCCAATTGCACTCGAATTAAAATAGTTTCCTTCATAAAAAACTGGTTTTACCATCTCATGATAATCAGGATCAACCTGTGTACGATTAGGTGCCTGCTTTTGTATGAGAAATGTGCCCGCGCCTGCGGCAAACATCCCTAAGCATAGGGCACTAATCAGAATTATTTTACTAGATGATTTCAACGCTTCACTTCCTTTTGAGCAAATGTTAGAAAGAAAAAGAAAAAACGTGTCCGCTCTTCGCTAAAGAAGGGCTGAACACGTTTCATTATACAACAGGAAAGCACAAAATGAGGAATTCTGCGTATAGTTAATGCTTGGTAGTAACCATGCAATCCGGACATACACCATAAATTTCTAGTCGATAACCGCCAACTTGAAATCCTGTATGCAGCGCTGCTGTTGTCTCGATGTCTGACAACTGCGGATATTCAAAATCAGAAATTTTCCCGCAAACCTCACAAACCGCATGATAATGGTCTGTCATGTCCGCATCAAAACGACTCGAGCTGTCCCCGTAAGTCAGTTCACGAACAAGTCCAGAATCGATAAATACTTTCAGATTATTGTAAACAGTCGCAACGCTCATGTTAGGAAATTTCGATTCAAGAGACTTGTAAATATCATCCGCTGTCGGATGAGTCATGGAATCCAACAAAAAGGAAAGAATCGCATACCGCTGGGGCGTCATCCGAACACCTGTTGTTTTCAACTTTGCTAAAGCCTGTTCTAAATGTGCTGCCATGGTACTCACCACCTGATGTTAGTCATTAAAACCTTACATTATATTGTACGTTTGTTCTTTGACTTTTGTCAATGATAGTTCATGGCGGCTATTCCTTCAATTTTTACTATTTTCGATGGCAACACCCGTGACCCCTTGAATTTGATTCGTTTCTTCGAGCACGACGCCAATAATGGATGGCTTCGGAATTGTAACATGAAACGTAATCTGAACGTGATTCGGTTTACTTCCATCTTCCGACTCTTCTAGTTTTATTTGCTTAATATCTATTTTGCGTTTACCTAGTATGGTTGTAATTAACCCCAAAGTACCTGGTTGATCGATGGCTTGTATTTTTAAAATGCGTACTTTTTTCCCATTGAAATACTTATGCTCTACTTTATTTAGAATCCATAGGGATATTAGAACCATGAAACAGACTAAAACAGCCGCATAATAAAACCCCGCTCCAATCGCAAGACCAATTCCCGCAACAACCCATAGAGATGCCGCTGTCGTAAGCCCCGTAATCGATCTCCCATTGAACATAATCGTTCCTGCACCTAGAAAACCAATTCCGCTAATAACCTGAGCCGCTAAACGAGAAGGATCGATACGCACATTGACCTCATTTACAAAAGCACTAAAACCGTACATCGAAAGCAGCATGACGAGTGTTGAACCCACACACACCAGAATATGTGTGCGGAGTCCTGCTGCATGAGAGCTGACCTCTCGTTCAAATCCAATTAGGCCACCAAGAAAAAGTGATAATACGAGTCTAATTGTGATGTGTAGCTGATCAATTACCCAAGGATTTTCCATCGTGTAACCGCTCCCCTTTTATATCAAATTGCACCCTTCGATAAAGTACAAGGCTAGGCTTGCTATTGGCCTGTAGCTGGGCGTTCGAATGTTGTCAAACTGACACCAGGAGGAACCGTAAATACGCGTCTCACGATGAAACCAAACCCCTCATATAAACGAAGGGCAGGCGAATTCGCAGACCCCGTAGAAACGATAAATCGAGTAGCACTCTCTCGCTCTTGTTCTATCAGTATATGCTGTAAAAGGGAGCTAGCAATCCCTCTTCGAAAAAAATTGGGATGAACCATCATACGACAAATCGTCACGATACTACCTTCACGTTCAAATGAAATGGCGCCTGCAAGCGTCCGCCCCTCTTGGCCATCAACAAAGAAACCATAAAAGGTTTCCTTCGCTTCAAGTATAGACTGAATGCCATCCTTCAAGGGTGGAATATCATCAAAGCCGATCAGTTCAGCCTCCACACGATAGGAAGCGATTTGAAGAGTGAGTAGGGTTAAGACTTCTTCATTCGTTTGTAAATGTAGTTGTTGAATAGACAGTGGAATCACTCCTATAGTTGAAATTGAAAAAAAGTGGTGTCCTAACTACGAGGACCACCACTTCTACCTTATCATTTGCTGTTCAGGCACTCCACAATTAATTTATTGACGAGACCTGGATTCGCTTTACCTTTGGTTTCTTTCATGACTTGTCCGACAAGGAAGCCTACGGCTTTTTCCTTACCAGCTTTGAAATCTGCAACGGATTGCGGACTGTTGTCAACTACTTGCTCGACAACGGCCTTGATCGCACCTTCGTCGCTGATTTGAACAAGACCCTGCTCTTCAACGATCTTCTGAGGTTCTTTGCCGGTTTCGATCATTTCTTTAAACACGGTTTTGGCAATCTTGTTGGAAATTGTGCCTTTCTCGATCAAGCCAATCATCTCGCCTAAGCCTTTACCTGTAACCTTGACGTCGGAGAATTCAAGTGAGTTCAGGTTGAGGTATCCGAGTAAATCACCCATGATCCAGTTCGACACAGCCTTGGCGTCTTGCGTATACTTCAAGCTTTCTTCAAAGAAATCAGCCATCTTCATGGAAGCTGTGATTACAGCTGCGTCATAGCTAGGTAAACCGCACTCGCTGCTATATCTCGCTTTACGTGCATCGGGCAATTCAGGAATGGAAGCATGAACACGTGCTTTCCAAGCGTCGTCGATGTAAAGGCTAACCAGATCCGGGTCTGGGAAATAACGATAATCGTGCGCATCTTCTTTACCGCGCATAGCGAGTGTTTTACCTTGGGTTTCATCCCAACGGCGAGTTTCTTGAATCACTTCTTCCCCGCTTCTGAGAATTTCCGCTTGACGGTATTCCTCATACTCAAGTCCACGTTGTACGCCTCGGAAGGAATTCATGTTCTTAAGCTCGGCACGTGTGCCGAATTTCTCTTGTCCGAACGGTCTAATGGAAATGTTCGCATCGCATCGCAACGAGCCTTCTTCCATTTTCACATCGGAAACATCACAGTAAATCATGATCGCTCTGATCTTCTCTAGATAAGCGCGTGCTTCCTCTGGTGAGCGCAGGTCTGGTTCGGATACAATTTCGATCAAAGGCGTTCCAGCACGGTTCAAGTCCACGAGAGAAACATAACCGCCATCAATATGCGTTAGCTTACCAGCGTCCTCTTCCAGATGGACACGCGTGACTCCGATCCGTTTGGTAACTCCGCCAACTTCGATATCAACCCAGCCATGCTCGCCGATCGGTTTATCGTATTGAGAAGTTTGATAAGCATCGGGTGAGTCTGGGTAAAAGTAATTTTTGCGATCAAATTTACTGTCTGTTGCAATTGTGCAATTAAGGGCCATTGCCGCTTTCATCGCATACTCAACCGCTTGGCGGTTAAGGACCGGAAGAACTCCCGGATGACCTAAACATACCGGACAAGTATTCGTATTCGGAGGTGCTCCGAATGAGGTTGCACAACCACAAAATATTTTGGAAGCGGTATGAAGCTCTACGTGAACTTCAAGACCGACTACGGTTTCAAATTGGATATCTGTTGCCGACAAAGTGAATGCCTCCTTCGTTACTCTTGAACTAATAACTTACAATTGCGGGCGCTGCTTGTGGTGGTCTGTGTGCTGTTCGAAAGCGTGGGCTACACGCAAAACGGTAGCTTCATCCAATGCTTTGCCGATAATTTGCAAGCCAACCGGAAGTTCATTCACGAATCCGCATGGAACGCTAATCGCAGGAATACCTGCCAAACTGACCGGGATGGTCATGATATCATTCAAATACATCGTGAGCGGGTCACTGCTCTGTTCACCGATTTTGAAAGCAGTGGTTGGAGCGGTTGGTCCGATGATGATGTCATAGTTGTTAAACACTTGATCAAAATCTTGCTTGATCAGTGTGCGGACTTGCTGAGCTTTCAAGTAGTACGCATCATAATAGCCTGAACTGAGCGCGTAAGTGCCTAGCATGATCCGGCGTTTAACTTCAGGACCAAAACCTTCGCTGCGGGACAAATTGTAGAGATCCAACAGATTACGTGCATTATCAGAACGAACACCATAACGGATGCCGTCAAAACGAGCCAAGTTGGAGGAAGCCTCGGAAGATGCCAGCAAGTAGTAGGTTGCAACGGCATACTCGGAATGCGGAAGCGTTACTTCTTCCCATACAGCGCCAAGGCCTTCAAGTACTTTGAGCGCTTCAAGAATTTTCGCTTTGACCGCTGGGTCAATCCCTTTGCCCATGTACTCTTTGGGTACCCCAATGCGCAGTCCTTTGACGTCACCCGTCAATGCGCTGAGGTAGTTCGGGATCTCCACATTCGCAGAAGTGGAGTCTTTCGGGTCGTAGCCTGCGATGGCTTGCATGGCATACGCAGCGTCTTCTACGTTTTTCGTTAGCGGCCCGATTTGGTCAAGTGAGGACGCGAATGCAACCAACCCATAGCGGGACACGAGCCCGTACGTCGGCTTTAGACCGACGATTCCGCAGTAGGCAGCCGGCTGGCGAATTGATCCGCCGGTGTCGGAACCTAGCGCGAAGTACACTTCGCCTGCAGCAACGGCTGCTGCCGAGCCACCGCTGGAGCCGCCTGGCACATAATCCGTGTTCCACGGATTGTGTGTTGGGTGGAACGCGGAGTTCTCGTTAGAGCCGCCCATCGCAAACTCATCCATATTGAGTTTCCCGATGGTAACAGCTTGTGCTTCCTTAAGCTTGCTAACAACGGTCGCATCATAAATTGGAATATGATTGGATAGGAATTTGCTTGCGCAAGTTGTTTTCAAACCTTCGGTCACCATGTTGTCCTTGATACCGATTGGCAGGCCGAATAGATCGCTGCGAGTTCCATTGGTGAGAAGCTGCTCGTCTAATTGTGCGGCCGTCTGTCTGGCATTTTCTTCATCTAATGTAAGGAAAGCGCGAACTTTGCTCTCCACTTGCGCAATGCGTGTATAGGATTGATCCACAAGATCCGAAACCTTGATTTCTTTGCTTTGCAGCTTCGCGTGGATTTGTTGTAGGTTTAATTCAAACAAAGACAACGACAGGCACTCCCTTTCATCTCTAACTTATTCTAAAACAGCAGGAACCTTGAACTGCCCATCCTCATGATCTGGTGCGTTCAGCATGACTTTCTCAATCGACAAAGACGGCTTCGCAACATCCTCACGCATCACGTTTACTAACGGCATCGCATGACTTGTTGGTACAACACCCTCTGTGTTCAATTGATTAAGCTGCTCGGCATATTTTAAAATGGCATTAAGTTGATCTGTAAATAGATCTTTTTCGGTATCATCGAGATCGAGTCTAGCCAGCTTGGCGACATGATCGACATCTTTCTTCGTTATGCTCACGTATTCTACACCCCTTGTATCAGCGTTTAGTCATTCTTTTCATTATATCCCAGAAATTTTGCGAACTCAATCCAGAATAAGGATTGAACTTGTTGCAATCAGAAGCAACAGCTAAAAAGTAAATGAAATGAATCTTTTGAATCTATTAAAACATTAAAACTATTGAATCACTATGCTTACTCGTGTTAATATTTCCTTAAAATGGTAGTGAAGCACACGCCGCTTATTCTGTTCAGCATTTGCTGTTCAGGCTGAGCGGCTTATTCATTTTCTGAAAAGAAGGGGCGTCTGCGAGGATGATTAAAAGATTGGATATGTTAGGGAAGTTAGGGAAGTTTAGAAAAACCGAGGAATTCGAGAAGTTAGAGGGGTTCGAGAAAGCTTATGTGGAATTTCTGCATAAGCATTATGGTAAAAGAAAAGGCGAGCGATTACGTAGATTAAAAGAAGGTCACGGCCACGCAGAACGACTATTCCTTATGAAGGTATGGTGGAAAGCATTTGGGGATTTTAAACATTTACATCCCGAGTATGAAGTTAAAGATTTTCGTGATGGGACTCGCTTTATTGATTTTGCTTACTTACGACATCCCTTAAAGCTTGCTATCGAAATTGATGGATACAACGCACATGCCAATACGATTAGTCGTTCACAATTTTCTGATCAGTTGATACGCCAGAATCATTTGGTGATTGACGGATGGAAAATCTTACGCTTTTCCTACGATGATGTGAAAGATCGGCCACGGATGTGTGAACAGATTATGTTGCAGTTTATAGGAAAATATTTTGGAGAACAGCAGGAACAATTGGTTGAGTTAAGTCATGTAGAGAAAGAAATTTGTCGATTTACTTTCACTTCGGGCAAATCGATCTCTCCACGTGATGTAAGTAACTTATTCCAATTCGAGGCAAAAAAATCGAGACGAATTTTACAAGAGATGCTAGCGAAGCAACTTCTTGTCCCTGCTGGAGATGGACAACAGCGGATTAAGTGCTACAGGTTACATCCAGCTATTGCTATCCGGATGGTTAATGGCTGAGGCGGATTTGTTCGTAACGCCGGGCGTTACGGGTAGCGGAAAGGCGGCGGATCGCCGGCAGGCTCGGCTGTAAGGCCCTTTTGGGGCCTTACGGGAGGGTAGGCGCTCGGCTCGGGAGTTGTAACGCCCATTTTAGGCGTTACGGGTAGCCGAAAGGCGGCGGATCGCCGGCGGGATCGGCCGTAAGGCCCTTTTGGGGCCTTACGGGAGGGTAGGCGCTCGGCTCGGGAGATGTAACGCCCATTTTGGACGTTACGGGTGGTGGAAAAGCGGCGGATCGCCGGCGGGATCGGCTGTAAGGCCCTTTTGGGGCCTTACGGGAGGGTAGGCCAATCGGCTCGGGAGTTGTAACGCCCATTTTGGGCGTTACGGGTGGCCGAAACGCAGCGGATCACCGGCAGGCTCGGCTGTAAGGCCCTTTTCGGGCCTTACGGGAGGGGAGACCGCTCGGTTCGGGAGTTGTAACGCCCATTTGGGCGTTACGGGTGGCGGAAACTTGGCGGCGCTCGGTTGGGATCGCCATTTTACAAAATCAAAAAAATAAAAAAACGACGGCGCACTTCCACCGTCGCATTCCTATTTTAAATCCAAGCTTTCAGCCCGATTTGTTTGATAAATTCTTCGCGGGACTGTACTTCTTTGTCCCTTTCTTTCTCTGGTTCAATCGCGGGCTCGCCGTTCATGATTTTCAGGAACAATGCTTCATTTTTCGTTGCGAGCGCGTAATCTATTAAAGCTTCTCTCTCAACTTGCTCCGCCTCTTGCTGAAGAAGCACTTCTTCAAGCTCGATATCCGTTGCAGTTACGTAGTAATGTTTGTTCTCCTTCGGGACACGCACAACATAGTCGAAAATGTTATCGTTGTTTCGGTCATAAGCAATTAAATAGCCATACCCGCCAATAGGCAGATTCTGTTCTAAACGATCAGCAATGAAGATAATTTTCTCGCCAAGACGAAGCATCTGCTTTCCCCCTACCTATATATACCGCTCAAAAGAGTCTATGAAAGTAAGAATACGTTCTATTGCCTATCGTACTAAAAAAACTAGATTGTGTCCAATTGACATCCGTTGTTCATACTACATTCATATTGCAATCATAAGATGAGTTTACTTTCATTGATAAAAGGAGTTGCTCACTGTGCTAAAATGTTCTTTACAAGTCTTGCGCTATGTCGGATGGGCGGAGGGTTCATCTTTTCTCATTCTGTTAGGTATTGCCATGCCACTTAAATATGCGTTCGATATACCACAAGCTGTTTTTGTCGTAGGGATTGCTCATGGATTTCTATTTTCGCTCTATCTGCTATCGATTGCTTGGGTCACACTTCTACATCGCTGGTCCTTTGGACGGGTACTCGCGGCTTTCATTGCGGCCTTTATTCCATTCGGTCCGTTCGTATTCGATCGTCGAATCCGACGGAGCCAGAATGATGGCGAGTAAAGCTTAAGTAAAAAGTCTAAGAAACAGCCTAAACAAAAAAAGTCTGCCTAGCCAAGGAAGTTGGCTTGAGCAGACTTTTTTTCTAAAGATGCAACAAATCCTTATGGATTTTGATCACTATCTTCTTATTCGTCGTTGATTCCGTTATGAGGCAATTAGGCCGATGAATATCGGAAGGGAAGCACACGGCAAACATGCCGGGTTTGAGCAAAATATCCGTTTCTGGTTGCGTATGGACGGATTCGTAAAAAGCGATATCGTGTGTCTCAAATTTGTTATCTATGATGACAGCATTTTCATTTAGCTTGTAGAAACAAAGTCGTTCCTCGCCGCTCACTAGAAATTGTATATCTGTATACACAAGATGGGACTCAGGCAATTGTTCTTCTCTCGGACGTGTCACAGACTCTTGCACATTCGCATACATCAAGTGGCCATTATCGCCCTCAAGATCATAACGCCCTACTTCTGCCTCACCCAGATTGCGATTCTGAATATATTCAATTCCTCGGGATACAGCTTCCGGCCATAGATGCCGCTCTTGCTCAAAATGCTTCACGTCACTGATAATCATCGTCATTGGCTCCTTATAAAAAGACCCGCCGAATAGGCGAGTCTTCATGTCTTAGAACTTTTCTTGCTTAGCGCCTTCCCAATCAGCAAGGAACTTCTCGATGCCCGCGTCTGTCAGCGGGTGTTTGCTCATCGATTCTATCACTTTGTAAGGGACTGTCGCAATATGTGATCCTGCAAGCGCTGCTTCAATGACGTGAGCAGAGTGACGAACGCTGGCAGAAATAATTTCGGATTTTATCCCATGTATTTGGAAAATTTGGCTGATCTCTTTAATGAGGTTCATTCCAACTTGATTGATATCATCCAAACGCCCGATGAACGGAGATACATATGTTGCACCTGCACGAGCAGCAAGCAATGCCTGTGTCGAGCTGAAAATTAACGTGACATTCGTTGGGATACCGAGTGATCTGAATACGCTGGTCGCTTGAAGACCATCCAATGTCATCGGAAGCTTGATAACGACATTAGGGCTTAATGCTGCAAGCTTTTTACCTTGCTCAACCATTTCATCAGCCTTCAAGGAAACAACCTCAGCACTGATCGGTACATCGCCAACAATGGAGATGATTTCTTTCACTGTTTCGAAGAAGTCTCTCCCTTCCTTAGCAATCAATGAAGGGTTTGTGGTTACACCAGCCACTACACCTAACGCGTGCGCTTTACGAATTTCTTCTACATTGGCTGTGTCGATAAACAATTTCATCCTGTACCCCTACCTTTTCTCCCGCTATGGGCGCTTATTGGAAATACTTCTGTCTGATTTGTTGAACGATTGCTTCTGCGGTAAAGCCATATTCACGAATTACGCGATCTGCTTTCGCTGATGCTCCGAACTTGCGGATGCCGACAACGAAGCCGTCTTGTCCCGTAATTTCTTCCCATCCAGCCGGATATGCCATTTCCATCACAACATTTTTACTCCCGTGAGGCAAAAGAATCGCATTCCGCACCTCTTCTGGCTGCTGCTCGAACAATTCACGGCTTGGCATGGAAATAACACGAGCTCCAATTCCATCTTGCGCCAACTGCTTCTTCACGTCAAGTGCTAAGCTCACTTCTGAGCCTGTAGCAATCAATTGAATCGCAGCTGTCTCGCCCTCAGCAACATCAGATAGGACGTAAGCCCCTTGGTGAATATGATCAAAAGCAAGTGTATCTGTACCTGGAAGTACCGGTAAGTTTTGACGAGAAAGCGCGAAAACGAACGGGCCTTCCTTCGCTTGAAGGACATACTCCCAAGCTGCAGCTGTTTCATTTGCATCCGCAGGACGGAACAGTGTCAGATCCGGAATCATCCGCAAGGATGGGATCTGTTCAATCGGTTGATGCGTCGGGCCATCTTCCCCGACAGCGATGCTGTCATGCGTGAAGACATACGCAACCGGTATCTTCATAAGCGCGGATAGGCGAATCGCCCCGCGAAGGTAATCGCTGAACACGAGGAACGTGCCGCCGAAAGCGCGTAGTCCGCCGTGAAGCAGCATGCCGTTCAGCGCTGCGCCCATGGCGAATTCGCGGACGCCGAACCAGAAGTTGCGTCCACTGTAGTCTGCTGCGCTGAATGCCGCAGCATCGCTGATCATGGTGAAGTTGGAGCTCGCTAGGTCGGCAGAGCCGCCAACCAGTTGTGGCACCCGCTTCGCCAAGCCGTTAATCACTTTGCCAGATGCGGTGCGCGTCGAGATAGCGCCGCTCTCTGGGGTGTAACGCGGCACATCGGCGTTCCAATCCACCGGAAGGTCGCCGCTGTTCGCGAGCTCGAATTGCTTCGCAAGCTCGGGGTAGGCTGCCTGGTAACTGTTCCACAGCTGCTGCCAGTCCGCTTCTAACTGAGCTCCCACCTGCTTGTGGTGGGCGAAGTGGGTGTAAACCTCAGCCGGGACGTAGAAGTCCGGCTCGAGGGGCCAGCCTAGAGCTTGCTTCGTCAGAAGCAGCTCGTCTTTGCCCAGCGGCGAGCCGTGCGTGCCGCCGTGGCCGCCCTTGCCGGCTTTGTTCGGCGAGCCGAAACCGATGGTAGTCTTGATCTCAATCAGCGTCGGGCGATTGAGATCCGCCTTGCCCTCTGCGATCGCCGCAGAGATGGCGTCGACGTTGTTCTGCTCTTCCACGCGCAGGTACTGCCAGCCGTAGGATTCGAACCGCATTTTCACGTTCTCGGAGAATGACATGTTCAAGTCACCGTCGAGAGAGATATCATTCGAGTCATACAGAACCACGAGCTTACCTAATTTTAGATGCCCAGCAAGGGAGGCCGCTTCAGACGAAACACCTTCCATCAAATCGCCATCTCCACAAATCGCATATGTGAAATGGTCAACGACTGGGAATTTCGGTTTATTATAAACAGATGCTTGATGCGCTTCTGCCATCGCCATCCCGACTGCCATGGCAACACCTTGGCCAAGCGGGCCAGTCGTTGCTTCTACGCCAGCAGTATGACCATATTCGGGATGGCCCGGTGTACGGCTTCCCCATTGGCGGAATTCCTTGATATCATCTAGGGATACATCGTAACCGCTAAGGTGCAATAAGCTGTAAAGCAGCATAGAGCCGTGTCCTGCCGACAGAACGAAACGATCACGATCGGCCCACTTAGGGCTTACCGGATTGTGTTTCAAATGACGTGTCCATAGCGCATACGCCATCGGTGCTGCGCCCATCGGCATGCCTGGGTGACCCATAGCCGCTTTCTCGACAGCATCAATTGTAAGCGTTCTAATCGCATTAATGCTTAATTCTTCAATACCTACCGTTGTTCCATTCACAATAGAATGCCCCCATTCAATTTGGTTGTATTTCATGCTTCTACTCTTTATTATAAGAGGTGTATGAGCATTCAAATAATTGATAGTTTCGATACTCGCTATAGAAGGTGTCTATATGGTTAATTTTGAGTTGTATAAAGTCTTTTATTTAACAGCGAGGTCCGGCAGTCTATCCAAAGCGGCAAAAGAGCTGTATATTACCCAGCCCAGCGTCTCTCATTCCATTAAATTATTGGAGGAAAGCCTTGGGCTGGCATTGTTTGCTCGAACGTCCAAAGGAGTCGATCTCACCAAAGAGGGTGCGATCCTCTACTCCTATATCGAACAAGCCTACAATTTCATTTCTCTCGCAGAGGAAAAATTGAATGAACTACGTAATTTCTCCAGTGGAGAAATCAAAATCGGCGGCAGCGATTCCTTGTGTAAGCACTATTTGCTTCCCTTTCTCGAATCGTTCCACGTTCAGTACCCGCATATCCAAATTAATTTGGTTCATGGGACGACACCTGAGATTGTAAAAAATTTAAAAGAGGGCAAAATCGACATCGGCATTGTGAGGACGCCCATTCATGATGATCAGCTTCAGGTGCGTGAGGGCATCACCATTCAGGACTGCTTCGTAACTGGTCCTAAGTATCGGGAGCTATCTGCCCACAAAGTTACACTCGCTGAGTTGCTGACTTATCCGATCATTTTATTCTCAAGTAATAGCTCCTCACGGAAGTTCGTGACCCGTTTGTTCAGTGATAATGGCTTGCTTCTGGAACCAGATATTGAGTTAGGCAGCGTGGATTTGTTAATTGAATTCGCGAAAATTGGCTTTGGCGTTTCCTTTGTTACGAAAGAGTTTGTTGCAAAGGAGCTAGCGGAGGGTAGCTTATTCGAGGTCAATCTGGATGCTGGAATTCCATCGACCAAGATCGGAATTATTACATTGAAAAATATGCCGTTATCGACGGCTGCCGCTGCTTTTGTTGCGGAGTTGGAGAATCCGGAGCAACTAGCTTAGTGTTCGAAGAAAAACACACTCCGCTCACAACAGAGTGTGTCCCCTTTTACAAGCATACCATCGCCTTGATAACCTTCGATTCCGGCTTCAGCCATGTTTCAAACTGACCCACCATCTCGTCAAATGTGCTTCTATGCGTGATGTATCGCTCAATATCGATGCTACCCTCTTTTAAAGCGCTGAGCACGGTATCAAAATCCTCCATGGTCGCGTTCCGGCTGCCCATTAGCGTGAGCTCCCTTTTATGAAAATCGGGATCATGAAAAGCAATTTCGGCCTTCACGAGTCCGACATATACAAGTTTGCCGCCATGGGCGACTAGACCGAAGGCGTCAGTCATCGACCTGGCATTTCCTGTTGCGTCAATGACGACGGTCGGGAATTCGCCTTTTGTTAGCTCGGCTATCTTCTCTTTGGGATTCCGAAGCGCGTTCACTATATGATCTACACCCGCCCAGTCCCTACAAAACGCTAAACGCTCCTCGTTGATATCCATCGCAATCACGTTAGCTCCAAGCTGCTTCGCTAGAATCATCTCGCCTAGACCAATTGGCCCCGCCCCGATCACTAGCGCGGTTTCACCCGCACGCAATTCCGATCTACGCACCGCATGAGCGCCGATGCTTAGCGGCTCCAGCATCGCTGCTTGATCAAGCGTTAAGCCTTCCGCCTTAATCAAATGGCTCACAGGCAGTGAAACACGCTCTCGCATGCCCCCATCGATATGTACGCCGAGCACTTTCATGTCTGTGCAGCAATTTGTTTTACCATCGCGGCAGGCAATACAGTGACCGCAGTGCATATAAGGAACAACGCTGACGAGATCACCGATTGCTAACCCTGTAACTCCAGCGCCAAGCGCCTCCACATATCCCGCCAGCTCGTGGCCCAGAATACGCGGATAGCTGAAAAATGGCTGATTCCCTTTATAAGCATGCAAATCTGTCCCGCATATGCCAATCCGCTGGATGCGAACGAGTGCTTCACCCTCACTTACGTTTGGCTCCTCTACCTCTATATACTTCAACAGCTCGCTCTGTTCACAGACGATCGCTTTCATATATGACCCCTCCCCCGCTCAAGAACATGCTTAGACATACGTTTTTTCGTTATATTCCGGTCTACCGCTTATCCATGAACGATTATGAATCGGCTCCAGAATCGCCAACACTTCTTGCAGCAGCTCCGTATCCATTGGCTCATCGGTCCACGTGATGTTTTTGCAAATGTTATCCGGATTGGCTGTACTGACCAATGTTGTAAGAATCTATAATTTATAGAACACCTTTGCGTTCAGACCGAATAAGCGAGCTTCATCCTGTTCTGACCATCCCTCTGGCAATGCGTGAGTCACCACGCTGACGACACCTTCGTAATCAGCAGCTAGTAAACAAACCGGCCAATCACTGCCGAACATCACACGCTCAGTCCCGAAAATCTCTAGAATATGCTGCACAAAGGCAGTAAAATCTTCTGGCTTCCAATCCGAATGACTGGCTTCGGTCACCATACCTGAAACCTTACAGTAGATGTTTGGATGCTTCGCAATCTCTGACATTTGGCCTTTCCAAGGCTCGATCACACCCCCTGCTATCGAAGGTTTCGCTATATGATCAATAACCGCGCGCAAACCTGGTACGAGCTCCAATAGCTCGATGACAGGCTCTAATTGATGAGCAACAACAAGGAGATCAATCGGCACATCTTCCGCAGCGAAGTAACGCAGAGCATCAACAAAATGGGGTTGGAGGACAGCACGAGCATCCGGCATCTCTTGAATCATGACCCGAAAGCCCACATAGTTGGGATGCTTGCTTTGCTTTTTATAATGAACAAGGTAATTAGGATCATCTAAATCTAGCCAACCAACAACCCCGGCAATGGTATCTGAATTCTCACTTAATGCGAGTAAATAGTCTGTTTCTTCTAGGGTTGGGGCAGCTTGAACCACTATGGATTTATCCATGTTAAATTGCTGGAGATGTGGCTCCAAATCATTCGGTAAATAATCACGATTTAATACAGGTAACGCTGGTGTAATCCATCCATAATCCCCTCGGTCGAGCTTCCAATAATGCTGATGTGCATCGATTCGCATGACGATTCTCCTCTTCCTTCAACTAATTTGATATCGCTTTCTTTCATTGTATCATTATTATTTCGATATGAAATATCGATATCTAGCATATATGTACGGTTTTTTGATATTATGAAAGGACCCGATGCAGGAGGAGTGACTCTTATGGATCCTATTCGTAAAATTTTCGATAATCACGATGCCTTCCCTTACTCTTTGGCCTATAAAAACACAAAAAGCTCGCAAAGCGAGCTCCCTGATCATTTCCACGACTGGTATGAAATTGTGTATATTTATCGCGGAAGTGGGACCTTTTTTATCGATCATACTTTCTATGATATGAAGCAGGGCGATTTGTTTCTTATTCCCGGCAATACGATTCATCGGGCTACGCCTGATAAAGAAGCACCAGTGACATCCACGGCGATATACTTTTCACCAAGTCTGCTGCAGGCACCACTGCTAGGCGATGGCTTCTCCTATTTGCAGAGCTTCGAGCAGGCCGCTGCCCTTCGCAACTACAAGCTGGAAACACGCCTTACACAGGGGCAACATGTGGATCAGTATCTAGAGGCCATGCATCATGAGCTTAAACATCCTACACTCGGCCAGCGCCAAGCTATCTTCATACAGCTGCTTCAGCTACTACTATATATCCAACGTGAAGTAGGCTCAGATGCCCTATCTCCGATGTCAGACTCCCTTGTTGGTCCCTTATGGATGAGGGAAATCTTACTCTATCTGGATCAGCATTTCTGTGAGAACATTGGCCTCAAGACGCTTTCGAAGCAAGCTTCCGTCACGCCCTCTCATTTCAGCAGAGTCTTTAAACAATTGATCGGCATGAACATCACCACGTATATCATGACCAAACGCATTATTCGAGCGAAGCAACTCCTTCATGAGAGTGATGCCAGTGTGAGGACGATTGCGGACATGTGCGGCTTCGAGAGCTTACCCCATTTCCACGCGATGTTCAAAAGAGTGCTTGGCATGACGCCTGCGGCTGCTAGGAAGACAATCGGTTCTTTGTGACCTGATTTACGTCTCTTATGCCTCTTGTTTCACAAGTCGGTCATATAAAAAGTCAGCGATATGCACGGCTTCCATCTTGCCGGTTTGCCCATGTTTATCAACACCTAGCTTCATCTGCAGTAAGCAGCCAGGATTACTCGTGACGATATAAGCCGCGGCAGTCGCATTTACATTTTCCATTTTGTGCTCAAGGATTTGATTCGCCATATCAGGCTGCGTCATGTTGTAAATGCCTGCCGAGCCACAGCATGAGCCCGCATCCTTCATTTCGATGTATGCGGTGTTGCCGATCCTTTGCAGAAGTTGCTTGGAAGGCTGACTCCCCTTCATCACGTTGCGCAAATGACAGGATTCCTGATACGTAACTCGCGTAGGAATTTGGTTAGTCTGCGTTTCAGCAAATTTGAGAGGGCGTCCCTTCTCTACGAGAATCGTACTGATGTCCTTCACTCGCTTCGCAAACCAAGCTGATGCATCCTTCCATTCCTCTTCGTCATGCAGCAAATGATCATACTCCACAAGGATGGCTCCACAGCCACCAGCGTTCGAGACAATGTAATCGACTCCCGCCTCTTGGAAAGCTCGGATATTGCTCTTAGCCAATTGCTTCGCTTGATCACTTTCACCGCTATGTGCATGGAGAGCGCCACAGCAGTTCTGTGACTCCGGGATAACGACATCGAAACCTGCCTCGGTCAGCAGCTTCACCGTTTTGATATTCGTATCAGTGAATAACACATCCATCAAGCAACCGCGAAACATGCCAACTGTTCCTAGCTTCTCGCCTCGCGCCGGAATATACGTACCTAACCGCTGGGCGATCCCTTTACCAGAAGCGTCCGGAAGTATTTTTTCCATAGACGCTAGATGCTTAGAGAATAGGCCGACTACACCGGTTCGCCTTACTAGCTTTTGGATACCTGAGATTTTGTAAAAATGAAGCCCTGTCCCGAGCAGTTGCATTTTTCGTTGAGATGGAAATAGCTCTTGGAACACGAGCTTGCGCACACCGCGCACCCACCATCGATGCTGGGTTGTATGCACTTCAATCGCATTGCGCGCCTGTTCGATTAATTGACCATATTTCACATCAGCTGGACAAGCTGGTTCACATGCTCGGCACCCCAAGCAGTGGTTCATTTGGTCTTCGAATCGCAAGCCTGGCTCCATAAGACCATCAACAGCTGCTTTCATCAGCGAGATACGACCTCGCGGAGACTCGGCTTCAATGCCCGTTTCTTTAAAGGTCGGACAAGCTGGCAGACAAAAACCGCAACGCATACAATTGGTCAATTGATCATAGTCCAACTTCTGAATTAACGTTTCCTGTAGTGTTGCTCCCTGGTTCTTAGACACGATCAATCACCACCCTGCGTCTGGATTCTTTCGCAAACATTTTACCTGGATTCAGAATATGGTTCGGATCGAATGCATCCTTAATCCCTTTCATCATCGCGATCCCGCTGCTTCCCACTTTCCATTCCAAGAATGGCGCCTTCACTAAACCGACCCCATGTTCCCCAGTAATCGTTCCACCTAGCCGAATTGCAGCCTCGAAGATTTCTTCAAATGCCGCTTCCACACGGTGAATTTCGTCATGATTTCTTGCATCAGTCGTCGCAGTTGGATGTAGATTGCCATCGCCTGCATGCCCGAATGTACAAATTTGAACCCCATGCTTCGTCGCAATCCGGTTAATTTCAAGGACCATTTCCGCGATTTTGGAACGTGGCACGGTTGCATCCTCTAGTATCGTCGTCGGACGTAAGCGAGCAAGTGCGGTAAACGCGCTGCGTCTTGCAGTTAATAGCTTCAACGCTTCCTCCTGTGTGCTCGCAATGCTGACTTCGTCCGCCTGCTCTTCCCTACAAATCTCAGAGATTCGGGCAATGTCCCGCTCGACCATCTCCGACTCCCCGTCCTGCTCAATTAGCAAAATAGCAGCCATATCCAGCGGTAGTCCCAGCTTCGCAAAGTCATCCACAACACGAATCGTTGGATTATCCATGAATTCCAGTGTTGCCGGTATGATACGGTTCTCAATGATTTTGGATACGGTACGCGCCGCGCCGTACAAATCCTTGTACATCGCCAGCATCGTTTTCTTCGCCTTAGGCGGCGGAATGAGCTTGAGCGTTGCTTCCGTAATAACTGCAAGTGTGCCCTCTGAGCCGACTAGCAGTTTCGTTAAGTCATAACCAGCTACATCTTTCATTAGCTTGCCGCCTGTACGCATGATTTCACCAGAAGCGAGAACACATTCTAGACCTATCACGTAGTCTTTCGTGGTGCCGTACTTTAACCCACGAAGTCCGCCAGAGCATTCGGCGATATTGCCGCCAATCGTAGAAATTGCCATTGAGCTTGGATCCGGTGGATAAAATAAACCCAATCCCTCGATATGCTCGATGAATTGCTTCGTAATGATCCCAGGTTGCACAGTGGCTGTCAGATTCTGCAAATCGATATCTAGGATCGCGTTCATGCGATGCATGACCATGACGATCCCCCCTTGCACAGGTACCGTGCCACCGCACAGATTCGTACCTGAACCCCTGCTGACGAGGGGAATTCGGTGGTCATTCAGTACCTTCATGATCGCAGACACTTGTTCAGTATCTCGTGGATATATCACTCCGTCAGGTAAGGACTGGAGCATTGGCGTCCCATCATAGGAATGCGTAACTAATGATTCCATATCATCTTTATAAAAAGCTTCGCCTACAATGTCCTGAAGTTGTTGTCTTAATTGATTCTCGAGCATATCGAATCCTCCCTTTGAACACTAACTTACTATGCTACAATCCACCAAGGTTCAAACCACGCATAAGTGATCATGTGATCAGATGACTTTTATTCTATTTTAACTTATGATGTAATAGATGTATAGAACTTTATCTAAGATTTTCAGGGGGATACCGATGGTTTTTCAGCAAATCCGTCCACAAAAAGGCTCGGAAATCGTGCTTCAACATATCAAAGCTCAAATTGAGGGTGGAACTTATGCACCCGGTTCTAAGTTGCCGACGGTTGTTGATCTTGCGGCAAGCTTTCAAGTCGGGCGATCTACCATTAGGGAAGCCCTCAGCGGACTCAAAGCCATGGGTTGGGTCGATATTCGACATGGTGGGGGTACTTATGTAGTTACGCAATTACCGACGGAGACCAATAGCCTTTTTGACCACAGCGAATCTCTTCAGGAAGTGCAGGAAGTACGTAGATTCATTGAGGCAGGGTGTGCAACTTTAGCGGCCAGTCGTCGTACCGACTATCATTTGAAGGTGCTCAGAGAGATCCTTATTGACATGGAGGCTTCGCTCGAAAATGAAGAAGTAAGCGAACAAGCAGACATTCGTTTTCATATGGAAATCGCTAAAGCCTCCCAGAATGCTCTCTTCATCGGGATGATGGAATCCTTGACGGAGCGACTGCAGATGAGCATGAGGGCTTCGCGCCGTCTTTGGTTTTTTGCCGAACGTGCTTCGGCAGAGCAGCTTCTGCAGGAGCATCGCGACATTGTTGAGGCGATTGCGGCTAAGGATGAGCAACTTGCAGCGGAGAGAATGTCTCAGCACATTGCGAAGGTCGATCAGGTCATTCAACGATTGGCACAGAAAAACAAATAGCAGATGGATTGGAAACATCTCAACCCTTCATATGAACAGCAAAAAAGCCTTACAAAGTAAGGCTTTTCGTGTTTCAAGCTTGTGATACCGGCAAGAGGACTCGAACCTCCACCCTTTCGGACTCGATTTTGAGTCGAGCGCGTCTGCCATTCCGCCATGCCGGCATATAATGCGCGTAGAGGGACTTGAACCCCCACGGTCGCCCGCTAGATCCTAAGTCTAGTGCGTCTGCCAATTCCGCCATACGCGCATGCTGTCAATCAGGCAAATCATGAAGTTGCTAGCCGAAGCTGACTTCACTGTGAATTAATGGGCGGACGACGGGACTTGAACCCGCGAATGCCGGATCCACAAACCGGTGCGTTAACCCCTTCGCCACGACCGCCACATTATTAGAAAATGGTGCCGTCGAGAGGACTTGAACCCCCAACCTACTGATTACAAGTCAGTTGCTCTACCAGTTGAGCTACAACGGCTTATTTAATTAAGAAATGGTGGCTTTGGACGGA
>NZ_JCAUAQ010000046.1:0-21681 GCF_059692035.1 Paenibacillus sp. J22P143
AATCGAGCAGCATGAGCAGTTAGTGGTTGCTCAATAAAGGACATCTGAACAAAACACCCAATTTTGTGTCCATGTCCCTAAACAAAACCTTCTCAGAAGAACACAAAGGACCCTACAAGACATTTTCTTTTTATTGGTCGAAGATTAAACTTCGACGGTAAAGGGAAAATGGTAAAATAGGGCCTATCTGTTTGTTTAGCACGTTTTGGCAGCTGCCTCGGTTACATGATCACAAAATAATGGTTTTTGTACATATGTCCTGCTGGGCGTTAACGGGCAGTTTAGCGTGGTGCCGATCTGTACAACTATTATTACCATCTATTGGAATACCAATCTAATCAAAGGACGGTAGACGATGGGATATAACTTAAATATTAAGAGAACAGAGCCAGCACTCCCTATAACTCTAGATGAATGGAAACATTGTATTAGTACAGACCCTGAACTTGAATATGCTGATTTTATTGAAGCTATAAACCCAATGACAAATAATACGATAAGAATCGATTCTGTGGGAATGGGTGTATGGAGTACAGAATTTAATAATGAAGAGTTCAAAATTACTTTTTCTTTTCGAGATGGTAAATGGGGAAGTGAAATATCGGTGAAATATGTAGATGACTTTCAAATTCCTAAAATGAAAGAAATTGCAAGTTAAATGCTAAAGTACTTGGCGACGATGGTGAAGAATATTAACAAATGAACGTATGAGAATAGATTATTTTCCTTCTGCAATTTTGATTTAACCGACTGTAACAGAAAGCTCAATACTTGAACAAGCTGCCGGCATGCTGGCAGCCTGTTCAAGTAACGGGCAATGTTAATAATGCAAAGAAATGCTATGTAATAATTTCGTAGAGAATTTTATGTCATACTAAATAGGTGAGGGTGAGAATCATTGGCAATATGGCAATTACAAAGTTCAACTGATGGATTTGTTAGTTATGTACTTAAAGATATGTCATACTCTAGGAAATATAAGTTCATTGGGGAGTCTCTCTTCTGCCACTGGGATCATCCTCTTGAGGTCATAGCATATAAGAATTCGAAGAAGAAAATAAGTGATTGTCCTCGCTTATGGAATATTAATGGTTCTATTGTTCTTTCTCGTAAAGCTTTTGAGACATTAAAAGACCTTATTATACCTAGTGGGGAAGTCCTACCTATAATGAATGATAATGTTGAACTTTACGCTGTAAATGTTATGAATGTTGTGGACTGTCTAGATATTGACCAATCAATAGTAAGTAGATTTTCTGATGGGTCAATATCTGAAATAAAAGAGCATTGTTTAATAAAAGACCAAATACCTCAATCGCACATATTTAAAGTAAACGAAAGTAAAAATTGGTTTCCATTCGTCTCGGATGAATTTCGAGATCGAATTATTTCTAATAAATTAAAAGGATTTGTTCTTCATGAAACCAAATTTCGATAGGTATATTGAGCTCTAACGAGGAACGATAGCACAATAAACAGGGAGCAAACTGCCGTGGCAGCTGCTCCCTGTTTTCATTCAAGTAAACATTCCTGTTAGGGCTAAGAAATAGCCTTTGTCAAAAAAGGAGCGCCTCGGTATGATGGGTTTGTCCCGGGTTTACAACCCAACACCATCAAGGAGGCGCTCTTATTATGAAGTTTAAACAATCAGAAGTACAAAATCAACGAATTGAACGAATTAGCACATCTCATCTTGTTGTAGGTATCGATATGGCTAAAGAAACTCATGTGGCGCAAGCTACGAATTTTCGTGGAATCGTGCTCTCGAATCGACACCTCTCATTTAGTAACACCATAGAAGGCTTTGAAAAGCTGCAGCGTTGGATAGAAGGACTTCAGCAAAAGCATCGTTTGAATAGTTGTATCATTGGCATGGAACCTACTGGACATTATTGGTGGAACCTGGCGAATTGGCTTACAAATAAAGGAACGAACGTTGTCCTAGTGAATCCAGCCACCACCAAAAGAAACAAGGAGAATCGCGATAATAGTCCTTCCAAGAGTGATCCGAAGGATGCTCTTGTCATCGCGGATATTGTAAGCCGTGGTTATTATTATGAACATACGCGACAAGCCCAAGAGTTTCAAAGATTACGCACCCTGATGAGCGATAGGGAGTTCTGGGTCGCTTACAGTGTCCGTTTGCAGAATCGGATTATTCGTTGGTTAGATATTCGCTTTCCATTGTATACATCGGTGTTTAAGGATTGGACTTGTAAATGTTCAATGGCCACATTGAAAGAGTTACCATTACCGCAGGATCTTGCGTCACGATCCATATCCGAGATGATTACGACTTGGAGAAAGCATATGCACAGAGCAGGTGGCTCTACAGGCACGCAGAAAGCTGCTGAGCTTATTTCCCAAGCCAAGCGGAGTGTGGGTGATGTCACAGCCTTATCTGAGGCAAAGCTAGATTTAAAACGATTAATCGAGGAGTATGAGCGCATCGTAGAAATGCTAGGGGAAATGCAGAAGCAAATCCTAGAAATACTTTGTGAGATTCCAATGGCAAGTCAGCTTCGCTCTATTAAGGGGCTTGGCCCCATCTTTGTTGCAGCGATACTAGCTGGTGCGGGTGATCTTAGACAGTATGCGCATGGACGTCAGTTACTACGAAAAGCCGGTCTTAATCTAGCTGAAAGTACGTCGGGAAAACGAAAGGGACAGATCGTCATATCGAAACGAGGAGATTCTACCTTATGCAAATATTTATTTCTCGCTACCCTACAGCTCATTGGTGTCAATCCTGTATTTCGAGAGTTACATGAGTATAACGTTAAAGTTAAGCATATGAGGAAGCAGAGATCTGTATTTAAACTGCTGGGAAAAGTAGCTCGAATCTTAATAAGTATTGTCCTAAAAGGTGAAACATTTACGCCTGAAAAGGCAAGTCACATCATTGCGCAAGCTGCATAACATTGCAAAAAACCACGTTTGTTGACTCATTCGCAGGATTTTACAAAGAAAGCACGGAGAACCGAGTTCCTGCCCGAGAAGGGCTTTGACCCGTCCGCTAAACGCAATCGGTCTCCACACCTTGGAAAAGTATGACGATGGAATGTTAGGGCTTAGACCCGTAGAGCCATGGGATGGTAAACTTCCAGGTATTCGTGGAATATGCGTGCAGTAGAGTGAAGTTAGGGGGAATAGATTTACGGCTCCTCTGTTCCCGCACGCTTAAAATTAAGTTTTCAATCCATAGAACCTCGTTTTCTAAGCGGTTGTTATTTTCAAGGTGATGAAATCCTGCGAATGAGTGAGTATACGTTAGATAAACCCTTAAAACCGAGGGACGGGCAGATTACTTCACCAGTGACAGATAACGGTGAAACTTGAAACATGTGTGGTATAATCCAAATTTAAGAATAAAATAATGGTAGTACCAACTCAAAATCCTAGGAGCACAATTATGAACTTAAAATTCTTTATTATTTTCTTAACGTCACTATTAACGTTGACTGCATGCGTCTCCAATAGTTCAGTTCGGGCACCTGTACAAAATTCAATTAACATAACAGATGAATCGGACACAGAAACAATTCCTGATGTAAAGACCCCTGACGGTAAAAAAATTACTCTTCTTCCAACGTCAAGTGATTTACCCAGTTCGGATGTGAACAAAGCTGCCCTGACGCCGACAGTATTCGCTCCAAATACGGACATATCCATTCATCTTGAAAATACCGAAGAGTTTAATTACATCTTCTATAAGAAGAGCGAAATTTATGATTTTTCATGGGAACCTGTCACCGAGGTGATGCCCATGAGAGGTAATATCAAAGTTCCTTCTGAAAAAGGAATATTTGTTGGTTTACTTGCAATTGACATGAAATCAGGAAAATCAGCAAGGTACTTCTTCGCTATTGATGTTCGTTAATGAGAAACCGCAGATGCTTTAGCATAATGTTATTACAGGCTTTAAACATTAAACTAAACTGGGAACGATAGTTCAATAGCAACTTGAGAAGAGGCAGCCAGCCCAGGTGGATTGGTTGCCTCTTCTCAAGTAACGGACAGAAAACGCAATCACAGACGCTCTTACAAATGGATTCAAGCCGATTGAGGTCGGGTGGCATTGAACCATTGTAGGAAGAGTATAGAAATAAAAAAATCAACGATGTCGCTACCATGGAGTCAGCAGTTATGCCGCCGCCCGAATGCTGCTTTTGCCGCCGAACAGCAGGAAGGCGATGATGAACCCGCTGATCAATCCGCCGAAATGCGCATAGTTGTCGATGGCGGGAATGGCGAATCCGAGAATGACGTTCATGATGAGACCGGTCCAAATTGAGAATCCCATCGTTTCGCCCCACGTATCGGGCTCTTTCCAGGTCAAATAGAGCAGTGCGCCCATCAAGCCGAAAATCGCCCCGGACGCTCCAGCCGAGATCGAAGGCGAGAACATATAGCTGGAGACATTGCCGAAAATGCCGGCGGCCAGGTAAATGACGATAAAGCGCACTGACCCGAGGACACGCTCAAGCTTTCCGCCAAGCGCAAGCAGGGAGACTGAGTTAAACCATAAATGAAGCCCCCCAACATGAAGAAAAATGGGAGTGAACCATCGCCAATATTCGCCCTGGTCGATCAGGGGGTTAAATTTGGCTCCGAAAGCGACCAGTGTATGCGGATTGCTTGATCCACCCATCGCGGTCATGGCAATCCAGATCAGCACATTGATGGCAGCGAGCAGGAGGGTGAGCGGGGCGCCATGCTTGCGTCCGGCCTCGTCGAACGGCTGGGTCCTCTCCTGTTGGGTATGGAGCATCTCGTGGTGCCACTTGTTGATGACTACATAAAGCTCTGCTTCGTCGTATGGTATCCCGTGGATGCTGGCCACTGCATGCTTAATGACATTGGTTCCAGACACCTTCGACTTGGCCGTATAAATCCGATGCTCGACCAAATCCGCGACCCACGTCTCGACGCGGTACCGTTCGATCAACGAGCTAACTTGCAGCTCGGATATGACTTCACCGGGGTTCTGCTGCCCAGCGTCAGTACGGATGTATAGATGAATTTTGCGAACGATCAGATTCGGCTTGCGGAAGCTGATACTCTTCATCCAATCGATGGACTCCTGGAGCTGTCCGAGGATCAGCTCAAGCTGCTCCTCGGCCGATGAGCCGTAGATCAAGGGCATCAGGTACAGGTAGACGACGCGCATACCGTCGCGGCGCTTGAGCGTCAGCATACCTTCATCGTTGTCGACGATCGAATACCGATGATGGAGGACGAGTTCGCGTGCGATATGCCAGATCGTATAATTCAATAGATGAATGTTCAACGTGGACGCACCTTTCTACTCATAATACCATTAGTATTAGTGCAATTTGAACGAATATGCAGATCGATCAATTTGTCACATGAAGTTCGGAATTTTGATATGTGCATGGAAGACTTCACAGTTCAAGAGTTGCTTAGCAATGGAAATGCCAAGCTGTAGAATAAGCAAGAGGATAGACGTAGATCTAGAAGGCGTTGAAAAATTTAACGATTATGAGATACATGTATTCCCTTTGCTTGGAGAGCACGGCGCAGAATTAGAAAGAAGAATCCAAAGCCCTGATCGTCTCAACGAGGTTCATATCATCTGGTTTCCATCTTCCCAGTCATTCTAGAATTTTCGTAATGATCCTAGACGCAGTCAGCATGCAAATCTTCGTGTAGAATCAGGCGCTACAATTGAGTTAATGATTATGAAAGAGTCGAAGTAATATTGGACTATCGAGAAACGATAGTGAAGGAGCTTGCCTCGCGGAAGTCTCTTTTTTGTTCGTTCAAGTAACAGTCAGGATAGCATTCGCGAATAACTTTTGGAATGGAGAATTACGAAGTTCGCAAAAGATCTAAATTCATTATTGAAATTATAGAGTAGTATAATGGTGCTCTTGGAAAACTATTTTATGATTGGGACGAAGGGGGGGCTTTCATTGGGTATTGATACAAATAAATTACAACCAGCCGCACATGATTTCGGTGACTTTGTGTATTGCGGGGTCAAGTGGGCTTTATCTAAAGTCAGAGCATTAGATGGCGCTAAGAAAGCAAAGACGACAAGCGATGACCCATCTGTTCGATCCCAAATTAAACAACTAACTTCAGAGGTAGGGAAGCAAAATGAAGACAAGTGCGTTGAATGGGTTCTCAATCTTAATCGACTTACGAATAGCGCCATTTTTTACAACGGTATTGGAAGTGGTAATAACCCAACGCCTTAAACTGCCGAAATTACAGGTGTACAAATGTTTTGCAAACCCGACCTAGTTGTTCGATCACAAGATGGTCAGCTGAATCTTTACGAATTTAATCGGTTAGCGATGAGATATGCACCTATCAAGCTAACCCCATCCGAATTGGATGATTCAAAATTTCAGCATCTATTCTAACATTACTTTCAATTTATTGTTACAGCAAAGAAAAGTGGTGGGAGTCTCGAATTAATTCAAAAACTCACGCACCACGCTCCCAAGGAAAGACAAGATATTCTAAAAAAATGTTCTGGTTGCATCTATAGAAAAATTAATAGTTGCGGCTTAAACGAGCAAATGTTTAATTAAAATGCTGCCGATTGGTCGCCTATTCATTTTGCCCACATTTCCGAGCACTGCACTTCGGGCCATTCGGCCTTCGGTACGCTCGAGTGATTTCGGAAAAAACTACTGAAAATCGTTTGTTCAATAAACTAGCAGCAGTCTAGGACTTTATTTCTCGTCTATGGCTGCTGGCTGTTTTGTATTTTTTGGTCGATCTAATACTTATTTTTCGGAGTCTGACGGTTTTGTAATTTGAAAACCGCGCGGATTCAATACATTCGGTCTAACACTTTATTTTCTCAAGACATAAGGTTCAAGGCAAAAGTACCATCAACCTATTCACCGTCGAAGAGGACTCCGAATAGAATTAAATGCACTTAATTTTGTACATAATATAAACTCCACACTCCCTTACTACTCCACCACCACCATGAAAAGAGGAATTACGAATAGGTTATTTGGAACGAGTCATAAAACATTTGCTGCGGATTATCTCGGAGGGCATCCAGGGATTAAAGCTGGGAAAGTTACTATTAAGCAGACGACCGAGAAAAATACGATAGAAATAAATAAGCATACGATCGTTGTTAGTCGCGTTGAGTGGGATGAGAAGGGTAAACATAGCGCAGGAAAAGCCGCTGTGGGGGCAATCCTTGGAAGTGTTTTACTACCCGGTGTCGGAACAGTCCTCGGTGCGGCATTTGGCGGGAGAAAGAAAGATCACTCTCTGGCAATATTAACGTGCAGTATTGGCGGATTAGAAACGGAAATATACTTCCGTGCCGATCGTAAAGAATACCAACAGATCGTCGCACTTCTAGTTGATGTAAACGGAGAGAAGGTTAACATAAACGGAATCGAAGGGCGATTCGTACCAGCTATGGAAAAAGACTTAGTAAGATGATGTCCAATGACACAAATGTGCCTACATATTTTTAAATGTAAATGCCTGAGGAATCAGGCTTTTTTATTTTTATGTGGGAAGATTTGTGTCATCACAAAATGCACAAATGTCCCTACATTGTAGTCTTGTGACACAAATTCGCCTACGTTATAGGAGGTCGATTTTCGGCTCGCATCACACAAGATATTCCCAGATTGCCGATAAGATAACCTTAACGCTCAACTAACGGGCAGGTTTGTATGGTAAAATAGACTACTAAATAAGATATTTTTGAGGTGTTAGATTTGAAAAAGAAATGGCTTTTTTTGGGGTTAATTTCACTGATTTTGATTGCTCCTTTGAATGCTTGTTTAAGTGGTGTAGAGGTTCAAAATGAAACCATTACACTAAATCAGTTAGTAACAGCTGATTGGATAAATACCAACAGCGAAGCTTGGATATTCTGTGAACCAATTTCTGAGGACGATCCTCAAAGAGGTTTGATCGGTGTTGTTGGCGGGGAAGAAGGTTACCAACGAGGGCAGGAAGGGGGTAAATTAATAGATGAGTACATTAATATGGTGAATGACAAATATAAAAACAATGTAAAGGTAAGCAACTATAAATATGTTAAACGACAATATCTAGAAATGCATTATGAGGACAGCATAACAATTATTTGGGACTATCGTACTCACAAAGGAATATTAAAAAGCCCATAGTTACAAAGAGTAAGAAGGAGTGTTTAATTGCGAAATTTCAAATGTAGTCCATTGAAGTAACGAATAACGTTAGCTCAATAACCCACATTAAGCTCCCCTTAAAATGGGGATTTTTTAGTTTAAATCGCCAATGTTTGTGTCGGTTAAGAAGTAGGGAAGTGGTACTTCATTGTACGCACGGTCAGAATAGTTCCAATATGCGGTATATTAAAATAAGGGATTTGAACAAGGGAGGGGAAATGAAGCATTTAGTTAAGAGCCCTTCAAGGATCGGAACCATTATAGGCATGATTGCTACTATTATTTGACCCAGCGATGGATCTGTTTAACGGTACTTACAAGTAAAACGTACAGAGATTGGAACAGCAAACAGGGCAGGCGAATGATTGTTCATTCGGCCTGCCCTGTTCTGTAACTCATTCATTAACCGACGGGAGGAACAATCGGAAGCTTAACGGTTATTGTTGTGCCTTCCCCAAGCGTGCTTTTTACTTGAATGCTTCCATGATGAAGAGAGACCATTTTCTTGACGATGGCAAGTCCCAGACCGTTACCGTTATTACTGCGGTTTCGCGACTTGTCTGCTTTATAGAATCGTTCGAAAATGGGGTTAAGTTCTTCCGGTGAAATGCCGATCCCGGTATCGGTTATGGACACTTCAACTTCATTTGACTGGTGACTCATACGGATATGGATCATGCCACTGTCCGGCGTGAACTTAATACTGTTCCCGATTATATTCATCCAGATTTGATTAAGCAGATCCGCGTCAGCCGTTATTTTGGCGGCAGCTGGCAGCTCGAGATCAATACGAATGTTTTTGGCCGACCATTGAGGCTCGCATGTGACAACAATTTGCTTGATTTGCTCCACAAGATTAAATATCACCGCTTCAAAAGGATGATTTTCCGAATCCAGAGAAGCGAGTTTAAGTAAATTATCGCCTAGCCGAGACAGTCGTCCACTTTCAGCAATAATGATGTCCAAATAATAGATGCGGTCACCTTCGGCAACCAGATTATTGTACTTTAATGCCTTTGCAAAGCCAGAGATGGATGTGAGCGGTGTCTGAATTTCATGAGATACATTGGAAACAAAATCCTGCCTCATCTGCTCTAACTGCTTAAGCTCACTTGCCATCTCATTAAAGCTCTGAGCCAACTCTCCCATTTCATCTGTCCGTTTCATTTTTAATTCCACGGCAAAATCGCCCTTAGCCAGTTGTTTGGTTGCTTTTTTCAACATTTTGAGAGGATTCACCAAATACCTGGCGGCAATGAGAATGCACAAGCTTCCAATTAACAAAGAGAGCAGCAGAACAATCAGCACCATACGATTGATCATATTCTCGTTCTGAGCAGAATTTTGCAAAAACATTGCATGCTGCTTCCCTTCGAAAGAAAAGGGGATACCGATGAATGCAATTTCTTCTTTGGCTATCGAGCGATAATAATTGCCCTGCAGCACTTTTTGAATCGCTTTGGATGGAATTTGGATGATGTTATTATTCTCCAAACCGTAGAAGGTTTCTTTTTCAGCATCATTGAATAGATGAATTTGATACGCAGATAGCTTCACCATACGTTTGATGAAGGTATCTGTATCTTTAGGTTTCGTCTCTTCATAAAGCTGAATGATTTCCTCTCCTGCTGCAATCATGTCATTCTGCCCAACTTCGTAGATTTTTTTCTTGAATACAGCAAGTCCGATCAGAGATGAAGTAAGCAGGCTAAATATAATAACGGCCAGAAACGTAAGAATGACGCGGGCATATAAGGTTTTTATCATGGTGTTACTAACCTATACCCGAGACTGCGAGCGGATTCAATATGAAAATGTTGCACATCACCAGCAAACTTTTCCCTTATCCGCTTGATGTGGACATCGACGGTCCGATCATCGCCTTCATAATTCATCCCCCAGATCTGGGTGATGAGCTATTCCCGAGTAAAAATTTGACCTGGGTGGCTGGCCAGCAAAAACAGCAGCTCGAATTCCTTTAAAGGCAGATTCAGCACTTCGTCTCCCCTAATGACTTGATAGGACCGGCGATTCAGCGCGATCTCGCCCAATTGTAAGGTCTGGGAGGAAACGATCAAGGAACGTTTCAGCAGCGCCTTTACCCTCATTACAAGCTCCATCGGGTCGAACGGTTTCGTCAAATAATCATCCGTTCCAAGCTGGAAGCCCTTCACCTTCTGTGCCGCTTCCGCCTTGACCGTCACCATCAAGAGAGGGATATTCGAATCCTGCTGCCTGATCCCTCTACACAAATCCCAGCCGTTCATTACCGGCATCATAATGTCAAGTATCACCAGATCTATCCGAGAATCCTCAATAATGGAGAGGGCTTCGGCACCGTTTGTTGCCTCTACGAGTTCAAACCCTTCATTTCGCAGGAACAAGGACATCAACTCACGAATTCGAGCGTCATCATCCGCAATAAGTATAGTGGCCATGAGAACGACACCCCTTTCAAATTCTAACATGATAATTTACACATCTATAGAATGGGCAGGTTTAATTATATCGTTAATTGTGCTGACTTGAAAACTTCATGCTGAGAATCCGCCGCCATCGGAAGATGGTCATCCCGAATAACATGGATGACCATCTTCCGATCTGCGAACGATTCTTATTTCAACCAAACTGCCATCCTAGTAAGTTCCAGTGGTAGAAAAACAGACTCAAAACCATCGCGGCAAGCACTACAAGGGTAAAATACACCCGCATGAACACAGACCAATACTTGTCTCTCCAGGCCATAATGGCCGATAGGATCATGGCTACAGTCAATCCAACAAAAATTATTGGCATAATTAGAATTAATTTTACGGAAATGGAAATGTGGCTCAGTCGTTCTAATGTGTCCAAATTCATAATGAAAATAACGATCAAAATGCAGGTTATTAGTCCCCAAACTACAGTAGCAGCAGAGAGCCAAGCTGCCCGCTTTTGCGGTGCTTCCATCTTGTTAACTGCACGTATTCGGAAAGCAAATCCGATTAATCCGATGATAAACAGTACAATTGAGCTGCCAAGCAGGGGAAACCAGAACTTAGTTTCATCCATAAAGTGCGCACGCTCGAGCGGCAAGAACGGGAGAAAGTCTAACATCATTTCAGTGACTTCTCCTGCTGCATTGGTGTGGAAGCCGATCTGATGCGGGCCTCCAACTTGCTGGAACAGATCCTCTTCGATCGGAACGAACAGCATTTGTTCTTCTCCCTGTCCAATGGCCAACTTGTTATCGGATATGGATATGTTCATCTCTGTCATAAAACCATAAAATTTATCTATATCACTGTAGTTGCGGCGGGTGAACTTATAGGTGCCGGCATATTTCCCGACTATTTCTGCAATGTTGGTGGGTACAGGCGGGAGTTTGACTTCCGGTGCCGGGAAATAGTGGTCGAAAAAGGCTTGTAACATTCCTTCCGCAGCCACTCCGCCATCACCGCCGCTATAGGATACAAAAATGCCGATTTGCTTATCGGGAACGAGATAAAGTTCCGTACTGAAGAGTGTGTCGGCACCGCCATGAGAGATCAATCGATGTCCGTTAACATTTAGCTCGTAAAAGCCAAGATCCATACCCGGTAAACGTTTATCGAACTGGAACGCCGTCGAATGCATTAATTTGACGGTTTCCGGCTTCAAAATTTGCTTGTTTTCGTATCGCCCTTCATTGAGGTGGGCCATCATGAAATGAGCCATGTCGAGCGCAGAGACCGACCCCGATCCGGCGGGGCGGAAGCCGCCCTCAAACGTAGGCGGCTTGCTGACAAAGCCACCGTTCCCACTGGCATAACCAAGCACTTTAAAAGGGTCTAAGGAGGACGGTATAGGTTCCTTAACTGTCGCATATTTCATGTCGAGCGGTTCGAAAATTTTTCTTTGAATATAGTCATCGTAAGGCACGCCGCTAACCTCTTCAACTATCAATCCCGCCAAAGAAGCGCCATAGTTCGAATAGGATACCTTCTCGCCTGGCGGCCGAATCCGTGCCAGAATGTGCTTGGAAAGCGTATCGGAAATCGACACGGGCAGTTTCTTCGGATCTATGGTGATCTGATAGCCGACACCGCCTTCTTCGAATCCCGCAGTATGGGTTAATAGATGGCGCAACGTGATGGGCTGCTTATAGGTATCCGGTATTTTCACCGTTTTCAGGTATTTATTGACGTCCGTATCAAGTTCAAGTTTGCCCTGCTCAACCAATTGCATCACCGCTGTCCAGGTGAACAGCTTCGTTGTCGAAGCGATCCGGAACAGGCTGGTTTTAGGATCTATGGGGACGTTTTTTTCGATGTTGGAATATCCATAACCTTGGGCGAACAGGAGCTTGTTATCCTTCACTATGGAAATGACTGCCCCTGGAATTTTGAACAGATCCATACTCGATTTCATCTCTTTGTTGACGAACGCCGCAACCTCGGATGAGTTGTTCAGATCCCCAGGTGCTTCATTCGGTTTAACAGCTTGCTGCGAGGTCGTCTCGGAAGCTGTCGCAGAGACCGGTTCCTGTACGCAGAAGAAACTCGATCCAATTCCAATTACCACGAAGGATAGTAAAACAAAACAACCGGCAACAAACTTCTTTTTCACAAAATCCGGAAATGTATACATCCAACTTTCAGGCTGTTTGGTGCTATTATTTTTCACTTTCGTAGTTGTCGGCATTATAAGCCCCCCGTATTCAGAGAATTTTTGATCCAAGCTATTTGTCTCGACTTTCTTTGTATTTTTGATCCAGGTTGTCACGACTTTCTTTGGAAATCTTATCAAAAAGTTATGAACGGAGAGTGAACATCCAGAATTTTCTTATGCACCTGATAAATTGCAGCTGAAAATTATACGAAGAAAATTAAGTCGAAGGTATTGGAACAATTCTTAACTTCCCAGTTAGGATTCACAATAGTAAGCCATTTAACATTTAGCAAAGAAGTCAGTGGTGAGTTTATTAGATTAACAGGAATTCCTGCTAATTCAAATGGAAACTATGCCATAAACACACTTGAGGGAGTAGAGGAAATAAATTTGATTGAAATTGATGTGCCAATAAACATTGATGACACTTTAGAACTAGTAATATCGGACATCGCTAACGCTATTGTTAAAGAGTTTTCATTGATAATTGATGAGAAACATGGATTAAACTAACTAGGAACGTTAGCTCAATATAAGGGAACGATAGCTGAAAAGAAAAAATAAGAATTAATCTATAGGCAAACGTAAGTCGAAACTTAATAGGGAGTAGCCAAGATGATTAATGAATTGCGTCAATGGGCTTTGGTAAATGAGATTGAAAAGAAAAGCGTCAATGGCTTCTGGTTTTGTTTCAACAACTATAAAATAGATAATGATCTTGAATTTGTGGAAGTCTTCGGAGCTGATTTTGATGAGATACAACTCAAAATTCAACTAAAAAATGTAGCTCTTTTTATTGACGAATGGGATGTGGCCAAGCAATACAATTCTATCTCATATGGGTTCGACTATGCTGTTTCATACATTCCTATAGAATACAAAAATAAAAAAGTGGGGATTTATCGGATGTTATTCAAATTAAATGGGGAATCCTTTGATGATTTCTTTGTGCTTGATTAGCTCGACCATTCAACTATCGGGGAACGATAACGTAATAGGCAGGGTGTGGCCAGCCACGCGGCAGCTGCGCCCTGTTTTCGTTAAATTAACGCGAGTTTAGTTGAACTGGATACAGATTAAAGATAAATGAAAAGTAGTCATCTCTTGGTTGTACACGACATATTGTTAAGTGTACTTGCTGTTTAGGGGGGGCTCTGCGTGAGATTGCTAATTCTTGTGGTGGGTATAATCTTACTTACACTCCTTTGGACTAACCCGGATAACTCCGATTTTAAAAAATGGGTCCTTAAGAAAGAACTCACCAACTCTCAAACATTTAACTCAACGCCAGTTCGTTTTCGTAGCAAGAATTATCTGTTTTTCTCATTGCATGAACTTTCAATTATTAGGAAACAACATGCTGATTTAATTATCGAACAAGAATACTACGCAGGAATAGGGATTCTGGGAATGATATTTCCAATTTCAATTCCAGGAATTGATGATAAACAGTCCCCAATAATTAAATAGTTGAAAATTAGTTATAATTGTTCTCGAGGAACAATGGCTTGTAACATTTTGTTAATATAAGACTAGTGGATTAGCCCTGATACCTTACAAGTGAAAATCTGCAATAGATTACACTCTGAAAAGCGAGGAATAAAACTTTATGACGCAGCCTTATATAACGTTTTTTCAAAATGGAGCTCATATGGCACTGATTGATTTTGATATGGCAGGCCCAGGCCCGCGTATGTGGGACATTGCGTACACGCTGTATACATCGGTTCCGCTTACGAGTTTCGCACCTGACCATGCTTCTGGGGCAACGGTTGCCTACCAAAATGACATACACGCCGCAGAGCGCGGTCGGCGAATTCAATTGTTTTTTGAATCGTATGGCATTCCCGTTCCTACTAACCTGCTGGAATGGGTTATTCAACGATTGATGGTACTGTGTGATACGTTGAGAAAGGGTGCCGCCGAAGGCAATCCTGCCTTTCAAAAAATGGTCGATGAGGGCCATTTGGCGCATTATGAGAGCGAGATTCGTTTTGTGAGGGATCATTACCAGGATTAGAAATAGAAAATGGTTTAAGTTTATTCCACCGCTGTTATCATTTCAGCGGTATTTTTGCTTTCGAGAAGGATAAATATGGAATTTATCGAAATAAGTAGGAAGACATTAAAGGGGTGAACAGTTTTGAAAATACTAATGATCTTCATTGCTTTTCTTATCATGCATACTGGGGGGGCAACTCCTGCACCGCTAAAACAAAATTCTTATCAAGTAAACGCGCCTTATTCAGACGAAAAAATTAAACTTGAAGATAAATATTCTATAATTGACCTCAAATATGAAGATGTAAATGGTGATCAGATCAAAGATGATATTATTTTAATTGGACTTAGAGAAAACCCTGATTCAATTTGGAATGATTCTATTACAATGATCATCAGGGATGGAAAGTCAGATATGGTTACTACGATAGAACCTAAATATCGTCAAGGATATTCACCTGCTCTATTCATTGGTGATTTCACAGGAGATAAAATCAATGACATTATGCTAAGTAAGAATAGCGGCGGAAATGGTGGTGCTGGTTCATCTTTGTACTGCATGTACGGTAAAGTAAACGACTCCTATGAACTGATTTTTGGCAAAGAAAGCTTTAGTGATGGGTTAAAATTCAATATTCAGTTTACAGACAAATATCAACTCAATGCCACAAACATAGAAAAAAACGAAAAATTTGCAATAGATGTAACTAATAATAAAGAACAATACGAAGAAATGGGGATTTATGTGAAAGGCAAATTAGCCAAGCCATCAGAGGGCTGGGTTGATCCTTTTTTTGAATTAACTCCTAAAGATTTAGACGGAAATGGTACTTACGAGCTGCTTGGTAAACAATATATGGCAGGAGCCTATCACGCTGATTGGTTAGGTAATGCAGTATCTACACTCAAATATGAGAATCATGAATGGGTTGTGGCTGATGTTCAGTTTGAACTAAACAAGCAATTAGGAAGGGAAGTTAATTCAACGGAGAATCAAGCCCTTACTTATTTACAAAATAATGTGTCTGAGATTGGTGATTTTAATAAACTGCTTTCAAAATCAAATGTAAAGATGATTATGCGTATGGATGGGAAGAAAGAATATATGCCTGGTACGCAATATTATCGTGTTTATGTTGGGGAAGATCATGGAGATCATACGGTCAGATGGCAAACATTTTTGGTTAAGGATGATCTAACAGACATATACGTTTACGATGTTATTTCAGATTCGTATCAAACTTTGAGTGATTGGAGACATATATTGTCTAAAAAATGATCGTTATTGTATGATTATTCCAATTTAGAACATAGAAAGTTGGACTAACTATGAATCCCTTCGACCTTTCACCAGATCCACAAATGACCCCAATTATTGGGCTTCTACACGCCACGGTTACTTACAATTTTACACGTTTAAACGATTGGTTGATGGGTTGACGCAAAAAGAAATTGACTACAAAGGTCAACAAAATGAGTTTAATAGTATTGCACAATTGTTGAGACACTTGGCAGTGGTTGATCTTCATTGGGTTTTTCGCTTGCAATCCGCCGATATTCCAACAGAGTTCCAGGAAACTTTCGGGAAAATGTATGACGATAACGGTAAACTTCCTATGGTAAAGAACATTTCTTTACAAACGCTTCTAAACGAATATGAGCAAATACAAAGCATGTTTAGAGAAGTTTGCTTACAGAAAACGGATGATGATTTGCAAAGAGTGGTTCCTTTTCAAAATGGTAATCGTGCAACGGTTCGATGGGGAATATGGCATACTTGAGGAACACATAGTGGAAGGCATCCATTTAAATGTGGGTGTTTTTTTAAATTCGGTTTAGCGTACCGTTTTTTAATATTTTCAGTTACTGAAAGGTGGGCTATAATTAATGTAAGCGAATACAAAAGATTGATTTAGGTAAGGTAGGGGATGCAAATGCAACTTCGAGGGAACCGAATACTACTTAAATTTCTGGTGCCCTATTTGTTTATCTTGATCTTCCGACAGCAGGCTGTAAGTGTATCGATGAGAATTTTTGATAATCCAACAGACGACAATAAAGCACTATATAAAAAACACATCCCGGCGGAGATGTGTTTTTTATTTTCCGAAAAATCGCGCAGCGGGCGACGGACAGGGTCGGAGACACCTACAACAATATGATTAACGGTAATGTTTTCAATGAGTTGATTTTGCTTATCTTGTGATTTAAACTTCATAGTAGAGCGTCCTCCTGGATGATGGAATTAAAGGGCTTTTGACCCGTAGCGTACTTCCATCGTACTGAGGCGCTCGTTTTTTTACAAAGCTGAAATTTATCCATCTACAGGAATCTAACGAGAAACTTTAGTTTAACAACAAAACAGGAGCAGATGCTGCGGTAACTGCTCTTTTTCTTAGTTATTATAACAAGAAAGTAACACTATACTCTAAGTGTACAATTGGTATGGTACTTAATTATATGTTGGAGGTGCGTCAACTCGGATTTTGTTTTTGCGTATATAACTCCAATTTTCGCAATATTTTTCTTTGTTAATTGTGTTGCTCTTGCGAAGAAAATCAAAAATGGGAATAAAAATACTGCTAATAATACAGGTTGGGGAGCCGTAATGTTTGGCTTCATTGTTTTGTCAATTATTTGGAGTAGTTGGCTAAACTAACTGGGAGACGATAGCTCCATGTACGACAAGCGTGCGCGGCTGCCAGTAACAATCGGCAGTCGCGTTAAGCTATTGGGCAGTATAATTCCAATTTATGGTATAATATAGATAAGAACTTTAAAGAGATGAAATTGTAATGTATGTAATCCAGGAGGCTGATCCAATGAATGAAGCGGAAGCCAAAAGAATATTTATTGTTACTATTTTTATTGGCATTGTATTTTCTACAATAGCTATGTTAATAAAATATCCAACTAATTTAGATTCGGTAAATGAATCAACACTCAGCATATATACCCAATATGGAGAATTTAGACGTTCATCTACTGAAGAATATTTTCCTGCTATTGCTATTGCACGTAGTAAAAAGCAAATAAATTCACAAACAAAAGTATTATTTCTTGACCTTGGAACTTTCGTAAAAGAAAAGAAATAGAATGTTACTATTTGCATTGTGAATTAATAACTTAAGGGATTCCGATAACGGGAGACTATAGTTCAATCAAGACATGAAGGCAGCCACGCACGATTGGCTGCCTTTGTCTGTTGAAGCGGGCAGATTCCTAAAAATATACATTATTAAATCTAGAATGGGAAGGAGAAACCAATTAGTTCGTGAATATGATGTGTAATTATAAAAAGGGGGAAACGTATTTAAAAGTGGTTGAAAAGTAAGTAAGCGTAATAGAGCTGATTCGGGGCGAAATTCATTTAAAAAATCAATTACTTTGAAGCATCATGGGGGAGGTTTTTCATATTTTTCGAGACATTATAATTAGACGTTTTTTAAGAAGTAAACAATATTTAGAGCCTATACACGTTCTTAACATTCGAAAAATTAAAAATTTAGAAGAACGCAAACTATATGAAAGATATCGAACGATGGCTACAGAGGCATTAAAAAGATCATTAGTAACTAAGAATTTACATAAAAAGATCAAGGTTTATACTGCTATATCAGCTTCTACGAAATTAAATGCTTGTGCGGATATTTATTGTTCCACAGAAATTATTATTCTCAATAAGGGGGTGCTATTTCATATTAATGATTATATAAATAATGCAGTAGGTTCCAACGATAACTTCTTTTCAAACTACAAAGATCGATCAGACCTAGTGTCATATTTAATTGATATTACTCTTATGTTTTTGATAAATCACGAAATTGGGCATTTAGTGTGTGGTCATGCTAGATATCTCATAGATAATTCTAAAGACGGTAAATCGACAAAATTATATATGATTGACGACCAAAATAAACAGAACCCTAAATCTACTTCCGAAATAATCGAGAGGAAAGCAATGGAAGTGCATGCAGATAAATATGCATCACACAATGCGTTTGCAGCGCTAATTAATATTACTGAAATAACAAATATAGCTGTATTGGTTGAAAGAGTTCAATTTTATATGCTTTGCACTCATTCATATTTTCTTCTTTGTAGCACAAAGTCAGATGAATACTATGACATGCGCGGAGAAAGATACTTTCCTAGAACTATAAGGCAATTACAAAATATAAATCAAACAATCGATTATCTGAATAAATATCATAATAGGAATTTCCAGGTTTCGAAAGATCTTGTTAATGAAGTTGTATGGGATGCAGTACGAGTCGCAGAAAATATATATAATTCCGCCTATCCTGATCAGTCGGAAATCCGATTACAAGAACGTTTAGGACTTTTGACAGCTCCAGAAAAAATACTAACTCAACTCGAAGAAGTACAATCTTATATTAACAATAAATTAAAACCCAAATTAAAATATTATCGAGCAGATCCCTACTAGATTTAGGACAACTAAATCTTATTCTATATCGGTTAATCGTGCACAGAAGGTACTTGGGGAGGGAGTACTTTAGGAAGGAAGAAAGACCAGGGGTTGAGCTATCGGATAACTATAGTTTAACAACACTAAGGGCACCGATCACAATGATCAGCTGCCTTTTCTCATCTACTGGGCAGGATAGTTAAAATTTCATCTTTTAATATATGGGTTATGAAGGAAGATGAGTTTTATACAAGGGGGAATCATATGCAAAAATTTCAGATTAAAATTTGTCTGTTTGTTTTGACCATTACTATTTTAACTGGATGTACAAATCCCTTTCCGACTTCCACGAATACACCGATAACGTCAACTACACCTGCGCCTGACACAGCTACACCTACAGCAACACCAAAGGAGTCAGAAGGTACACCATTATCAGCCGATGTCAGGCTGCTTGCCTTTGGTACATCATACTTCGACCAAGTTATTGCTGCTTACAATAATGCGCCGGCGTTAGTCGATACACAGCCTAATGTGGTGATGATTGAAGGCAACTATCAAAAACTGACATTCGTATACAAACTTACAAGTCCACTCTTAGATGTTCCACAAATGCTTTCAGATGCGGGCTATGGGCCGATTACCGATTGCGCTTTAATCAACAAGATTTTTGGCAAAACGGAGAATGATGTTTATGGCCGCTCAAGCGATAACACTCTCATGACATGGTCGGTTGTACATGGCATAGATGACGATCTGACAGTGGTCTACGCGAATTCATCAGATGGAAATTTACCCGACATAAAGGCGGAGCCCAACGTAAAATATCTGTTTGACCCATCTCTCATCAATAAGGTTGTAAATGTATATAAGGATATAGCGCCGGATTTCAGCATACCGATTGGAACTCCTCCTAAAAAGATAGTTATTACCTTTATGGATGAGCTGGTGTTTCGCTTCTACGTTAATATTAATAGTAGAGACGCTCATATAAAATCGCTGCAAACCACATTGGAATCGGCAGGATTTTCACCGACAGGCGAATCATTTTTTCAAGGCTATGTATACAAGAAGGGAAAGATTACCGCAAAATATGACTATGGCGATCCAGTGGATGGTGTTTCGGAAATTGGTGTGATCTTGGATGATGTGCCTCTTGGTTAACGAATGAAGGGTAAAAATGATCCATGGTCTTTTAACCGTACCGGGTGAGTGCTTTCCAAAGGGAGCGACAATCTATTTCGGATTGATAATGATTACCTCCCAACTTTCGTTGCGCTAACGAAAAACGTTAGTGTATCTTTCCAAAATTAGGATTACGTGCATGCAGAAACCATTTCCATTGACTTTACGTCTATATATTCAGTTAAAGTTAATGTAATCGAAAGTGAACATTGGACACTGATTACAATTGGAGGTAAGAATTTTAATGGAAAATAAAATGCTATTGAAATGTTTAACTATATTTTTTTGTGTCTTCTTTTTATCGGCTTGTTATTCCAATGAAGCAAAAATTGAAGAGTCAGAAAAAAAGTTGTCAATTGAAGAAGCACAAAAGCTAATTTTAGCAACTCAAAATTTTTCTCAACCGAGCGATAAAGAAGTTGAAATGATTGAAATTACTTCTTCTGATATTTGGGATAAAACAAAGTGTCAACTGTTTAAGGTTGCAGGTGAAACATTTATCGTAGCAAATCAAAAAGTAATTCATATAGGTAATGGATTTGGTGGGAAAGGTGTAACAAGTGCTGTGCCTTACGATGTCAATAAGGATGGAACCTCGGATATAATTTATACATATTCATTTGGTTCGGGTATCCATCGCACTATTATTTCATGGATTGATTTAAAGAATCATAAAGAGCAAATTGTTGAAGATATGCCAAAAAGAACGGAGTTTAGAATGTATGATTTGATATTAAAAAATGAAAAGGATAAAACAGTGGTTTATCGAATTATGAATGAAAGTGAAATCTTGCAAACGTATCCTACAGACAAGGACATAAATCAAATGACGTTAAAAAAGGATGGAATTTTGATTTGGGAAAATAGCGAATTATACAATGAACAATTGCAAACAAGCATACTATAGTTCAAGCACAACACAACGGCAGCCGGTACACGACCGGCTGCCGTTGCCCTTTAAAGTAACGAGCAGGATAGTTGAATACGATATTTGAATATCTATAATTAGATTTAGAAGAATTATGGAGGACAAATGATGATAATCAAAGCGGAGGTAATAAATCAGCCACAATCAGGAGAATGCAAGGAGAGGATTTATGATATTTCCAGCCCCTGGAATTCCCAAAACTGGACTTGGATTAAATTCACTAACGATGATTTATGGTGCTACAAGATGTCAAGACAGTTATTTTAATATAGTTAAGGTGTGAAATGATTCACAATGTTCAGTGGGTAATGAGACGTGAATGTTCTAGTGCTTTGCCTGAG
>NZ_JCAUAQ010000047.1:0-21275 GCF_059692035.1 Paenibacillus sp. J22P143
CTCAGGCAAAGCACTAGAACATTCACGTCTCATTACCCACTGAACATTGTGAATCATTTCACACCTTAACTATATTAAAATAACTGTCTTGACATCTTGTAGCACCATAGAAGTTCCACGGTTCGACGAAATCGTACATCTTTTTATTCTTTACTACACATCGATATAGCCCAATTTTAGTTTTAAGATCTAACAAAAGAAACAACAAAAAATAAAGTTTACTGTAAAAAATGAATTTAATAATTCAAAAGCCTTATTTAGCTTGGTTTTTTTAAGACATCAAAAAAAGGAATACCTCCCCAAAATCTCGAAATGTTTGGTTACTACACCGACAAATAGAGATGAAAGGATGAATTCCTTATATTCAGTTTACGCCAAGAAAAGCTGTTTTTGTACAAGAAACTTTTAGAAATGTCGCCCTGTGACTTAAAAGTAGTATCCTAAAAAAGCGTAAACAGTTGGAGAAGTAGATGCGTATCTGAATATGAACTCTACTCACCGTTCGCATTTTGCGGCGTTACTTGCGCCTCATAAACACCGCCAGTCATATTCGAAAGCGCTTTCTAATTGAAATAATTCGAAGTGCAAAAAATGCTAATGATCTAATATTAATTTTTCGATTGTAAATTGAATATCCTAAAATATGCATAATTATCGCAAAAAGTGAACTTTCAACATTTACAATAACTCCAAAAGATAATATGCAAACCCTTTAGAAACATCACCTATGGGTGTGTAATCAAGACCTGCCAATTCACTGTTGAAATTGTACAAAAACATACCTTAACCCCTACATAAAGGTAGCTTTTATGTCGGGGCTAAAGTTTATGTTCGTAGAAATTTGCGATTCACATGTTTTTATCTATTTTCATTTCGATCCTGGGACTGGAGGCGATGTCGATCCCGAACAATAACTTGATCATACCTTGCCTCTAAAACACCGGGAACCTCATATAGTAAATAAGAGAGACCGTTAACTTCTCTTCGAAACGAAGCGGGAAAAGACAAATACTCATCTTTTGTCAGGATGGGAAGTACAGAAACATCGCTGGACATTTTGCATTCCCTCTTATAACTAATAGCTGATCGTATATTGTTTTTTATCAGAATAACCTGTTCATATTTGTTATCATATAGGCAAAATTTCATAGGATTAGCCCTCCATTTCCCACTTGGAGTCCCCTCAGATCTGCCTAGTGATGAAAGGAGGATTAGTCCAAGCTGTTAAGTAGTGTTTTCAACTGTGGGTCAAGGTTCAATGCATTCAGAATGACCGTAAGAGCTTCCGAACGTGTGGAGTTGCCATGCGGATCAAAAATGCCATCGTTCTTGCCACTAATGAGGCCAGCTTCTGCCGCATCTTTGATTTGCTCAACTGCATTGGAGCTTGCGCTTTCCAAATCTGCAAAGTTACCCTTGGAAGCATCCTTATTCAGATTACTCAAGTTGATAACACGGGATAAAATGATGACCATTTGCTCTCGACTGATCGTTTGGTCGGGCCTAAAGGTTCCGTCTTCGTATCCGACAATCACTCCTGCACTAGTGAGTTTCTGAATAACGCCACTAGCCCAGTGACTGTCTAGATCGTTCAGTACAACGAAATGATTACCACGGCTGCTGATATCAAATACACGCGTGATGATTGCAGTAAACTCGGCTCGTGTAATGTTGCCATCCGGATGGAAAGATCCATCCTCATATCCATCGATAATACGCAGTTTCACGAACATACCTATGGTCTTTTCGGCCCAGTGTCCTTTAATGTCAGTCAATTCAATTTTCGTGTTCGATATATTGGACTCCGCTACCTTAGTCTTAATAGTTTGAATGAAGTCTTTTACAGAAATAATGTCGCTATTTAACACGCCATTCGCATTAGTCGGGATCATTTTGGTTATAATAGCCGAAACCTTATAATTGCCAGAAACAACATTAGACTCTAACTTCGAATTCACCAGTTTCACACTGTCTAGTTTAATTTCAGCCGATCCTTGATTTTTCGCTTTAAATGTCAGTGTTGACAGTGTCACATTCCCGTTCTTGTCTGAAGCATTTCCTAATTGCGAATTCGCAATTAGAACTTTGTTCCCTTTCACAATGGGTCCCACTGCAAAGCCTTTACTGTCACTAGAACCACTGATACACTCCAAAAGGCTTGTATCAAAAGATAAACTAACTTCATATGCGTACAAGTCACTTACTTGCTTTCCACTCACCGTTACTTGAAAATTATCGCCTGCCGATATGCTGTCATCCGAGATGGAAAGAAAAAAGTCCGGTCCTGAGTTTGCTTGTACACCGAGTGATGGAAGTAAAATCATTGTTAAAATAACCATCAGACCGAATGCGTGTATTTTTTTTATCATCGTAGGAATTCTCCCTTTCGTACAACATGGTGTGGTTAGATTTAAAATACCGAATTCTTTAAGTGCCTCTTGAAGGATTTAAAAAGAACTTTTTCGATATTTATAATATTCCAAAGGGCAATCCTAGCGGTACTTTCCAAGTCTCCTATAGCTTGTTCGATCATATGTCCCCCCTAATCTGCCAATGATGGTTCGGGTTCGTTTTACGCTTTTCCCTTCATAATGACGTTGAAGTTTATTAATCGCAGTGTGAGAAACTTTGCTGATCTAATAATAAATTATTTGTTGTTTAATAAGTATCCTAAAAATATATACAATTCTCAAAAAAATGCGAATATTATATGTATTGTTTTCCTTAATATTTAAAATATACTTTTTATGTATTTATTTTATATATTTCCAATACACTTCCATCGTCACATGTCCAAAGTCAATACATTCAACATTCAGTTTTATTAAATAGGGCTTGCTGAACAAGATTTCATTCAGCCTAGGCCCAACGGATAGTAAAAAACTGTACAAATCTGAAAAAAAGCAAAAAGAGAACCCGCAATCGCCGCTCCAGGTTCATGACCAGAAACTGGAGGGCGATGACAGTTAGGCCGGTATCGGCACCGCGTGCGCGGATGCGTCCGAGTCCTAATTTGCGTTTTCCTTCTCCGAACTTTCTTCAATGGCATTACGCCCAGCTGCGTCCTCTCGTTCTTGCTTACGATCCACGGCTTCATTCTGATCTTTCGAGGGTCTTCCGAGCTTAGGACCACTGAGGCGAATGTCATGTTCTTTGCAGTAGTTCAAGTTCTCGCGATTGCGGTAGATCTTGTCCGCGAGGATGACCTCAGGGTAATATCCAAAGCGCTGCTTGTATGCCTCTACCGATGCTTGTAGTGTTGTTGCTTCATTGAAGCTGTCCCACTGGGCGGTTTCCATCCATGCGTAGCCTTCGACCAGGCTCACAGCAATCTTAGCACCGAACTCTACGTTCGCTCCCGCTTTGCCGCGAACGATAGGACGCACATGCGGCTGTTCGATGCTGACGATGCGATCAGCAACAATGTGGGTCTTCTTATCTGCCATCTCCCGCTGTTGACGATAGAGCTCCGAGATGATTAGAAGTTGGCGATACTGTCGTTTGCTCAATGCAGTCAGTGGCGTATGCTGAATGAGCTTTTCAATGATGCGCAGATCTCGACCCACGTAACTCAATTGCTTACGGATCGCTCGGCGAATCGTTTTCCCAGAGGCTCTGCGCTGTTTGGACACGCTGAGAAACGCTCTGCGAGCCTTCACCCGATAAGTGCGTGGTTTTTCCATGGCTCCAACATGAGGGGCATGCAGCACGTCGATGATGCCTTCCAGTATTTCGCGAGCATGGTTAAGCAGCCCCAGGTCTGTCGGGTACTTGATGACTGCTGGAGCGCACGTTGCATCAAGCATGAGTGTACCCTTATTCATGACTTTCACTGCTGGTGTAGCTGCAACTGGCAATGGAAGAACAGACAGCATCTTCATAACTGCTCGGGGTTTCTTGGAAGGATCTGGTTCCTCCTCAGGCACGGTAAACGCTTTGCCCATTTCAAGTGTTACCTGAGAGCCGCCGGCGCTGTCGTCATCATCGTCACGATCTTTATGAGAATCTTCTTGTTTTTCCTTGGCTTCTCGCTCTGCTTGCAGTGCGGCCTGCGCGCAATCCAGTCGTTGACCTCAGTAATGATTTCTAAACCAAGGCGTTGCCGGAAGTGAGTCAGCAAGGAGTGGTGAAATGGTTCCTCATCCACGTAGGCTTCATAGCCTAAGAAGAACTGCAAATAGGGGTTCTCCTGAATTTGCAACGTGGTTTCACGATCACTAAGACCAAGCCGTTCCTTGATAATGAGTGAACCCAGGGCGATACGAGCCGTATACGCCTTCTGCCCAATGTGCAAGGATTGAAGGGACTTCACGTACTTCTCTTCAACTTTGTCCCACGGGATGATGGCAGAGAGCTGTACCCAGCGATTCGTTGGATTCAGTCTCCCACCAAAAGGCAAATAGAATTCTTTCAACAAATCCGCCATATCTCGATTCTGCACGAACATTTTCTCTCACTCCGTCTGCAAGGTTTTTTACCGATTTCCTGTGTTTTCCTTGCAGATAAATTCGACGAAAATGCTTTGAAGCCCTTGTAGATTAAGGATTTTTTGTTTGTTCAGCAAGCCCTAAATAATCAAATGTTTTGAAACAAAAATAGTCGCTATACAGTACTTTTCGTAACAGGTACTGTATAGCGACTATGAGATTCTACTTACCTACAATTAAACTTGTTTTATTGCAAAATCGCTCTAGCTACAATAGCAAGGTCTAAAATGTCTACTTTGCCATCATGGTTGACATCCGCTTTCTCATTCCAGCCCGCTTGACCTTGTTCTTTACCGTAAGAGGCTGCAACTAAAGCCAAGTCTCCAATTGAGACACCATTTCCATTGAAATCTGCAGTTATTAACTTGCTTTCAAACGATTGAACGGCTGCTTCCAATGCAGCTTTCGCATTATCCACCTGCTGTTGCGTCGCGTTTGAATTATTCGCTATTGCCCTGGCCGTATCAATAGCCGACTGCAATAAAGCTTTGGAGCCAATCACATACAGTCCGTTATCATTTCCTTCCACGGCTGCGGCGTACTTCGCCTGAGCGCTTGTAATCGCCCCGTTCAAGATCGACTTATCTACAGGTGTACTAGGTACAGTTATCTGTATCTCGCGGGAAGCACCGGCAACCTGCAATTCATTCCCCTGTCCATTGGCAATCTTCACATGATCTACAGTGATAGTCGTTGCCTGGGTGACAGATTTGGCCTTAAATTGGATTACGAGCATATCGCCTTGAGCAGGCACGTTCGCGCCCGCGCTTGCAACCACAATCCGGAGTTGTCCCGGAGCTGTCTCCTTTTTATCGATGACTTGGAACCCGTCTTTCAGGGATGTCACCGAATCGAATTGCACATTTGCAGGGTCATAAGACAGTGTGAAATCTTGCGCGTACACTTGCTGATATACGCTTTGCGTAACGCCGCTTAGTCCCATTGTCAGAGTGAAGGTTTGGCCAGAAAGTACCTGCTGTACACCTGTCAATGTAGACATTGGTGTTGCTGGTGCCGCCAGCACAATCACGCTGACGCTTGTTGCCAAAGCTACGTTATTTGGATTTACCACGCCTGCAGGCAGAGCTACATCTCCACTAACGTTGAATGTTTGCTGCGTCCGTACAGCCGGATCATAGCTTGAATCGTCTATCTTCCATGCCACATTGGCATTCACGCTTCCCTTATCGGTTAACAGTTCAACAGTTAAAGGTAACCCAAGAGCTGCCGCAGTCTTCACTGTACCGCTCACCACTCCTGTGATGGCTGCCGGCGCTGTAATGCTCAGGAGATTCGGCACGACCGATGGTGCCACAACTACACCGATCTCCGCAGCCGATGCATATCCGCCAACGCCCGCTGTTGCTTCGAGCTTGACATAGGAGGCGTTGGACGTAGCAAACGTTGCTATTTTCTCCGTAGCGTCATTTGACCAATTTCCATTTGCGACCTTAGTAAAGGATACACCGTCCGTACTTACATACACGTTATAGCCTGTAATATTTCCGTTGCCGCCTCCTGGCCTTGGTAAATATATGACTTTATTGATATTGTAGGTTCCTCCAAGGTTTAAGGTAATCGATTGGGGGAGAACATCGGATTTATCCCACTTCGTATGCCAGAACGTTGCTGGTTTTCCGTCAATCGCCATGGAGGCTGCGTCATTTTCCCTAACCGTTTCCTGACCTGTCGCCGTTGCCGTCATTTGGGATGAAGGGATCTTACTAGCAGTTACACTAATGCTTGTTGTCAAAGGCACATTGTTCGGATTTACAACCCCAACAGGCAGGGTTACGGTTCCTGGTACCGTGAAGGTTTGCACCGTCTTAATCATTGGATCATAGTTAACGCTGCTTAAATCCCAAGTTACACTGGCATCCACATTTCCGGAATCGGTTACAAGCGATACTTTACCTGGCAATCCAAGATCTGCCGCTGTCTTCGCCGTTCCGATGGTCACTATTTTTTCTGCAGGCGCTGTGACGCTGACTAGATTTTTGTCTATAAGCTTTGTCAACTCAAGCGAACGAAAGTTCAATCTGTCTCGGTTAATTCTAATCCTTATCGTATGGGGGCCTTCGGTTAAAAATACGTTATCTGTATTTATCTTAAAATTTCCCCAGTCACCTGTATTCGGCCTAGATATTGACTTCTGAAAAACACCATCAACAATAAAATCAAATGCTCCATTACCATCATATGAAGCTGTTGCGAAATCTGCACGGTAATTTCCTGTACTCTGTACATTCACTGAGAAGTCCATCCAAGTGTCTAGAGTTAGATAATTTGCATACAGTCCGTCAAGCACTTGTACATAGTCATGCTTTGCTGAATAGCTTGCGGCTTCTATCAATCCAGGCACTGATACTGTACCACTAAAGGTAAATATATCTATAGTAAAAGTAGCCGTCTTCCCACCCACTGTAACCGTTAACGTCTGACCTATTTCTGGAACTATGCACCGATAGCCTGTTATGTTGTCTCCATTTACGGTTACATTCCGTGTAGAACCATCGCTGTAGGTGCCAACAACGGTCATGCCGCTGGCATTAAATCTTTCACCTAACGCATATCTCAGCTTTGTTGGCAGCTTTGTAATTGTGATGCTTTCCAACTTAGCGTCAGAAGTCTCATTGGCAATCGCCTTTATCTGATCGGTAGACAAAGCTTGATTGTAGACCCTAACAGCATCAATACGTCCATTGAAGACCTGTTTGCCGCTGCTGTCTGCACCTATCAACGTCCCCGTTGTAGGCGTAGAAGGAGCTGCCGTATTATTGGCTACAGGTGCGTTGTTGCCACCCACATATAGCTCCCAGACGCCGTTTCTTCTTGCCGCAGTGACATTGGTCCATTGTCCCGCAGTCAAAGCGGTCTGCGATCCCAGAATCGTCTGTCCGTCTACGGCAATGGACACCTTATCGCCTTGGCTATGGTCCAGAACGATGGAATAGCCGTTGGTAAGGCCATCGCCATTCGTCAAGATCTGCTGCGATCCCGAAGTTGCGCCAATCCATTTCACCCAAGCTGATAGCGTTACGTCATCTGTTTTGGTCGATACAAGGCCTGCGCTAGCATAATTGCCGTCAGCGCCATTCAGGCTGAGTGAAGCTGAACCTTCCATTTTATTGGTCGTATCATAAGCTGCGCTTCCCTTCAAGGTTGCACCAATCCCATTCGGGATACTGTCATTGCCATTGTTGTTGAATCCCCACATCGTGCTAGAAGCAACTTCATCGATAATTTGGAGTTTATCCACATTCACGCTTGCTTTATTGCCACCGCTTTTTATGGCTAGCTTGTTATAACCTGGCATCAATTCAATAGCTATCGACAAATCGTTATAGGAACTCATTCCTCCGGTAGTCGGTAAGTTAAGATCCTGTACTTTGTATCCATTTACATATAATCCCCTTACCGCATTCGTCGCAATGGTCGCATAGCGCATTTTCAATATTTTTTTGCCGCCTGAAGCTCCCCCGTTAACCTTGAGCATTTCAATAAATGATCTTCCATTGGCATCGTTCATATTTACAACCTTGCCGCCAGACGCATTGACATCATCGCTTTGGGGTGCGTAACTGAATGAACCTTCTTCGGCTTCGTACTCACCGGTTGTATTCGGTTTCAGTTGTATAGTGCCGTTCCATACTATTGAATTCGTAGCAAATTCTTTGCCCGTAATGCTAACCTTGTCCTTATAGACATTAAATATGAGTCCCTGACCCCCATTTGTTACAATAGCTCCATCTCGTAGATTTGAGTATTCATTGCTGTATAAAAGGCCTTCTGTTTTAATATCGTCATGGTTATGCCCGTTTACAAGAATACTTTGCGGATATTTCGCCAGAACTTCTTTAAGTTTCTGTGTTGCTATAGCTTGAATTGAGTTATCAAAAGGCTGATGAAAGAAAAGAAAGATTGGCTTGCTTGGGTCGGCATTTTCAGCCATCTTGCTATCCAACCAACTCAACTGCGTATCGGAAATACTTGCCGGTTTAATATCTGCTCCTAAAATAATAAAATGGTAACCTTTGACCCACTTGTCATAATACAAGCCTGGCATTTTTGTCTTATTTACAAACCTATTCGCGGATATGCTCATATTAGCTTCATAGTCATACTCGTGGTTGCCAATTGCATAAAAGACAGGAGCATGCGGTGTTGCGTTCATCGCATTCATGACAGTGTCATATTCATTTTCCGTTTGATAATTGGTAAGGTCTCCGACCACGGTGATCGCATCCACATTGTTAGCAACAGAGTCTTGCAACGCCTTAGGAAGATTCCCTGTAGTGACATGTATGTCAGATATGGACATAAAACTCATGAGTGGGCCTGTCGAAGAGCCATCTGCCCCTTCCGCAGAGCTTTTTCCTTGAAAAAGCACAGCAACAAGGCCAGTACTGCCTAGCAAAGCTATGGTTATCAGGAGTAGTGATAGAAATGATTTTTGGAACTTTTTAATGAAAGTCATTCGTTGTACCTCCCTAATTAATTAAATAACACCTCGGAAACCAGTGAACTTAATACGGTTAAAATTAACCATTCGCTAGCTTGTTCAAATTCTTTTTTTTGCTCTAAATGCTACTAGAGCAATTGCCTCCTATCTTCGGATTTTTCGATATCTTTTGTATTTGTAACGCTTGAACTTGTTCTCACCCCCCCCTCAATAATTCAAAACTCTCGAAGTAAAATACATAGCTTACATATACGTTTTATTAGAGAGAGCTTTTGTAAACGTTTTGTAAAGGCTTCCAATAATTGTCCCACCACGAACTTTAGCAACTTGGAATGATAAGCACACCTAACACAACTCGAATTGAGACAGGATGCATATATATCCGACATGAAGTGCCTTAAACCCAGGTTATTACTGGGTTTAAGGTTCGTTCAGCAAGCCCTAATTATGACAACACACACTTGCTGTTCCTTGTTTATAGCGTCTCGACTTCAACGATCTCGATATATGTCATGCTTTTCAGTTCATCGTACACTTCAGAAGCGTATTTGCGATCGATGAACACGATGAAATTCAGTTCATGGTGCTCGCAGTTCAGCTCTTTGATGTGAACGCTTTGCATTTTGTAGCCCTTGGCGATAATCTTCTTTATAATTGTCGTAAGATCCGCATCATGCGAGATGATGAGTCTGACGCGGAGATCTTTCATAAGTAACGGCTTCGGACCGACCTTCTTAATGACGTAAGGCAACGCTACGACACTCATCATAATCAGCACAAGTCCGAAAAAGGCCTCCACGTAAAATCCAGCCCCAATGGCAATGCCGAGTCCGGCGGCTCCCCAAATCATGGCGGCGGTCGTCAGTCCGATAATAACATCATTGTGTTTTCGGAGTATAACGCCGGCCCCCAGAAAGCCGATCCCGCTTACAACCTGCGCCGCAAGACGCATCGGGTCCATGACGTGCAAGCCTGCTACCGCAAACTTATTGGCCGATTCAATAGACACGATCGTCAGCAAGCAACTGCTTAAGCAAATGACCAGAGATGTTTTTAGCCCAAGCGGTTTATTCCGAACTTCTCTTTCTAGTCCGATAATTAATCCGAATATCGCTGAAATCCCCAATTTGATTAATAAGTGAATGTCTACGCTAAGCATCATTGACTTCCCCCCTCGTAGTCCATGTGAATATCAGGAGTAAACCGTGTGCTGACTTAAATGAGTCCAATAATGAATAACATTAAGCAATATGGACAAAGACAAGCGTTGTAAACCGAATTAACCTTCTATTCTACGGATTCTCCAAACCGCGCTTTGGAAGTCTCCCCGAAGGAGCGCTGTCGGCACACGGATTCCGGCGTTCATCAACTCGTCTCCTCCGAATTGCTGCTCCCCGCCAACAATCGTATAGTCGCTCTCAGAATCAAGTCCCTTTAAGCGAATCGAACGGAGTGGAGCATTCGGCTCAGCCAACGCTTTAAAGTAGCTGACCCAGGCTTCTGATTTGTCCTTGGACACAAACATCCACGCCGTCTCATTACCTTCGAAGGGACTCAGCAAACGGTAAAAGTCTCCGAATTGAATTAAATGACGAACTTCCTTATAGGAAGCGATTTGTTGTTTAGCCAAGAGTTCTTCCTCTTCTGTAAACTTCGTTAAGTCCAGTTCATAGCCAAAATTTCCAGAAATAGCGACATTCCCTCTCATTTCTAGTGATGTGATTCGGTTAACCTGATGATTAGGCACAGCGGATACATGAGCTCCTATTGAAATGGCCGGGTAAATCATCGATGTCCCGTACTGAATTTTAAGCCGGCTTACGGCATCCGTGTTGTCACTGGTCCAAGTTTGCGGCATGTAATAAAGAATGCCCGGGTCGAACCGTCCGCCGCCGCCGGAGCAGCTTTCAAATAATACATCAGGAAAGCGGGATGTAATGGTTTCCATCATGCTATACAAGCCCAGCATATACCGATGCGCGGTCTCCCGCTGTCTTTCCGGAGGCAACGCCGCCGAACCGATTTCTGTCATATGACGATTCATATCCCATTTCACATAGGTAATAGGGGCGCTGCTCAAAATATCGGAAATCATTCCAATCATGCACTCGGTGACTTCCTTCCTAGATAAATCCAGGATCAATTGATTCCTTCCAGTAGAACGTGGGCGATTAGGGACATGCAGGCACCAATCTGGATGATTCCGGTACAAATCGCTGTCCTCCGAGATCATCTCAGGCTCGAACCAAAGGCCAAATTTCATTCCCATATCGGTAATGCGAGTGGCTAAGTCCGACAGGCCGCAAGGCAACTTGTCTTGATAAACGAACCAATCGCCCAGAGAACTCCTGCCGTTGTCTCGTTTGCCGAACCAACCGTCATCGAGAACAAATAGTTCAATGCCGAGTTCCTTGCCCTTACGCGCTATATTTTCGATTGTATCCGCATTAAAATCGAAATACGTGGCTTCCCAGTTGTTTACAAGAACAGGTCTTAGTTGATCCCGGAAGGTTCCGCGACAGAGCCGGTTTCGATATAGATCGTGAAACGTCCTGGACATGCCCCCAAGTCCTTCATCGGAGTATACCATGACTGCTTCAGGCGTCTGGAAGCTTTCACAGGGCTGCAGCAGCCAGGAAAAATCAAAGGGATTCAAGCCTAGAGTAACTCGCGTTGTTTGATATTGATCCACTTCTACATTCGCTAGAAAATTACCACTGTAGACCAAATTAAATCCATATACCTCCCCGTGATCTTCAGTGGAACCGTTTCGCATCAGAGCGACAAATGGGTTCTGCTGATGACTGCTTGCTCCGCGTTTGCTGTCGACGGCTTGTATGCCCATGACCAACTTTCTTTTTAGCACATTGCGCTCATTCGACCATCCCCCTGACAATTGCAGCAGCTCATAATCAGAATCCGCAAAATCCACACTCGCGCTGGCCGCACTTAGCAATCGAAGAGATTCCGTTCCTTCGTTAACAAAACGAACAGAACGAGTAATCGCATTGTATGCTTCAAAAACTGAGTATGATAAATAAACGGTCAGGTTCAGTAGAGAATCTTTGAGCTTAATTTCCAAAGTCTCAGCCTCAAGCTCATTTTCGACGTAAGTCATCGGTAAACCGTCCAGGGACGGCTTGCCCTTGCATATGAGATGAGACTCATACCGTAAATCCGAGATCGTGCTTCCATTGGTAAGCCGAACCTGATAAGCGGGTGTACGGAAATCGGTATTTCCATAAGCAGGATACTCCTGTTGAAGATGGTCTAGTGAAAACGTTCGGTCATGATGAGCAGGATTCGGCGAAAAGCCTCGATCCATGAATACCAACGGGTTTGAATCGTTAAAATGCCTCACGGCTTTCCCCCAATATCTATGCGCCACATAACCTTCTTTTACAATCTCTATGATATAGCTTGTATGTTTGGTTTTTAAATGAAATGTTTGTTGCTGTTCATTGTAAACAATCGGCATTACGATGTCCTCCTAAATGATGTGCCCCACTAGCCTTTAACCGCTCCGGAAGAGAGACCGGCAATGAAATATCGCTGCAAAAACAAGTAGAGTAACGTTAACGGCAAAGCGCCAACCAATGAGCCAGCGGCCACCCAGCCAACATTGTTACTATTGGTACTAAAGAAAGAGGCTAGAGCAACCGTAATCGTATGGAACTCATTGCGTTGCAGAAAAAAGACCGAGAATTGATAATCGTTCCACACGGCCACGCCAGACATGATGAGAACGGTAGCCGTAACCGGTTTCAACAAAGGTAAAATGATCTTAAAAAACAAAGCAAATCTGCTCATTCCATCCATGAGCGCCGCCTCATCCAATTCCCGTGGGATCGTACCGATGAATCCTGTATATAAAAAGATCGTTACGGGCAGGTGAAAAGTTACATGCAGGAGGATGACTCCCCAATAAGAATTCATAGCGTGAATGTCGATGAATAATTGATATAAAGGTACTAGTATCGTTAACGGCGGAATAATCAGCGCCGAAATAAACAACGAATAGAAAAACTTGTTGAGCTTCGTCTGAAAGCGCGCAAGCGGATAGGAGGCTAAAGCCCCAATCAGCACAATAAACAGCAGAGAGCACACCGTAATAATGGAAGTGTTCGTAAATGCTCTTTCCAGGTTCGCCATTTCCCATGAATCTACAAAGTTGCTCAAATCAATTTTTTTGGAAAAAAGCCATTTGGAACTCAAATCGGTAACCGGTTTGAAAGCAGTCGTTACAAGCAAATAAAACGGAAGCACATGAAATAAACTGATGAGTATCGATATCAAATATGCTGACAAGTTATTCTTTTTCATGCGTTTATCTCCTTTCTGCGAAGATAAGCCAATGCCGTAATGCTGACTATTGTAATAATAACAAACATCAAATTGCCTATCGCAGCCGCGTACCCGGCATCTTGAAGGCCAAAGTAGGTTTTATACATCAAGGTGGACAACGATTGGGATGCATAGCCAGGTCCGCCACTAGTGAGCGCCATAATAACGTCAAACAGCTTAAGTCCGCCGATCAGATTCAAGACGACATTGATGGTGATTGAAGGCGCGAGCAATGGCAGCGTAATATGAAAAAATCTTTGCAAGATGGAGGCTCCGTCAATGGAAGAAGCTTCCAAATAATCTTTCGGTATCGATTGCAGACCCGCCAAATAAATGATCATCGCCACACCGACATACTGAATCGTATTCACTAACATAATAATCCAAACGTTCAGACTGGGATTGCCGAGTAAATTGACAGGTTGATCGGAGAAAAGCAAGATAATATCATTCAGAGCGCCACCTCTATATTGAAAAAAGAAATACCAAATGTATCCCATAATCAGCGGACTGATAATAACCGGCAAGTACACGATCGTTCTCGTAATTCCTTTTGTCTTGATGCTCTGATTCAGCAATATAGCATAAAGCAGTCCGATAGCGTTTTGAAACAAGGTGCTGCCAACCCCATAAATAAACGTATTTCGAATAACGACACCAAGATTGGGATCAACGAGCATACGTTTGTAATTATCCAAACCAATCCATGTGTACGACTGTGAAAACCCATCCCAATTCGTAAATGAAATCTTGAGACCCTGTGCGAATGGATAAAAAATAAACAGAATAAACAAAATCAAGGCCGGGACATACATGAGATTAAGCCGACTTATAGAATTCCTATGTGACATGAAGGGTGCTCCTTCCTTAATATGTACGGGGGGGGCTTTCAGCCCCCCCCACATTCTATATTTTATGGAAAATCCGAATTATTTTTGCTGCGCTTTCAGACGCGCGACTTCCGACTTCATCTTGTCCGAGTAGGCGGCAGGCGTTAATTTACCGGAAATCAGTTCTGTAGAAGTGGTTTGCATCACTTCCCACATACCGCTAGGCAAATAAAGACGGTCAAAATAAGGGAATACACGGATATCTTTGTACTTTTCATAAGAATCGGTTAAAATTCCGAGATCCGGCTTGAAGCCGTTCATGCCTGCAGGCGCACCAGATGCTTCAGCCACCGCTATCAAATATTCCGGTTTAGCAAAAAAGTTGAGAAAATCTTTTGCCGTATCCAAGTTTTTACTGTCTTTCCATACGCCAAGAGTCGTACGTTCGCCGCCTGAGAAGGTCGGCTCATCTCCCGGTTCAATGGCAGGCAAAGGCATAATACCAAATTTCAGATTCGGGTTGATTTTCAAAGTGTCTTTAACGAAGCTAGATCCGCCGATCAAGTAGGCAACTTTTCCTTGTGCAAACAGTTGCGATCTATCTGTTTTGCGAATTGTAAAAATATCGACAGGCATTAATTTCTTGTCAAACATTTCTTTGAATTTTGTAGGCAGAAATGTCCACTTGGACCAATCAAAAGAACCGTTCAACAGAGCATCCACACTGTTGTTCTTAGGACTGATGAGCAGTGAAGTTGCAAATTGATCAAAAAATTGAGCCAATGAATCTGCATCGGTAGCCGAGAAGAAGAACGGAGTGATGTCGCCATTGCTCTCTTTTTTGATTTTTTCAGCGGAAGCGATCAATTCGTCGATAGTCTTTGGAACTTCGATTTTATATTTCTCGAGAATTTCTTTGTTGTATGTGATGCCGTCTTTCGCCGCATTAAGAGGAAGCACATATACTTTGCCTGCTTTATCTGTAACAATAGGCTTCATGGCATCGGAGATATTGCCAGCCCAAGGCTCTTTGGACAAGTCTGCCAAATATTTGCCGTAACGGGATTGAGCCCAGCCGTGCGTATCGAAAAGATCTGGCAGATCGTTGGCTGCCATTTTCATTTTCAATATGTTTTCGTAGTCTTTTCCAGGGAACTGAAATTCGATGCTTACGTTCGGGTTCAGCTTTTTATAATCATCCGCAACTTTCTTATAAACATCTTGCGTTGCTTTATCTGGAGCAGTTGAATAAACAGTAAGCGCGCCTTTCTTTTCGGTTGCAGGTTTCGCCGACTCGGCTGGAGTTGCGGAAGCCTTATCCGTGCCGGAAGCACTCTTACTGCAACCTGTCAATACTAGAGCCCCAATAAGAAAGGTCATCATTACTGGTGTTGCCATACTTTTCAAAGAAACCGTTTTCATCGTTTTCACGTTTTACACCCTCCAATTATTCAATGATTGATTAAAACACAGTCAAATTTGATTGTTGGCTGGGTTATGGCTTATAATGATTTTGCTGTTTGTTTTTTACTTAGGCTCCCTCGTGGAGTCTTTTTTTTATGAATGGAATTCCTAATGCCATCATTTTGCCGTTGTAACCCCTTGTAACAATCCTTTAGTCTTTAGTCCACTGTTAGACGATGGCATTCCCCCTTTCATTGGCTACGTCGTTTAATTTATCTTCTTTCCTCCGCAGCTTTCCCGAATGACCAGCCGTGTAGGAATAACTGTTTTAACCGGAACCGACCGGCCCCTGATCCTCTCAATAATCAAGTTCACAGCAGAACGTCCCATTTGTTCCGTGTAAACCTTGACCGTAGTTAGAGGTGTGCTGACAAAGGAAGCTATCTCAATGTCATCAAAGCCAACGATCGCCATTTGGTCAGGCACAGAGATGCCCGCTTCTTGCAGAGCCTTCAGCGCGCCTATCGCCATTGGATCGTTGGCGATGAAGAATGCTTCAGGGAGATTGCCCCGTTCGATCACTTCCTTCATCAACTGATAGGCTGACGAAATTGTCCAATCAGAAACTAACACATTTTCCGGCTTGAAAATCCCATGCTCCTTCATGAAATATTCATAAGTTTTCAGACGGATTTCCTTCTCTTTTCGCTGTGGTCCGCTTATAAAGCCGATATCCTTATATCCGAGACTCAGCAAATGATTCAACACTTTCTCGACTGACGTCACAAAATCGGAAACGACAGAATCGTAAACTTCTTCATCCGGTGATAAGTCAACATAGACAATTCGATCTGTTTGCGTAAAATACTTTACCAATTCCTCCGTATTCACTTTGCCGATCACAATAAGTCCGTCCAGGCCATCCAATTCCAAATCGATAGGGTGGAAACCAAACTGAACTATACTTGAAACCACCAAACCCAACTCTGCGAGTTGCATCTCCACGCCTTGGCGTATGGAAAGAAAATAAGGATCCTCATACCCCCACTCTGTTGTGGAGCACATTACAACGCCGATTCGCGGTTTCTGTGCTTCGACGACCCGAGTTGAGGTTGTCCTTTTTTTTCTTAGCGGTTTATATTGAAGTTGTTCAGCAGTGTTGAGTATTCGGGTGCGAGTCTCCTCTGAGACAGAAAGCGTATTGTCGTTGTTAAGAACACGCGATACTGTGGCAATAGAGTAGTTCGCTTCACGGGCAACATCCTTCATTGTCGACATGATGCAACCTTTCCATCAGTTTCAAATAAGTAAAATTGAACTGATTTTGCTAGTTATTTAACTTAACTTACATGAAAATTTTAACATTTAGTTACTTACATCGCAAGTAAATATTTGGTTAAGATTAGCACTATCCTTGCAGTGATGGTCGTTACTAATAGGTACACACCTTAAAACACTAGTAAAAATTGAATTCTTTTTCACTTTTTATTTTACTTAACTTACATTTTCGCTATGCCTAGGAAATGAACGATTCATTTCGCGACACAATATTCTTCAGCTGTTACTTTAAGGATGTGTTCACTTCTATTTTTTCACTAAAAAATGAGATTTTATCGGATATCCAAAAAAGCCCATGAAAGGCGCCAACCCCCTCACGAGCTTCAAACTACTACTTTACTTTAATTATTTGTTCTTTTTCAATTTTTTTCTTGCTGCTTGCTTTAGCTGCTCCCCGTTTACCGGGCTTCATAAAATTTGTCGGATTTGTCCCTGTATATTTTTTGAACACATTACAAAAATACTTGTATTCTCTGAAACGCAAGGATTGACGGTTAGCAAAGCCGTGATCACTGGTATAATCGCATAGACGATGAAAGTTTTTCTAATACCTTCCCGGTAGTGCCCGATTTTTTTGTCACTTCCGTGCTTTTCACTTTTTATCACATCCATCTATTGAGATCATGAACCCACATAACGATCAGGGCGAGAAACCTCAGTGTGATAATTATCCCGTTAAATCAGACGTTTTCCTACTGTAAAAAACTCGAAACACTATGCTTCTCCTCCATACAATGAGAAAAACACCGCTAGCCCATGCACAAAAAGATAATCATCAAGGACAAGAGTGAACGCAGCTTCATAACGCTCCCCCTTTTTGTTTAGTCAAGTTCCTTAAGTGGATCGTAATTGGCGTGAAGATAAGGCGTTTCCGGGATTGCAATTTTCTCAATCTGGTCAGCCTTTATCATGAAGATATCTTTGCCGTTGTAACTGCCACTTTGGATTGTGCCTGTGACTTTGACCCACGTATCTTTGGAGTAGTTATGAGCTTCCGGAAAATCGATCATGGCCCCATATGGCATGGCGTCCGAGGAGCAACAGTTTATGACAAAACGTCCTACGACAAACTCAGTGGTTTTCATGTTCTCTTCTCGGTAAACAAAACCGCTGATTTCGATTTTCTTTCCAATGAAATTATTTTTGAACAAATCGATCGACGAGAGAATTTCTTTGTACAGGGACGGTTTGACAACGATCAGATCTTTTTTATACAAATTCATCCCGATCTGGGATGATACCCTTTCCCACTCATCGTTGAACATTTGCTCGATCTCTGCATCAGTTTTGGCAGTACCTGATGCTTCTGGGAGTGCCGCGTGGCTTTTGACTGAGCTCGTGTTGCTCTTGGGCCGCTCCTGCTTCGCAGTTGAGAGATTCATCCCTTTCGCCGAAGCCATAGCGCTGCCTAATACGGCATTCGGAAGACAAAAGCCGACAAGCAAAGGGAGAATCAGCAAACCGTACGACAATGTACTTCGAACAGCAGATTGAGAAATAGGTTGTTCACAGTCGCAGGCAACCTGTTTGCCACCGTAGGTACGAATTGCCGAGTAGCCTTGAAAACAGGCAATGACATATAAAGCAACAGCAGCTACTTTGACGTAAATCATCATCCGTGGAGCTAAGTAATACTGGAGTGCGTCCGTTTTGGTCAAAAATACGATATAGGACGAAAATCCAAGCAAAATAATCGTACGCAGCAAAGAATGCAAGCTCAGTAATCGATTTCCCGTCATGAAAGAACCTCCCAAAGCAGCGATCCCGTCAGCACGGTAATCGCAATCAACATAGACAAGACGAGTACGAATCTTGTTTTAAATACGGAGAGCAGCATTAAAGTGCTTTTGAAATCCAGCATTGGACCTATCACCAGAAATGTCAGCAAGGACGACGAGGTGAAAGTTGACTGAAAGGATGAAGCGACAAAAGCGTCTGAAGTTGAGCATAAGGACAGCACGAAGGCGAAGCCCATCATAAATAAATGCGAGCTTATTGGACCTTGTCCGACGGCGACCAAACTTTCACGATGCATAAAAATTTGGATGACAGCGGTCAACAGGGAGCCGAAGACAAGAAACTTGCCCATTTCAAAAAACTCGTCCGATGCATGGACAAAAAGAGTTGTAAATTTATTGCCTTGATGTTGATGTCCTTCCCCTGATGCATGCTCTGATAAATGTCCATGCTTGTTGCGCAGAGGATTACTTTTCAGGAACTTGTACAACAGCATTCCGATGACAGCAGCGGCAGCAAAAGCAAGCCCCATACGTGAATAAGCCATGGCAGGGTGATTACGAAAGGCCAAATACGTGGCGGAGAACACAATCGGATTGATGATGGGACCCGTAAGGATAAATACGACTGCGACATATACGGGCATGCCCTTCAAAATCAGTCTTCTGACCACGGGAATCATGCCACATTCGCATACTGGAAAAAGAATGCCCAATAAGCAGGCGAAGATAATGGCTATAAATGGGTTGGAAGGAATCCAGCGACGGATCGTTTGCTCGGAAACAAAACTTTGCAGTAATGCGGACAGCAATACACCAAGCAACACGAAAGGAATAGCTTCCAATATAATACTGATGAAAATGGTTTTGAAAGATTGTATTTGTTCGGTAGTCACAAAGGGAAGCAGCAGCGCGCCTTTGTTTATAATAACGAAGACGACAAGGAGGAAGCAGATTGCCGTAGCGACGTGAATACTGACTCGAGTATAGGTAGATGGCATATTCACAGTCCCCTTTTAGTAATTATGACTATTTGATAATATTCGGTGATATTTTACTGGAAGATCGCACGGTTCGACGAAATCATACATACTTTTCTTACTTTCTACACATCAATATAGCCCAATTTTAGTTCCCCCTCCTAACAAAAGGAACAACAAAATATTAACTTTTCTCTAAAAAATGAATGTGATACTTCATAAGTTTGATTGAGTTTGGTTTTTCAAGACACCATAAAAAAGGGAATATCCCCCAAAATTTTTTAAAAAAATAGTATACTAGAAATAAAGCACTTTCATTTTGTGACCAACGGTGCAGAATGATAAATAATTTTTTAATCACGGATATATTAGTGTTAGCAATTCTGATGAGTTTATATTAAATTTTCTGCTCTACATTGAGTATCCTAAAAACATGTACAATTGTCACAAAAAATGAACTTTACAAAATGTTTAAAAAGCACTTGGGGAATACTTTAAGTTAGATTGCACGGAATATGGCCTAAATCGACAGTGAGCAGAAACCAACTCGATCTTCAAATGGATCAAAGTTTTATTTCAAAATCGTTTTAGCTACAATGGCAAGGTCTACAATGTCTACTATGCCGTCAAAGTTACAACCGCGGTTTTTGTTACAATGCCGGATGTAGCTGTCGCCGTAATTTGGGCAATACCATCTGCGACCGCCGTTACGGAGCCTGCAGAACTTACTCTGGCAACGTTTTTCATTACTGCTGGTGTAGGTAATAAAACTTCCTAGCTCAGCAGCCATGCCATTATACAGCTTTCCTGCTGCCTGAAGTTGCACGTTTTTCATTCATATTCAACCACGACTTGCTACTCGTTAATGTAAGCGTTTTAAATTTCGTCAGAAGCTCGGCTGGATATACAAATTTGGCGTCGCACCAATCGCTGTGATCGGAACCGTTGACATTCCCGCTATCGTTAGTGACAAGCTTTGCCTTCTTCGCGCCGGTAATATCTACTTTTATCGCGACTTCTGCTGAATTCCTGGTAAGAACGTTAGTCATAGCGGATGTGACTTCCACATCATCCAGGAAGACTTGGAATTTAACGGAGCCAGCATTGGCAGCAACTTCCCGGTCACCCCCTACTTATGTAGAAGGCATGAATTTCAACGTTGAAATTGCATTTAAACAAACCTTAACCCCAGCATATAAGTTGCTTGTATGTTGGGGTTAAGGTATATGTTCGTAGTAGTTTGCGATTTATATGTCTTTATACTTTACCTGCACTGATCATAGCTTGGCTCCAAAACACTCGGAACCTCATATAGTAAATAAAAGAGACCGTTAACTTCACCTCGAAACGATGCGGGAAATGACAAATACTCCTCTTATGGTCGCGCCGTTTTTCAACCTTTAATCGATCCGGCCATGATCCCTTTAACAAAGTAACGACTCAAGAAAATATATACCAGCAATGTTGGCAATGCAGCCAGCAAAGCACCGGCCATTTGGACGTTCCATTGTACAATTTGACTTCCTGAGAGGTTTTGCAGCGCTACCATAATGGGCTGCTGTTTTTGGGTCGTCAACGTCACCGCAAATAAAAATTCGTTCCAGACACTGGTAAACTGCCAGATACCTACGACGACAAAACCAGTAATGGATATCGGAATAATTACATATCGGTAGATACCAAAAAAACCAGTG
>NZ_JCAUAQ010000048.1:0-20028 GCF_059692035.1 Paenibacillus sp. J22P143
GAACACGACCGTTAAGCCCTCCAGCGTCGATGGTACTTGAACCGCAGGGTTCTGGGAGAGTAGAACGTTGCCAAGCAACATAGGGATCTTTTGGCGGAGCCAAAAGTCTCTCAGCTATGAAAGAGCCTTACTTGGAGTAATCCAGGTGAGGCTCTTTTTCTGTTCTACCGCGGACAATTGGCCACGATGGGTGGAAAAACTACCCACCGATAGCTTTATCCCAATCCAGTTTACTGCATATAACAAGACGTTTCCTTACTAGATATTTTCATTAAACCAGCTTTACGATAAGGTTGAAACCGGAGAAGCATCCACAGCCGCGGGAGGAGCATCCAGCAGTGAAAGATTGTCAGGTGGAGCAGCCAAGTACCAGGAATCCACGGATACATGATTAGGATCAAGGCAAGCCCGATGCAGAATAGGTGTAGCTGTACTTTGGTAACGAGACGTATGGAAGCATTGCCTTCAGGTAAGAAGCCGGACCAGAAAACGCCCCAACGATATGACCAACCGCGCATAGCCATTCCAATGGTAAAGTGGAAATAAGCGCGAATAAGCAGCGTATGGAAGATGAGCACAAGCGGGTAGCTAACTAACAGTGGCAGCCAGTGAGACGGATCAAATTTGTAGAAGACTACGAGAATAAGAGAAGTATAATAGAGAACTATTTTATATAAGGAATGATAAAAACGCCTCATCAACGTATAGCTATAAATCGTAGATTGTTTGGATAAATTGGACTCTTGTTTGATTGACATAGATAGACCTCCGCGCTGCAGTAACGTGTTATGAAGGTATTATCGGCATCTCCCTTCCAAAATATGAGCGTTTAGCTAGTTTAGGAGAATCGAGAATCGGACATACTAGTCGTAAAAGATCGTGGGGTGATCATATGGAGGAGAATCGGTTTGGACTATGTATGATTTGCGAGCAACAACGGAATGGCGGAATTCATATTGTTACGGCATTCATATGTGATGACTGTAGTAAAGAAATCGTCAAAACCAATGTTTCTGATCAGAAATATTCGTTTTACGTGAGCCAAATGAGGAAGGCTTTTTACATGGGAAATTCGAGACAGTATATGAATTAAGAGGAGAAGCTTCTTTTATAGAAGCTTTTTTTGTTTTTTTGTCGCCAATCCACTACTATATAAGGGTAAATTGAAAAAAATTAAAGCTCACGAAGCTGGGGGAGTAGGATCCGTTTGTGCAGCCAACATTCACACAAGGCACGAGCCCCGCTCTATGAGGCTATGGTTGCCCATCACGCAAAGAAGTCTATAAGTCTACATGTGCCAGGTCATAAGTCTGGACAAGGACTTCTCGAAGAAGGAATAGACTTTCTACAGTCGGTGATGTCCGTTGATTATACAGAAATTACAGGATTAGATGATTTGCATCATCCTGAAGGTGTTATTTTGGAAGCAGAGCAGCTAGCGGCTGATTGTTTTGGGGCGGAGGAGACGTACTTTCTCATTGGCGGGAGCACGGTTGGCAATTTAGCCATGATCGGAGCTGTTTGTCAAAGGAATGACATCATCCTGGTGCAAAGGAACGTACATAAATCGGTTATCCATGGGCTTATGCTTGTTGGTGCTCAAGCTGTATTTTTAGCGCCTAACATCGATCCCGAAGCAGGTATAGCCACAAGCTTACATATCGAAGACGTTGAACAAGCATTAGAACAGTATCCAACGGCGAAGGCGTTATTTATTACTAATCCGAATTACTATGGAGTCGGCACTCCGTTGAAGCCTTTTGCAGATCTGATGCATGAGAAAGGAAAGCTCCTTTTAGTGGATGAAGCACATGGTGCGCATTTCGGCTTTCACGAAGGGGTGCCTGCCTCAGCCTTATCCCAAGGCGCTGACGTCGTCGTGCAGTCTACGCATAAGATGCTTACTGCGATGACTATGGGGGCCATGCTGCATGTGCAGGGACCAAGGATCAATCGAAGGGCGATCAAACATTTGTTGGCGATGCTTCAAAGCTCAAGCCCATCCTACCCGATTATGGCATCGTTGGATTTAGCGAGAAAGCGAATGCATACCGAAGGGCGTGCTTGGATAGAACGAGGACTAGGCATGATGAAAGGGTTTAGAGCAGGCTTAGAAGAGCTGCAGGTGTTACATGTCTATCCCCGACAATTTCCGCAACAAAGCAGCGGGGGAGCCAACGAGACGGCGGATCCTTTTAAAATAGCTATCTATGATCCCACGCAATGTTTGTCTGGAGCGGAACTCAAAGATAAGTTAGAAGCCGAAGGCTGCTTTGTAGAGATGACGGATGGCTATCTGGTTTTACTTGTATTTTCCCCTGCTAATTCTAGGGAGGATATGCTTCAGGTTCTCCGTGTATTAAGCAACATTTGTTTGGACATCACGAACCAAAAGCAGGAACTTCAGGCGCCTATCTCGAATATAGTTAAATTACCCACCTACGCACCCATCTCCTCGCCAATAGGCTTTGACCGTAGTGTCGTGTTTCAAGCAGCGACCAAAGAGGTTCAAATAGAGGAAGCGATTGGGAAGCGTTCAGGTGATATGGTAATTCCTTATCCGCCGGGTATTCCCTATTTGTATCCAGGTGAAGTTATTACGGCTTCTGTAGCTGAGGCACTTGTATTCTTAGCTAGTCAGGGCATCAGGTTCCAAGGAACCCATTTCGGACAGACGCACAAATTAACTATATACACAGATCACGAAGGAACTTCGTGAGGCAGTATGCAGGAGGATCACGTGAACGGAATATTCATTACGTTTGAAGGGCCGGACGGCGCCGGAAAAACAACTCAGCTTAAGAAAGTATCGCAGGAACTGCATAAATTAGGACATGACGTGCTCGTTACAAGAGAACCAGGTGGGACTGCAATCAGTGATAAAATCCGCAGTATTATTCTGGACCCTGTTAACGAGGAGATGGTGGATCAAGCAGAGGTACTGCTGTATGCTTCATCGCGAGCGCAGCACGTCCACGAGCTTATTCTTCCAGCGCTGAAAGCAGGTCGAATTGTACTCTGCGATCGTTTTATTGATGCTAGTGTGGCCTATCAGTCATATGGGCTTGGCGTCGATATGGAAATGGTGAAGCGTATTTCGAAATACGCTAGCTCAGGTCTGCAAGCAACAAGAACGTATCTCATGGACGTACCTGTAGAAGTAAGCTTAGAGCGATTGAATCAGCGAGCAGGTGCTGGCGACAGCACACAGCAGTTGGACCGCATTGAGCAGAAAAATGTTGACTATCACAGCAGGGTGCTAGCAGGCTTTCATCAAATTGCTGCTGATCACCCAGAGCGTGTCCGGATGATTGACGCTAACCGCAGTGTAGATCAGATAGCCGCGGATATATGGCAGGATTGCAAACAGTTGCTTGAGGAACATATTTCCGGCTAAAGCGGAAAACCAATTCTTAGTTTATAATATAAGGAGGCATCACCTATGAAACTAGTCGTAGCCGTTGTTCAGGATAAAGACAGCAACCGTCTTTCTAACGCTTTAATTAAGGAAGGGTTTCGAGCCACGAAGCTGGCAAGTACCGGTGGGTTTTTGCGTGCGGGGAATACAACCTTTATGATTGGTACGGAAGATGATCGAGTGCAAGAGGTGATGCAGGTGATTCGAGCTAATTGTAAAATTCGTGAGCAGCTAGTAACACCCGTTTCTCCAATGGGGGGGACGACGGATTCGTACATTCCATTCCCAGTGGAAGTGCAAGTGGGTGGAGCGGCCGTTTTCGTATTACCTGTCGAAAGATTCGAGCATTTCTAGCCATAATCAGATCTACACAAGGATGGATGCGTCTTGAAAATTAATCCGGGGCTGCAGCCCATTGGTAAGAATATTAAAGTGGGTGAGAATGTTCCCCCGCCGCAGATGGCGCCTCGGAACTTCTCGGACATCATGCAGCAGCATGATGAGAAGTATACGCAGGAACAGCTGGCTAAAATGGTTCAGCAAATCACGATTCAGGGCGATCGCTTGTCGAGAGGCATGACCGTGAGAGAGTTGCTCCAGTATAAGCTGTTGATTCGTCAGTTTCTCGAGGAAACAGCTAGACGCGGTGTCAATTTAAGAGATACGAAGGGCTGGGATCGTCGCGGCCGTTCGAAGCGATATAAGCTTTTAGAAGAAATTGATCAAGAGCTCCTCTCGTTAGCCGATGAATTATTGGAGAATGAGCAGGGGCGGATCGAAATATTGCATAGAATCGGAGAAATCCGAGGTATGCTGATCAACTTGTTATTTTAAAAATATAAGCGTGTAATGGGGCGAAAAATAAATGTCCTTCCAAGCGATACCGGGACAAGCAGCAGCGAAACGGCTGTTGCAGAACGGACTGCGTCAAGATAGACTTTCGCATGCGTATATTTTTAGTGGTCCTGTTGGGACGGGCCGTTCCGAAATGGCATTAGCACTCGCCAAAGCGATCTATTGTCAGAACGGGACGGATGACGCATGCGGCGAATGCTTAGAATGCCGTAAGGTTGAGCACGGCAATCACCCAGATCTCCATATGGTCGCTCCTGAAGGCGCTTCAATTAAGATTGAGCAGATTCGGGAGTTGCAGAAGGAATTTGCCTACCGTGCAACGGCGTCTGGAACGAAAATATATGTGCTGTACCATGCAGAGAAAATGACGGTACAGGCTGCGAATAGCTTGTTGAAATTTCTAGAGGAGCCGAACTCTCGTGTAGTAGCGATTCTGATCACCGAGAACGGAAATGCTCTGTTACCGACGATTCAATCGAGGGCACAGTGGATCCAATTTACGCCAATGGCACGTGAGCAAATGGTGCTCACACTGCTGGAGGAAGGCCTTCCAGCGGCATTAGTTGGGCCTGCATCGCATGTGACAGCAGGATTGCAAGCGGCCAGAGATTTAATTGGCGCGAATTGGTTTGCAGAAATGAGAACCGTAATGTTACAATTAGCGAAGGAGACGCTCACACGTTTCCCTACTTCTATGATTACCGTGCAACAGCGGATTGTGAAAACAGAACTTGCGGATCATGTTTCGACGTTGTTCGACCTATTGATCCTCTGGTTTAAAGATATGGTGCAGTTGCGCCTTGAGCGCAGGGATAAGCTTGTATATTATGACCAGCTTGACTGGATGAGCTCCCTCGCGTTAAGTCGAGATGTCTCAGCCTGGGTGCGTATGATGGAGCAAGCCGTAGATTTACAAAAGCGACTGCGTTCCAATGCCAATTCTCAGCTGGTTATAGAGAAAATGCTCGTGGAGATGCAGGGGGTGTAAGATGTACTCAGTGGTTGGCGTCCGCTTCAAGAAAGCGGGTAAAATATATTATTTTGACCCCATTGATTTACCGATCGAGCAAGAAAGTGCCGTTATTGTTGAGACCGCACGCGGTGTTGAATACGGCAAGGTCGTGGTGGGAAAGAAAACCGTCAAAGAGAACGATGTGGTTCTGCCACTCAAAAAAGTCATTCGCATTGCGGATGATACGGATGCTGATTTGGTTGAAGAGAATAAAAAAGCAGCCAAGGACGCTTTCCAAACGTGTCACGATAAAATTAAAGACCATAGTCTTAAGATGAAGCTAGTGGACGTAGAGTATACCTTTGACCGAAATAAAATTATCTTTTATTTTACGGCTGAGGGACGCGTCGATTTCCGTGAGCTTGTGAAGGACTTGGCGAGTATTTTTCGGACAAGAATTGAGCTTCGTCAAATTGGTGTACGTGATGAAGCGAAGATGTTGGGTGGCATAGGTCCGTGTGGGCGAATTCTATGTTGTTCCTCGTTTTTAGGTGATTTCGAGCCAGTGTCCATTAAGATGGCCAAAGACCAGAATTTATCCCTGAATCCGACCAAAATATCGGGATTATGCGGAAGATTAATGTGTTGCTTGAAATATGAACATGATAACTATGAAAGCGCCAAAGATTCTCTGCCGACGGTTGGTCGACTAGTGATCACCTCATTTGGCAGTGGGAAAGTTCTTGGCCTAAATATTAAAGAACGTACGGCAAAGGTTCAATTGTTTGATCTTGGGAAGTCACTAGATCTACCATTCGATGATGTTGTTGAACAAGAGTAGAAGATCGAGGATCCAAGGAGGCGCTGGCCAGTAAGCATGCATGGCACTAGAGGTGAAAGCGTGGATAAACAAGATATTTTTGGACAAATAGATGGGATCGAAGAACGAATGGGTACCACGTATGCTGAATTAGGTGCCTTGAAGAAACGGATTATTACCCTCATCGAAGAAAATAAGAGATTAAGCATAGAGAATCAGCAACTGCGTAAGCTCATCCGCCAAGAGGAAACGGTGGTCCCGGAGCCGACGAGAGATACTGATGAAGAACCGGTGCAGTTACCAGGGGCCGGATATGATAATTTAACCCGCTTATACAATGAAGGATTTCATATTTGCAATGTATATTATGGACACCTTCGGACCGAGGGAGATTGTTTGTTTTGCTTATCCTTTTTAAATAAATAAGACGTTTGGCCGTAGGGGTGCATCCCTTACGGTTTTTTTCAAATAGTAGAAAGTATAAGTTTCACATCATACATCGGCTATATTTCTAGATAAACGCTCCCGTCCTTGGAGGACGGCGTAGTCGTTTATTTTGCATAATAAGCAAGGAAGAGAAAGGAAAGAGGTATGAAGCAAGTTTCGCTATTACCAACAGAACGAATCGATGATTTATTGACGTATGATTTGAAAATTATCCAAAGTGATGAAGTGTTCAGTTTTTCCATGGATGCGGTTCTATTGGGGAGGTTCAGCAGTGTTCCTCCTAAGGGGCGAATCGTCGACTTATGTACAGGGAATGGTGTTGTTCCCTTGTTGCTATCCACGCGAACCCGCGCTGAGATCTGGGGCGTCGAAATTCAAGAACGTCTGGCAGATATGGCCGTGCGCAACGCTGAGATTAATGATTTATCCGATAGGCTTCATATGGTGCAGGGAGATTTGAAAACGATTCATAAGACACTAGGCCATGGGCAATTCGATGCCGTCACTGTAAATCCACCCTACTTGCCTGTGCCGAATGGGGAGCAGAATAGCAATGCGCATTTTGCGGCGGCGCGACATGAAATTCATTGCACGCTGGAGGATGTCATTGCAGCGAGTGCCAGGCTAGTGAAGGCTGGCGGTAAAGTTGCGATGGTTCATCGCGCCACGCGGGTGGTCGACATCCTCTGCCTCATGAGGCAGTACCGTATTGAGCCCAAGCGAATCCGCTATGTGCATGCGCGTGCGGGAGAAGAAGCCATGATGGTACTGATCGAAGGGATGAAGGATGGGAAGCCGGAGATCCGCACGCTGCCGCCACTCATCGTATACACAGAGAACGAGGAGTATTGCCAGGAGCTCAAGGAGATCTATTATGGTGGACGGGGTGCGTTAGAGTTCTCGTAAGTAGGCCTGCACTGTAAGATTAATATAAAGTGATGAGGGATTGAACTGTGAGTCTGACGATACAAAAAAGCTACCGCGAGGATGATAGCGGCATAGGCACGCTATACTTAGTTGCCACGCCGATCGGCAACCTGGAAGATATGACCTTCCGTGCGATTCGCACACTGAAGGAAGTGAGCATGATTGCCGCTGAGGACACGCGGCAAACGCGCAAGCTGCTGACCCACTTCGAAGTCGCTACGCGACTGGTCAGCTATCACGAACACAACAAGCAAGCAAGCGGCCCGGAGCTGGTCCGCTTGCTGCTTGAAGGGCAGAGCATCGCGCTAGTCAGCGATGCAGGGCTTCCGGCCATTTCCGACCCAGGTTACGACCTGGTGCGAATGGCCGTAGAAGAGGGCGTGCCGGTGGTACCCATCCCCGGCGCGAATGCGGCCCTGTCGGCACTGATTGCATCAGGCTTGCCGACAGAGCGTTTCGCCTTCGTCGGTTTTCTCCCCAGGGAGAAAAAGGACCAGACGAAGTTGCTCGAAGGCCTGCAGCATGTGCAAGACACATTGCTGTTCTATGAATCGCCGCACCGCGTGGAGAAAACACTTCTGCGCATGGCGGAAGTGTGGGGAGCGGAGCGCAGGGTTTGCCTCGCCCGCGAGCTGACGAAGCGGTACGAGGAGTTTGTGCGCGGCACCATTGCAGAGTGCCTCGCACACTTAGAGCAGTACCCGCCGCTGGGCGAGTACTGCGTGATCGCCGAAGGCGCATCCGACGCGGCCGTGCAGATGGCGGAGGACGGCTGGTGGGAGGCGAAGTCGCTTGGCGAGCACGTTGCCCACTACGAGGAGCGCGGGATCGATCGCAAGGACGCGTTGAAGCTAGTCGCGACGGATCGTGGATTATCGAAGCGTGATGTGTATAATGCGCTGCTTGAGCGTTAAAGAGCGCAGTACGACATAGAATAAAGGAAAAGGCCCCTTATGGGGCCGGATCCATGTACAGGATTGATTCTATCTTTGATGGACAAAAAAAGATCTCTAACCCGTGGCCGAAGCCAACAAAGTTAGAGATGAAAGGAGATATGAAAAAGGTTAGAATTACCAATAGGATAAGTGCTACTTCTATTATATACTACTTTTCTTATTTTGTCACAGGTGTTGGCATTTCTGCTAAACAAATATGACAAACAATTTTTCCCTTAAAGTACGAGACGTTCTCCGCATTGCCACAGAAGATACAAGCAGGCTCATATTTCTTCAACATGATGCGTTCACCGTCTACATATATTTCCAGCGCGTCTTTCTCGCCAATGCCCAACGTGCGGCGCAGCTCGATTGGAATAACAACGCGTCCTAGTTCGTCCACTTTTCTAACAATTCCGGTAGATTTCATCATATATATAAAACCCCTTTCGATTTTATCAAATTTTTATCAAGATCGTCATGTTTCGACATTTTCTTATGACTTATGATACCAACGATTCCCAAAATAGTCAACCATATTTTCGCTGAAAATGAGTGAATTAATCCCCGAATTTAATATTTTTGTGACAAGCTTAAAAACGATGATGTCCCTAGGAATAAGGGGTTGTAAGGGGGATATTACACGATTTTCAAATTCCTTTCCCTTAAAAAATATTGGAAAAAGAGATTTTGAGAAGTGTGAAAATTGGAATTTGGAATTCGACAAAAAACGACATTTTAGAGGGTTATATGTCGAAAATGTCGAAGCATTTACTATTATTAGGGAGGTCAATACCACATGAAAGAAGAAAAGGTGTTTAAAGATCCCGTTCATAAATACATTTATGTGCAAGATGAGACGATTTGGGATTTGATTAATACACGGGAATTCCAACGATTGCGCCGTATTCGTCAATTAGGCACGTCCTATTTAACCTTTCACGGTGCAGAGCATAGTCGCTTCTCTCACTCGCTAGGTGTATACGAGATTACGCGGAAAATTATTTCGCAATTCGAACGCAATCACTATGAGGATTGGCCGAAGGAGGAGCGTCTGCTCTGCTTGTGTGCGGCTTTGCTCCATGATTTGGGACATGGTCCGTTTTCACATTCCATCGAGAAGGCATTCGGTACAAGGCACGAGGACTGGTCCTGCCGCATCGTGCTCGGAGATACCGAGGTGAACGAAGTGCTGAGCCGGGTCTCACCTGATTTTCCGAAAAAGGTGGCCGGGGTCATTTGTAAATCGTATAGCGAAGAAATAGTAGTTAGCTTGGTATCCAGTCAGCTGGATGCGGACCGCATGGATTATTTGCTGCGCGATGCTTACTTTACAGGCGTTAATTATGGCACGTTTGATCTCGAGCGCATTCTTCGGGTGATTAGGCCCTATAAGGGACATATCGTTGTCAAAGAGAGCGGTATGCATGCTGTTGAGGACTATCTCATGTCTCGCTATCAGATGTACTGGCAGGTGTATTTCCATCCGGTAACGCGAAGCGCAGAAATACTTTTGCATAAAATATTTGCACGCGCCAAGCATTTATATGAGGAAGGCTATCATTTCGGATTTATGGTGGAGCCGATTCTTCATCTGATACAGAATCAAATCACCTTGGAAGATTATTTGCTGCTCGATGAGTCGGTCATGCAAACGATGCTAACCTTTTGGAGTCAAGAGAAGGATGATATGCTGGGGGATATGTGCAAGCGTTTCTTAGACCGTAAATTGTACAAGTACAGTACCTTCGACGGAGATCAGGTGCAACTCATTGGGCGCATGGAAATGGTGATGAGAGAGGTTGGCTTCGACCCGACTTACTATATGGAGATCGATTTTCCTTCGAATCAATCCTATGATGTGTATAGAGCTGGCGAAAATGATGATAATTTGCCAATCCTTTTGCTGGATCATAAGGAAAACTTAACTGAAATTACACATCGCTCAGAAATTGTGCAGTCGATTAGTGGCTTTCAGATGGGGAAACACCATGTGTACTATCCAGAAGAGCTGCTTGAAAGGTTGAATGCCGAAGACTATCCAGATGTTTGGGAGATGTTGGGGGAGCAAGATTAGCAAGGAGTGGCAAGGATACGTAACGCACCATATTTATTTACATAGAGGAGAACGGACATGCTAACGGATTCACATACACATTTAAATGCCGAACAATTTAAGGATGATCAAGAGGAAGTTATTCAGCGGGCGTTAGATGCCGGTGTTACGAGAATTGTAAATGTCGGCTTTAACCGCGAAACCATCCCGAGCTCGATTGAGCTTGCTGAGAAATACGATTTTATTTACTCAACGGTAGGTTGGCATCCCGTCGATGCCATTGATATGATGCCTGGTGATTTGGAATGGATCGAGTCTTTGTGCTCCCATGAGAAAGTTGTTGCCATCGGGGAGATTGGTCTGGATTATTACTGGGATAAGTCGCCGAAGGATGTTCAACAGCGGGTTTTTCGGGAGCAAATTCGCCTTGCGCGTAAGCTGGGGATGCCTATTGTGATTCATAATCGGGATGCGCATCAAGATATTTTAACCATTCTCAAAGAAGAGAAGGCAGCAGAGGTCGGAGGCATCATGCATTGCTTCTCAGGGAGCTGGGAAACGGCCAAGCAGTGTCTGGATATGAATTTCCATATTTCTTTTGGAGGGCCAGTTACTTTTAAAAATGCTGTGCAACCGAAAGAGGTGCTGGCGCAGGTTCCGCTTGATCGTCTATTGATCGAAACGGATGCTCCTTACTTAACGCCACATCCTTTCCGCGGTAAGCGCAACGAAACCGGGTATGTTCGCTTAGTGGCTGAGACTGCCGCGGAAATTCGTGGGATGACACTGGAAGAGTTAGCTGAAATTACAACGAATAATGCGATTCGTTTACTCGGCCTCAAGTGAAATATTTTTCTTGAACTTAGCGCGAAGAATAACGCCGCACGCGAAGGAAATGAAGGCAAGACTGAGCAGTGGAACTAGGAGATATAGGATCGGCGTTCCTATCATAAACGGAATCGTCAGGATGACAAGCTGGGGTGTAAGAGTTAACCAGATGATATAGGCTAGGGAACCTGCTTTGGCTTGAGACTCCAATGGATACATACTGAGCCAGAATGTATACCGATGCGCACGCTCCAGAGACGTAAGTTGAACCATTGAGATCACAAGTGCGATGAATAGAATTACACTTTTTGCAGTAGTGGAATCTGAAACGGCTAAGGCTAATACGCCAAACACAGTAAGCCGGAGAACAATCGCGAATAATTCAGTGCGCAGCAATGTCTTCATATATAAGTAGAGAAACGCCGAATCCTGTCGAAATGGGATCGTTCGAGTAAGCCCGCTGATCCAACCTCGGCGGGCTATTCGCGTTGGTAACTGAGGGACATCTACGAACCAATTGAAGAAGGCGTAGAGTCTAGCCTGCTGCTGCTTCTCTTTGGCAATCAGATAATCCCATCCGATCACATATTTAGCAACGGAACGAAATGCTGAAAGCCACACGAATACAAGCAGCAATGCTGTTAAGCTGGCCCATAAGCTACTATAGTGAAATTGAACGGTAATGAGGGAGATGGATGCGACCCAACGAAAGATGACGGACAGTAATCTTGTTCGTTCAGCGGCAAATCTGCCTTCCTGCCAACTGGCTAATAGGTTAGCTGTTTTTAATAGAAGTAATAGACCTAACATGAGTAGAAATGGTTGCGAATCCGCACCTAAACAATGGTTATAAAGCGGACGAAGTGTGACCCAAGCGAGAAATAACCAGAGCCCCTGAAGTGAAAAGCTATACATGAAGCTGCTTCGGAAATAGGCATCCATTTCATGCTCAATCCGCAACAGAAACATCCGATCGGCACTGCGGGTCAGTGTTCGAATGGGACTTGAAGTGACGAGTGGAACGAGTACGAGCAGAACGATCCAAAGGTACGGATAATCTGTCGGAAGTCGCTGTAATGTTTTTGCATAATAATAGGAAGAAACGATGACAAGAAACAACAAGAAGCCGATAAAATTACTGCGTGCGGCATACTGCCAATAACCCATGGATTCCTTCATATAGTGTTGAAAACGCTGCTTCCATAATGCTTGTGTGTTAAATGCATGTGTAGTATCTTTTGGTTGACTCATCGCAGTTCTCCTTGAACAAGCTTGTAGAAGATGTCGTCTAATGACGCCTGAGGAAGCTCTGTTTGTGCGCGTAATTCGACTAAATCTCCCTGAGCTACCATGTGGCCCTTATGGAGAACGACATAGCTATCGCAATATTTTTCAATCGTAGACAAAATGTGTGAGGAAATGAGAAATGATGCGCCTTTTTGTTTCATTTTAACCATTAATTCGAGCAAGGAACGAATAGCTAAAGGGTCGAGACCGAGGAACGGCTCATCGATAATATATAAAGAGGGCTCGATCAGGAACGCATTCATGATCATGACCTTTTGCTTCATCCCTTTGGATAAATGACTTGCGAAGCTATTCAGCTTGTCTTTCATTTGAAACTGCTCCAACAAGGACTGAGAACGGGTTTCGTAGTCCTCCTTGGAAACGCCGTAAGCCATGGCTGTTAGCTCAAGGTGTTCACGTATCGTAAGCTCTTCGTATAACTCCGGACTTTCAGGTACATAGGCGTATGTAGCGCGGTAGGGAATTGGACTTTCGGCTAAAGTTAAGCCGTTAATGCGAATGGATCCTTTTTGCGGTTGCAGGAGTCCTAATATATTTTTGATGGTGGTACTTTTTCCTGCCCCGTTGAGTCCGATTAGCCCCATCATTTCACCTTGGCGGATCGAAAATGTGAGGTCATGTAGAACTGGTCTGTTAGGTAGGTATCCCCCGAATAAAGCGTTTACTTCTAAGATGGGAACCATCTCAATTGCCTCCCTAAATGCAAATTATTGGTATTTATCAATCAAATACTTCCAGAATCATTATAAACAAATTTGCGTTTTTAGCCTAGTTTTGGTCATTATACATTAAAAAATCGAGTATACGTACGTTAAAGTTAGGTAGATGTAGATATAAGTGGATTATATTTGAAAAATAATCGAAATTTAAGTGATTTAGCCCTTTTTAACGGGTGTTAATCCCTTTACAGGTTGAGCTTAACAGCGTAATATACTTTTCATAATAACTTAATATCCAATTTGCCAATTTTCCATTCGCTGAGTTCCAAATGTGGAAACGGGGGAACCACTGCAAGCTTAATGAGCATTTCAATGCGGTTAAGTGAGCAGAGAGTAACAGGGGTGAATCATGGACGTCAAACAAGTAGTTTGCGTCTGCGTAGGGCGACTCTCACGTCCGAATCCGTCAGCTAACCTCGTAAGCGTAAGAGAGGTAACGATTGTCGTGCGTGCTATTTGTATTTCACTATGCAAACTAAGCCAGCGAGAAGAGTCCTCTTCTTGCTGGCTTTTTGTCCTCACACAGGGTTTTACACAGATAAAAAGACATAAAATGACCCGGAATTCATAGGATGTTGAATAGGTAAAAGGGGGGACGACCAGATTCAGCGAGGTTAGAAAGCTGATGATGGCGAGCATGTTAAGTTAAACTAAAAACCTTAGTCGCGTCAAATTTAATCATGCTGTAACCTGGCGGCGAGGCTTTGAAGGAGGACCGAAAAAGTGGGCAGTATCTCAATTAGCGAGACCCATGTAAAACGATCATCCAGCATGTCCTTCGCATTGCGATGGAAGCATGAAAACTTGCGTTTGATTTTAAGCCTAGCTATAATCTCAATCGCAATGACTTTCATGTTTTTGGTGTTGTTGTACGGAACGGCTACCAAGAGCGTATCCGTGGTTGTGAATGGACAAGAAACTATTGTGCACACGAAGCAATGGGTCCTGCAACGCCTACTGGATGAACAAGCCATAACGATTGGAGAGCACGATGAAATTTCAGCTTCACTTACGACCAAGCTCAAGGGTGGAGACAAAATTGTTATCGAGCAGGCCTCACCAATTCAATTGACTGCTGATGGAAAGACCACCACTGTTTACACAACTGCAAGAACGGTAGAAAGTGCATTGCAACGTTTAAATATTGCACTTGGGGAGAACGATCGTATCACTCCCGAACCGACGGCCGCTCTTAGCACAGGCGATGAAATCAAGATCGTCCGTGTGACCAAAGAGACGGAGGAAGTCTCTGAAACGATCGCATTCGAGACAGAGAAAAAGAATGACGCATCTTTACTTAAAGGGAAAGAGCAAGTCGTCCAAGAAGGTAAAGAAGGCGTGTTGGTTAAGAAGAAAGAAAAGACTTTCGAGGACGGTGTTTTAGTCGCGGAAGCAGTTGTGGGTGAAGAAGTACAAACAGAAAGCGTTAAGAAAGTAGTATCTGTAGGCACGAAAAATCCTGTGGTCGTTCTCTCCGCCTCTTCACCGAGTGTGGATGAGGTTTCCAAGAATGGTGTGACCTTCGGCTACAAACAAATTCTCAAAAACGTGAAACTTACTGCCTATTCAGCGGGCGTCGCGTCGACAGGCAAAACCGAGGGCTCCTCTGGTTATGGTAAAACCTACACAGGGACTACTGTAACCGAAGGGCGCACAATTGCCGTCGATCCGAAGGTGATTCCACTGGGTTGGTGGGTGTACATTGAAGGCATTGGCTTCCGTCGTGCTGAGGATATTGGCAGCGGCGTGAAAGGTCAGATGATCGATGTATATTACGAGGATCATGGCTACGCGAATAAATTCGGAACCAAACAAGGGTACACAGTATATGTGGTTGGCCCTACAAAACCGTCTCAAAACTAACGTGTAAACGGAAGTTTTGACGGGAACACTACTAAATACACGTAGCTTGGCATCTGCCGCGCGAAAGAAGAGGAGACCCCTCTTCTTTTTCTGCGTACTGGGGAAGGAAAACGTAGATGATAAAAGAAATGATCGTCGTGGAAGGTAAGGACGATACAGCTGCTATCAGGCGGGCTGTGGAGGCGGATACGATTGAAACGGGCGGCTCCGCCATCGGACAAGCCGTACTCAAACGGATCGCGCTGGCTCAGCAGCGCAGAGGCGTCATTATATTCACGGATCCCGATCACGCGGGTGAGCGGATTCGCAAAATTGTTGCAGCCAAGGTGCCTGGCTGCAAGCATGCCTTCATTACGCAGGAGCAAGCTGCGTATAAAGGCGACATTGGCGTCGAGAACGCGACGCCGGACACGATCCGTCAGGCGCTTCAGAGCCTGCGGACAGAGTACGACGCAGCGGTCTCTCAGCTGACGATGGAGGATTTGATCGGTGCGGGCCTTATCGTTCATCCGGATGCGGCGGCACGCCGCTTGGCCGTAGGCAACGCCTTAGGCATTGGTTATTGCAATGGCAAGCAATTTTATAAGCGCTGCGCGATGTTTCAGATTTCGCGAGAGGAATTCGAAGCGGCGCTCGAGCATTTGAATTGAATCAAATTTAATTATGAGAACGAGAACCTATAGATAACGAGGTCTATCCTATGACGATATCCGGGCAAGAAGTGATTGTAACCGCAGAAGATGTAGCTACACCAAGTAAAACGAAACAAATTATTAAGAAAAATGGCCTCGTGCTGAAGAAAAGCTTGGGCCAGAACTTCTTGATTGATCAAAATATATTGAGCAAGATCGTCATGGCCGCTGAGCTAGGGCCTACGAAGGCTGCGCTCGAGATCGGCCCCGGCATCGGCGCGCTCACACAGCAGCTGGCCAAGCTCGCTGGCCGCGTGCTGGCCGTCGAGATCGATCAGCGCCTACTGTCTATTCTGGACGAGACGCTGGCGCCATACCCCCATGCTACAGTCGTTCATGGGGATATCTTGAAGACGAACCTGCAGGAGCTGTTCCAGCAGCATTTCGAAGGCGTGGAGGGCGTCAGTGTCGTCGCCAACCTGCCCTACTACATTACGACGCCGATCATCATGAAGCTTCTCGAAGAGAAGCTTCCGCTGGAGAATATCGTCGTGATGATCCAAAAAGAAGTGGCCGACCGCATGGCGGCTCGTCCAGGCACCAAGGATTACGGCAGCCTTAGCATTGCCGTGCAGTTCTACTGCGAGCCGGAGCTCGTCACCATCGTGCCTCGCACCGTCTTCGTGCCACAGCCGAACGTAGATTCCGCCGTCATCCGGCTGCGTGTACGTCAAGCGCCGCCAGTCGAAGTGGCGGACGTGGACTTCTTCTTCGCTGTCGTCCAAGCATCCTTCGTTCAGCGTCGCAAGACCTTGTACAACAACCTCGCGGCGAGGTTCTTTTCCAAAGAGAACAAGCCTGAGCTGGAAGCTTTGCTGCACAGCATTCAGATCGAGCCTTCCCGTCGCGGTGAAACACTCAGCATGGAGGAATTCGCGCGCTTGTCATCGGCTCTTCGTGCGCACGGCTGCAAATAACCCGCACCAAATGCCTAGTCTCGCCATAGGATACCCCTAGGAGGGGATTTGTGCGATGAGGCAAGGAGATTTTGTGACCCGTATTTCCTATGGCGGAGACGTCGTGTTTAAAATTGAACGAATTGAGCATCTCAAGGCCATTCTGCGAGGAGTCGATTATCGGTTGCTAGCAGATGCGCCGCTTTCGGATCTGACAAAAACGAATCTTAAAGAGACCGTAGATCATCCGAGATCGAGCTCGCCTGAGTTTCGTGAGTCGCTGCGTCGGCTGGCAGTGTCTCAAGTGCAGTTGCAGGAGAAAAATCAGTTAGCCATCAGCCATAAACATAAGCCTCAACCCAATAATAATAATAACAGCTATTTTGAAGTGCCGGGAAGGGTGCTTCATCTAGATGGCGATCCAAGTTACCTGCGCAAAAGTATGCAGCTCTACGGCGAATTACGCGTGCCAGCAGAAGGTTTTTTCATTCCTGAGGTGCAAATGGCGGAAGCACTGCAAAGATTGCTTCCTCAATATAAACCGGACATCGTTGTCATCACAGGTCATGATGGCATTTTGAAAAGTCGGCAAAGCGTTAGCCCAAGCAATCTGTCGAGCTATAAGAATTCCCAAAACTTTGTGAATGCGGTTCGAGTAGCTAGACAATATGAGCGAAATCGTGATTCATTGATTATTGTGGCGGGCGCATGTCAGTCACATTTTGAAGCCTTATTACGGGCTGGGGCTAATTTCGCAAGTTCTCCTGCTCGCATTCTCATTCACGCCTTAGATCCGCTCTGCATCGCTGCCAAGCTGTCCTATACCCCGACAAAAGAAACGATCTCGATGTTGGATATCATGGACTTGACCGTAACCGGCTTAGAGGGTCTAGGTGGGGTGGAGACGCGTGGCAGCTATCGGATGGGAGTTCCTGGTATTCAGCATACGGATGAGTCTATTTAGCTTAGTTAGGCGCTCGAGAAACACTTATTTGTCATTGACTCCGTGGAGGGGATGACAGAGGGGTGTTCTTTTTTTTGCGTGTAAAAAGCATTAGGTTGCCTGTGTTTACTTCGGATCGAACTTGGAAAGTGCGCTCTTTCTTAAGGCATTATCAAGAAGTTTCTCGTTAACTGGAAAAGTGTGAATAATTTGCGAACATTGGTGACAACCTGAAGGGAGGGGAAATCGGAAATTGAGCAAAAATGCCGTTGACAACGGGATTGAGGTGCTGATATAATATTTGCCCTTGTTTGACATGAATGGCTGAATGGGTTATAATTGACAAGGAAAGAGGTGGTAGTTGACAATGGCAAAAAATGCGCTATTGGAAATCAAACGCAGTTTGGAGCCCCATGTTGGGCAGAAGATCATGTTGAGAGCGAATGGTGGCCGTCGTAAGACTGTCGAGCGTTCTGGTGTTTTAGAAGAAACCTACCCTTCTGTGTTTATTGTGAAATTAGATCAAGAATCCCACGCCTTCAAACGAGTGTCATACAGCTACGCCGATATCCTCACCGAATCCGTCGAAGTTACCGTATGCAACGATGATGGTCAGGTTCGCATCACTTACATACAGCATTAGCTTAACAGCGTTCCGATATTGAACAGACCCTCGTGGTCTGTTTTTGCTTTGTATAGAGGTATAGAGATGTTTGATCATGGTGGCTTTATGGATGGTATGGTGCATGGACGTACAGCGAGGGGGCATACTAATCGAAATCGTCATCAATCACTGCTTATGATGGTTGCAGAGTTCATTTTGCGAAAATGATAAGGGGGATTTGGTATGAGTCGAAGAAGAAGTGTCATGTCCGAAAGCTTTAAATATGAATTAGCGAAGGATCTTGGTTTCTACGATGTTGTGCAGCGTGAAGGTTGGTCTGGCATTCGCACGAAGGATGCGGGGAATATGGTGAAGCGGGCGATTCAAATTGCAGAGGAGCATCTGGCGAAGCAACATGTATCAACTGCCACACACGCTCAGGTTGCACCAACTAACTACCGTCAGCAGACGGTTGGTCAGCCTGCATTTAACGGGCAGAGCTATACGCCATCGTATAACACGCATCAACCACCAACTGGCTACCAGCAGTCAGGCCAAGCGGGGCAGCGTCCGTATTATAGCTAAAGCAATTGCTTTAGCTTTTTTTTTGCGCTTTTGTTATAATATCTCAATGGCAATCGAGCAAAAGAAGGTGATTGGATGAAGATTTTTGAGAAAGCACCGGCTAAAATTAATTTGTCTCTTGATGTTTTACATAAAAGGCCAGACGGCTACCATGAAGTTGAGATGGTGATGACGATGGTGGATCTTGCAGATCGGATCGAAATGCAGGAACTGGCACGTGACACGATTATCATATCGAGCCAGGCGGGCTATATTCCGCTTGATGAGAAGAACTTGGCCTTTCAGGCTGCACGTCTCATTAAGGACCGCTATGACGTCAAACAAGGCGTCTACATTCACTTGGACAAGCGTATTCCTGTGGCTGCCGGTTTGGCTGGCGGCAGCAGTGACGCGGCAGCAACGCTACGAGGTCTCAATCGTCTTTGGAACCTAAACATCCCTAATGAGGAGCTTCAGGTGCTTGGTGCAGAGCTTGGCTCCGATGTGCCTTTCTGTGTGACAGGAGGGACTGCCCTTGCGACAGGTCGCGGCGAAAAGTTGGAGCATATCTCGGCTCCGCCTCAGTGCTGGGTCGTGCTGGCCAAGCCGCCGATCAATGTGTCAACTTCAGAGATCTATGGGAAGCTGAACGCACGAGAAATTAAGAATCATCCTTCCACACATGGTGTGTTAAATGCGATTCGGGACAAGCAGTTTGATCGTCTGTGTGACAATCTAGGCAATGTGCTAGAGGAAGTGACATTGGATCTCTATCCAGAGGTTAGACATCTCAAGGAGTGCATGCAACGCTTGGGTGCGGACGGTGTGTTGATGTCAGGCAGTGGGCCAACCGTATTTGGTCTCGTTTCCAAGGAGGCGAAGGTGCCGCGCATCTACAACGGGCTGCGGGGCTTTTGTAAGGATGTTTACGCTGTACGCATGCTGACATAATGAGTCTTAATAGGGCCCCGCTATGAGAGCACTGCAAAAGCCTTACTTTTGTCTGAATTGGATCTTCGAAATGGAAAAAGTATGAGATAAAGATAAAAAGCAGTCCGTTCTCGTCAGAGGGCGGGCTGCTTTTTATCTTTTAACTTGACCATTCGCTTCACATTCACGACGAATGCGGTAAGATATGCCTGTATTCGCATGCGAAATAGGCCCCGGTATTTGGCTATGTCCATACCGTGGAACCTTTTCA
>NZ_JCAUAQ010000049.1:0-17615 GCF_059692035.1 Paenibacillus sp. J22P143
CTACAAAATCACAACGGGCAAATTTGTTATGCGTGCTTATAAAAGCCCTCTCAAATTCGCGATGTATAAAAGCGACAACACCACAGTTGTATGGCAAGAGGAATCACCGCTTAGCTACAGCTCATCTTCGACAACTCAGAAGCTCATCAGAGGTGCGGATGAATATTACTACGGCGGAGGGATGCAGAATGGATTCTTCTCTCACCGCGATAAGACGATTAAGATCGCCAATAATTACGGCGACTGGGGCAGTGGCACCGTATCCAATCCGTCTCCATTTTATCTGAGCACGGCTGGCTATGGTGTACTCCGGAATACGTTCCAAGTCGGAACTTACGATTTCGGCAGCCCCGCTCAGTTGACACACAATGAGAACCGCTTTGATGCGTACTATTTTTACGGCGATACGTTCAAAGATATTTTGAATGGTTACACGGATTTGACCGGCAAGCCTTCCCTTATTCCCAGATGGGGAATGAGCATGGGTGATGCGGATTGTTATAACACAAGCAACACTGGCGCTAACAAAACGAATAAACTAACGACGCCGGATGTGTTGAAAGTGGCTCAAGGCTTTCGCGACAATGACATGCCGGGCGGGTGGCTGCTGCCGAACGACGGATATGGTTGTGGCTATGTGCAGCTGCCAAGCACTGTCGCACAGCTTCATGATTTGGGCTTTTACACAGGATTGTGGACGCAGAATGGCCTTGCTAATATTGCAACAGAAGTAGGCGTGGCAGGTACGCGTTTGAACAAACTGGACGTTGCTTGGGTCGGACCTGGGTACGACTTTGCGCTGGATGCTACGAAGCAGGCTCATCAAGGCGTCGAGAGCAATTCTAACTCTCGTGGATTCGTATGGTCCGTTGGCGGATGGGCGGGTACACAGCGTTATTCAACCGTGTGGTCAGGCGACCAATCCGGGAACTGGGAGTATATCCGCTTTCATATTCCATCGATGATCGGAGCCGGGCTTTCAGGCATACCGTACGCGACAGGTGACGTGGACGGGATTTTCGGCGGTAGCGCAAAGACGTATGTACGCGATTTGCAGTGGAAAGCCTTCACGCCGATCCTGATGAGTATGTCCGGATGGGCATCCGTAGATAAACAACCGTGGCGCTATGGAGAGCCTTACACAAGCTATAATCGCGATATTTTAAAGCTCAGACAGCGCTTAACGCCTTACTTCTACACCAATTTGAACGAAACTTATGAGTCGGGAGCACCGTTTACGAGAGGGATGGTTTACGAATTCCCGAATGATCCGAATACGAAGAACACGCTGACACAGTATCAATTCATGTCTGGCTCGTCTTTGCTGGTTGCACCTGTTTACAAAGATACGTCGATTAGGAATGGTATTTACCTTCCGAAAGGTAAATGGATTGACTACTGGACAGGCACGGAACATTACGGCTCTAAAATGCTTGATGAATACAATGCGCCGTTGAATGTGCTGCCGCTTCTTGTTAAGGCAGGAGCCATCATCCCGATGTACCCGGAAACGTTATATGACGGGCAAGTGCCACCGAATCCCATTACATACGACATCTATCCGTACAAAACTTCCAGCTTTACCATGTACGAAGATGACGGCGTGACTAGGGAACACCGCACTGGTAAATTTGCGAAAACAGTCATTACATCGATTGCGCCTGAAACAGGAACAGGTGACCTGAAAGTTCAAGTAGGCGCAAGCGTAGGCGAATACAACGGTAAATTGGCAGCACGTACAAATCAATTCCAAATTCATATGCATGCGAAACCGGCGAGCGTTACTGTTGACGGCTCGGCTTATACGGAATTGGCAACTAAAACTGCATGGACGTCATCCGCAAACGGTTGGTACTTCGATCCAACGGATAAAGGCGGCATCCTGTATGTGAAAACACCGGATATGAGGGCGGATCAAGGATTCGAATTGAAAGTAGCTGGTTTTGAGGCAGATATCACACCGCTTACAGACGCGACAGTTATACCATTGCCTGAACCAGATAACGATCCGACCAAAATTATGCAAGATGACATCGTGGCAACGGCTTCGAGTGTTGATACGACTGCTCCTATCGCCAATGCGCTGGATGGCAGTACGGAAACGATTTGGAGCACCAAGCTGGATGGCAGTGGACCACTGCCACAGTCGATCACACTTAATCTCGGTACGAAGTACTCCGTGAATAAATTAAAATATTTGCCTAGGCAATATTTGGGGACGGACGGTATTATTACAGCTTATAACGTCTACGTGAGTACAGATGGAACTAATTTTACAAAAGTGGCTACTGGCACATGGAATGCGGATAAGCTGGAAAAAACAGCGACGTTCACAACCGTGGAAGCGCAGTATGTGAAATTGGAAGCGACTGCCGGTGTGAATGGTTTGGCGTCTGCTGCTGAACTGAACGTGTACCGGGACGGTTCCGTGCTGATACCTCAAGCGATTCCGAAAAATCAGATGACAGCTTCAGCATTGAGCTTCCAGTCGGGCGAAGATGCGTCCAAAGCCATTGATGGTAATTCCAGTTCCATGTGGCATACCAAATGGGACGGCTCTACTAAATTGCCGCAATCCATTATTATCGATCTTGGCAAAGTGAAGAATATTAGCCAATTCCGTTACGCGCCTCGTTCCGATGCTGGCAATGGCACAATTACGACTTACAAATTGTATGTAAGTACGAATGGAACGAACTATACGCAGGTAAGTACGGGTGACTGGGCACGAAATAATGTGAAGAAATATGTTCCATTAACGGCTGTTGATGCACGTTATGTGAAGTTGGAAGCGATAGTTGCAGTTGGAGGCTTCGCGTCCGCTGCCGAAATCGACGTGTATGAAACTCCTGTAGCTCCTCCTACGTTAGGCGATATTGTGCAAGGCAAACCGGCAACGGCGGACAGCGTGGATCCCGCGTTCCCGGCAAGTAATGCCAACGACGGGAATGCGGCTACGATGTGGTCGGCGAATGATGCCAATCCGGGTCATGTTTGGTCCGCCGATTTGGGTAAAATGTATTCGATTCAAGGATTAGAGATTTCGTTTGGACAGAGCGATAAAGTATACAAATACAAGCTGGAAGTCCGCGAAGCGGGCAGCAGCAACTGGATTCAAGTGTTAAATCGCATGAACAATACCGAAGCTGGCCAAGTACTGAAAGATACATTCGGCAGCCAAGGGCGCTATGTGCGAATTACAATAACCGGACTGCCTGATGCGAATACGAAAGCCAGCATCTCCAACGTGAAGGTGATCGGCTTGCCTATCGTCGGTACAGCGCAGGCAGCGGGTGTAACCTTGGATCGTTCGGCGATCACGTTGAACGTATTCGACACGCCAGTTGCGCTGGAAGCAACGGTCATGCCTTTGAATGCAGCGAACACTTCAGTTAGTTGGAGCACAAGCAATCCAGCTATTGCGATGGTGGATAGTAATGGCTTTGTATTCCCGAAAGGGGCAGGTACGGCAACAATTACAGCAACAACAGCGGATGGCGGTTATAAAGCGACTGTGGGTGTTACCGTAAATGGGCAAACCGGTTTGGTGAAAATTCCGCAAACGCAAATGACGGCGACCGCTGCAAGCTACCAACCTGGAGATGACCCGAGTCATGTGCTCGACGGAGATCCAAGTACATGGTGGCACATCAAATGGTTCAATGTTGATCCGCTGCCACAATCCATTATTTTGAATGTGGGTGGGACTTACAAAATTAGCAAATTGGATTACACACCTCGTCCGGATGCTGGAAACGGAACGATTACTGCTTACAACGTATACGTCAGTGAGGACGGTGTCCAGTATACGAAAGTAGCGAGCGGAGCATGGCCGCAAAATAATGCGGTGAAAGAAGTGAATTTTGTTCCGGTAAAAGCCGCTTTCATCAAGCTTGAAGCAACTGCGGGTGCAGGAAACTATGCTTCTGCTTCCGAACTGAACGTTTATAAGAACGTCGAAGCACCTACGCTGCAAACCATTGCGTTTGATGCAGCGAGCTATGAAATGAGTCAAGGTCAATCTACACCGGTTAAAGTGACGGCTCAGTATTCAGACGGAAGCACTCAAGATGTGAGCACTGTATCCGTGTTGGAGATAGGTAATACGCTTCTTGCCTCGCTAGTAAACAGTACGATCACGGGTGTATCCCCAGGTGAAACTGTTGTAACGGCAACGTACGGTGGGAAGCAAGCAACTGCTGCGGTAGTGGTGAAGGTTGTTACTCCCCAAGGCCCGTACACGACGTTAACGGGAAGCAGCAGCATACAAAGCGGACAGCCGATTAGCATCACTTATGGTTTAAGCAGTGTGACGCAGCAGGTGTATGCCGAGGACATTACATTAACTTACGATCCGAATGTGATGGAATTCGTATCGGCCGAAGCATTGCTGCCAAACTTCAGCATTGTGAAGACCGTAAAAGATGTTCCAGGAAATCTGCGCTTACTTGCCGCAAGTCAAGGTGCTGGTCACTCTGTCACTGGTGATGCTCAGCTGATATTACTTTCATTTCGATCGAAGCTGACTCATGCAGTTACTACAACGTCAATCGCTGTAACAGATACTACGCTTGGTAATGAGCGAGGGAATGAGTTTAAAGCATTAAATTCCACTTTAAACGTTCAAGTAACACCACTTCCTATCGGTATCCCTGGCGATTTGAACCATGATGGGAAAATTTCGATTGGCGATCTGGGTAAGATGGCTGCAAATTACGGCAAAACGTCCACAAGCACTGATTGGGAAAGCGTGAAAGACGCTGATACGAACAATGACGGACAAATTGACATCACAGATCTGGCATTCATTGCAAGGAAAATTATGGAATAGCAACAAAATCAGAGAGACCCTTAAGTTCAGGGGTCTCCTCTAATTTTCGTGTATTACGAGAGGATGGGGGCAAGATGAAGTATAAAAAAATGCTTACTGCATTAGCTTGCAATCTTTGCTTCTCGGTCGCACTATTAACTCCCGCCTATGCGGAAGATGCTCCCAAATTTGTGATGACAACCTCGGATACCGAATCTACGGGCGAATTTACAGTTACTTTGCAAGGGGAGAATATTCGGGATTTATATGCCTATGAAGCGATATTCAGCTTCGACGAAAGTCAGCTTGAGGTGATCAAGGCAGATACGAAGATAGATGGATTCTCCATTTCTCCTATTGTGAAGAACAATGAAGTTACTTTTGCTCATACAAAAGTAGGGCAGGTGGATGGTGAGAAAGGGGATCTCGACATTGGCACCATTACGTTTAAGGCCAAAAAAGTAGGGACAACAACAATTAATTGGACCTCTGTGAAAATCGTGGATCACAACCTTGGAAATCAATTAATTACACTTAATCAATCTTTGGATTTCACCAAAATGTTCAGTGATCTAGCAGGTCATTGGGCCAAATCCGATATTATGCAGATGGTCAGTAAACGTATTGTGGAAGGTATGGATGATGATCATTTCCAGCCGGACACCAATGTGACACGAGCACAGTTTGCAACTTTAATTACCAAAGCCTTAAACCTGAAGGATGGCGCCGAACGAAATCCTTTCGATGACGTCGCATCGGGCTCCTGGTATGAGGACACTGTGAAGAAAGCGTATGCGGCAGGACTTATCAACGGCGTTTCTGATCGTGAATTTGAGCCCGAGAAGAATATAACTCGCGAAGAAATGACTGCGATGCTCATGAGAGCGAAGGCTCAAAAAACAGGGATTCAAGTGGACGATATGAGGGCTGATGCGTCAATCCAATTCAGTGATCATGGAGCAGTCAGCGATTGGGCAAAAAAGTTTGTTGAGCTTGCTGTCGATTCTGGCTTAATGAATGGCAAATCAGAGCATGAGTTTGCTCCGCAGGATCAAGCAACTAGAGCAGAAGCAGTCGTTGTACTTAACCGGCTATTATCTGGGAAGGACTCTAAATAGTCCACTTATTATTGGGAGGTAGAAAAATGTATTCGGAGATAAGAAAAACTGGAAAGAAATATCTGGCAGTCCTATTAACATTTTTTATGCTTGTGACATCGTTGGTAAGTGTAAATAGCGATAGTGTGAGCGCTGCTACACCTCCAATTGGGGAAATAAAAAATGTAGCACTTAATAAGACAATGAGTGGCAGCGTTGCATTTTCAAATTTAGGAGCGATTAATGACGGCGTCAAAAACAACTCTAATGCGTTTTCACAGGATTATCCGAACGGAAGCGGGTTACAGTGGATACAACTTGATCTCGGTAAGAGTTATGACCTTTCAGGTGTGAATTTATGGCACTATTGGAATGACGGAAGGAAATACCGTGATGTTATCGTGAGACTGTCGAACTCTTCTGATTTCACAAGCGGAGTAACGACTATGTTTAACAACGATACCAATAACAGTGCGGGATTTGGTGTAGGTACAGATACCGAATATGTTGAAACAAGCGCTGGAAAGAGTATAAGCTTCAACAACACTAACGCAAGGTATGTCAGGATCTACTCCAACGGCAGCTCTGCAAACGCTAACAATCATTATGTTGAAGTTGAAGTCATGGGCTCCGAGCCTGCACCAACTTCAATCCCGTTAACACCGGTTGGATATGCATACCCGATGGGAACATCCCGCATAAATGCAAGCTGGAGTTTGCCTGATGGCGCATCAAGCTATGATATTGAGGTCGACGGTAATGTAATAACCGATGTAACTATGCCTTACGGACATACCGGCCTTTCTGCGGAAACAACCCACAATTACAGGGTAAGATCCAAAAATTATTTAGGAACAAGCGAATGGAGTACACCATTCAGCAGTAAGACACTGGCTCCTGTTGCAATCAGTTCAAGGTTTATGGGACCTGACCCGGGAGCAGCACAAGGTACCAATCCCAGTTCTGACGTATATGTGTTAAGCAATTCAATACTTTCGGCCAAGTTTCAGTTAACGGGGAGCAATTTGACCCTTGCGGAATTCCAGGACAAGATAGCTGGAAAAGTTAACCCTATACTTGCAGGCAATCTCTTTACTATTGAATTATCAGGCGGGACAAGCCTGGTTGACTCCGATATGATAGCAGGAGTACCCGTACTTACACGCGTTGCAGGCAATGCTGCTAGCGCAAAAGTATCTGACCGTTATGATGGTTGGAAGATAAGTGTGCCGTTTACCTATACAAGCGGAGGGAATACGCTGACGGTTATCTGGAGCGCTACACTGCGCGACGGTTCCAATTACATCATACAGGATGTCGTGTATACGGCTGATACGGGAAGCTGGAATGTGACCAAAGTTAAGCTTATAGACATCACAGCTGCTGGAGTGGAGAAAGCGGGTGAGGTTGACGGTTCACCGTTCTTTGCTGGCAAGGTTTTCTTTGCTCAGCAAACACCTGTAGCAAAGGTTAACATTAATGGAAGTAATGCTACGGCTTATGTGGAAAGAGGAGACGCAACATTACAGGGACAATCCTTTGCACAAAGTTCGGTTATAGGAATATATCCCGGTAATCAAAAACTAAGAGCTTTCCAGTACTATCTGGAGAGAGAAAGGGCACATGAGCACTACAGCTTCCTACATTATAATTCGTGGTTTGATTTGAGCTGGATTACAGATACCTATATGACGGAAGCAAATTCAGTAGATACCATTAACATGTGGGGGCAGAAATTCGTTCAGCAGAGAGGGGCCGCATTAAAAAACTTCCTGTTTGACGATGGGTACGATGACTATAGCACTACAGCATCAACGATTTGGGATTTAAACCCGCAAAAATACCCAAATGGTGCATCCAAGATGAAGACTGCTGCAGAGAGCTTCGGGGCAAGTCTTGGCTTTTGGTTGAGTCCAACAGGCGGATACTATGATAAATTGACGAAAAGGGTTGCTGTTGGGAAAAAGATGAATCCTCCTACAGAAACCAAGATGAGCGGTACAGAAGAAATATTCAAAATGAGCGGTCCAAACTACTATAACGTATTTAAAAATGCAGTTACCAAGAAACAGCTCCAGGAAGGTGGAAAATATTTCAAGTTCGACAGGACTGAAGGCATAGAAGACTTCCACGCACTCTTGAGACTTACACAAGATATGAGGGTAAACGACCCATCGGTATTTATTAATGCGACCGTTGGAACTTGGGCTTCTCCTTTCTTTACCTTCTATGTAGATTCGATCTGGCGCGGTGGCGCAGATATGGGTAAGACAGGTGCAGGATCCATCAGGCAGCAGTGGCTGAATTATCGTGACCAAGTTAGCCAGAACCTGCTGCAAAAGAATCCATACTATCCGTTGAACTCGCTTATGGTCCACGGTATTGTTCATTCAAGATTCGGTCAGGGGGCTTGGGTGAGCCATGAAACCGGAACTGAGAACGGGCCATTGTTAGACATGACAAAACCAGAGAACCTGAAAGATTTTGAAGATGAGGTATGGTCATTCTTTGCATCTGGATATAACCTCCAGGAATTATATGTTCGCCCAACTTCCGATTACACAACGGATAAAATGTGGGATATTCTTGCCGAGGCATCTGCTTGGGCTGGGTTAAACCATGACGTGCTTCTTGATTCGCGCTTCATCGGCGGAGATCCAGGTAATGGAGAAACTTACGGCATAGCATCGTATGCTACGGAAAAAGGAATTTTAATGTTAAGAAACCCTAGCAGTACAAGCAAAACCATAAGCATTGACGTAAATGATGCTTTTACTTTGCCTTCCGGCGCCAAAGCAGGCTACAGGTTCGTTAACAAGCTCAAAGGCGAAACAGACCTGCATTTAAAATCAGGGGATCCAAACACATTTACGATTCCTGCCAATTCTATTCTTCTTTATGAGGCATATCCGGAAGGAACTGCTGTTATTCCCCAAGAAGTGGAAACAGTATCGATTGCTATTCCAGTTACGCAATCGATGGTCAATGCTTCTACGAATCAATGGCCTGGCACAGGGACAGCGCAGCAGAATGGATGGCGTGCGTTCGATGGCGATATAAACACATCGCCCGATGCGTTGTCGGGTTCAGCATGGGCGCTTGTAGACTTAGGCGAAAACAATAAGCAAGTGATCGACACTATCAAGTTCTATCCAAGATCAGGTTATCTAAGCCGGATGAACGGAGCGATTTTCCAAGGTTCCAACGATGGAACGAACTTCGTTGATCTGTATACAGTAGGCAGCATCAGCAGTTCTAAATGGTATACGGTGCCGGTAAAAGACAAGACACCTTTCCGTTATTTCCGCTATTACACGCCTAGCGGATTTGCTAACATTGGAGAAATCCAGCTTATTAAACCGTTGATTGACAAGACGTTGCTCACGCAGCTGTTGAACCAAGCGGCAGCCGTTAATGCTAACCAGTACACGGCCGTCAGCTACACGGCACTTCAAACAGCCCTAACGACGGCGACTAGCGTGTCTGCGAGTGCAAGTGCAACACAGGCAGATATCGATGCTGCGTCGGTCAGTCTGCAGACAGCACTGAACGGATTGCAAATTCAGCTCTCTCCTAAGTCTAGATTGACAGGTTTATCGCAGGTAACTTCTGGGCAAACCTTCACTCTGACGATGGGGCTGACAGACGTTACGCAAAGCGTGTACCAGCAAGTGTATGCCCAAGTTCTAACACTTCAGTATGACCCTTCAAGTGTGCAATTCGATGCGGTTACATCTGTAAAAGAAGGGTTTCAAGTCATCGATAAAAAGGAAACAGCTCCGGGACAACTCCGGATTGTGGCTGCGAGCGTGGGTGCGAACGTGTCTACCCAAGGCGATGTGCTCGCGATCCAATTTAAGGCTAAATCTGTAGCCCAAGCAACCAGTACGACAATTTCTGTGGGCCATGTAAGTATTGCTAACGGGGCGGGAAATGAGCTGCAGTTGGGCGGTTCCTCCCACGAGATCCAAATAACTATACCTAGTACACCTGTAGACAAGTCACTCTTGAATACGTCGATAGCAAGTGCTCAGGTGAAGTACAATGCAGCAGCAGAAGGCAATAGAGATGGTCTGTACGCGGTTGGCTCCAAAACGCAATTGCATTCGGCTATCGATACGGCTAATGCTACAGCGAATAATGCGAACGCGACTCAGCAGCAGGTGAATAATGCGAAGACCGCATTGGAAGCAGCAGTTCAGTTGTTTGAAAGCAAGCTAATAATCGCAGATATCAATGGAAATGGTGTCTCAATTGGAGACTTGGCTATTGTTGCGGGAGCTTATGGTAATAGTCGAGGTCAAGAAGGCTGGAATGAGAAAGCGGATGTAAACCATGATGGCAAGGTTGACATTGAGGACCTAGCAATCGTAGCGCTTGCGATCTTGCAATAAAACAGCTTCGAATGAATATGGATTAGATTCACCAAGTGAACGGGATTGGCTTTAGACTAAAGAATTGAAAGATAAAGGCCAGGAATGTATTCCTGGCCTTTATTTTGTTACCCGAAATAGGCAGCCTTTTTACCCTTTCAGCTACTATTTTTAAAACAGGATATTATAAATGTGAAACTCGATTGGGGCTCTGCAACGCTTGTTATATCCCGAATTCCGTACCTCTATTTCAATAGTATCCGAAAACATCTATAAATGCTCTATGTCCAAATGTGCGTACTGATTTGTATAATATTAGGTGGTGAAATGGTTTTCTATAGCAAGTTAATCGATTAGAGAGGTTGATTTTAATGAAGGCATTCGGCCAACCGTGGAAAATTTCAACTACACTCTATATTTTGTTGTTTGTCATGATAGTTGTTCCGATTACCTCGGTTAGCCTTATGATTCTTCAAGTATATAAGGGCGATTTGCTAGGGCAAACAACAGATAGAACCTTGCAGACATTAAGTACATTGGTTTATTCTGCTGAGCGGGAAATAAAAAAAATAGAGTATGTTTCTGCAGCGATCGGAGTTGATCAAAAAGTTTTAAATATAGCATCGAGGTTATCTCGAACGGATGACTTCGAACGACAAGCCGATATTAATGAGATGGTAAGTGCAATGGATCGATACAGTTCTTCTATGAACAATTCTGTGTTATCCATAACATTTTTCTTTAAAAATAGCGGCTTCTATTCATATAGTCGCCCATTGTTAGAGGATGAAGTTAGTTCTCGCCAATCGGACTGGTATATGAAAACGATTTCTATGAAAGGGGAAGTACATTTCGAGGGCATGCAAACCAACGTTTTGTACGATACGAGTAGTGATAAAAACGTGATAACAGCGTCATTTTCGCCAAAACCGTCACTAGGGTTGTCAGATGTTGAGTTAATTTATTTTGTATTTAGCCGAGAGGCAATTGAGAACATTTTACGCCAAAATCCGTATGGCTCCTCAGCATTTCTAATTGTTAACGATGTTGGACAAGAAGTGGCTTCCAGTTATGGACAATCTAACATTTTAAATATAAGCGAAAGTCTTATTCGAAAAATCTCCTTGTTACAGGAAGGGGAATTCGTCGAGTCTGTAAACGGAGATAAAACGCATGTCATTTTTGCAACAGTTGCAAATTCGGGATGGAAGGTGATTCATCAAATTCCATATAGGCAACTTACGGAAACCTACGATAACATTTACAAGTTGGTCATTATTATTACATTCTTAAGTTCGGCCACTTTTTTGATCATTTCGTTTTACCTTGTGAGAAGCTTGACCAAGCCGATTCATATGCTAGTAAGAAAGATGTCCAGAGTTGTTGACGGGAATTTTACCGCTAAAATTGAAGCTACCGGAAGTAGAGAGATGATCACAATTGGCAACACGTTTAATCTTATGCTGGATCAAATTAAGATGCTCATTCGACAAAAAGAATGGGAAGAAAGAGCGAAAAGGAAAGCGGAGTTTGCAGCTTTGCAATCACAGATTAATCCTCACTTTCTGATCAATACACTCAATGCGATCAATCTTATGGCACTGATCAGTAAAGTAGACAATATCCGTAACATGACAGTTGCCTTGATGCGGCTTGTTTCATCTTCCTTCAATCGGGGAGGTATCCTAATACAGTTTTCGGAAGAAATTGAGAATCTGAAACATTACCTCTACATTATGGAGATCCGATATGGCAAAAAAGTTACTATTATTTGGGATGTGGAAGAAGAAGCAAATGAATATTTCATTTTGAAATTGCTTTTGCAACCAATCTTGGAGAATGCTTTCATCCATGGTTTGAACGGCAAGGAAACGGATGGTATGCTCGTTATTTCTGTAACGATTTTGATGAATACATTACGGATTGAGGTAGCGGATAACGGAAGAGGAATATCAGAAGAAAAGTTAACTCGATTGAATAGGAACAGCAGAGAAAGCGCTTTTAGCGGGATGGGGATTGTAAATGTGCATCATCGTATTCAGTTGCATTATGGAGAAAGCTTTGGGTTATCTGTTGAAGCGAATGAACCTACAGGTACAAAAGTTATCATTCATATCCCCGTTATCACTACTAATATTGATGTGAAATAGCACATGAATTATCATGTTTTTACCATAAACGATCATTTGATCGCGCTTACAAACGATATATGATTAGATCAGGTAAAAAAACCAAATATTTATCCAACATGGAGGGGTAGTCAATGAACAAGAAAAAGATGGTTAGTTCTTTGGTAGTACTTGGTATGGTATCATTAAGCGCTTTAACAGGCTGCGGGAACAGCGCAGAACCGGCAAGTTCTGCTTCACCGGGAGTCAAATCAACTAATGCGTCTGCAAAACCAGCTGCGCCAGTAACATTGAAATTAGCGATGTGGGAATCACAAGGCGATATCGATTTTTGGACGGAAAAAGGGAAAGAGTATAATAAACTTAAACCAAATGTGACAGTGGAGATCAATAAGGTACCGGATAACAAAGGGCAATATTTGAAAATCGCCCTTGCAGCAAAAGATATGCCGGATGTGTTTTACATGAAACCGAATGCTTTGCAAGTATACAAGGATGCCTTGCTACCGCTCGATGACTTAAAAGCAACAGCGAATAATAAATTTGCAGGAAAGCTTGACGGCAAAGTTGTGGGTCTGCCATTAGTATCATTTTCCGAATATGTCTATTATCATCCAAGCATTTTCAAAGAATTGGGTGTTGAGGTCCCAAAAACGTTACCTGAGTTCGAAAAGCTGTTAGAAACAATAAAAGCAAATGGTAAATATACGCCAATTTCCATTGGTCTGAAAGATAGCTGGACGTCTTACCCGTTCATGGAATTCGGTATGCATATGCTTTCTTCTGATGAAGACTATTTAACGAATTTGCCGAAAAATGAAGCACCATTTGGAGCAGGCAGTTCATTTGATAAAGCCACAAAGTTTCTTAAGAATATTGCAACCCAAAAACTTGCAGGCACTGACCCGTTATCTGTTTCCTTTGACCAGCAAACACAATTATTCGAGGCAAAAAAAGCTGCGATGACCGCACTTGGTCAATGGTACTACGGAAGTTATATGGACAAAGTGAAATCAGATGAGGATTTGGCTGCATTCCCTATGCCTTGGAGAAGTGCAGAAAGCGAGCCCCTAACCTCAATGACAGTTTCCGATATGTATATTGGCGTTAGTAATAAATCGAAAAACGTAGATGAAGCGAAAGCATTCATGGAGTGGATGTTCAGTAATGAAGTTTATAAATCCTACGTTGATAAGTTCCAACAAACATCTACCATGAAGGATGTTTCTGCGAATACGCCATTCTTCAATAAAGTGGCAGAAAAGACGCCTTTCAAACCTTTTGTTTATAAGGGCCAAGATGAATTGTATAACAAAGTAAAAAGTGCTGCTCAGCAAGATGTTACTATTTCAGCTCAAGATATTTTTTCAGGAAAGCAGATAGATGCGATTGAAAAAGACTTAAATGATAAATGGAAAAAAGCAGTGGATGCAAGCAAATAATAAGTTGTAGGAATGGGTGCTATTTGCTTACAGGCATAGCACCTTTTCTTAACCTCAGGAGTGAATGAGATGAATTATAGAATTCAACAAAAAGTAATCATATTTTCGTTTCTTCTCGTACCGGTAACCTTGCTATTATTATTTCTCGTATATCCAACTATACAATTGGTACGGTACAGCTTTACGAATTGGGATGGCTATAGTCCAATTTTGACGTATATCGGTTTCGACAATTACAAAAAAGTACTGTTTGATTTCCCTGATGCCTGGCATTCCATACAAAACAATGGCCTATATTTTGTCATTCATGCACTCGTCATTCCGCTTGACCTTGTGGTCGCAGTATTATTGAATCGTTCGATCCGCGGAAGTTCGTTTTTCCGCTTTACGGTTTTGATGCCATACATTGTGAATGGAATCGCAGTAGCTTACATGTTTAGTTATATTTACAATCCGTTCAATGGTCCACTGAATGAATTTCTAAAATGGCTGGGTCTGGAATCATGGATTACGGGGTGGCTCAGCAATACGTCAGTCGTGAACTATTCGCTCGTTGCTGTTTCATTATGGAGATTTTCGGGTTTTCATATCATTCTTATGTTAGCAGGTCTACAGTCTATATCGAATGATTTGTATGAAGCAGCGAAAATGGATGGAGCGGACTTCTGGAAACAGCAGTTGCACATCACACTGCCTGGTATACGTCGTGTACTTGAAATTTGCTTATTTCTTAATGTCACTGGAGCGTTGCTTCAATATGACATCCCGCTTGTTATTACAGGTGGTGGGCCAGGGATTGAGAGCAGTACGTTTGGACTTTTTGCTATCAGGACAGCCTTCGCGCATAACAGTTATGGTTTGGCGTCGGCGATGGCTTTTATTCTTTTGCTGATGATGATCATATTCTCATCCTTACAAAGTTGGTTAGTCAAAGACAGGAGTGAAAATTAATTGAAAAACAAACTTAGGAGATTTCCTTGGTTAGAGAACTCGATCTATTATATCTTGTTTACAGGAATAGTTGGCATTGTGTTTGTTCCCATTTTATTGGTTGTATTCGGATCATTTAAGAGCAATGCCGAGTTGGCTGCAACCTCCCCCTTTTCATTACCTGTCAGCTTTCTGCATCTAGATAATTATCAAACAGCGCTAGAAAAAGGAAAATTATTGCTCGGACTTTGGAACTCCTTTTTACTTATAGTGATCAGTATGTCGGGAAATGCCGTATTAGGTACGATGACCGCCTATGTATTAAATCGGTTTCAGTTCAAACTAAAAAAGTTGATATTGGCTCTATTTATGGTAGCGTTGATGATCCCCACCTATACGACAGAAATTGCGCGTTTTCAGCTTATTCATACACTTGGCGTATATAACACTATCTTTGCACCGATTTTGATTTATATTGGAACCGACATTTTACAAATCTATATTTATATACAATTTTTAGAGAAAATATCAGAGCAATTGGATGAGAGCGCAATGCTTGACGGAGCTTCCTACTTACGAATTTTTCGCTCGATTATTTTTCCGCTATTGCTTCCGGCAACAGCAACGCTTGGAATACTAAAAGGCGTTTCGATTATGAACGATATCTTTGTTCAGCAGCTTTATATGCCGAAGCAATCGCTTGCGACAATGGCTACCTCCCTAACAACTTTTGTAGGCGAACGTTCTTCAGATTTGGGAGCTTTATGTGCAGCAATCATGATCGTGATGCTTCCAAGTGCTATTTTTTATATCGTATTTCAAAGATTTATTTTTAAGGGATTGATGGATGGAGCGATGAAAGGGTAAGCAAATTTACCATAGGCATGGGAGATGGTCTGGATGTATAGAATGATGATCGTGGACGATGAACCACTTGTTAGAGTGGCTCTGCATCAGATGGTTGCGTGGGAAAAAATGGATATCCAAATTACGTGCGAAGCAGCTGATGGAGATGAAGCGCTTCATATTTTGCAACAGCGCGATGATATCGATATTCTCCTTGTTGATATCCAAATGTCAAGAATGGGTGGTATTGAACTGATGCGATCTTTCCAATCCGCTGGGCTGCGGAGAAGACCGATCACGATCGTGTTAAGCGCATTTAGCGATTATTCCTATGTCAGGGAAGCTTTTTTGCTTGGGGCTCTCGATTATATTGTGAAAGCTGATATGGATGAAGAACATATTATTCCGGTTGTGAAGAATGCAATTGAGGAATTAAAACATCAAGGAATTCAAATTGAATCGAATGAAAAGAATCTCTTTTTCAAATTGCAGGATGAGAGGAAACGAATTATTCAACAGCTTATATCACAAGAACCCAATCAAAACAAGCAGTATGTTGCTCATTTGGAGACTGAAATATGTAAATGGTTAGGAGAAATCAATCAGGTGGTTACTGTGATTTCATTTGCGAATGGCTCTAACAATTCGATTACGGATGATTTTATTAAACAAACAATATATTCCGTGCTGGACTCAATGTCCATCCAACATGCAACTCATTGCTTAGATGCGAATAAGGTTTATTTGTTCTTTACTCTTCCGCATTATAGAAGCGCTAGCGTGCTGCAGGAACAAATCCATTCGGCACTAACGCTAGTCAAAACGCGGTTTGAACAATATGGGAATGTGTTGCTTACGGCTGGCATAAGTGAAGTAACGTGCGGAAAAAATCAATGGCATCGATTGTATCAACAAGCAAGTTTCTTGTTATCCTTGAGCTATTATGAAGGGTATAATAAGTTTTTTTACCCCGATATATTGATGAATAAAGGATATAGAATGGAGCAAAGTGAGGCAAGTCTTGTCACGTCTCGGAACATTTTGAAGAAGATAGGAGCAAACCTTGTTAGGCTTTTCGAGAATGAGAATGCGGTACTATGGGAGCATGAATTTGAGGAGATTTCCAAACTTTTACGTGAATCGAGACCTATAAATCCATTGGAAACTAAAGCAATGTTTGCGGATTTTTTATGGGAGCTCGGCGCACCAGTATACCAACGGGGCATTCGATGGGATTTGATGTTAACACCATCTAGTGATCCATTCGAAATAATAAAAAAATCGCAAACATTAGAGGAAACGCTAGGTTGGCTTAAACAAATATGCTGCAAAATTTATGAGATTATTCACAATCAAAGATTAAAAGCTAACGAACGTTATAGCTGCATTGTGCTCAAGGCAAAAAGATATATGGATGATCATTTTTGGGAGGAATTGAATTTAAGCTTCATTAGCGAAATGGTGGGGGTAAGCGAGAGCCATTTAAGTAAACAATTTACGAAGGATGTAGGCGAAAGCTTCATTCAATATCTAACAAATTTGCGCATAGATGAGTCCAAAAAAATGCTGAAAATGGGCTATAAAATCATTGAAGTTTCTGACAAAGTTGGCTATACGAATGCGGAACATTTTAGTCGGGTATTCAAGAAAGTAACAGGCAATAGTCCCAAAGAATATCGAGATCAAGCTAAAGAAATGAGAGGTAAATCACATGAAATATCATTCTTTAATTGTTAAAAGCCTATTACAATTACGCTGTAAGCGCTTCAATGTGCTTATTTTCTGCATGTTAATCCATGGAAAGATAGTGAACTAAGATCTAATAAATAGAAAGGTTACTTGTGAAGGACTGTAAAGCAGTAGGATTGTAAATTCACTAAGGGGATGATGAAATTGGCTTGGAATCGTAAACTTTCTAAATTATCGACTTGTCTTGTTTTCTTTATGTCTATTCAGGTGATGGGCAGTTTCAGTGGAACATTAACAAA
>NZ_JCAUAQ010000050.1:0-16489 GCF_059692035.1 Paenibacillus sp. J22P143
AAAATTTCCAGTACCAACCGAGCTTTTTCCTCTGGGCTGAACTTCCTTCTTGGACCTGTCATACAACTAAGAAACTCCTTTTTTGCTGTCTAGTTTATATGTAGCATTATAATTTAACCGAATGGTGTGGAAACTTTAGAGGATTTCCACGAGATGTTTCAGTATCAATGAAGTATAATTCCGTACTTGTTCTAACTTCAGATTATTTATATAGACTTGACAGTGTCAGTGAAAAGTTAGTTGAATATGAATCCCAGCCTCAATATCAAAATCTAACAGTAACCACATTAGGGGATTTCATTTTAGCTGATTATTATAATATCGAAATCATTAAATCAACATTAGAAGATAAGATATCAGTAGATAGTCCGTTAAAAATGGATACAATTAAATTTCATGGTTGGTCTAACAATAAATTAGCAATAACATGTGATGAATTTTTGAACTGGGACAACCATGTGGAGTTAGAACTTGATGGGGAAACACTTGAAATAACTCTAAAGAACTCCAATATGTTTTAACTGGAGGCAACTTCCCGACAGCATAGAACGGCAGCTTTCTCAGCTCGGGCAGTATAACGGAGTGGTACAAAGAGGAATTTGATTGGTGTATGATGGTATTATTAATATATCTTGTTGTTTTTTGGAGACAGTAACATCAATTATTAGTGTCATTTCAGAGTTGGATAAAAATCTTATTGATTGGAAGGGGATTTGTGAGAACAAGAGGGAAGTACCTTCTAGCAGTATTGGTATGCATAATGCTTGGGATCGGTTCGAGGATGAATACCTCCGCGCTGCCCGATTTTGTGGTGAAACATTTCGGTGATGCTCTCTGGGCGGCTATGATTTATTTCGGCGTTCGTGCACTATTCATCCGAATGTTATCTATGAAAGCCCTGGTGCTTAGTATTGGGTTCTGTTTTGTAATTGAATGCAGCCAATTGTACCAAGCAGAATGGATAATCAACTTACGAAACACTCTATTTGGCGGGCTAATACTCGGAAAAGGATTCTTATATGCAGATTTGGTCCGATATATTGTAGGCGCTATAGCGGCTTATGCATTGGACCGTTTGCTAAAAGTGACAGAACAGCTCTAAGGGCAAGGTGATTAAACTCTAATGATGCTTGAAGAAGAATTAACCGTGTTTGACTAGCGGGTAACAATAGTAGAACAAACCACAAAAGGCTGCCATGCAGCCTTTTGTGTGAACGGGTACATTGGCGTGTACAGAAACAGGTGACAGAAACTACACAACGACAAAGAACAAAAGAAACAACCCAACTCGTCTTGAACTGAAAAGTTTTGTCTAAGATGAATCGAGATACACTTCATCGTGAAACACAATAAGATTAATTTGGAGATTCCGGACTATAATGTCCGGGTTTTCTGTTTACTGAAGAAATTGAATAAGAGGTATGCAAAGGAGGTCTGGCTTTCTGATGAGGACGAATGCCAATGAGGATAGAGAAATCATAATGAGCCGTCAAACCAAAGCACAGTGGCATCGTCGCGGGGAGGAATTACTGCGGTGGATAGATCGAGATAAAAAGCGCAAGCAGGCGAAAATGACCACTCTGTTTGGAAATATCCAGGTGGATCAGCAATTGTTTCCCGCGTTGACATCCCTTAAGCAGAAGGACATAGCGACTGAGTTTTCTTGTGCGGGAGTTAGCCCGCTCGATGAGCCAGAAGACCATTCCCTCTACGCGTATATTACAATCATAGCCTCAGAGCAAGCTGAGCAATTCATACAATTGACCATGAAGCGTATGAGCCATCGAGTATTGGTATCCTTTGAACCAGCAAGGAATCGATATGACCTTTCATCCTTTTACATAGGCCACAACCGTTCTTTTTGCCGACTACTTCAAGAAAGTGCGGAAACATTTGAATTTAAACCGTTTAACTACCCTGAAAATCTCACATAGTAGAGAACTGAAAATGGTAAGCTTATCGGTAGCCTATTCAACTCCCATGAAAATTAAAACTGCAGTCACTCAAAAAGACAATAGTAAATAATACACTGGTACCCATAGTCTGGACACTTTGAAAAAGTGTTCAGACTATGGGTACTTTTTTTTGTATACTAAAGTAAGCACCGGAGGGGATTACATCATGTCTAAAACAATCTTTAGCGAAAAAGAACGAAAGCATTTATCAACGAATAAATACGTTGCCAAGATAAGCGAGAGATCAATTACCTATGCCGATGAATTTAAGCGGTTGTTCATCGACCTTTACATGTCAGCCGACTCCCGTAAGGAAGCTTCTGGACGTCCTCTGAAGCGTGAACTATCCCAGGATGAAGTGATTACAAGACAGGAAGCAAGAATTAGACTTCTTGAGTCTCAGGTGGAATTGTTAAAAAAGCTAGACACGAAAGAAAGGTTGCTGGTAGCAAATGGAAAGAACCTAAGTAAGAATAAGTTATTTGAGCTCATTAAAGAGACTGTAGGTCAGGGTTTAGGACGTACGACTCGCTACCTCTGCGATTTACTTCACGTATCTCGCTGGCTACTACAACTACATTCAAGCTGTAGATACCCGCAAAGCGCGGTCTCTTTCGGATGCTAAAGCTGGAGAACTTATCAAGAAAGCCTTCAATAGAAAGGGCTTTAAAAAGGGTTCTCGTTCAATTAAGATGACCCTTGAGAACGAGTTTGGCGTGAACTACAACTTGAAGAGAATCCGCAGGCTTATGAAGAAATTCGACCTCGTCTGTCCTCATAGAAAACCCAATCCTTACAAACGTATGGCTAAGGCGACTCAAGAACATCGAACGCTTCCTAATCGTTTAGATCGTGATTTTAGAAAAGGTGTTCCTGGGCTTGCCTTGCTCACCGACATTACTTACCTCCCATACGGCCGCTCAGAGACGGCTTATTTGTCGACCATACTAGACGCTTCAACAGGAGAGATCCTTTCTTACAACCTATCCAACCGCCTTACGTTGGACATTGCTACAGACACAATCGAGGCACTCGTGAAGCAAAGAAGATTGAAGTTGCACAAAAAAGCATTTATCCATTCGGATCAAGGAAGTCATTATACGAGTCCGAAATACCAAGAACTTTTAAAGCAAAAAGGGTTAGGTCAATCCATGTCTAGGCGAGGCAATTGCTGGGACAATGCGCCACAGGAATCTTTTTTCGGTCATATGAAAGACAATGTTGACCTCTGTAGCTGCGAATATTAGCAGAACTACAAAGTAAGATTGGCGTTTACATCCGCTACTACAACAATAATCGATATCATGATATCAATGGGGATCAAAAAAGATGACCCCTGTACAATACTACACAATACAGGAATCATCTATTGTCGGCCTCTTAGACTTAAACCACTCTTTTTTTCAAGTGTCCTTGACAGAGGGTCCAGATCATTTTTGTTTAAGGAAATTCGCTCACTTTTTGTATCAGACAGACTAATATCACTTTTCCTCAACTACTTCAGCGCATTAAGCGGTTCGAAATTCGGATAAACATATGGCGAAGTAGGAGCAGTGATTTTTTCGATTTGGGTGGCATCGATTTTGAAAATATCGTTCCCATTATAGTTACCATTTTGGATGGTACCGCTAACTTTAATCCACATATCTTGTGGGTAGTTTTGTGCTGTTGGAAATTCTACCATTACGCCATAGGGAAAAGCATCTGCTGAACAGCAGCTTACCGTAAATCGGCCAACAACAAATTGGTTGGGTGTCATTTTGGCCGCACGATAAACAAAACCGGTAAGTTCAATTTTTTTGCCTATAAAGATATCTTTGAAGAGATCGATGGTTGACAGGGTTTCCATATAAATATCGGGTTCCACAACGATTTGATCTTTTTTATAGAGAATGACGCCCATCTTCGCAAAGTCTTCGCTCCATTCATCTGGTGCTTTGAATAATTGCTCAATATCAGTATCTTGCTGTGAGTCGCGATTGACCGTTGAAGGGGTCGGGGAAGCGGTCACAGCTAAACTATTTTCATTTGGACTCGGTGTGTTGTTAATTTCGGTAGATGAAGTTACTTTGGGTTTGGCCAAACTGGATGTGCCGGCGGAAAGATTCATTCCTTTGGCAGCAACCATAGCGCTGTTTAAGGCTGTATCTGGTAGTAAAAAGCCGATCATCAGAGGTATTACTAGAAGTCCGTAAGCGACTGAATTACGGATACTTGATCGCGAAACGGGCTGCTCACATTCACAGGCAACTGGCTTGCCCCAGTAGGCACGAAGTGCTAGATAGCCTTGAAAGTTAGCGATGATATATAAAATAACCGCAGCTGATTTAACATAGATCATCATTCGCGGAGCGATGTAAAATTGAAGTGCATCTGATTTGGAAAGGAACACGATATAGCCGGAAAAGCCAAGCAAAATAAGCGTACGAAGGAAATAATGAAAGCTGGTTATACGAATTTGACTCAATGAGATACCTCCTATGGCTAATTTTTAAAATAAAAAATACTCCCAAAGCAGTGAACAAGCGAGAACGATCGTTGAAATTAAGAGTATGAGTAGCAAGACGAATCGGGACTTAAACACCGCAAGCAGCATAAGCGTGCTTTTGAAATCAAGCATGGGACCGAATACAAGGAAAGTAAGCAATGAACCTGATGTAAATGACGTTTGAAAGGAGGACGCAACGAAAGCGTCTGCGGTCGAACATAAGGAAAGGATGTACGCAAAACCCATCATAAAAAAGTGGGAGCTGATTGGACCTTGTCCTATTGCAAGCAAGCTTTCACGCTGCAAAAAAACTTGAATGATTGCTGTAAGCAGGGAACCGAAGACTAGATATTTGCCCATGTCAAAAAACTCATTCGAAGCGTGGACGAAAAATGTGTTTAATTTACTTGAAATGCCTCCCGCATGTTGATGGCTTTCTAACTCTGGACCGGTTGCAAAACTTGTCCGACTGATCCGTAACGGATTGCTTTTAATAAAACGATAAAGGATTAACCCAATAACAATGGCCACGAGGAAAGCTAGTCCCATTCGAGAATATGCAATAGAAGGATTATTGCGAAAGGCCATGAAAGTAGCCGCAATCACAATCGGGTTAATAATCGGTCCGGTTATAATAAATACGACAGCGATGTAGACTGGCATGCCTTTGAGAATAAGTCTTCGAACGACGGGAATCATACCACACTCACACATCGGAAACAGTATACCAAGCAGACATGCGAACAGAATTCCAAGTATAGGGTTTTTGGGTATAAATCGCTGAATTGCTTTCTCAGAGACGAATGTTTGGAGAAAAGAAGAAAGTAATACGCCAATTAAAATGAAAGGCATCGCTTCAAGGAGAATGCTGATGAAGATGGTTTTAAATGTTTGCAGGTGCTCTTTCGTAAAAAAACTAGATAAAAAATCAATATCTTTGAGAAGAAGAACGATTAAGATGAAACAAATTACCGCCATAATTTGCATCGAAGTGTTGTATATCTTATTCGGCATTGTAAACTCCTTAATCTTAATAAATACTACTGTAGTTCGTGTAAACGTCTCTCCCAATCGTTATCGAGTGCTCTAATGTCCAGATCTAAGCCGATCAGAACAAGATAAGGAGTTCCTTGAAAAGATGTTGGTTGCCAGTTTATACGCTTGCCAGCAAATTGCATGAGAAACGATTCTCGTTTAGTACCGATTAATAAATAACCTTTAGCACGGAGGAGTTTATAACCCCAATGGGATAAATAACGCTCAATAAAGCTTTGAGTAATAGGAAGGTCACTCACAATTGGGATGGATATGCTCTGAATACGTGAGAAAGATTTTGTTGGCGTAGTCGACTCATTTTTTGTTTTCAAGGTATTTACAATTTTTTGGATATGGATGCTCTTGCTAAAAGTCAGTGAACTTGCAGGCTGAGACTGTCTAGAGGGGAGGTCTCCGAAAATAAGGTTTAAATCGAATTTGCTATTTACAGTTGGAAGTAACAAGGAGCGTTCATTGTATTTACGAATTGTTTTCTCGATAGTCTTTAGTTGTTTGTCTGTGACTAGATCGATTTTGTTTAAAATAAGCAGATCCGCAACTTCCATCTGTCTGCGAATCGTGTGAACGAGTTCACGGTCCGAAGCGAAGATACTGTTATAGTCGAGCACATTCTCAGCATCTAGAACGGTAATGACTTTATGCAATTTCACAAATGGAAGCAATGCGGGTTCTGTGAGCGCATCAACGATTTCTTCTGGGTTGGCAACTCCGGTCAACTCAATGAGAATGACATCGGGCTTGCGTACTAATAGCTGTTTAATGGAATCACTAATGTCACTCTTCTTGGAGCAACAGATACAGCCATCGAGTAATTTGGCGAGGTTCACATCAGGTGAGGCTTCTTGGAGAAGATGTCCGTCTACGTCTTGTTTCCCCAGCTCATTCATAAGAACAGCAGGCAGTAGGTTGAAGTCGGCAGCCTCTTGCAGCAGGCGTATCAGCAGTGTCGTCTTGCCGCTGCCTAGGAAACCACTCATAACAATAACGGGAACTTTACACAAATGGAGGGCTCCTTTACTGGGAATTTAAAAGTAATGTTTACGATTTAAATTGTATTATAAAAAAGTGGTGGCTGCAAGATTTGTATTTTTATTTGGTTATTGACACAGCTTCATAAAAAAGCTATATTTCTCGTTATAATAAGTAATTTTTACGATTAATGATTTAATATCGTAATTTTTACGTTTTTGAACAACTCATTTTGTGATTCATTCTCACATTTTTTCATAATTGATATTCGTAATAATTACATATATGAACGGAGGACTACATGTATGCTAATTTCATCTTTAACTCAAGTCGAATTTGGTTATAACGATATTCCTTGTATCCAAGATGCCAGTGTAGAGATAAAGTCAGGTGAGTTCGTTGCTGTGACTGGCCCGAATGGTGCGGCCAAATCCACGCTGCTTAAACTCATGTTGGGTTTAATTCAACCTTGGAAGGGGAGTGTCTACTTGTCTCCTTCGAATGAAGAGGGCAAGAAGCTGCAAGTCGGTTATGTCTCGCAGCAAATTTCGGCTTTCAACAGTGGATTCCCGAGCACCATATTGGAGTTTGTATGTTCGGGCAGATATGCAAGTGGATCCTGGTTTCGGAAGCTTGGTAAGGAAGATGATGTGCTGACGGAGAATGCGCTGCGTCAGGTGGGGATGTGGGATTTACGAAAGCGTAAAATTGGGGAGCTCTCAGGCGGTCAGAAGCAGCGGATATGCATCGCCAGAGCTCTTGCACAGGAGCCCGATATGCTTGTTCTCGATGAACCAACGACAGGGATGGATCAGGATAGTCGCTTCGGTTTCTATCAGCTCATGCAACACCAAGTGAAAGCTCACGGGCGAACCGTTGTCATGGTGACGCATGGTCTTGCCGAAGTAGCACCTTACCTTGATCGGATTATTGAACTGGAGAGGAAGGAGGATGGCAGATGGAAATGTTGCACTACGACTTCATGCAGCGGGCATTTTGTGCCGGTGGGTTGATTGCTGTTATTGCCTCTATTCTAGGTGTGTATCTCATGCTTCGAAGACAAGCACTTATGGCAGATATGCTTTCTCATGTCTCATTGGCAGGCGTAGCAGGTGGCGCCTACCTGCACATTAATCCAATGTTTGCTGGATTTGTTGTAGCAACTTTGGGTGCTATTGCTGTTGAATATGTTAGGAGGTCATATAAATCTTATAGTGAAATTTCTGTTGCGATCATCATGGTCGGGGGTTTGTCTTCAGCGGTAATCATCATGAGTCTTAATCAAAGTATTAATAAAGGATTTTCTGCTTATTTATTCGGTTCTGTCGTTGCTGTGAATGAAACGGAGCTGCTGCTTATGCTAGCAGTTGCTTTGATCGGAGGCGTTTTCTTCTTTCTGTTTTGTCGTCCGCTTTATCAGATTACATTCGATGAAGATACAGCAAAGACGAATGGACTCCCCGTGAAATGGATTTCCCTTGGTTTTAGTGTCTTAACCGGCATGATTGTATCAGCGGCTATGCCCATTGTTGGTGTACTTCTTGTTTCGGCGCTAATTGTGCTTCCTGCGGCACTGGCCATACGCATTGCGCCTAGCTTCATTTCGTCCCTTTTTATTGCAATGGGAATAGGTTTACTGGGAGTTTTCTCAGGGTTAACCGCATCTTATAAATTAAGTACACCTCCAGGAGGAACCATTGCCATTCTATTGCTTTTCGTTCTTATTGCAGGTTTAAGCATTAAACATATTGTTGTGATACTCAGTAAAGCAAGCAACAAAAAGAAGCTTCAAGCTGAAGAAAGCACATTCAGCAGCATGCATCAAATGAGTAATGAATCGATGTAACATACTTATCATTTCTAATAAATTGGAGGAATCATGAAAATGAAAAAAACTTGGGTAGCTAAATCACTCGCTTTCACTGCATTATCAACTGTACTTCTAACGGGATGTGCTTCTAAGACGGGTTCTAGTGATGGGAAGCTAAATGTTGTAACAACTTTTTATCCGATGTATGAATTCACTAAGCGGGTTGCCGGTGATCATGCCAATGTCATTGCCTTAATCCCTTCTGGCGTTGAGCCGCATGATTGGGAGCCTAGTGCGAAAGATATGAAAAAATTGAAGGAAGCGAGTGTGTTTGTTTACAACGGTATTGTTGAAGGCTGGGCAGAACAAGCACTGAAGAGTGCTGAGAATACGAAGCGCGTCGTTGTTGAAGCAAGCAAAGGTATTGATTTTATGGAAGGGTTACCGGAGGAAGAGGAAGAAGATCATAAAGAGGCTGATGGCGGTAAAATTTTGGACCCTCATGTTTGGCTCGATCCTGTTCTCGCTCAAAAAGAGGTTGAGTCTATCGTAAATGGCTTAACACAAGCAGATCCTGCGCATAAAGATGAGTATCGTAAAAATGCAGATGTGTTTATCGGAAAGCTTAAAGCCTTGGATGAATCGTACCGAACCGCTCTCAAAGGTGTCAAACAGAAAGCTTTCGTTACGCAGCATGCTGCTTTTGGTTATTTAGCTAAAGAGTATGGCTTAACGCAGGTGCCAATTGCTGGACTTTCGCCTGAAGAAGAACCAGCACCAGATAAGATGGCGGACATCATCAAATTTGCCAAGGATAATCAAGTAAAAACGATCTTTTTTGAGACATTAGTGGATCCCAAAGTGGCTCAAACAATAGCGAAAGAAATTAACGCCAAAACGGATGTCCTTAACCCAATCGAGGGTTTAACGGATGAGGACAAGAAGAATAACCTCGATTACATCGGTGTTATGAGCAAAAATCTTGAAGCATTGAAGAAAGCGTTAAATGAATAAACCGCACTTCAATGAATAAATAGCAACCAAGCAAACCATGCATTTACTTATAAAACATAAAAATTACGAATACTTAAGGAGATATCAAGATGTCAGATCATAGAATACCTGTCACGGTATTAAGCGGTTATTTGGGAGCAGGTAAAACAACACTTCTAAATCATGTACTTCATAATCGGGATGGCTTGAAAGTCGCCGTCATCGTCAATGATTTAAGCGAGGTCAACATAGATGCCAATCTGATAAGAGAAGGCAACGGACTATCTCGAACGAGTGAAAGCCTAGTGGAGATGTCTAATGGCTGTATCTGCTGTACCCTTCGTGAGGATTTATTGAATGAAGTGGAACGGCTAGCCAAAGAGGAGAAATTTGACTATATTCTCATTGAATCAACTGGTGTAGGCGAGCCGTTACCGGTCGCACAAACATTTAGCTACTTGGATGAAGAAAAAGGTATAGATTTGACCCAATTCTGCCGACTGGATACGATGGTGACTGTGGTTGATGCTTATCGCTTCTGGACCGATTATTCCTCCGGAGAGACATTGCTTGAACGCAGTCAAGCCGTTGGGGAAGATGACACGCGGGAAGTTGTAGATCTTCTTATTGATCAGATTGAGTTCTGTGATGTCCTGATCTTGAACAAATGCGATATGCTGGAAGAAGACGAGCTGCAGGAGCTCGAAAGTGTACTCCGTGCCTTTCAGCCAAGAGCGAAATTCATTCGTTCTGTGCAGGGAATGGTTACTCCCGCAGAAATTCTGAATACGCATCTCTTCAATTTCGATGAGGCTAGTACATCTGCAGGTTGGATGAGAGAAATGGAGAAGGAAACCCATACCCCCGAAACGGAAGAATACGGTATTTCCTCCTTTGTCTATGAACGAGTAAGACCCTTTGAGCCATCACGGTTGATGAGCTGGATGGAAGATTGGCCTGCTGAGATTGTACGGGCGAAAGGCATCATGTGGTTAGCGACTCGTAATGATTATGCTCAGAATTTAAGTCAGGCAGGACCTTCCATTCAGTTCGGCCCAGCAGGATATTGGGTATCTGCGCTACCCGATGGCGAAAGAGATGCTGTTCTTGAGGAAGATGCTGATCAAATTAAGCACTGGGATGACACCTATGGAGATCGGATTAATAAAGTTGTCTTCATTGGGATAGAAATGGATCGTGCTGAAATTGTTGCCTCGCTAGATACATGCTTATTAACGGATGCTGAACTGCAAGGAGATTGGAATCAATTCGAAGATCTCTTGCCGAATTCGATGATGGAAATGGCAGAAGCCTGTCCATTGCCGCAATAGAAGCAATTGAGAGGTTACCGATAGGAGGTGAACGGAATGAGAGTCGTTATTACTTTGGCGTGTACTGAAACAGGTGATAGAAACTACACAACGACCAAGAACAAAAGAAACAACCCAGCTCGTCTTGAGTTGAAAAAGTTTTGTCCAAGGTTGAATCGTGTTACGCTTCATCGTGAAACACGATAAGGAGAACATGGGAAGTCCGGACTGCTTGTCCGGCTTTTCTGTTTAATTGAAGAGATATCCGAAGGAGGTCTGGCCGTCTGATGAGGATGAATGCCAATGAGGACAAAGAAATCATAATGAGCCAACACTCCAAAGCGCAGTGGCATCGCCGAGGAGAGGAATTACTGCAATGGGTTGCTCGAGATAAGAAGCGCAAGCAGGTGAAGTTGACCACATTGTTTGGAAGTATCCATGTGGATCTGCAATTGTTTCCAGCGTTGACATCCCTTCAGCAGAAGGGCATCGTGACTGAATTTTCTTGCGCGGGTGTTAGCCCTCTCGATGAGCCTGAAGACCATTCTCTCTATGCGTACCTTACGCTAATAGCCTCGGAACGAGCAGAGCAATTCGTACAATTGACAATGAAGCGCATGAAACATCGTGTATTGGTATCCTTTGAACCCGGAAGGAATCGATACGATCTTTCATCCTTTTACATAGGCCACAACCGTTCGTTCTGTCGACTACTTCAGGAATGTGCGGAAACATTCGAATTCATAGATCGTCATGGTTCAATACAAACAATGAAGTGAGGAGCAAGAAAAGGTGACTGTTAAGAAAAACATACGTCTCCCTAAATCCAAGGGGAAATGGTTACGATTAATCCATAAATATAGAACTTTCTTGTTGGTACGTTTTACGGGCGAGAACTTCTGAATTCATACCAAGTGTAGATTCTGGAACCTCGAGGCTCTGAGTTAAGTCTAACCTGTAATTTGTAAGTGTGGCAGGGGATAGACTCCAGGGCTGGAGGTTCGCTGCTATTTTACGTATGGTATTCATATCAACAACTGTCGTAAAGCCTTGTTCATTCATCCATTGGTCATTGAATAAGGTATGAATATAGCGTTCCCTTCCGTCTGCAATCATGCAGACAACACGATCCTGAGGAGTAAGCTCCTGTGCAACTTTGAGCGCAACAAGCGCACAAGCGCCGCTTGAAGGCCCCATAAGGATACCTTCTCTACGGGCGAAGGCTCTAGCTGTGAGGAAGGCTTGTTCATCCGTAATTTTATACGTACAATCAATATGCTCCATGTTCAAATTAATTGGTGTCCAGCCGAGACCGACACCAGGTATACGATAAGATTGGGTATGACCTCCGAATATGGCAGAACCTACAGCATCTACGCCGATAACCTTCACCTGAGGCGCGAACCTCTTCAAATACCTCGAGATACCACCTAATTGACCTCCAGTGCTCACCGCGGTGATGACGGCTGCAAGCTGATTGGAACAGTCATCCATGATTTCACGGGCCGTGCTGTTATAATGCGCTTCACTGTTGAGAAGATTAAAGCACTGGTCAGGGCGATAAGCATTGTCAATCTCTTTTGCTAGCTGATTAGCCAAGGAGATTCTTGTTTTATGATAACTGCCTGTGTCATCTTGTTCGGTCACAACGATAACCTCTGCCCCAAAGTACTTTAAGAGCGCCAAATTAGCACTAGTCGTTTTGGGGTCTACTAGAATGATGACACGGTAGCCTTTGGCTGCGCCGATCATAGCTAAGGAAATACCAAAATTGCCGCTAGAAGATTCAATAATTGTTCCCCCAGGTATTAGCAATCCTCTGCGCTATGCTTCATTAATCAGATACATGGCAGCGCGATCCTTAATGCTTCCTCCAGGATTGTATCGTTCATATTTAAACAATGTTCGCGTGGTTACTATTGGGAATCGTTAGAAGTGGCTCCAAGGAGCTATGGCGATATTCACGGTTAATCTAAAGCGAATATTGAAGCTGATGTAGTAGGGAACCAACTAACAAAGCCGTTGTAGCTATGAAAAGACGACTATCGTACCCAAAAAATGGGAATGATAGTTGTCTTTTTATTCGTGTCTCTTAGCTGCTCTGAAAAACTACAAGTTCTTCAGTGGCCTCCGCAAAGGATGGCCTTTAAACTTGCGGATACAGACAGCGCTGAGAGCCTTGAAGTGGTGATTACGCCGACGTTTGGTAGTATGGCAACGTAATAGAGACAGTGCTTCCCTTTCCTAGCACCGACTCTACCCTGAAGTCACCATTATGACTTTTAATAATTTTGTAACTTATAAACATACCTAGTCCCGTACCATTTTGTTTTGTCGTGTAGAAAGGAGTCATGATATTGTCTAATGTGCTTTCAGACATACCACAACCAGTATCGTTAACGGTTATAGTAAAGGTATCTTTAGCAGTAGAACAATAAATTGAAACGCCGCTAGTAGGCTTTTCACAAGCATCGATAGCATTTTGAATGACATTAGTCAAAACTTGTGTAACCTGCGACTTATCGAACTCAGCAATGGTACCCTTTACATCGAATTGACTCACCAGTGGAATACTTTTGATATTTGATTGAGCTGTCATAAAAGATACCACATCGAACAAATAGCAGTGCAAATCTACAGAACATTTTACGAGCGTACTCGGTTTAGAAGAATCCACAAAATTTGTTATCAGGGTATTGACCCTCGTTAGCTCCGACTGAAGGAGATCGATATATGTATCTATTGTCTTTTTAGAATTCGTGGTTTTGTACAATTGAAGGAACCCTGAAACCGTTGTTAGTGGGTTTCTAATTTCGTGCGCCAAACCAGCTGCTGCCTTAGCTACATAGGTTAGTCGATCCTGTTCAATTAAGTGCTGTTCCAAAAGACGTTTCTCTGTTACATCATGCAATTGAACAAAAGAACCCTTATATGTACCATCATCCAATAAATGTGTAATATCTACAAGAGCATAGAACTCCCTATCGTGGTCATTTTTGATCATGATGTTCCCATTGCTTAAGTCTTGTAAATTTCTAATAGAATCACAGATAATGGAATTATTATGAAATATTGCATTTAAAGAAGTTCCCAGGACTGTACTGGCACTAAGACCCATCAATTCACTGGCCACGGAATTAAATTCGATGATGTTGTAATCAATATCTGTTAGAATAACACCGCTTTTATTATTTCTCGTTAGAATATGATTTACAGTTAACTGCTTTTTATAGTTAAGTTGTAGTTCATACTCTCTTTGAATGGACTGTACCATCGACTCTAACAAGGCTAATCGATAATTGGAATGTCCTTCGGCAAAAGTCATTAAAGTGATTGTCCCTTCAAGCATATCTCCATCGAAATAAAACGGCGCAGAATAACAAGCCATACCGTGCAAGGGTGTTTGATAATGATCCTCGCCTACAACTGCTACAGGTTGATTATGGTGATTTGCTAGATGAACAGAAGATGTACCAACAATAGATTCTTCATAATTAGTTCCTGGGACCATATTATAATGAAATAATAAATCACGTAGCTTGTCATCACCAAAATGTTCCAAAATACAGTTATCCTTATCTGCAATTAAAATAATAACACCTGTTTCTGAAAGAGTGCTTAACACACCATCGCCAAATACACGTATAATAGAAATAAAATCTTTAAATATTAAGATACGTTTTTCCAACTCTTCCTTCGATATATAAGGATCTAAAACAGGAACCAAATCCCTAGATAGACCATAGGACTTACATCGTTTATGCGAATCCGCTATAATATCTTTTATATTTAATCTATTATTAGCGAAGATATTAGATAACACCCTACTCACCTCTATTCTAAAAAATTATACCTAAACTATATCATAGAGATTCTTTATGTGCTTTATTATCCAGCAAATTATCATCGTGTGTGAGACTCTAAAATTCGCAGTTAAAAGTCAAAATTTCTCTTGAACCATTTTTGATATAATATTTGGTAGATAAGAGGATTAATTTTTGGGAATAATAAGAAAAAAGGAGAGATGGCAATGTCGCATATCGTTGATTATTGTATGGTCGACTTAAACAAAATGCTATTTGACAAATTTTCTGAAAGATTAGGTGAAACCTATAATTTCTTTAAAGAGTAGAGGAGAGTAATATGAATAGAGATTTCCTGTATAGAAAAGTTCGTCCTATTGGATATATTGATGACAGTAATGATAGTAATAACTCTAATATACATTCGTGGTTTACAGATACTTCAAGGGATGATTTGAAAAAGCTACTATCTGAAAGTACCTTAGAAGAACTGATTAAAAATCTTATAGAAATATTTAGGGAAGGAAATCCAAACTATAAAGAGTTGGCTATGCAACTGGAAACTCGTTATGATAAAAGGCATAAAGGTCATGAAATTGTAGAGGTTCCTGAAGAAAATATAATAATATGGAATTTACATGACATCGACCGAAAAGACAAGGATATTAATAAAGTTGAAATGATTGTGGACAGCAAATGTTTAATTATTAGTAAGCTCTATTTGTACGTTTATGAACTACTTGACATTAATTTGTTAAGCAATAAAATAAATGCTGTTTATGGGGATATATCATGCATAAGAGGAACTGAACTTATTATTAATGGAAAAGAGTGTACAGTTTTCCTTCTTAATTCGAGAGAGTAGATATGTGAAAATGGATATTTACAGATTATTGGGCAGGGGTAAACGAATTTTCGCACTTACCAATGAGACTTTCAATTAATCCTGGCTTTATAAATGAGAAAAAAGCAGCCGAAAAATATCTTGCGTCGTTAGACACCACCGCTGTCGGGTGACAAGAACTTGATGTCATTAATTGCCGCGTAAATCGCGTTTTTTTTATTTTATGGGATCAAGTTCTTGTCAAAACCTAATGACAAGAACTTGATCTCATTCCCGACAGAACCATTCAAGCGTTCTTTGTTAAGTTCAAAAGAGAAACTTTAGTTCATCAAACCTCCGATTGACTGCCTTCGCTATATTAACGGGCAGATTAACGAAACATTGTATCTCTGAGATATACTTAAATTATATATGTGTGTGTTTGGAGGAAGAAAGATGGATAAAGACTTAAATTTGTATGAGAAGGCATTAAAACTGAGTATTACTGGTAAGCAACTACAAAAGGTAAAAGCATCAGAGAAGATGATTTCCTTTTTAGTTGATTATCAAATTCCTAATGAAATAATAGATTTCTTTTATTATTTTTCTTTTGACCAGCATATTAGATTCAACCATGTGTCCTTTTATCAAATCAATGAGATGGCTAGTGAAAATTTATATGAGGAAAATCAGCGGTGTATTGCTGAAAAGCTTCTAATAATAGGCTGGGGTTTAAACGGTGATTTCATTGTATTGGATTTAGAAAAACTTACAGTAGGGTATGTATTCCATGATAATTTATGGGAAGATAAGTCTGTTAACCCAAGAGACATTTTTATTAATCTTAATTGTTCAATTGGTGAGTTTTATTATAATGCTGTTACAGTTGAAGATTTCCCTATCGATGGATACGAAGCAGAACAGTATATAGAAAATAACTAATTAATGCTATGCTATATTAAACTATTAGTGAAATAAGGGATGCTTCGGCATCCGGTTTTATTTTACCTTCTAATGGGCAGTTTTGACTAACCACGAGGAATAATGGAACTGAATAATAATTAGAACGTATTAATTTTCAAATGCGTTTTGATTAAAATAGGCAGTGCAGTAATAATAAATACAAAAGAGGTTATTAATCAATGCTTTTAGGCGGAATTATTGGTATAATCTATAATGCTACATATAAACTAGACAGCAAAAAAGGAGTTTCTTAGTTGTATGACAGGTCCAAGAAGGAAGTTCAGCCCAGAGGAAAAAGCTCGGTTGGTACTGGAAATTT
>NZ_JCAUAQ010000051.1:0-14268 GCF_059692035.1 Paenibacillus sp. J22P143
AATTTCCAGTACCAACCGAGCTTTTTCCTCTGGGCTGAACTTCCTTCTTGGACCTGTCATACAACTAAGAAACTCCTTTTTTGCTGTCTAGTTTATATGTAGCATTATAGTTTAATACCTTTCGAACTTTGAATTGCAAAACGATCAGCCAAAGATGGCGAGAAATTATAGACTTGACTGTAGCTAACATTATGCCATATCGGAATAATTGTGTTATTCCCTTTATTGCTAAACATTTTCTGCAATAGACCATCTAATTCCCACTGTGTCCATTCCTTACTAAAGAACGCTTCACTCAAAATCACAATTCCAATCCTGGAATGTGTCAGCCCTGCATCAATTGATCTTCTCAAGCTATCACCAGGCAATAAGCTAAATTCGTCATACCACACTTCAACATGAACTTCCTTTAGCTTTTTTGCTAACGGTCTTACAAATCTTTTCTTATCTTCGCTTGCGTGGCTAATGAATACATCGTAAAGCAATGAGTTCACCTACTATCGGAGTAAATTTTTAAATCATGATTCAACAAAGATAGAAAGTATGCCTTCACTAAACAAAATGAAAGAGCGCCGAAAAGGCGCTTAACTTACTAATATTCTCTACCCACATCCACATACTTCATCAATCTTGATTTTTCCCTATATTTACACATGTGATCACGAGTCGCTTACGATACTTATATATTATCCATACCCACTATCTCTGCTACGATCTCAGATATTACGCTACCCTCATTATTCATTTGGTATAAGATGGTCAATGGAGATGAGCCAGTCATTGTAATAATCTCATAAATGGGATCAACAATCCCAAGTGATTCAAGCCTTTTATACGAACTCAAGTTGTTTCTATCTTGCAATTCTAATACTGAATCTTCATTGTCAAGGTACAGCTTGTATAACCATAACAACTTTTTCAAATCATCGTAATACGCCTTCTCAATGATCTCCGCAAGAAAACAGAACTTCTCCCAATCCACATTACCCTCAACATACCTCTTGAAAAGCTTGGCAAATAGCAGTACCTTCTCATCCGTTTTTATCGTATCAAGATACACCATGACATAATCGATGATTTTGACGCGCTTCTTTTCATCTTCTAACGACTGAAGGAAATCCTCACGTTTCCGCTGATCCACCGATTCGACGCTATATTCCTTCAAGAAAACAGCTATATTTTTTACGAATCTTCTCTGTTTGAAATAGCTCCCGATATCATAGATGTATTTCATTTGCTTTAATACAGGGATTTTCTCTATTATCTCTAACTTCAATAATTGATCGATACCTATTTCCATATATTCCAGCGAGAGGTCTAGACTCGTTTTCCTTAATTCAGTCGACATCAGTTCGTATACACTTTGATTTTTCATTCCCGTTCCACTCCTTGCCCAAGCTCTTCTTGAACTTCAATATCACCTAAGAGTGTACTAATAGTATTTTGTTGTCTGAAATATCTTCTTAATGTGTTCTTATGTTGATCGATAACACTGGGCATTTATCTAACACCTCGATATACTCTTTATTTGCTAAATTCTAAATTGACCCAAACCTCAACTAAGGTATCGGCCAAATCAATTCGACAATCCATCTACGGCCTTTTTATTATGATTTCTTGTTACAAGTTCTATAGTAAAGCAACCAAATACAGTGCCAATTAAATAAGGTAGCAACGCCCATGCAATTGTGCTTTTTATACCATCCCTGATACTTGCTTCTGTTACTCCGTGTATCCCCTTAAGATATGGATACAGAAACGTAGCTACATAATCAGAAATAAAAAAGCATGATGAAAGCGTCGAGAATATGGCTAAGAGAAAATATGTAGCAACCTTCACCTCATCTAAACGCTGTGGAGGTGTCCAGTAAATCACAAAATTACTAATCAATATGGATAGGAGTAGAACCATCCAACCCAAAGTAGAATTTGAAATAAATATTGTATTCTGAGTAAAGTCTCTGAGCATCATTCCAATAAAGCTCCATAAAACTGCTGAAAAACCAGGCATGAAGAAGAAAACTAAACTGTAAATAAGCCAATGTCTAACCCAGCGATCCAATAAATATCGTACACAATAATAAAGAAAAATATAAAATGTAACTGCTATAGTATTGCCGATAACTTTAGTAAAGCTCGCCAACAAAATTGATACTATTGCAACATAATAGTTACATGCTAACCAAAAGCCAATTAGATGATAAAGACGTTCATCAGAATCTCTATGAGCTTGACGCATTGAAACAAAAACATATCCTAATACAGTCAATATAATTACTGCAATTAACACTCGCAACATACTTGCAATTCCAGTATCGTATTTAAAAAGGAATACTGCTATCAATGTTGAGGTTAGGCCATAACTCCAGTATATGTCTACATATTTCCCCTTCTGGACAGAATTTATAGTGCCTTTATAAATAGCTTCTACTGCAAGCATTAAAAGCGTCCTTACAAATCTTATAACTTTCATGGTCCTTTCCACTATACCACCACGCTTCTCTTTTTTCTGTAATGTTACATATGAAGTTGCAATATCTAATTTTCACGAGACACGTACGAGTACTAGCAAAACGACGCGCAATCTACCTCTTATTCTTTTCGATTTTATCCGACGAGCTGATTTCCGCCATGTACAATTTCGATATTGCCTGGATCGCTGCGCTTATTAATAATGACCAGATCTACCCCACCATCATTACCACCGACTCCAACCTCCTTGACTGTATAGCCTTGATCACGAAAGTACAGGGCAAGAAGGCGTTCAAACTCTTGGCCAGATATATCATTGAGACCACTACTTAAAATGAGTTCATCAGACCGACATTCCTTTGACGATCTTCTTGCTGTCGCTGTTTGCGTTGATTTCCTTGTAGGTGATGATTTACGTAGTTTCTTTTCTGCTCTCCTCTTCCTAGTTAATCGAGCTCCCAATATCTCTGATATCAGTAAAGCAGCGAAAATGTATCCAACAAGGAAGCCCCAATGTAACCCTGGTATTACATAGAAGTACAGAACTAGAGCGAGTATACCGAAGAGTCCTCTTAATCCATTAGCTAACTGTCTGCCTTCTGCGTAATAAGTGCGTGCCATATGATCACCCTAGATTGTTTAGTATATTTTTAAATACAAGCGGCATAACATAGAAAATAAATCCTGCCCCTATAGCAAGTAATAAGAATAACAAAGCAAAACGTGCCGCCGCTGAACCAGCTTCCGCCTTACGAAACGTCTTCCAGTTGCTCCGTTTACTGCTATATGGCTTGTTGTACTGAACATACTTCTTAACCTCTCTAGCGCCTTGCTGTGGCTCTCCGAGCATGTCCACTATGAATCTAGCTGCCTTGGTAGGCGTGGTCTCAGAACGGTCAGCAGCCTTATCTGCGAAGGTGTTATTATCTGTATGACCAATACCTACAACTACAGGTACTTTAGAATTATGTATTGCCTGCGCTATGCAGGGGTTATTGAAGACAGCAAAATCGCTATCGTTTCCTCCGCCGCGAATCACCATAATAACATCGTAAGAGCCTTGGCTCGCATTAGATATTCCCTCAGCAATCAATTGAGCATCATTTAGCTTAACGGCTACAAGTTCATACGTTAATCCCTTACGTCCTTTGAATACTTCAAGGACATCCCTAATAACTTGAGACTGCTGAGAAGTCACCAAAGCTACCTTACAATCTGCTTTCCCTCGTAGCTTTGTAAAATCATCTTTATATTTGTCCAAGTAGCCCTTCTCAATAATTTCATTGGCTGCTTGCTTCTTTGCTTCCAATCTCATATCTTTGCCGAGCAACGAAGCGCTTATGACTCGTAACTGGAAGAATCCATATTCGGGAGAACTGGACACTTCAAATGAGCCCAGAAACTCGTAGTAATGTTTGGTTTGCAATGTCTTTGCAACCTCGGCTGGCACAATAAGCTGCAATAAGCTACCATCGTCTCCAACTGCCTTGATGTACTGATTGCCTCCATATATCTTGAAGTTGATATAATTTACTTCAGCCTGGATACAAAATTGCATCTCTTTTATTTCTTTATTAGCCATTACCTTTACCACTTGCATTAAATCCTTATATGCATCGGATAGTGGAATTGTTTTAGTTCCTACGCCTTCAGTCACGTCTTGGTGTCCCTCCATTACTTTTGAACTATATTATCTTCCATAATTCGTCATTAAACTTCCTTTTCCTTCCTTAAGAGTGATCCATCTTACAAATAGCATCCATAATAAACAGAAAATGAGCCCAACTGGGAGCTCATCAACTGAAATAAGTTCAATATAAATAAGGTATTCTAGGTTACAACCAGAAAATTCTATTACTACTCTCTACTGTAATCCCTCTCGAAAGTAGGCTTATTAGCTTGAAACTCATTTCCCTTAGAACGTACATACAAACTAAATGTTCTATATCCTTTGTTACCATCGTTCGATTGGTATTCGAATCCACCCGTTACTCTATATTCACCGAATTTCCTCAATTCTTGATCTTCCCTTTGTATCAACTGAGCCCTTACATCATACGTAGATACAAGGCTTACTCCATTCGCTAGAACTGTCTCTTTAAGTTCTCTCTTCGCTTCTCTAATAGCAACCCTCTCATCAGTGAAAATAACTGCCACAAGAAACCATATTAGTAGTATTGCACCGCCTGCAATTGATCCAAGCATAATCCATTTTCTACGACTGGTACTACTCTCTCCGCTTGAACCGTTAGCGTTGTACTGAGTGAATGTAGTTATACCATCATTAGGAATTGGATTGTGTGCCCGCCACTCTGCCTTGTCTTGAGTTGAGATAAAGTAACTGGTGACATTGCCGTCAGCGTCCACTGGTACACAAAGTCTGACCGTAGTGCCAATAGTGAACTTTATGATCTGTTCTGATTCCGTAATAACGTAGTACACGTTGGATGCAGGTTCCCTTGCGATCAATTGTGCTCTGGTGTAATACATTTTATCTAATTCTAAATTGATTATATTTAGTATCCAAGGTTCTATCAGTGAAAGGTCGCTTTCAAAAGCGTACTGCTTAGATAGATCACCACTCGCTAACTTCTCTGGTATTACTTTCTCCATCATTGTTATACGCTCCTAGACAATTTTTACCTACCTAATGCAAACAGCTTCTTTTCAAATGCATTTATCGTTGTTTCTGCAACATACACTGTGCCATCTGCCCCAATGGCAACTGGAGTCTCAAAGGAAGAATTCGTATGAGGAGTAATTTTCCGCGCCACTTTCCCATTAGCTACGATATACATAGCAGAATCATTGCGGTTACTATCTCCCTTAGTTGTAACGTAAACACGTCCATCAGCATCCACTAGAGGTGTGCTGAACTCAATCTTTCGATAAGGATCTATTGTCAGCTTCCAAATCTGCTGACCAGAAGGGGATACCGCGAAAATATTACTGGTCTGGGTCCCGAAGTAGATTGTCCCATCAGGCCCAAGCACAGGTTGTGTAATTTTTGAGTCAACGCTTTCGACTTTAAAACTCCATTTGTCTTTCCCCTCTGCATCCAAAGCCTGTAAGTAAGTGTACGTCCCCATGTCCTTCTGAATGTAAATCGTACCGTCAGAACCGAGTAATGGAGTATCAATGTAATTATTAAATGATCGACTCCATTTCTTTGATCCGTCAGGATTAATTGCATGCAAGCCGCTATCTTCCATTTTCCCCGTCAAATATAGGGTACCATCGCTGCTGATAACGAGATTTCCTGCCTCTTTAACCGTTGTTTTGCTCCATAGTAATTTTCCTTGTTCACTAATGGCTAATAGCGCACTGTTAGCCTTACTATCTTTTTCTTTGGAAACCACATACAACGTTCGGTTCAAGCCAATTGCTGGATGAGTGGATACATCAGGTATGACATCAGAAGTCCACTTTAATGAACCATCTTTGCTGAATGCGAGAATATTATTCTTGCTTGTAATATAGATAGTTCCATCTGAGCCAATCATCGGCGCTATTTTAAGATTGTCTTTTACTTCCTTCTTCCAAAGCAATTTACCGTTTGCATCTACACAGTAAAAATTGTCTCGGTTGGGGCGATCACCGTAGTGCGGCTCATGAATAAAATAGATTTCTCCCTTTGCTCCAATGACGAATGGAGTCCTGATCGATGCTTCAAACTCCCAATTAACACTTAAATCGAGCTTTGCTTTAAAGCGAGTATTGCCTGACCAACCATATGCTGTTGGTTGAATGGCATTGACATCGTAACCGTTATAATAGCTCATACCAGGAGTGAAAGGAATCGTACTTATAGGCGCTTTAGTTGGAGTAGTTGCCAGTATCTCCTGAACTGGTGCTTTTGTTTGTACTGGTGTTGCTGTCGGTATCGATAACTCAGTAGGAGCAGTGCTTTGAACGGCATTAAATTCGTGTATTTCTTTCGCACCACATCCTGTCAAAGCTGTTGCTATCAGTATAGTAATCAGTATTCTCTTCATCATGTATTCTCCTCGTAAAGGTGCCTCGACATCTAGTTAAAACTTCTCGACAATGTACTGCTTGTTATCTTTAATGAAGCTCATATGCGTTTCATCGATTAACGTCATCTTTACATTGGAAGTCAGCTTGAATCCAGAATCCTCTCTTGTATATTTAATTTCTAGCGCATCTTTCGATAATGACGTTACTGTAAAATCGTACTGAATGCCTTCGCCTTCACTGTAATATGTAATCTTACCTAATTTATCCTTATCTTCTGACAGGAAATTAAGCGAAAACGTCAATGCATCTGAATCGGCTGTCCCCCATTTGCCTGAAGCGAATTTATCAACCAACCTCTTCTGCTTTGCATACTCGTTGCCGTCCCATTTATAAACATAGTAGTTGTTTATGTGTTCAACCCTGCTTTGTGATTTCTCAATTATCATATCAGAAGTTAAAAATTCCTCGAATCCATCACCATCAATATCAGCAATATCAAACCCATCTCCGAATATACCGTTAATTTTAATTAACTTTCCTGCATCGAGCGCAAACAGGTCTACACCATAACTTTTATATCCTACTCTCATCGCTATTGTCTTCTTATACTTTGGATTGTTAACCGTTAATAATTCGGTAGCAGCATATCCCTCGTCATTACTAAAGGATTGAATAAGTTTACCCGTTGCCATGTCATAGAAAGAAATCACCCCTGGAGTCCCGTCTATATTAGCATACGTAAACAATACATAAATCTGGTTGTCATCCTTGCCAATGCCGCTTAGCATAGATTCGTTAACATCATCTCTCTTGAGCTTGTGTTCTTTAATAAAGTTATTCAGGATATTAGCGACGGTTTCCTGAATGTTGATTGCTTGTGCAGCTGGCGTTGGCACTGGAGTTGCAGTGGGAGCTGCGGTAGCAGTAAACATTGGAGAGGATGGTAATGAACTATTGGCTACAACAGCTTGATCGGTAGTAGACTTGCTGCATCCAAGCAGAGCTAAAAATGAAACAACCACAATTGCTTTTTTCATGAGAATGTTATCTTCCTTTTCAAGTTAGTTTTTCTTTAGATTGTTTAGCGGATTGCCATCGGGATTCGATCTGAGATAACCGCCGCCTTCGCTACTTGTTAGGGTAGTCGCTGGGTTGCCATCACCATCTCTCCAGTAGCCATTAACATAAGTACCATCATCGCGAACGTAACCGTTGACCCAATGTGGCTTTACAACATGAAGTGATGGATCTGCCGCCGCTTGAGCTAGATCTCCTCCATTTGTACTACTGTAGTCTGTAGAGCCAGCCAATGAATCATCAGAGTCTAGAGCGATGTTTGCAACGAATAATCCGAGTGAAATAATTCCTAGAATGAAGTAGACAGGAAGCCTCATCGGTTTAACGATAATGACTGTGAGAATGAATAGTACTGCTGTAATAAGAAAGAATTGCATTGCGCCATTACCTGAACTTGCATCTGATGATTTGAACACAATCGATGTAACAATTACAAATGCAACGATTAATGCTGCGCCCAGCCAGAAACTTGGCATAAGCAACATCTTTACTAGCCTAATACACCTGTAGATGAAAAAGATTGCAATTAGAAAGCCAATGATTGCGAGCATATAACCCCCCTCTAAAATATGTAAAATAATGTAAATATATTATTGGAACGAAAAATTGAAAAATCTCGAGGGGTGGTATTCTTGCTATATCTTTCTGCTAAACGTTTGAGCTCGCCCACCCCTCCTTTGCACACGAACGCGTTTACTATTATTTACATCCTTTACTAGTTCTTCTGTACTATGTTATACCACAATTTGTCGTTTTAAGGAATAATACAATATTATTGTTCTTTTAGTCCCTAGATGCTAAATAAACTATTCGATATGGTTGCCATAGAGGTGATCAGATGGCCGACCTACTCAGCATCATCGGTGCCAGAATACGTGCATTGCGCAAAGAGAAAGGATGGAGTCAAGAGAGGCTTGCAGAACTAGCCGATCTTAATGCTTCATACGTTGGTAAAATTGAGCGCGGAGAGAAGAATACCACTTTCCGAAGCTTGGAAAAGGTCTCCGTTGCTTTAAACACATCGATACTTGAGCTTTTCAGATACATTGAACCAATTGAATCTGTAAGTGATAAAGATACCTTTGCTAAGCTTATTAATATCCTGCAATCTAGTTCAGATGAGGAACGAAAGCGAGTACTTCAGCTTCTGCAGCTTGTAACAAACTGGAATAAGTAAATATAGGTAATAATAGCCCGTTACTGTGCAACTAGACAGTGAACGGGCTTTTTTGCGTTCTATGCGTGACAGAGAATAGACCAGGCGAGTGAGAGTAGCCTCAGAAAGGAGCAATGGTAAGACAAGTTCTAGTAGAAAATAAATCGAGGAGGTAACGAGCATGTCATCGTTAAGATTGCTGAGTAACGAGCTACTGTTATTTTTCATACTCCAACGCCGTTCGTCTTCATCTTGAGCAAGGCTTTATCGATCAGTTATTAATTGAGATTAAGAAGCGTGGAATTGAGGATCAACTAAAAGAAGGGAATGAGCCATCAAATGAAATTTGATAAGCAAAAACTTTTAACGAGGTACAATCCTCATAAGCATACCGATTCTAACAGAACAGTTGAGTACGATTTTACTTTGTACCGTTGCGCGGTGAACATAAAGGTTGAACCGTTTACGTCTCAGTTTGGGATGCTACAAGGCTTTGTAGAGATCGACACATATGGACTTATCATTAAAGAAGTTACAACAAACAAAGAGAATGAAGGCTTTAAACAATGGGATACGAAGCCCCTATCCGCTCATCAATATCATCTCACTGCTCTCATGTACATGTTATGTGAGCTTAAAACACCCAGCTTAGAGAAGATCAATTTGAGTATCGAAAAGAAAGCTAAAACATGGAACAACAATCAATGGGGCTCTGCGTTTGGTAAGGTTGCTCAGAAGAAGCTACTTGAAATGTATCAAGAGCGATCAGTAGAGGATCATCTACATATCGATCATCCTCTGAGGAATATGGACGCATTTAAAAAGCTTAGATCTCAGCTAAATTATAAAGACAAATAAGGCCAGTATCGTCCAAGACGGATGACGCTGGCCTTATTATTTACAGGCAGAATGAGTGATGAGATGCCCATTTACAATGAAAGGAGGTGATTAGAATGGAAAGGTACCTAAGTTCATTAGAAGCACTTATAAAAGCAGCGATTACAGTGACCATTGAATGGGAACGCCTTGAAGCCGATAGCTCAGATGAATTAAGTCTGTCGTATCCCCTAGCAATGGATTTTAATAGGTACGTGATTGAACTAGTGAAATGGCGAGAAACGCTGATCGAGAACTATACGAGGAGATGAAACCGTGGAAAAGATAGGTATACCTGAAGAATTAAGCACCCAACTAAGTCGGCTGGTACAGCAAAATCAAATAGTTATTGCTGGGAATCTACTGCATGCATTCTTCAAGAGATTTTGGCAGATTGAAGATACTTTAGCTTCCAACTTTGTCACTCGCTATTTCAACAAATATCATCCTACACACTTAAGTAGGCATCTTCAGAAGAAAGGAGGATCTGCCAAATGAATGTGCTTCTAGATTTAAAGCATCAGCTAATAACTGCAAAGACGAATATGGAATGCGCTACGCCACTTCAATCATCAAAAGGGAGGTCGTATATACATTGTCTTGCACTGCTGGTTTCTGTACAGATACAAATTGAAGAAAATGAAAAAGGACGCTCGGGAAAGCGCCCTGTGTAAATCCTATTCAGTTTTATCATAATCAAATATCAATTATTCCACAAGGGGGAGAGCTCAGGCTCTCTCCTATTTCTCATTCCTATAATCCTATTCGGAGGTCCATTCCATGAACAATAACTCATATAAAAGCTTACTAGCCGCCACTCTTTGTGAAAGAACTGAAAGCTATGCAGTACAAGAGATATTCAAGCGTTTCTCTTCGCCACATGAGCTACTACAAGCATCAGAGCATGAATTAATGGCGATCCGCGGTATAGGTAAAGCAAAAGCTAAACAACTTCTATCAGCTTTACAACTTGCGAAGTTGCTTAATATGCCAAAGCAAGCACCTACCGTGATAAGGAGTCCACAGGACGTTTATGACCTTCTGAGAGGCGAACTAGAGTACCTACAACATGAAGTATTTAAAGTGATCTTTCTCAATACAAAGAATCATATTATAGCGGTTGAGACCCTGTCTCAAGGCAGTTTAAACGCTAGTATAGTATCACCAATGATTGTATTCCGTGAGGCTTGTAAACGCTCGTCTTCCAGTATACTGTGCGTTCATAATCACCCAAGTGGAATACCTGATCCCAGTCCTGAAGATATTCAACTTACCCGAAGACTTGTTGATGCAGGTGGACTCATTGGCATTTCTGTTTTGGATCATATTGTCATTGGACACCACAAATTCGCTAGTTTAAAGGAAAGCGGTTATATGTAACAGCACTTGGGGGAGTCTATAAAGGCTCCCCTCCTACTCTCACTTGAGAGCAAGATAGAGGAGGAAGTAAATGATTATTAAAAGTAAATGTGACTGTTGTGGTCAGATGTTTATCCCAGAAAAAGAGTTCGATGGTCTTGCTTGTGAGCAATGCGAAATTCTGTTTAAGAATAATGAACAAGGTAATCACTAGTGAAAATTTGTTACGTGAACCTTTTAATAAGATATAGGCAGTTAATTAAACGATGATGACTACAGAGGGGTATTCCAACCTCCAGGTCCACTAATATGTTCTAATCGTAATTATTACACATGTCACCAATTTGTAATCTACAGAACCCTTATAAGTAGCGGTAATAAGCCCACCAGAGTACTGTTTCTTAATGAGTCATTTTTAGCCACTCTTGATGTGGGGGATATAGCTAATCTTGCTGTAAGCATGTCCCTTTCCTCATATGATCTGGGCTTATCCTCTCTACTGGACCTAGTTCATCACGGTACTTGTCTACATCCCATATCCAAGCTTCCTTAATATGAAAGCCTTCATCGTACATGATCCATATCAGCTTGTCCCATGCGTAGTTTCTTGCCTTAGGCACCTTTGTTATTCTGCTACCTTTCTTCCCACTGGGACGACAGGCCTTAACTTGATACCTTATTCCGTCATAAATAAAGTCGTGACCCTTGGTTACTGCACTATTAGCTTGTACGGATTGGCAGTAATCTTCGAACGAGCAGCCTACAAGTTTCGCGGCATCGTATTCAGAAATTGAGGAAGTAACCGATGGACTTACGCCGAAGACCCTCTGCCAATTAAGAGCAGTAATGACCAGATCATCTCTCATAGCATCGCCTCTATTACTTTCATATGTCCAAACCAAATGAGGTTCTACCTCCTCCGCCCCGATAATCTCAAAACAAATAGAGTACAGATCGAACAGTACTCTGTCTGGGTGAATATGCGACTTTAATACATCCATTACCTCGGAGGTTGTCTCAGCGTGCACATATCTAATCTCGATTATGTCTTCATCGTGGTAAGGCAATGCATGCGTCACTTTCCACCATCTCATATAGAATCTCCTGTTCATGCCTTCGGCTTCTTCTTACGGCTCGCTCCGCTTCGCCGCGCACAAGTTACCTTCGGCTCTATTTAGTACTTAACTCACCAGTTTCCTCTTGCCTGCTACCACTACGTCCATCTCCAGCCACCGAAGTACTCGACCGCGTCGATACATAAGATCATATACGATCAGTGCAGCGCCCGAAGTGTCCAGATACTCGTCCCACCCAGAACTTCTTTCGTACCACTACACCTGAGTGAACCATCTAGGCACATTGGACGCAGAAACTAGCGCGACTTATGGCAGAATAGCCGCGGCGTCCAAAATCCGCAGCTCCGAATAGTCCACATACCTTCGCGCTTAATCAGCTAATTTAAATGTACAGATATAGCAGCGTCCATAAATGGGCAGACTTCAGCCAAGGAAGCACCTGAGACCACTCACCATCGTTACTAGAAAGCTCCACTGTGATTTACGGTATCTTGCTCTAGATGGCGGCTGCTAACTCGGGTAAAGGGCTCGCATCCCACTCGCCTTTACTTGCGTTGTCTCGTCCTAGCAGCGCTTTTTGTTCCTCCCTTTTTAACCCTTAATTAAAACCATCTATAGCAAGATACTGTCTACTCAAAGTTTCTTTCTTAAGTACCTACACTACATATATACATCACTTATTGACAAAAGGTTGGGGCAACTATAAAAATTATTAGGAGGTTTCCCTCCTTTCTTGCCACTGTCTCAGTCTCTCCCTACCGCTATGCAAGTAATACTTCACTGTGCCTACTGCTAATCCAAGCTGGGCTGCAATATCTTTCACATCAAGTTCTTTATTGTAGTGTAGCTCCAGACATTCTGCTTCTCTTATACTGGATGCCCGCACGATATCAAGCATATCGTCGAATGCTAGAGTTTGTATATCTCTGATGTACTTGTCTGGATTTGTACCGATTACTTTACCCGTTTCCGCCTTCATCTCACATCGCAGCCTGCTTTGGAGCGAAGAATATTTGCGTTCTCCGCGTTTCGCCGAACGCCAGTTGTACTTAGATTGACTGCATTCCCTTACATACCAGTCTTTCAATCTTATAAACATAAACCGTTCAATATATGTGTGAAACTCTACTTCAACAGGTTTACTTAGATCATTTTTATTGCATCTGTAGAGAAAAGGAACCGCCAGATCAATAAAAATCTCATAACATTGCTGATATAAGTCCAACAAATAATGATCTGGAACTGCTTCTTTACTAACAAGTAGCTGAATTACACGACTAATGGAGACCTCTATCTCATTAGAACAGTAGAGTGTACCAAGCTCAGTTATATTAATTGGGAAGATCAACTTAGCAATAAAAATATGAACTTCCCATGTCATATCTTTAGCCATACTCTCAATACTCCAACTGTTAAGAGATGCATATCTTTTATTGTGTAAAGCATGCCCTGAATACATTTTAAAGTAGAGCGCTTCTAGCTTCACCCGTTCGGATAACGCACATACATTGGTATTCCATACTTTTTGTTGGCTCTCTTCAGCGAATCTTTGATCATATGTCTTTAGATATTTCGCGTAGTCCTCTATAGCTCTTTTTCTCCATTTTCCCAGATACAGCTTTTTCTCTAGATTAGTTGTCATTTTACATACCCCCATAGTTGAAAACTCTCTTACAAAGTTGTTTATACCCGCTATGAAGGTAAATATGCTAACCAGGAGAAGCTAAATCTAAAAACTTTTACTATAGTTTCGTAATCCTACTTCGGCTAGAAGTCAGGCTTCTTTGCGTTTACAGTGAATACTCGACGGTGAGATGCGTTGAGACCATGAAAGGTGGATAGCAGCAACAAACAAAAATCAAATATCGAAGGAGACTGTTCAAATGAAAGTTGTTATTTATCTTCGCGTATCATCAGAGCAACAAGCAGAACGCCAACTATCCATTCCCGCTCAACGGGAAGCACTACAGAAGTACGCTGCCGAAAACGGTTGGGACATCGTTGACGAGTATGTGGATGAAGCTAAATCGGCAAAGACAGATGCCCGCAATAACTTCCAGCGTATGATTGCCGATGCTAAAAAGTCCAAGCCGCATTTCCAAGCGATCCTAGTTCATAAGTTTGATCGATTCAGCCGAAGCCGCGCTGACCACGTTATCTACAAAGGGGCTGTCCCAAAAGTAGATAATTCTACTTGAGGACAGCCCTATTTTCTTGAAATTTGTCTTAATCTTAAAAAGACAGCAGCGTTTCAGGCTTATACCTGCCCCACTG
>NZ_JCAUAQ010000052.1:0-14258 GCF_059692035.1 Paenibacillus sp. J22P143
CGATCACGCTAAATTTAGGAGGCAGCTATAAAGTTAGTCAAGTCAATTACTTGCCAAGGCAAGCAGGTGGTTCGAATGGAATCATTACGGGTTATAACGTGTATACGAGCATAGATGGCGTGAATTACACGAAAGTAACGAGCGGAAGCTGGGCAAACAGTTCAGCTCTCAAAATCGCTACATTTACACCCGTAAACGCAGCTTATGTGAAGTTGGAGGCAACGAGCGGAGTTGGCGGATTTGCATCAGCAGCAGAAATTAACGTGTATCGAAGCGGTCTCGGTACATCTACAGGATTAACGACAACGGACAATGCGCCAAGTGGCTGGGTTAATCAAAACACCACGGTAAACCTAACCGCAACGGGTGGCGGATCTGGCGTTGTGACGACAAATTACATCGTAGACGGTGGAGCCCAGCAAACTGGAACTTCGATCGCGCTGACAACGGAAGGCGTTCATACAATTAACTATTGGAGCGTAGACGACGCGGGTACCACAGAAGCCCAAAAGACGGCAACTGTTAAAATCGACAAAACAGCGCCAGTCGCAACAGTGACTCTGTCACCAGCCGGGCCGGACGGACCAAATGGCGAATACATCACTCCTGTCACGGTTACAGCAAGTGTCTATGATAATCTGTCTGGTGTGAAGAAGACGGAGTACAGTCTGGATAACGGGAATACATGGGTGGCGTATACAGCGCCTGTTACTTTCGTAGAGAATGGCCAGTACATGGTTATGGTTCGTTCAACCGATCAAGCAGGACTTGTTGAGCAACCAAAAAATCTTAGTTTTACAATAACGATAAGCGGGCAAACAACGCCTTTAGCGGCACTTGCCGCCTGGTGGAAGCTCGACGAGGGTTCTGGTACAACCGTAACTGATTTATCTGGAAACGGCAACACAGGAACGATGACAGCCAACAGCCCGACTTGGACCACGGGGAAGCTCGGAGGAGCGCTTTCTTTTAGTGGTACTCCTACAAACACTCAACGGGTCGAGTTCAACAATTCGTCTACTTTGAATTCAATAACGGCGAGCGGTGAGACCCAAATGTTCTGGTTCAAAACTTCTCAGGCCTCATCTGGTACAAAAGCTGACCTAATTCGTCATGACGGCCGTTTCACAGGATTGCAGCTTGATGCCGCAGGTAATGGCCGTGTTGTATTTTGGCCAAACACTTCATCAAGTTATGTTCCGCTTACGTTTACATGGAAACCTGGCTACTACGATAACAACTGGCATCATTATGCAGCTTCCTACGATAATGTAACAGGTATGAAGATCTATATCGACGGTAATTTAGTAGCCCAAGACACAACCAACACCGGAGCGCTTAAACAGTCATCGAAACTATTTGAGTTAGGAGCCGCAGAAAACAATTCTGAACCTTACAATGGATTGCTGGACGATGTCCGCGTATACAGTGGTGCGTTGACTCGAGCTCAAGTGCAGCAAGTGATGAATGCTGTTGCATCGATCTCTGTAAGCGGTGCAAATGGTGTGAATGCCATCACTAGCAAGAATGACACACTGCAAATGCAGGCTGCTGTTCTGCCTGCCAATGCAACAAACAGCAGTGTAACATGGAGCGTCTACGAGGTTGATGGTGTCACGGCAACGGATAAAGCGACGATTGATGCCACTGGATTAGTTACGGCTGTCAAAGATGGGACAGTGAAAGTGGTTGCAACAGCTGCGGACGGCAGCGGTGTACAAGGTTCCGCGACGATAACGATAAGCGGGCAAACACCGCCTGTGCCAACGTTACCTTTTGCAACGCTAACGGGTCCAGCCTCGGTTCAAAGTGGAGCATTATTCAGCACGAATGTAGGCTTTGGCAATCTGGCAAACAGAGTTAATTCCTCGGTTTATGCAGCGGATATCACGTTAAACTTTGGAACAAATGGCATTGATTTTGTCTCGGTGGAACCGTTGAAGCCCGGATTCGCAGACCTTGAGATCAAGACTGACGTGGCAGGAAAAATTCGAATTATAGCAGCGGCTCAAGGGGCAATGGGAGCGTTAACGACAAGTGGAGATGTATTCAAGATCAATTGGAAAGCGAAGTCGCTCACACAGGTGGCGCAAGTCAACTTGAACCTGACCGGTGCTGCCCTTTCCAATGCCTTGGGTCAAGAGACAGGAGCCGCATTGACTTCATTATTGGTATCGGTTACCCCTGTTGATCGTACATCTTTACAAGCGGTCATTGACACAGCGCAGTCCAAATACGATACAGCGGTAGAGGGTTCTCTAGCCGGTCAATATCCGGTAGGTTCCAAAGCTGTGTTGTTGTCTGCTATTAACGCAGCTAAAACAACCAACTCGGATCCTGCAGCTACCCAGCAGCAGATCGATAGCGCAGCTAATACGTTAAACCAAGCGTTGCAAGCCTTTAATCAGTTGATCATCACTGCTTTGTCAGGAGATATCAATGGTGATGATCATGTAAGTATTGGAGACTTGGCTATTGTAGCAGCGAATTATGGAAAGACGTCGGCCAGCGAGGATTGGAATAAGGCTAAAATTGCCGACTTTAATCATGACGGCAAGATCGATATTATCGATTTAGCGGGAGTCGCCATTTTGATCCTGCAATAATAAACAACTGGTATGGAAAGAGAAAAGAGTGAAGAGAACCTTTTCTCTTTTCATGCTTTAAAAAAGGACTTTCACTGAAAAAGTCCCACATGACTTTTATGTGTGTGCGCCACGCGCGAGGTGGAATCTGAAGGAAGCTGGAGGTAAAGTTCCGACCCGAGGAATATGTTACAAAAAGAAGAATTGGAAAGTTCTTTCTGTATGTTTCTTAGAGGATGTGTTCGAAAAATGAGGGGTATTCAACAAGATATATCATTCTTTTATAGTTGAAATCCTATTACAATTACGCTGTAAGCGCTTCACCTATCTTTTCTTCTACATATTACTCCATTGAAAGGTAGTGAATAAATCTAAATGAGTAGCAAGTGTTTGTAGAAAGGTTGCTTGTAAAGGACGGTAAAAGTGGCATGATTGTAAAATTCAATAAGGGGATGATGAAATTGGCTTGGAATCGTAAACTTTCTAAATTATCGACTTGTCTTGTTTTCTTTATGTCTATTCAGGTGATGGGCAGTTTCAGTGGAACATTAACAAAATTTACATCTACTGATGCCTATGCAGCAGCACCGCAAACCATTGAATCTTCAGCAATGAGAGTAACGATCGACGATACGTTCCCAAGAGTTATTCAATATCAGTGGTTAGCCAATAACGCAGTGATGTATGGTCAAGAGGATACTATTTCTGATGTAAAAATCAATGGTACTTCCTATACGCCAAGTGTTACATTCAGTAAAACGGGCACAAAGGCGTCTTATGAATTAGCGATTCCTTCGATAAGTGTTTCGATGACAATGGAAATCGAAGTTGTTGGGAATACGTTGACTTATAAAGTTACAGGGATCAATGAGAATGGCGCTACAAAGGTCAGTACATTTGAAATCCCAAATCATAATCTGCTTTCCGTTAGAGGCACGCAAGCAGGAGCAGCATTTTCTGGCTCGCGGATGTATACGGCGGTTACCGGTACAGGTGATACGTTCCTAGATGTAACCGGCAGCCCTGCTACGGACAGCGCACCGAAAAATTATTTGTATACTTTCCTGAATACGAGCCAGCTTGCAGGAGGCATCTGGACGAATGCAGTTTCAGATTATGCGACAGATGGCGATAATGAAAGGCTTCGTAAACAGACTGTAAGCAAAGCCGGCTATACGCGAACCGGAATTTGGAGCGGGTCATGGTTGTACAGGCCGGCAGGCATGAGCACAGCCGAAGCGCTGCCAAGCGAAAAGGTTGTTATTACTGGCGATGCCAATAGCGATAGCAGCGTAGATTGGCAAGATGCGGCTGTAGCGTTCCGCAGCATTATGGATATTCCGTTTAACAGCGAAAAGATTCCCGACCTCGTCGTTCAACGCATCCCGTTTAATTTCGGAAGCCAAGCAACGAACCCTTTTTTAAAGACGTTGGATGAAACGAAGCAAATCTATCTGGCGACCGATGGGTTGAAACAGTTTATTGAGCTGAAAGGGTATCAACAGGAAGGTCATGACTCCGCTCACCCGGATTACGGCAATAATATTGGCTTTCGCCAAGGCGGAGCGGCAGATATGAACACGCTTGTTAATGTAGGTCATGAGTACGGGGGATTTTTTGGTGTGCATATTAGCGGAACTGGCGCTCTCCCGGAAGCGAAATATTTTAGCGACACGTTGGTAGACCCGAAAAAATTGGGCTGGGATTGGTTAGACCAATCTTACGATTTCAATACAGCTCAAATGCGCAACGAAGCTTCGACTGGGGCGAGGTTAAATCGCTTGCAGGAATTAAAAGATGCTGTGCCAAATCTAGACTTTATATATGCAGATGCCTGGTACGAAAAAGGCTGGGACGGCCAGAGGCTTGCACGAGAAATGAACACTTTGGGATGGGGCGCCGCCACGGAGTTCCCCGATGTCATGGAGAAAGATGCTCTCTGGTACCACTGGGCTGTCGATTATAACTATGGAGGGCAAAATTACAAAGGATTTAATAGCCAAATCGCTCGGTTTATCCGCAATCATCAGAAGGATACATGGATCGCACGTAATCCGCTGTTAGGCGGCACCGAAATGTCTGCATACGAAGGCTGGGTAGGCAAGGTCAACTATGACGATATGATCAAGATGACTTTTAATACGAATCTTCCGACGAAATATATGCAGCATTTCCCGATCCAGAAATGGACGAGCAACACGATCAACTTTGCTAACAACGTTAGCGTCAGTAATGCAAGCGGCACAAAAGTGATGACAAAGGACGGCATCACCATCTTGAATGGCGGAGCCTATCTGCTTCCATGGAATCCGAATACGGAAGATAAGCTTTATCACTGGAATTCAACCGGAGGAAGTACGACTTGGACACTGCCTTTAAGTTGGTCAGGACTCAGTACAGTTAAGATTTACAAACTGTCCGATCAAGGCAAGCAGGTCATGCAAGATTTGCCGGTAACGAACAATCAGGTTTCCATTAATGCTACCGCAAATACGCCTTACGTGATTTACAAAGGCGACGCTGCAGCAACGCCTGATGTGAAGTATGGTGAAGGTACGCCATTGAAAGATCCTGGTTTCAATAGTGGAGGACTCGCTTCCTGGACGGTAACTGGCGATACGACGAAAGCATCCGTACAGAGAAATGGGCTTGGCCAAAGTGAACTTAAAATAGCAAGCGGCGCTGATGTAACGGTGAGTCAACAGCTTACGGGACTTACGCAGGGAACTTATTCAGCTTACGTCTACGTACAAGTGGACGGCGCGCGCCGTGCCGTTATCGGAGTCAAGGATTATGGCGGCGATGAAGTGAGCAACTATACGGATACGTCTTTTGCAACTAATTTGATTGCAGGAGATGCTAAGAGTAATACCAAAATGCAAAGGATGCGTGTGCTGTTTGACGTTCCGGCAGGGCAATCTACGGCAACGCTTTACCTGAAAGGTGTAACAGGCACGGGAGCCATTACATACGATGATGTCCATATGATGAAAGTACAGCGGGCTGCAAATCCGACAGGAGCTTATTTTTCGGAAGATTTTGAGCATGTAGACGCTGGCTGGTATCCGTTTGTCAAGGCGGATGCGGGAGGCAATACCGACCCGAGAACTCATCTTTCCGAATTACATGCGCCTTACACGCAAAAAGGATGGAACGGAAACGCGATTGACCATACGATCAACGGGAATTGGTCGCTGGTATCGCATAAGGAGAATACGGGTCTACTCTATAGGACGTTGCCGCAAACGCTTCGATTAGCGCCAGGCACGAACTATACGATCACTTTCAAATATGAGAATCAACAAGCCGGGGATTATGCGTTCATTGTAGGCGATGGAACGAATGAAGTATCAAGCACTAACTTCAGTACCGTTACTTCTCCACAGACGTTTACAAAAGTAATTGCAGGAAGCGCTACTGGAAACACCTGGGTAGGCGTTAAAAAGGTAACAAGCAATAACACGGATTTTGTCATGGATGATTTTACAGTGAATGTGGGCGGCGTACTTCCCCCTAGCAATTTGATTCCACAATCGCAAATGACAGCTACGACAACAAGCTTTCAAGTTGGTAGTGAAGCATCCAATGCCATAGACGATAATTCAACGACCATCTGGCATACCAAATGGGATTTGAGCAATCCGCTTCCACAATCGATCACTTTGAATCTTGGCGGCACTTATAATGTGACGAATCTGAAGTATTTGCCAAGACAGGATGGAAGCAACAACGGAAAAATTACGGCTTACAATGTTTATACAAGTAATGATGGCGTTAACTTTACGAAAGTTTCAACCGGAAACTGGGCGAATGATGCAACAGAGAAGAACGCTACGATTCCGCCTACAAATGCTTCCTATGTGAAGCTTGAGGCAACAGAGGGGAGCGGCGGATATGCATCGGCAGCAGAATTCAATGTTTACTTTGACTTGCCGGTGTTAATTCCACATGCGCAAATGTCTGTAACCGCAACGAGCGCTCAAGCCAGTGATGCAGCGACAAATGCTATTGACGATAACACGTCCACCATTTGGCATACGAAATGGGATTTATCTAATCCATTGCCACAGTCGATCACGCTAAATTTAGGAGGCAACTATAAAGTTAGTCAAGTCAATTACTTGCCAAGGCAAGCAGGTGGTTCGAATGGAAACATTACGAGTTATAACGTGTATACGAGTACAGATGGCGTAAATTACACGAAAGTATCGAGCGGAAGTTGGGCAAACAGTTCTGCTCTCAAAAGTGCTACATTTGCGCCCGTGAACGCAGCTTATGTGAAGTTGGAAGCAACGAGCGGAGCAGGCGGATTTGCATCAGCAGCAGAAATTAACGTGTATCGAAGCACGAACAGTGCCGCTGCAGGACTAACGACTTCGGACAATGCACCGACAAACTGGGTCAATCAAAACACCACGGTAAACCTAACCGCAACGGGTGGCGGATCTGGCGTTGTGACGACAAATTACATCGTAGACGGTGGAGCCCAGCAAACTGGAACTTCGATCGCGCTGACAACGGAAGGCGTTCATACAATTAAATATTGGAGCGTAGAGGACGCGGGTACCACAGAAGCCCAAAAGACGGCAACGGTTAAAATCGACAAAACAGCGCCAGTCTCAACAGTGACTCTGTCACCAGCCGGGCCGAACGGACCAAACGGACCAAACGGCGAATACATCACTCCTGTCACGGTGACAGCAAGTGCCAATGATATCTTGTCAGGTGTGAAGAAGACGGAGTACAGTCTGGATAACGGGAATACATGGGTGGCGTATACGACGCCTGTTACTTTCGTAGAGAATGGCCAGTACATGGTTATGGTTCGTTCAACCGATCAAGCGGGACTTGTTGAGCAACCAAAGAATCTTAGTTTTACAATAACGATAAGCGGGCAAACAACGCCTTTAGCGGCACTTGCCGCCTGGTGGAAGCTCGACGAAGTTTCTGGTACAACCGTAACTGATTTATCTGGAAACGGCAACACAGGAACGATGACAGCCAACAGCCCGACTTGGACCACGGGCAAGCTCGGCGGAGCGCTTTCATTTAATGGTACTGCTACAAACACTCAACGGGTCGAGTTCAGCAATTCGTCTACTTTGAATTCAACGGCGGCGAGCGGTGAGACCCAAATGTTCTGGTTCAAGACTTCTCAGGCCTCATCTGGTACAAAAGCTGACCTAATTCGTCATGATGGACGTTTCACTGGATTGCAGCTTGATGCCGCAGGTAATGGCCGTGCTGTATTTTGGCCAAACACTTCATCAAGTTATGTTCCGCTTACGTTTACATGGAAACCTGGCTACTACGATAACAACTGGCATCATTATGCAGCTTCCTACGATAATGTAACAGGTATGAAGATCTATATCGACGGTAATTTAGTAGCCCAAGACACAACCAACACCGGAGCGCTTAAACAGTCATCGAAACTATTCGAGTTAGGAGCCGCAGAAAACAATTCTGAACCTTACAATGGATTGCTGGACGATGTTCGCGTATACAGTGGTGCGTTGACTCGAGCTCAAGTGCAGCAAGTGATGAATGCCGTTGCATCGATCTCTGTAAGCGATGCGAATGGCGCGAATGCGATCACTAACAAGAATGGCACACTGCAAATGCAGGCTGCAGTTCTGCCTGCTAATGCAACAAACAGCAATGTGACATGGAGCGTCTTCGAGGCCGATGGTGTCACGGCAACGGATAAAGCGACTATGAGTGCCACCGGATTAGTTACAGCTGTCAAAGATGGGACAGTGAAAGTGATTGCAACAGCTGTGGACGGCAGCGGTGTACAAGGTTCCACGACAATAACGATAAGCGGACAAACACCGCCTGTGCCAACGTTACCTTTTGCAACGCTAACGGGTCCAGCCTCGGTTCAGAGTGGAGCATTATTCAGCACGAATGTAGGCTTTGGCAATCTGGCAAACAGTGTCAATTCCTCGGTTTATGCAGCAGATATCACGTTAAACTTTGGAACAAATGGCATTGATTTTGTCTCGGTGGAACCGTTGAAGCCCGGATTCGCAGCGCTTGAGATCAAGACTGACGTGGCAGGGCAAATTCGAATTATTGCCGCGGCTCAAGGGGCAATGGAGGCGTTAACGACAAGCGGAGATGTATTCAAGATCAATTGGAGAGCGAAGTCGTCCCCACAGTTGCCGCAAGTCAGCTTGAACTTGACCGATGCTGCCATTTCCAATGCATTGGGTCAAGAGACAGGAGCCGCATTGACTTCATTATTGGTATCGGTTATCCCTGTTGATCGTACATCCTTACAAGCGGTCATTGACACAGCGCAGTCCAAATACGATACAGCGGTAGAGGGTTCTCTAGCCGGTCAATATCCGACAGGTTCCAAAGCGGTGTTGTTGTCTGCTATTAACGTAGCTAAAACAACCAACTCGGATCCTGCGGCTACCCAGCAGCAGATCGATAGCGCAGCTAATACGTTAAACCAAGCGTTGCAAGCCTTCAATCAGTTGATCATCACTGCCTTGCCAGGGGATATCAATGGTGATGGTCATGTAAGTATTGGAGACTTGGCAATTGTAGCGGCGAATTATGGAAAAACGTCGACCAGCGTGGATTGGAATAAGGCTAAAATTGCCGACTTTAACCATGACGGCAAGATCGATATTAGTGATTTAGCGGAAATCGCGAGTCGGATCCTATTATAACAACTAATGTGAGGGGAAAGAAAAAAGAAGAATTGAAATCGAATTCTGAACAATTTAACCGCGCTGCAAAAGGCGCGGTCTCTTTTTTGAATTTTCTAACGTTGGAGGCGAACGATGAAAAATTATGCGAATTTAAAAGCAACAATACTAGTTGCATTCATTTTTGGTATTGTGATGATCTTAGGGACTGTTAAGCCAGCATATGCATGGGTATCTGATAATGGAAACGGTACATTCACCAACCCAGTTTTGTGGGGGGACTATCCGGATAATGACGTCATTCGGGTGGGGACAGATTATTATATGGTTTCCACGAGTATGCACCTGATTCCTGGCGCTCCCGTCATGAAATCCAAGGATTTGGTGAATTGGGAGTTTTGCAGTTATGCTGTTCCGAGGATGGATAGTCCAACATACAACTTCGTTGGCGGAGACGAATACAATGAAGGGCCTTGGGCAACCAGCATAAGGTATCATAATGGAACATTTTACGTCCTTTTTAATTCCAACCGGGAGGGGGCGTATCTTTCAACGGCTACCGATCCGGCAGGTCCTTGGACGATGACAAAGATATTGACTGTAGACGGCAAGTCAACAGGCGTACAGTTGTATGACCCAGGCATGTTTTTTGATGATGATGGCAGAGTTTATGTTGCACATGGACAAAGCAACATATATATAACTGAATTGACCGCGGATGGCAAGGCTGTAAAAACGCCTCAACAGTTAATGTATTCATGTACTAGTGGTTACTACTGCGAGGGATCCAGGGTTTACAAGAGAAACGGATATTATTATATTCTGACCACCCCGACATGGAGTCAAGGCTCAAAGAAGGAAGTAGCTTCTCGAGCAACGAACATTTATGGGCCGTATTCTGGTGAAGTCGATATCATGACCAGCTTCATGAACTGGACTGGCGGGGGGGTACACCAAGGTGCGATCGTCGATACGCCGACAGGAGAATGGTGGTCGATCATCTTCCAAGACAGATATCCTTATGGACGTGTACCTACATTACAACCTGTAACATGGGTTGACGACTGGCCGATTATGGGAATTAATAAAGAGGCTGTGGTCACATACCCGAAACCGAATGTGGGTGGAACAGGGACGTCTCCGATGAAGGAACCCGTTACTTCGGATGAGTTCGACAATTCCACACTCGGACTCATTTGGCAATGGAATCATAATCCGGATGATACAAAATGGTCCCTAACAGAAAGACCAGGTTTCATGAGGTTAAAGACAGCTACTGTGACATCCAATCTTTCATACTCAAAAAATACGCTCACGCAAAGGCTGTTAGGTCCGGATTCCACAGCTATTGTCAAGATGGATACCACGAATATGGCCAATGGCGATGTAGCCGGTTTAAGTGTAATTGAAAAAAAATATAACTTTATTGGTGTAAAAAAAGTTAATGGCGTTAAGAGCATTGTTGTCAATGATCTGGGGACAGAAGTTGTCAGCGTACCCTTTTCAGGAAACCAAATTTGGTTCAAGGCTGATTCTCCGAAGCTATCAGCAATAGCAAACTATTACTACAGTACAGACGGGACGACCTTTATACAACTCGGCGGGTCAATGCCGCTCCGCCAGGAATTATACGTAGGAATGAGGTACGGTATATTTACTTATGCTACTTCTGCCATCGGCGGATACGTAGATGTTGACTGGGTTCATTTAACTACTAGCGAGAATACCGGAAACTTATTTACAGTCGGGCAAAAAGTTGAAGCTGAACGATATGACGATAAATCTGGCGTCAATATGCAGTTCGTCAATGATCAGATCATCAATGGAAAAGACCAGTATGTAGGCTGGATCGTTAATGGTTCTTGGTTGAAATTCGATCAAATTGACTTCGGAAATGGAGCGACGACTTTCAGCGCAAGGGTTGCAACGGTAGTGAGTGGCGGCAATATAGAAATCAGGCTTAACAGTCCGACAGGCACTTTAGTAGGTACCTGTGCAGTTGCTCCTACTGGCGGTTGGCAGACATGGACGTCCCAATCCTGCAATATTAGCAATGCAGCGGCTACAGGCAAGCAGAAGGTATACCTTGTTTTTACAGGCGGCTCGGGGTTTCTGTTTAATATGAACTGGTTCAGATTTGATTCAAACTTGTCTATCCCTCAAGTACCAACTAACTTAACAGCATCAGCTGTAAACTTTTCACAAATGAATGTAAATTGGGATGCTTCCCCTGGAGCGTTCGATTATGATCTTGAAGTTGATGGAACGGTAGTAAACATGTTGAGTAGTCCATATCCTCATCTTGGACTTGCTTCAAACTCAACACATACTTATAGGGTAAGGGCCAAGAATTCGGTAGGAACCAGCGCATGGAGTTCCCCGGTTAGTGCGGCTACAAAAGAAGCTATTATACAGCAATCGCAAATGACGGCAACAGCGACCAGTCAGGAAACGGCATCCGCGAATCATTCAGCTTCCAATTTGTTGGATGGAAATAATACAACATTTTGGCAAACTAAAGGGGATCTGAGCAATCCGCTTCCACAATCGGTCACCTTGAATCTTGGCGGCGCTTATTATGTGACGAATCTCAAATATTTGCCAAGGCAGGACGGAAGCTCGGACGGCAATATAACAGGATACAACATTTATGTCAGCAATGATGGAACGAATTTTACAAAAGTCGCAACCGGCAGCTGGGCTAATGACGCGACGGAGAAAAACGCTCAAATCGCATCTGCAACGACGGCAAGGTATGTGAAGCTGGAAGCAACGGTCGGCAATGGCGGCTGGGCATCCGCAGCAGAATTGAATGTGAGCTATGATATGCCGGTCATCATTCCACAATCGCAAATGACAGCAACGGCAACTAGTGAGGAAACGGCATCCGATAATAATTCGGCTTCTAAAGTACTAGATGGAAACAATGATTCAATATGGCATACAAAATGGAATTTAAGCAATCCGCTTCCACAATCGATCACCTTGAATCTTGGCGGCACTTATAATAATGTGACGAATCTCAAATATTTGCCAAGGCAGAGCGGAGGCACGAACGGCAATATAACAGGCTACAATATTTATGTCAGCAGCGATGGAACGAATTTTACGAAGGTTGCAACTGGCAGTTGGACCAATGACACTTCAGAGAAGAACGTTCAATTCGCGCCAGTTACGGCAAAGTATGTGAAGCTGGAGGCAACGGCCGGCATTGGCGGTTTTGCATCCGCAGCAGAAATTAAGGTCTATAGAAGCCCATCTACTAGTGTGAAATTAACGACAACGGACAATGCGCCAAGTGGCTGGGTTAACCAAAACACCACGGTAAACCTAAACGCAACGGGTAGCGTATCTGGCACTTTGACGACAAATTACATCGTCGATGGTGGAACTCAGCAAACCGGATCCTCGGTCGTGCTGACAACGGAGGGCGTTCATAGAATCAACTACTGGAGCGTAGACGCGGGCAACACAGAAGCTGGGCATACGGTAACCGTTAAAATCGACAAAACAGCGCCAGTCTCAACAGTGACCCTGTCACCAGCCGGGCCGGACGGACCAAATGGCGAATACATCACTTCTGTCACGGTGACAGCAAGTGCCAATGATATCTTGTCAGGTGTGAAGAAGACGGATTACAGTCTGGATAACGGGAATACATGGGTGGCGTATACGACGCCTGTTACTTTCGTACAGGAAGGCCAGTACATGGTTATGTATCGCTCAACCGACCAAGCGGGACTTGTTGAGCAAACAAAGAATATTAGTTTTACAATTGGCTCGCCTAAAGTAACTGGAATGCTAACGGGTCCTGCCTCGGTTCAGAGTGGAGCATTATTCAGCACGAATGTAGGCTTTGGCAATCTGGCAAACAGTGTCAATTCCTCGGTTTATGCAGCAGATATCACGTTAAACTTTGGAACGAATGGCATTGATTTTATATCGGTGGAACCGTTGAAGCCCGGATTCGCAGCGCTTGAGATCAAGACTGACGTGGCAGGACAAATTCGAATTATAGCAGCGGCTCAAGGGGCAATTGGAGCGTTAACGACAAGTGGAGATGTATTCAAGATCAATTGGAAAGCGAAGTTGCTTCCACAGGTGGCACAAGCCAACTTAAACCTGACCGATGCTGCCATTTCCAATGCGTTGGGTCAAGAGTCGGAAGCCGCATTGACATCTTTGATGGTTTCCGTTACCCCTGTTGATCGTGCACCTGATCGTACATCCTTACAAGCGGTCATTGATACAGCTCAGTCCGTTTATGATAAAGCGGAAGAGGGAGCTCTAGCCGGCCAATATCCGATAGGTTCCAAAACTGTGTTGTTGTCTGCTATTAACGCAGCTAAAACGACCAACTCGGATTCTGCGGCTACCCAACAGCAGATTGATAACGCGGCGAATACGCTAAACCAAGCATTGCAAGCCTTTAATCAACTGATTATCATCTTCGCTCCAGGAGACTTTAATGGAAATGGTCGCATTGATATTGGAGACTTGGGTATTGCAGCGGCGAATTATGGAAAGACAACGGCTAGTACGGATTGGAATAAGGCTAAAATTGCTGACTTCAATCATGACGGCAAGATCGATATTATCGATTTAGCGGGTATCGCCCGTCTGATCCTGCAATAATAAGCAACTGACATGAGAAGAGAAAAGCGCAGCTTTTCTCTTTGCATTCTTTAATTCCGAATTATAATTTTAATAAAAGGGATGATGAAACTTGGCTTGGAAAAGTAAATTTTCTAAAATATCGACTTTGCTTGTTTTCTTTGTGTCTGTTCAAGTGGTTGGAAGTTTCAATGGAACATTAACAAAAATCATAAGTACGGAAGCGTATGCCGCATCGCAAACCATTGAGTCTTCAGCAATGAGAGTAACGATCGACGATACGTTCCCAAGAGTTATTCAATATCAGTGGTTAGCCAATAACGCAGTGATGTATGGTCAAGAGGATACTATTTCTGATGTAAAAATCAATGGTACTTCCTATACGCCTAGTGTT
>NZ_JCAUAQ010000053.1:0-12111 GCF_059692035.1 Paenibacillus sp. J22P143
ATCGCGATCAGGGAAGGCGCTAGCATTAAAATCGGAGAAAGGCTCTCCATTTTCCAAGTTCTTTTTTTCTCTCTATGATGAACTTTTGATGCAATATCAGTAGGATTTATTCGTCTGACTGAGTTCATGTCCTCTCCATCCTCTCCGAATTAAGGAGGAGGCTGAAGAATCAGCCCCCAACATCCATTCAGTTTTATCTTATTTGAAAATGCCGTTTGCCGAAGCAGCTTGCTTGAAAGCTGCGGCCGCCTGATTCACATCGCCCTTCGTTACAAAGACTGTGATGGCTTGATTCACTTGCGTCGAGAAGCCTTCGGATGCCGCAGAGCCGTGTGCAAGACTAGGCGCCAGCTTCGCTTTCTTAAAGTCCTCAATGGTTTGTTTGCCGTAAACATCGTACTTAGATACATCCGCATCCACCCGCGCAGGTATGGAGCCCTTCAAAGGATTAAAAATGTCTTGACCTTGAACGGAGCCTAGTACCTTCAAGAATTCCTTGACCGTATTCGGATCTTTAACGCCTTTAGGCAATGCAAATGTATCCGTAATGACCATGAAGCTGCCTTCGGATTCCGGAGTTGTTGTCCAACCGAATTCTTCGTTCGGCTTTAATTTCAGGTCTGTCGTGAAGTAACCTTTCTCCCAGTCGCCCATGACATTCATGGCAGCCTCGCCTTTGGCGACCAGTTGCGCAGCGTCCTGCCAGTTTCTTGCCGCATGATCTTTGTTCGCGTAAGTTAGCATCTTTTTGAATATCTCCAGTGATTCTTTAACTTTCGGATCGTCAAAGCTCACTTTGCCTGTGAATAAGTCCTTGTAGCCATCAGCACCCATATGGCCAAGCAGCACGTTCTCAAACAGCATCGTAGCCGCCCACGGTTCTTTATCACCCAGCGCTAACGGCGTAATCCCCTTGGCTTTAAGCGCGTCCGCAACTTTGAAAAATTCGTCAAACGTTTTTGGCGGCTGCAAACCATTCGATTCGAATACTTTTTTGTTATAGAATGTTACGTTACCACGATGGATATTGACAGGTACGGAATAAATTTTGTCACCTTTGCTGACTAACTCAATCAAATCCTTCGGAAACTTGTCTTTCCAGCCTTCTTTCTCATACAAATCATTTAGAGGTTGAACTTTATCAGCTGCCACCCAACCGGAATTCAATTCAGCGCCCCCATGTACCTGGAATGTACCTGGCGGATCTCCACCCTGCATACGGCTGGCCAGAACAGCCTTGGCATTCGTTCCCGCGCCGCCGGCAACAGCAGCGTTGATTACTTCAATATCCTGATTCTTCATCTTGAACAGCCTTACCAGTTCTTTTAGCCCCGCCTCTTCGCCTGCACCAGTCCACCAACTAAAGATTTCGACTTCCTTTTTAGCAGGCTGCTGTGTTGCAACAGGCGTATTCTCTGTGCTTGGTTGTTTGGAAGCTTCTGGCGTTTTCGTCGTGCTACAAGCCGTAAGCAGAAGTCCCGTAGCAGTCAAGACAGAGAAAGTTACTTTAAGTGTGTGTTTCATTGATATTCCCCTTCCATTTCTATAAAGTTTGTAAACGCTCTTACAATTCTTATTTTAAATAATTTTGTTCAGAAAGATAACGTATGAAATCTATTATTTATTCCATTATGAAGCACAGAAAAGCCTAACAACCTATTAAAATTTCTATTAACAAAAAATAGGCCTTGTAATCAAAAATTCCCATTTGGGATAATCAGACTACAGGCCAAGTATTTAATCATTCATGATAGTGGCCACAGCCATGGCCATATTCCTCTGCTTTACATTCAGTTTCTGACCTTCTCAACCAGATTCCGAAGTTTACTGGCAGCATCAAGCAGTGTACTTCTCGGGTCTTCGTGCAAGGTCAGTATTTTGGCTAACGCATCATTCTCGATTTCGACCATAGCCGGATAATAGGTCAGGGAAGGCTCAGGTTTTGCGGTCTTCATGCTTTCCAGAATCAGAGCGAAATCAGGCCTCTTACTTGAAAATGAAGGATCGGATAAAATCGATCGCCTTGCAGGAACTCCGCCAAATTGGGCGTATATGCTCCCGCCACGCTTTCCTGTGGCAAACTTGATAAATTCCCACGCATCAACTGGATGCTTCGCATTTGCAGTCATCGCCAGCATCCAACCGTGCTGAAACGGAGTTCGATAAATGACTCCGGCTTGATCGCGGATTCCCGGAATCAAGGCGATCTTAATTGCGTTTTTGTAAGGAGAATCACTCTGATTAATCATATCGATTGCTGAATTCCAATACGGTGCTGCCATTGCGATTTCACCCGAAAGAAGCGCATCTCTCGTTCTGGAAAAATCCCATGTAATCATATCTGAGGGAACTATGCGTTCTTGAACAAGACGATTCAAAAACGAACCGGCTGCAATAGAACCTGCCTGGTCAAAAAGCACTTGTCCCGTATTCTCCTCGATCACATCTCCTTCATATGTCCAGAGTAATGAGGAGAATATTTTAGATCGTTCCTCAGGTACGACGGCAGGCATTGCCAGCCCCCAGCGAGTTGGCGAGCCTTCATTACGCTGCTTCGTAAAATTCGCCGCGATAGCGTAAAGCTCATTCCAGGTTTCCGGAGGTTTCGGAATTAAATCCGAGCGATAATAAAGAAAATGCGTGCTGATGTCCGTTGGAAGCGCGAAAGTAGCTCCTTTATACGGATAAGTCGAAAGAAAATCATCCACATCAAACAATTGCCGATCCGTATACCGAGAATCATTCATAAAGGAATCTAGCGGTTGCAACGCTTTCGTGTCGGCAAACTGCGCGATCGAGGTGTTCGGCAAAAAAACAACGTCAAACGCATTCGTTCCGGCAAAGAGCTGCGTTCCTACTGATGTAAAGTAAACATCGCGACCCAGCTCTATGAATTCGACCTGGATTCCGAATTCCTCCTCAAACACTTTAGCAATTTGGCGCAAGCCTGCTGATTCGGAACCGGTTCGGATAAGGACTTTAACCGTTCGCTTCGCGGCGATCGTCTCAGACGGGTCAATATCTACCCGATTCATTAACAGGACTCCGCTTACAGCCCAAACGATCATAAGCATGAAAGAAACGAAAGAAACATAAACGATTCGGTTCAGCATTAATTTCATGGTCAAACCTCCATCGGTTTCGCTGCGAACAAATCTTGGTGAGGCAAAGTAACAATAACCACGCTTCCATCTATAGAATTGATAGAAAACTGCAATCCGTAATCTTTGCCAAACGCAAGTTTAATGCGTTGCTGAACATTACGCAAGCCAACATGTTCACTAGCGTGATCAGCGTTTAATAATTGCTTGACATGCTCAATATCCAATCGCCCCCCTGTGTTCGCAATAGAGATGCACACCTTGTCGCCGATTTTACAGGCCACGATCGAAATCGTCCCCTTCTCGCTCGACTTCGAAATGCCGTGTTCAATGGCGTTTTCAACCAACGGCTGCAAAATTAGCGGCATGATCCTATTATTGCGAATCGTTTCCTCTATCGTAAGTTGATAGCTGAATTTATCCTGGTAGCGATACGATTGAATGATCAAATAATTTTGAATATGTTCCATTTCCTGTTGAAGCGTTATCCATTCTCTGCCTGAGTTCAAGGTGAATCTGAAAAACCTTCCAAGCGCCGTAACCAGCTTACTGACAGCCTCTGCTTTATATTTGACAGACATCCAATACATGGTATCCAATGTGTTATACAAAAAGTGAGGATGAATTTGCATTTGCAGCGCTTTTAACAAAGCTTCCCGTTTCTCTTGCTCCTGAACTTCATTTTCCTTGATAAGCTCGCGTGTGCGTACGATTAGATGATTAAAATTCCTGTTTAGAATACGTATTTCCCGTATTGGACTATGTTCTTCTACCAAATGGTGCAATGAAGCCGAGGACATATGACGGGCCAGTTGTATAACCGGTTTAGAGATCGAAGTCGCTAGCAATAAAGAAATAATAATGAAGACGATTACTCCCATTAAGGTCATCAAAAGTAAATAGCTTAGTATCTGTTGATTCGTTCCAATCAATTCATTCATGGGAACGATAGCTGTCATTTTCCAACCGCTAACTTCGGAGCTGTTAAAGGCTAACAGCCATTCGTTATCGACAATCTGATACCCGTTCTCTTTATTGGATACGGAGGTTATTGCATCAATAAGCTTGGTGTTGTCCATCAATTGCCTTTCTTGCTGGTATACTCGATCGCCAGAACGATCGGACACATAGATGGCTCCGGTTGCCCCGATCTGAACATTTTGCAAATTCTCCTGGATAAACCTGTCGTTAAATTGTATGAATAAATACCCTTTCAATTTCCCTGAATTACTGTCAATCAAACGGCGAGCCGCTGTTACCGATTCCTTGATTGATGTATCAAAACTTTCCTTCGGATGAAAGACTTCTCTCGATTTACTAAACCAATGAAGCTGAAGCGGTTCTTTGTCAATTTGACTGACGATAAATTGATAATTCGCAAGATCCAACTGACTATTTGACCTGAAAGTGCTATCTGTAGAAAGGATGTTCATCTCTGGAGTAATAAAATGAACAGCCTGAATATACTCCAGCCTGCCCCTAAACAAATCGGTATAAAATTTTTGTTTAAAACGTTGACTTGCCTCAAATATTTGATATGCAGAACCGAAAGAGCCGTTAAGAAAATCCAGGTCTGACGATTGTTCATAAAGTAAAGCCCATGTCAAGCGGTCAATTTCCGCTAAGTTGGCGTCCATTGCGCGCTGCGTCTGTTCAACGGTTTGCAGGAGAAAATGACTTGTTTGCTTCTGAATAATTTGATTCTCCTTATGATAAGTAATTAAAGCAATAACTAAAAAAGGAATCAGCATCAGCGTTAGAAAAGCGCCAAGTAATAGTGTGCGAATAGAAACGGAATTGATTGGTTTTATGATGGCGTTCACCTTGCTTTCTGCGTTGGTTTAAAATCGTAACGAACGCCTATGAATAGCGTCGGCGATAATCACCCGGGGAGATACCTTTCATCTTTTGAAATTTATCATTAAAATGCCGTGCTGTTGAAAATCCGCTCAGCTCTCCAACTTCATATATCTTAAGAACGCTGGTTGTAAGCAATTTGCAAGCATGATCGATTCGCAGGCAACCGATGTAATCCTGAAAGGGCATTCCCACTTCCTTACGAAAAAGCCGTCCTAAGTAATTTGGCGAGATGAAGAGAGTATCTGCTACATCCGTTAGTTGCAATTCTTCCGTAAATCGTTCGTGGATGATTTCCAAGGCATTTGTAATCTGTAACGATTTAGGCACTTCAGTTTTGTCAATCGTTAACTCGGGTTGATTGTGACGGTTGGCTTCAACCCAGTGATCCCAATCGCTTTTCACCCCTTGTAACACCCTTGTAAGCTCCTCGACTCCTATTGGTTTCATTAAGTAATCGATAGCTCCAAGCCGTATAGCCTCCTGAGCATATAAAAAATCGTCATAGCCGCTTAAAAAAATGACTTTCGCGGGATAGGGCCGGGGAAGGTCCATCAGCCTGGTTGCCAGCTCCAATCCGGACATTTGGGGCATATTGATATCTGAAATGATGATTTGAATATCATGGTTTTCCATATACGCCCATGCATCCAATCCGTTCTCAAATACACCAGCCAATTGAATGTCTAAGGATGACCAATCCAAGTGATTTTGAATGCCTTCGCGAACCCAAACCTCATCGTCAACGACTACCGCTCGGCAAATATCCAGATTCATCTAAATCCCCTCGTTTCAACACAATGTCGTCGGACTAAAATTATGATAGAAAGCAGACCTGTGATAATTTCACAGATCTGCTGCATAGTGAAGAGAGAATTAGTCTAAGCTATCTAATAAATCATCGAAGAGATTACTTTCGACTTACAACAAAGTTTAGTTTGGTTTATTGTAAGATCGCCTTAGCTACAATGGCAAGGTCTACTATGTCTACTTTGCCGTCATGGTTGATATCCGCTTTCTCATTCCAGCCTACTTGACCTTGTTCTTTACCGTAAGCAGCCGCAACCATAGCCAAGTCACCAATTGAGACACCGCCACCATTGATATCTGTGATTATTTTCTTGCTTTCGAACACTTGCATTGCCAATTCCAATGCGGTTTTCGCGCTATCCACCTGTTGTTGAGTAGCATTCGAATCGTCCGCTGCCACTTTGGCTGCATCGATAGCCGACTGCAATTGCGCTTTGGAGCCACTTACATACTGTCCGTCTCCGCCGCCTTCCACTGCTGCATTGTACTTCGCCTGCGCACTTGCAATTGCTGTGTTCAATTGCGACTTATCTACAGGTATAGCAGGTACAGTAATTTGGATCTCGCGGGAAGCACCGCCGACCTGCAGCTCATTCCCAGGTGCATTGGCAATCACAACATGGTCTACTAAAATTGTCGTATTGGTTGCCTGGGTTACAGATTTGGCCTTAAATTGGATTGCGAACATATCGCCTTGGGCAGGTACGCTCGCGCCCTTGCTTGCAGCCAAAATCCGGAGTTGTCCTGGAGTCGTTTCCTTTGTTTCGATGACTTGGAACCCGTCTACCAGAGATGTCACCGAAACGAATTGTACACTCGCAGGGTCATACTGCAGTGTGAAATCTTGGGCGTACACTTGCTGATATACGCTTTGTGTAACATCGGCCAGTCCCATCTTCAGAGTGAAGGTTTGGCCAGAGTCCACCTGCTGTACACCTGTCAATGTAGACTTTGGTGTTGGTGCCGGCAATACAGTTACGCTGACGCTTGTTGTCAATGCCACGCTGTACGGATTTACCACTCCGACAGGCAGAGTTACAGTTCCACTTACGGTGAATGTCTGTACCGTTTTCACAGTTGGATCATAGTTTGATGCATTCACATCCCATGTCACATTGGCATTCACGCTTCCCGTATTGGTAACCAGTTCTACGGTTGCAGGTAAACCAAGGGCAACTGCTGTTTTTGCCGTGCCGTTTGTCAGCCCTGTGAGTGCTGCCGGTGCTGTTATGCTCGTAAGCGTCGGCCCTTGCCCCTCATTCATCAATTGCGTTACTTGAGCCTGACTCAACATACCGTTAAATACACGAACGTCGTCCAGCAGTCCATTGAAAGCTTCTCCGCCGGATTCATTGGCTCCCAACACGATTTTATTCGTTACAATCGGAAGTAGTCCGAGATTCGTTGCGTTGCTTGCCACTACGTTACCGTCGATATAGATCTTCAGCCCCAATGCGTGATCGTAGGAAGCCACATAATGATGCCAGTTGTTATCGTTGTAGGTCCATGGAAACGTCAGCGTTTGATTACTAGATGAACCATTGATCCAATAGGCCACGCGAGCTTGACCCCCGCCTGTCAACTGGAGGGCCGTGAAACGCTTATCTTGACGGAAAACATTCATGTAGCCAGTTGAAGCCTGAGAAGTCTTGAACCACAACGACACGGTCTCGTCACCCGTTTGATTCAAAGTTGCCGAAGGGTTGATCTCAGCCCTTGAGCCGCCGCTGAAAGCAAGCGCTCCGTCGAACTTGCCCGAATTGGTCCAAGTTGGGTTGTTAACCAGAGTTCCGGTGTTGCCCTTGCCTGAAGAATCGCCAGCGGTTGTACCGGAGCCTTCATTGAGCTTCCAGTGGGCTACTAGTTCGGCAGGCTTTACAGATACGCTAATGATTGTTGTCAAAGGTACGCTGTTCGGGTTTGCCACTCCACTAGGCAGGGTTACGGTTCCTGATACCGTGAAGGTCTGCGCCGTCGCGGCAGTCGGATCGTAGCTTGCACTAGTTAAATCCCAATTCACACTAGCATCCACATTTCCCGCATCGGTTACAAGAGATACTTTACCGGGCAACCCAAGAGCTGCCGCTGTCTTCGCCGTTCCGATGGGCACTCCTGTGATGGCTGCAGGCGCTGTTATGCTCGTGAGATTCGTTGGCGGCGCTTCCGATAACTCAAACCAGTTAAGGTTCCAGCCGCCTGTATTGATGGCCAGCCTAATGTTATGCTTGCCGGCACTTAAGTTAACCTGGTCGGATACGGTCCTCCAATTCTGCCAGCCACCGGTTGACGGCAACGATGTTATTTTATTCGAAACACCATCTACTGAGAAATTGACAATGCCTGTACCACTGGATACTGATACCCTGTAATCTAATTTGTACAATCCTGATTTTTGCACATTTACAACGTAGTCCATCCAGTCTCCTGAATCTGTATAACCTACGTTCTTTGTCCCTTCCGAGCTGTTCTCTAATTGAATCCCAGACATACTAGAATAATTTTCCGCTTCTATTTTTCCAGGTATTGCAATGATAGGGTTTACAGTTACGCTAATGCTAATTGTCAATGGTACATTATTCGGATTTGAGACTCCAACAGGCAGGGTTACGGTTCCTGGTACTGTAAATGTCTGCCCTGTGAACGCTGTTGGATCATAATTTGTGCCGCTTACATCCCAAGACACACTGGCATTCAAATAACCTGAATCGGTTACAAGGGATAATTTCGCAGGCAATCCAAGCGCTGCTACTGTCTTGGCTGTTCCGTTGGACAAACCTGTAACGGCTGCAGGCGCTGTGATGCTCGTAAGATGCTCCGGGCTTTGTGCCGTCGCGTCATATACAAGCGCAGGCTTGGAGTAACCTTTAGCCCAATCCGTAGCCGTACTGCTCATCACGAAGTCCAATGTACCCCCGTTGGTAATTTGGTCGTAAGTAATGACCGGAATATTGAGAGCAGAGCCATTGAGTTTGGCAGAGCTAATATAAAAGTTATTATTGTCATTATTAGGCGCTGTTATTACAAATTTAGTGCCAGTTTTCGGATTGTTAATGGTAACTTTATCAAATATAGGACTGCCGATCATATATTCGCCCGATGCTGGATTGACCGAATAGAAGCCCATTGCCGAGAATACATACCACGCAGACATTTGACCGCAGTCGTCATTTCCTAACATCCCTGCTGTGTCGTTGGAATAACTCTCAACTAGGGTTTTTCTTGCGTACTTTTGGGCAAGATCAGGACGACCGCTGAAATTAAACATATAGGGATAATGGTGAGTCGGCTCATTCTGATGCTCAATCCAATGATTGGGATAACGTGAATTAATTGGTATATTCTGGAGATTAATCCAATCGGCTCCACCATCACCGTATGCCTTCTCCAGCTCCGTATTATAGAAATTTGCTCCCTTATATTGCGTCATTAAATTCAGAAGCCCCTGTGGGTCATGCGGAGCGAACCATGTATACTTTCTCCTGTCACCTTCTGTAAACTGTTCTCCATCTGTGGACCAGTTACCAATTGCATCTCGTCCCATCGCATAGCCTGTACTTGGATTAATTGTGTTCTTATAGTTCTGACTGCGGTTCAGAAAGAATTTGTAATCTTCCATTTTCCCTGCGGCCTTCGCAACTTGCGCAACAGCCCAATCGTCATATGCGCCTTCAATCGTATTCGAAACATTCTCGTTTACATATCCATTCGGAACATATCCCAATTCCTTGTAAGCGCTTAATCCCGCACGTGCTTCATACGGAACATTTGATTGTCTATCTGCCCACTTAATAGTGCCATCGCCCGTTTGAGGCGCCATGGCATCCTTGTAAACAGCTTGATATGCCAAATTATAATCAAAACCATTGAATCCCTTATTAATGGCTTCCGCAACAAGCGAATCCGCATGCGTAGCTATCATGATGTTCGTATAGTTCGGATTCGGCCATTTCGGCATGTATCCACCTTCCTTGTAGTTCTGGAGCAAGGATTGAACCATCTCATCAATTCTTTCAGGTGCAGCAAGCGTCAAGAAGCTGTTTTGAGCTCTGAACGTATCCCAGATCGAGAAGTCCGTGTATGACTTGCCATCGTGTATTTGATCATCATAAGGGCTGTAGTATTTGTTGGTTCCACCCACATTTTCGTAGAACATTCTTGGATACATCAACGCATGGAACATCGCTGTGTAGAAAATGTACTTTTCGTCTTGTGTTGCTCCTTCGATTTGGATCGTATTGAGCTTCGTGTTCCAAGTATTTTTCAATTCTTCTTTCACAGTATCGAAAGACTTCGCTCCTATTTCCTGTTCAATGTTCTTCCTTGCCTGATCAACACTGATAAAGGAGGTCCCTATTCTGACTTCAATTACTTCGTTAGCTGTTGTATTAAACGTTACATATCCACCGGATTTCTGCCCTTCAACGGATGTTCCGTTCGCTGTCGGGACATAATTATTATAGGTCCCTTTTGCATTAAATGGTTTTGAAAACTGAATAACAAAGTAACCTTTCAAGTTTTGTGGCGGTTTATTATTCAGGTGAGCGCTCATATTATCGTTATTCCAGCCATAGATCTCTTTGTTATTCTCATCTATGGTTACATTACCTTTTGCCCTGTCACGAGCAGACTCGACCAGAATACTGGACTTGTCGTTCGCTGGAAACGTATATCTATAGATTGCGCTGCGCTCAGTGGCTGTCATTTCTGCTGTGATGGGCTTGCCCACATTGGAACCCATCTTTGCTTTATAATAGTAAGGCGTCGATACTTCCTCTTTGTTTTCCTGCTTTGAGCTGTCATTATTCTTATAGTCAAAAGTAAGTGCGCGCCCGCTTTCACTTGGGCTAATATTGCCAATTTGCGGCATTACGTTTACATATCCGTAATCCCCCATCCAGATTGCGGGCTGATGTGATGCGAAAAATCCTTTAAACTGTTTGTCGGTGTATAAATAAGAGATGCCTCCGATTGAATTTTGCCTTGTTTGCGGCGTGAAATTTGTCATGCCGAACGGCGAGGTAACAAATGGCGCCAAGCCTGCAAATTCACTGTTACCCTTAAAGTTATTAGAACCGATCAATGGATTTACATATTGCACCAAATCCTGCAATACGACAGGTTCTGTTGTTGACTGGACCGGTTCTTCCGCCTGAACGGATATTGGCATTGACGATATCATGAGCATAACCATGAGCATGAAACTAAGATATTTTTTCATAGATAAACCTCCTTAAAAAATGAAATCAAGTTCGCCATTCTAGTGCAGTATTCTTTTTGTTCCCCATTGAATCCCCCCTGGTGAAGTCGTGAAAGCGTTTCACAATTTAATCTTAAGGGATTAAGGCAAAGGATATAACGTAGTGAATCTATCATTTATTCCGATTTCCAACATAAATCGAAAACGATTTAATTATGCCTTCTGCGATATTCAACTGGAGACATGCCCGTATTTTTCTGAAACCAATCACTGAAACAACGAGGGTTAGTATAACCAAGCATATCTCCAATCTGATAAATTTTCATGTTGCTTTCCACAATCAAGCTGCAAGCTTTATTTATACGAATCTGTGATAAGTAATCGCTGAAGGACTGACCAGTCTCCTGACGGAATAATCTGCTCATATAGTTGGGCGTAATGAAAAGCTCATTAGCAATATCTGCTAACAAAATCTCTTGGGCACAATGATCGTGAATATATTTCAGCGCCTTTTTAATAAGATAGGAACCCGGCTCTTCTGACGGCTCTGTACTGCTTAATTGTTTAAATTGACGGACTCCGTCCGAAGTACAGAGAGCCTTAGCCTTTAATAGCGCATTTTCAATCTCTACCAATTCCGAAGGTTTAAGCAGATAGTCGACTGCTCCTAAGCGCAAAGCTTCCTGTGCGAATTTGAAATCACTGTAACCGCTTAAAAATATAACCTTAATGCGAGACAAATCGTCCGCCGCGTTCTCGCTTGTTCTGTCGCGAAGCCTGGCCAGCATTTCAAGTCCGGTCATATTGGGCATGCGGATATCGGAAAGAATAATGTCCACCTGGTTTTCTTTCAGATAGGCATACGCATCGGCCCCATCATGAAAAACTTTAACAAGAACGATACCGAGCTTCTTCCATTCGATATTTTCGCTTATCCCTTCCCGAATCCAAGCTTCATCGTCTATAATTACCGCTCTGCATTCCGCATTAGTCATTATGCTTACCTCACATTCATCTAGTACTCAGTTGCAAGAATATAATGCTACATATAAACTAGACAGCAAAAAAGGAGTTTCTTAGTTGTATGACAGGTCCAAGAAGGAAGTTCAGCCCAGAGGAAAAAGCTCGGTTGGTACTGGAAATTTT
>NZ_JCAUAQ010000054.1:0-9848 GCF_059692035.1 Paenibacillus sp. J22P143
CACGTTTTATGGAGGCGTCCTTTTCCTTTACTGTGATACGGTCATTATATTCGTCAATCCCTGGACAGGCAATTCCGTCAGCTTTTGGGCATTATGATTCAGCGGCAACATACATAAGACCCGCTGCAGAAGATGCAAGCGGGTCTCTTTTTGTTTATTCCACTATCGTTACCCGTTAGCCATACATGCAGCGCAAGATCAGCGCTGCACCACAGAGGATGAAAATGGGTAAAATCTGTCAATACTTCTACTAGGGCTGGGAGAAGAAGGTCTATGAACTATGGTGCCATTAGAGCCCAACCGTTAGTCTGACTCCAACCATCACGGTGCATCACAGACTGTCGCACCCAATATGGGTAGCACTTATGGGAGATTAATCCTTTTTGACTGGTTGCACCAGCCTTACCTTTGTTTTTCGAAGAAAGATGCTAAACTACCACCCAACTCCATAAGCATCAACATCAGAGGCTCAGCCTTTTTTAAAAAAGTGTTTTCCTGGGTTTACTTTAATTTGCTCTTTTTTAAGTTTTAGAGCTTTTAATTTTCATGGGAGTTTAATTTTTATCGCCTTACCTAATCTTTATTTATTTGTGTACTTGCCTGTTTAATTTTACCACCGAAAGCCCATCCTTTTCCTTCAAGAAATTCAGTAAACGCGTCTAAAAAATCATTAATCTGAATTGACTCCTTAAACCTACTATCTATAACATTTACCTCAATATGTATTTCTGCTAGTTTCTTTTCATTAAGGACCGCTTCATTTTCCCACACTGGTTTCCATAAAGGGTCTTTTTCATAATCATAATCATCTTTATCAACCTTATTTAAATATTTCTTCTCACTAACACCAAATTTAATAAAGTCCCTTTGTGCTTGCCTTAAACAAACTCCATTTGCACCACCCCAATAATCTGGGTTTTCATTCATCAGATTATCGTCTTCCCAAAAACAAATGTCGCAAATGTCAAATGTACCAGACGGTTTTTCATCAAATGTTCTGTACCCACAACAAGGACAAGTATATTTAGTCATAACATCGACTCCTCTTTCTTATGAGATTTTGCTGTCAGAACCAACTTTGTCAGTAAGAAATATATTAAACTTCACAATCTCAAACGTGAACAAATGCTTAACCTCTCACAAGAATATCCACATTTTAACACAACCTGTGAAAGATAACTGCCCTTTAGTTTAACGGACAACGGCAGCCGATTATGTACCGACTGCCGTCTTATTGTAATTGGACTATCGTTCTGCGTTAGCGTAATGACATTAGGATTTAGTTTAAATCTACATCAACTCTGTTTTTATATTTGATTTTAATAAAATTAGAACTTTCTATTATGTTGTGAATAATTTCTATTCTTGAACCTGATAACAATTCCACTGCAAACTCGTTATTTTCAATATCACTATAGCTTTGAATTTTACCTTTAACTTTTAGTTTGTTTAACTCTTCCTGATAGAAAGATTTAAAATCACGAACATTTACATAGGACAAATAAAACGGAGAACAAATATTTTGTTTTCCTTTAAATACAGTTCTTTTAGGAAGAGGAATTGCAATGTTTTTAAGTTCTTCTTCATATTCACATTCAAATACTTTGCTTGGGAACAAATAACTTTTTACATAGTTATTATATTTTACATTCCAAAAGTAACATTGAAAAAAAATAAAAATGGGTATCGAAATAATCAAAAGGATTGAAGGGACTTTTTTACTTTTAGCTACTTTTAAAATCACAATAAGAATAATCAGACCAATAATCATTAATATTGTATATGGTATATATAGAATATTCCAACCCAAACAATCACCTCTTTAGTAAAATTTCGTTGCATTAAACTGCCCGTTAGCGCAATGACGGCTGCCCTGCGGCAACCGTTTTGTGGTGAACTATCGTATTCCGTTAGGTACTTTATGCTTCTCTAAACCCTAAAAATGTCATACTTAAATATACCAATACCAATCCTACAACCATAAGAAAAACAATTAAGATTCCTGTGAATTTTAACAATCCTTTCTCGCCTGTTAGAATACCTATAAAGCCCAAAACAATGCTAATGATTAAAAAAGTTAGTCCTGAAAAAAACAGAGATTTAATAACAATTATTTCATTGGCGGTTGGATTTTTTGAAACTAAGTAACTGAAGATAAACATCAATGCCCCTAAAATACTTAAAACGGTAGACCAGACTCCGAATGTCCTCACCTTTGAAGTCATTAATTCCCTCCTACTGACATACCAATAATATCCTTTATTTTACCATATTTGGAGCACCTTATTGATACCTTTTTATTAAGCATTCCTGCCCGTTACTTTAATTGAAAACGACAGCCGATTATATACCAACTGCCGTCATGTCGCGATTGAACTATCTTTATCCGTTAGCGTAATGAACTTTGCCGAATGTCCCGAGGCGTGAATACGTTGTTAGGTGATGTCGGGGTCTTCATTGAATAAACTTATACATTGTCTTATTCAAGTACTTCCCTTTCTAAAATCTGATAAGGTAGTTCAATTGGATTTGAAAAATCATAAGTAATCCTTTCGTACTCGTGAGCCCAGATGCATCCCTCGACAATAAGTCTATTACCTTCAATGATTTCAATACCTGCCCAACAAAATCCCATTCCGTCATACACTTCCTCAGGAACAAAATCAAAAACTTCTAAATTATTAAGATCTACTATCGTGTATCCTTGATAATCTTGACCACATAATAAATACTCCTTGTTATCCTTGAATACCCATTTATATAAAAAATGTCCCATATTTCTTTTAATTGAAATTGACTTTTGGTTCTCCAAATTAGTTACGATTCCATGTGAATAGCTATATCGATAATGACCAATGATATGCTCATAATAATGAACTTCAAGCTTGTATTTCTTTGATTCTGATATGTAACTATCTACGTTATTTAGCTTGTACTGATCTTGAAAGTACTTAAAATATTCATTTCTCATTTCGATGTATCTTTCTTCCTTCGTTACATTGTTCATTCTAAAACTCCTTTAAGTGTGTTTCCCCGATTTTTAGAACTTCGAAATAAAATCCATGCTTGAAATATTCGCGAAGTGATTGAACTATCACTGCCCTTTAGCTTAATAAAAACAAGGAGCAGTTGCCGCGGCAGAACTGCTCCTTGTTTTGTTCAATTATTGTTTCTCGCTAGTTCAAAAAGCACTTTTTATTATGGACTAACTTCTATTTCAGTGACGGCTTGTTGTTTTCCTGAAACAGCGTCGATAATTACTAATATCTGATTACCCAAAGGGAAAACGCCTTTTACAACCCAGGCTGGTTGACCTGGCAATTTAACTCCAGCATCAATCTGCCATTCCTTATTAAATGTTGCTTCCCATTTTACGTTTGCATTTGGTTCTGTTTCTTTTGCAATTTTAACGTCTTCTTACTCCATATTACCACATATTGTAACTATCCCGTTACTTCAATGAAACAAGGAGCATCTGCCGCTGGCAAACTGCTCCTTGTTCGTTCGGCTAGCTTTTACCAAGATCTTCATAACACTACGGAAGTTCTACCCGAATTAGTTCTACTTCCTTATTATTGCTGCAGATAAGTACACAAGGAAAAACATACGGAACGTAAGAGCCCGTGCCCCCGAGGTCGATACGTGTATATTGTTCGTCCCCATGCTGGACGATATGACTACCCATAATTGTAATTGATAATTCATTAATTGCTTTTAGGGGTAGTAATACAGCTTTCACTCTTTTACTTTCCCTCTCAATTAAGCATCCTTCATTGAGATAGACCACAAACTTGGTATCATCTTCTTGGAAATCTACCGGGTCAATCATATAAATTTCGACAATTCTGCCCTCTCTCTTGTATACATAATTACCATATCTCTTCATGAAGATTTTACTCATTCCCTTGAATAAACGAAAAGTTTTTCCATGAAAGGTGCCGTAAGCGAAGAGCACAACAGCAATTCCAATTACCAACAAATTATTAGTTGGTTCATCCTTTATATACATAATGTACGCTGAAGAAATCTCATAAAGATTCCTTAAGCTGAATGGGATTGATCCCGTTAGAAATATATTTGTAATCGTAGCAATGAAAATTTGCATCGCACACAATAGCCCAACAACCAACCTGATCGGCCAAACGATAACTTCCTCATGGAAATTCTTCTGATAGAAATAAAGAACGCCCATAAGCCCAAAAATTGGAATTAATATGAAATTCATTTTTAGCAAATAGATCGATATCCCATAAACAAATCCCCAAAAGAGAACGAACAGAAGTATTTTAATAAATGAGACAAGTCGGTTGGTTTCTCCCTGTTTCTCTATTCCTAATTGATTCTCTTCAGATAAATCAAGATCACAGGGCTGCAATTTCAACTGTGTCCTAATCGTGGAATAACTTAAAGGCTATATTGAAATAAACACCATCGATAGGGAGAAACAAGAATGCTCCGAACAATCCTATCATGAATATGAAGAGTAGGTGTATTGACCACTTCATTTTGGAACGTTGTTCAATCGGTAAGGCATAATTTCCATTTTCAAGTTGTAATTCCAATCGAAGCTCTCCCTTTTCTGTCGCTATATTTCGAACTTACCATAAAACCATTAGCAAATTTATATACAAATTATTCCACTATCCTATCCGTTAAGTCAACTATCAAAAACAGGCGAGGATTCCCTATGATTTTCACGTGTAATGAATCATGCCGAAAGTCGAAAAGCGAGAATACGGTGTTACACGAAATTCTCGTTCATGTATTTAATTTATTTCATTGATAACTAACCTTGCTTCATTAACGTAATCTGCCCTTTACTTCAACGAACAACGACAGCCGATCGTGTGCCGGCTGCCGTGGTGTTGGTGATTGAACTATAGTTCTGCGTTAGCGTAACGCACAAGCATGTTACCCTTTGGTTAATAGTAAAAGAAAATAATTGTACCAAATCGTGCTAAGAAATATATTTATATCCACGTTTGAAACGATTTATTGACCATCTTTACATTGTTCATATTTGCCCAATTCTTTAAATCCGTGATACCTTTATCTTCATCCCTTGAATACCTAAATGCCATATCTAATGGGACGATCTTCCTCCTGTGAGGTAATATCCCGATAACAGGTTTAAAGTATCCCTTAGTCATTATCACTTTAATATCCCCCGAATTAATTAAAATTCCATTTAATATGAGTTGGTCATTGGATAAGCATAACTCGGTTGGTTTCTTGAAGAATGTTCTGTACAATGCGAGAAACAGTACAACTAAACACAGAAGAATCACCGTTAACGAAGCGTAGTATACACTTATCTGATCCCATGATCTCACTACAAGGATAGATTGACTACATATAATAGCAATCATGCCAATAATGGTTCCAATCCTTGAAGGACTCTTAACCAAATGCTTTACTTCCCTCAACATAGCACCTCCCTTGTTCAAATCCCTTATCTAAATATACCACATATTGGAAGTGACCTACCCAATAGTTTAATGAACACAAGGGAACTTATCCTCACCATCTGCTCCCTGTAAATACTTCGTTTTTCCGCCAGTACCAAACAGAACTGCTTATAATATTTAACTAGAGGGTACTTTCCTCACAACCCCGAAACTCTAAAAGCCGTTTATTTTCTTTAATATCATCCTCGGATAAACGGCCCAATTTCATTTTTGCAACTAGAAGGAGGTCTTTATAATCTGTATACGTAAAGTCCTTGTAGATCTCCTGGTTTTTCTTATGGAATAGATGAATTAGTTCAGTTAGTTCGACATATGGCAATGTCCCTGATTTCCATTCCAAAAAAGATTGATACAAAGGTTCCAGGGCTTGTTCAGTTACCAATTTGTGATACTCGTCAATAATTTCACGTTCTTGATGTCGTTTTTGTTGCTTAGGAGTTAGTCTGTTCTCCAAGTTATTTTCCACCTCTTTGTTTGGACTAGTGACTAGATAATGACATATACCGTTACCCAAATTTCAAAAAGAAAAAGTTGAGAAAAAAACAGCCCTTATGCCAGTTGCTATTTCTTGGAGTATATTGAGCTATCGTTCCCAGTCCCTCAGTATTAAGGATTTATCTAACGAATACTCATTCATTCGCAGGATTTCATCACTTTGAAATATAGTAATCTTAAGAATACTAAGCTGTTGCGACCGTACTGTACCCTTTTAAAGCATGCGGGAACAGAAGAAACATTGGAACACTTCTCCATTTAAATAATCTACTGCACGCATACTCCACAATCCCCTGGAGATTGACCATCCCAAGGCTCTACGGGTCGCCGCCCTTACATTCCTTCGTTACACCTATCTAAAGAAATTGGATTCCTTAAAATCCAACATAGAGAACTGAAAAGGATAATCTTTACGATCTGTTAAATACAGATTATCGGTTCTTTGATGGATGAAATCTTTTACAAATGTATGACGGATGCCGAAAGTTATATCGGCTCCTTTGTCCCCCCTAAATGTGCTCCTTAGTAAGGCTGCAATTGTTGTTCCTTTTTGAAGATACAAACTTTTCCCCTTTTTATAATAACCATGTTCCTGAAGCTTTTTTGTAACGATTTCATCGTAGATTGAATCAAATTCATTCGCATCATCTTTCTCGTTCCATCTCCACCCATTATACTAATATTGTTTTAAACTAGTCTTCACGTTACTTCAATGAACATCAAAAAGAAGCTGCTATGATTGCAACTCCATCTATCGTACACCGTTAGCTTGATTCGTCGAGCCTACATAGACCAATCCAACGCTAAATATCTCACTTCATTAGCATGATTACTGTTTTTTTCTTTTAAATTTTTCAAAACTACTCTGCATCTTTATTTACTCCACCCATATAGAGACACATTTACTGGAAATATCTTACCACATATTACTTATACTTAACGACATTACTCTGCCCGTAGCTCAATTGTAAATTTTGCTGACTTGAGAATAATATTGGTTTTCTTCAAAGGTTATTGGATGAATCTTTTCAAGCCAATCAACTTTCGAACCAATTCCAACTCGCTTCCATATGATATATCCATCAACTTTAACTACATCTGCAACAATTACAGTACACAACTAATCGCAATCGTCTGGGCACATTAATACCGGCAAGACAATCTCTTTACTTTCTGAATTGAACCTCTTTTTAAGAAACTCTTTCTCTTTCGTGTCATCGACCCAGTCAATAATTGTTGGAATCATGCCCAGAAGGTTTTCTGAAGGATATTGATTAAGAAGCAATAAATCCAGAGGGGTACCGTCAATGACAATCGTAGGGTGTTCAACATCACAGTATGCACTCTCCATCGGAACGACTTCAATTTTATTCACCAATACCATTGTTTGAGCATCTCCCCTGTGACGCTTGTTTTTAATTCTTACTTTTTCATTATTCGGAATCTGAATAAAATACCCTTATTCCTGAGTGAATAAATGTCCTTTTATTGAGCAAATCTCCCCGTTAGCCGCCGGTACATTTTTCTATAATAACAAAAAAGCCGTCAATTAATTGACGACTTAAAAACACTCTATCCAGCAGAGACGACAAGTCTAATGACAAGAAAATCTCTGTATCCTTCTAATCCCTTGTTACCTGAATCGAGCGCATTTCTTCGTTCCACACCGTTTTTCCGCCGAGCTGAGTTATGATGAAGGTCAATGGAACAAAGCTCTTGTCATCCATTGTTAACACGGCCTGTTCCATGACAATGTTTTTGCCATCGACGATCGCTACATTACTCCCACCGTGCAAAACAATCGTTCGCGAGGTTTGGGGATCTGTTATCGTAATGTTTTGCGTGACGGAGTCCCAAGCCACTTCGACATTTAAGCGCTCACTGATGAACCGTGTTGGCACCATGGTTACACCATTTTCGATGAAAGGCTGTTGCGATTTGGGGAAATACTGCCCGTTACCCAGAAAGAGAGGAAATGACACTTTCCCTATTTTTAGATCTTGTTTCAGCAGTTGATAGATCGCCGATTTCGAGTCGAAATTTTTCAATATATCATTTGGTTTCGACGCTTTATCCAGAACTAGACTTCCTCCATCGGTTGCGATCACTTCCGCCTTTACTTTGCCGTTCACATTCCAGTTCTCCGATGACATTGTTATCTTCACAGCGGATACCCCTTGCGTATCTTTTAACTGCGGCGCAATCATCACGGTTGTGTTCGACTTCCGCAGCTTAAGGCTGTTGTCGAAGTAAAGATCCGTCTTCATATACGAGCTCTCGTTAAATGTGGCTTCCCAAGGCTTCTTATCCTCTTGGCCAAGGCTTTCTAACGCGACAAGTAGAATAACAAGCATCTGCTTCACTTCGGTGTGGATCACTTCAATGGCAATATCGCGATCGTCCAACACGGCTTTGACTCCGGTCACGATTGGATCCAAGGTTGATTTGAATTGATTCAACGGGTTGACGCTAAGGTTTGGCATATCGTCCATATCGTCCATATCGTCCATATCGTCCATCTCATCTAAATGATCGGCATCTTTCGAAGAATTCATCTCTTCCGACGAATCTCCCGCTAGCGCCTTCTCCCACTCCGCTGAAATCATCGGATACAAGGCGTCATACAGCTGACCGATCAACTCTTTGAGCGCCTGATCATCCTTCATCATATTTTTGATGAACGCTTTTGCCAGAGGCAGCAGCTCTTTGCCCGTGATTTCTCCATGCAGCTTATGTAGGGATACTTTCTCCCCATTGATCGTTTCGACCACATTGTCCACATTCAGCTTGCTTGGGTTGGGTAACTGTTTGAACAAATATGACATCACGCTATTAGACAGTTCCTCGTCGTTCAACTTTGTTTGCAGCTCGGTTAGGAACGCTGTCATCGAAGCGTTATTAGCTTCATCCTGAAGCTGGAATACGATCGGCTTTTTACCTCCATCGATTTGCAGGACTATTTGTTCTTCCGACACTGAAGCTTGGAAAGGGATACTATATGTACTGAAAGAAGCTAACCCCTGTATAGAAACCCGCGTGGAGCTTTCCATCTTGATGGAATCGAATTTGAACTTCGTTGTTTCAAATAATTTAAGCATGGCCTGTTCTTCCGGTGGAACTTGAGTCTTTTCATCCCGTATGAGATTAAGCGAGAACTCGCCCGTGCCTTCCATTGATTTCGCGATAACAGCCCCCACCAGTGCTTTGTTAACGTCGAAGTCTCCAATGGACTTACACCCGCTAATAATAACTACCAATACCACGAATAATACAAAAATTTTCTTTGTCCAACTCCGCTCCTTCACAGACTCACCTGTCCCTCACCCTGAAATATATGCTGAAATGACATCCAGAATTAATATGTATTCGACACACTTGAAAAATTTTCCTCTTTACACCAAATGTTAGTTAAATATTCATGTACTTGATATCATTCGGCAAACGATATTACGCTCCATATTAAAGGATACCGAAACTTCGATCTTCCTTTTTTCGGAATGAGGAACATGTTTTCATGATGAGATTCGCTTGAAAATCGCTCAACTGTTTTCCTTCATGCTTGATTTTTAATGATGGATTCGTATTGGGAATTGTAAAATGATGAAACAAATACCAAGGACCATTTGCTAAGTCACAAATAGAGGTGAACCGTACCATAAATGAATAAGAGCATATATAAGCAACCAGGTTTCGCCACGCTCTACTGCCCTTTAGTTCAACGGACAACGGCAGCTGGTCGTGTACCGGCTGCCGTCTTGTTGTAATTGAGCTATCGGTTTGCAATAGGTAAGCATTTGAAGTGATCTCAAGCTTTTCCCCTGCTCCGCACGGAGCGTGCCAGTTTCCCAGCACTCCGCGGTCCATCTAACTAAATGTACTTGATCA
>NZ_JCAUAQ010000055.1:0-7193 GCF_059692035.1 Paenibacillus sp. J22P143
CACGGAAAGATGACCCCCATTGTCATTGATGGAAGCCGAAATATCGAGATTAAAAACGCTACAATTGATTTTGAGCGGCCTACGATGTCCGAAATGCGCGTGGAGGCGATCGAGGAGACATCGATGGATTGTGCCATACACCAGGATTCCTGGTACAGAATCGAAAGAGAAAAGCTGGTATGGAGCGGCGAGGGTTGGTGTTATACGTCAGGTCCTGCACAAGAATTTGATCCGTACACAAATCGAACTTGGCGAACATGGAATCCAGCTTCGGAGGCGATTCGTGCGGAGGAACTCGAACCTTTCAAAGTAAGATTTCATTACAAGAAACGGCCCGATACGAGCTTAGGGCATATTTTTCAGATGCGTGATGGCATACGCGATCAAACGGGGACTTTTATTGTTAGAAGCAAGAATATTGTATTTGATCAGATTCATTTTGGCTATATGCATGGGTTAGGCTTGGTGGCTCAGTTTACAGAAGACATCACATTCCGGAATCTTACATGTGCGACAAGAGCGGAATCAGGGCGAACGGCATCCGCTTTTGCCGACTTTGTCCATTTGTCGGGGTGTAAAGGTCGAGTTGGCATTTATAACAGCACATTTTGCGGGTCGCATGATGATGTCATCAATGTGCACGGAACACATTTGAAAATCATGGAGATGGTTGGCGACAAAGCGTGTGTGGTTCGATTCATGCATCATCAAACGTATGGTTTTGATGCTTATTATCCGGGTGATCATGTGGATTTTATTCATCGTTCTAAGTTAACTGCAATTGGAAGCAGCACCATTCAGAAAGCCAAACGAATCAACTCGCGGGAAATTTGGCTGGAATTCACAGAGCGAATCCCTGACGGCGTTTGCCTTGGCGATGTGATCGAAAATGTAAGCTGGAACCCTCAGGTGGAGATTATAGGGAATCGCTTTTCGTCCGTGCCGACCCGTGGCATACTTGTTTCTACACGGGAAAAGATAGTTATACGGGATAATACGTTTGACGGGATGCAGATGAGCGGTATTCTCATTGCGGATGACGGCGAAAGCTGGTTTGAATCGGGTATGGTACAGGATGTGACCATTTCAAATAATCGTTTTATTGAATGCGGCGAACCTGTCATTCTCATCAAACCGGAAAATGAAGAAGTTCACTACCTGAGTCCCGTGCATCGGAACATTACGATCGAGCATAATTTTTTCTATTTGGCTGGAACAAGTCTAGTTGATGCCAAAAGTACGCAAGGTTTGGTGATCAGAGGGAATGAAGTGGCAGGCACGAGCTACACAAGGAAACCGCTGGTGAGCCTGGAAGCATGTTCGGATGTGCTCGTAGAAGATAATAATTTCCTCATGCAAAATCAGCGAATGCACATCACCAATATGCCGGTAGAAGCCGTGACAATGGATCCCTTACGACCACTTTTATTGGAAACAGCGACAAACGAATGAAAAGGTGACTTAATAAATGGGAATGAATGAGCAATCGACGAACCACACGTTGTGGTACACGAATAAGGCTTCGCAATGGGTGGAAGCATTGCCTATCGGCAACGGTAGACTCGGCGCAATGGTGTATGGAGGAACCGATCAAGAGCGAATCGATTTGAATGAGGATACGTTGTGGTCTGGATTTCCACGGGACACGAACAATTACGACGCCATTCGACATTTACATTCTGCTCGGGAACTAGTTGCATCGGGTCAGTATCGAGCAGGCGAAAAGCTCATCGAGCAGCATATGCTCGGTCCATGGCATGAATCGTACATGCCGCTAGGCAGTCTACTGATTCAACAATTCGGAATTAGTCAGGAAGAGAATTACCACCGAGAGCTGGATTTGCAAATTGGAATAGCGACTACTTCATTTGTGAGTGGAGGGATAACTTATAAACGCGAGACGTTCGTCAGCATGCCTGACCAGCTAATAATCGTGGGATTTAGCTGCTCGGAGGGTGGAAAGTTATCGCTGAGTTTCAAGTTAGAAAGTTTGCTCCATAGCGCTGTACGAAGTCGAGGCAATAATGAGCTTATCTTGGAAGGCACGTGTCCGAGCCATGTAGAGCCGAACTACATCGAAGATCATCCGAGTCCGATTCTGTATGAAGAAGATAGAGGGATGCGCTTCGAAACGCGTTTGAGAGCGTTTGCCTCAGGAGGGAGCTGTGTAGTAAACGGGGAAAGCGTGCTTGAGATCCACGAAGCTGATACCGTTTATGTATGCTTGGCTGCCACAACTAATTTCTCGGCGAACGGTAAGGAACGCATAGTTGCAGATAAAGATTTGTCGCGCGTTTGTCGGCAGCAGCTCGATGAAGGAAGCAGTAAAACGTATGCTGAACTGAGAGAGAGGCACATGCAAGACTTCCAGTCACTTATGGGGAGAGTCAATCTTAAGTTGGAGGAGACGGAAACATCTTATCTACCGACAAATCTCAGGCTCGAAGCTGTTCGCAGCGGATTCGAAGATCCGCAGTTGGCGGCGCTATATTTTCATTATGGCCGCTACCTATTAATATCGAGCTCACGTCCCGGCTCGCAGCCCGCTACTTTGCAAGGTATTTGGAATCGAGAGCTCAGACCACCATGGGGCAGCAACTGGACGACCAATATTAACGTTCAAATGAATTACTGGCCTGCTGAAGTGTGCAATCTAAGTGAATGCCATGAACCACTGCTCAACTGGATTCGCAGGCTCAGTCATGAAGGAAGAAGGACGGCAGAGATCCATTATGGTTGCAGCGGCTGGACGGCGCATCACAATGTTGATCTATGGCTCGATAGCTCACCCGCAAACGGGCAGGCTGTATGGGCGTTCTGGCCCATGGCAGGGGTTTGGTTATGCGCGCATTTGTGGGAGCATTATGCATTCACCCTGGATCACAGCTACTTGAAAGACAGTGCGTATCCTGTGATGAAAGAAGCTGCGAAATTTTGTTTAGACTGGCTCATACGCGATGAGACTTCAGGTTTTCTCGTGACGAGCCCGTCTACATCGCCGGAAAACAAATTCATTACCGCGGATGGTGAACCTTGTGCGGTTGCAAAAGCTTCTACCCTAGATCTTCTCTTAATTCGCCAGCTGTTCCAAAATTGCATCGCCGCAGCGGACTTACTTGAAAAGGACCGCGAATATAGCAAGGAATTACAAGATGCGCTGTCACAATTATTCCCACTAAGGATTGGTGGACGCGGACAGCTTCAGGAATGGGCGGAAGATTTCGCCGAGTGGGAACCTGGGCATCGACATCTATCCCATCTGTATGGGTTGTATCCTGGAGACTTGATTCAGCTCGAACGGGATACGGAGTTGGCAGTAGCTTGCCGTCATTCCTTGGAGCTTCGAATGGAACACGGCGGCGGCTATACAGGCTGGAGTTGCGCATGGAGTATGGCGCTATGGGCAAGATTACAAGACGGTGCGAAAGCTCATCAATGCTTTATCGAGTTAATGCGCGATTCAACGTTTGTGAACCTGTTTGACGGACACCCGTACATGGTTGACACGAGAATCGATTCTTCTAAGGCTATTTTCCAAATTGATGGTAACTTTGGTGGGACAGCAGCGATTGCCGAGATGCTTTTGCAAAGCCATGCAGATGAGCTCCACCTCCTGCCCGCGCTTCCTGAACAGTGGTCAACTGGAGAGGTTATCGGGTTGAAGGCCAGGGGAGGATTTACCGTCAGTATGGAGTGGCAAAGTGGGAATCTGCTGAATGTTTCAATACTCTCCGTATACGGGGGGATGTGCCGCATACGATCGAAGGACAATTTGCTGATCTCAGAAGATACGAAGTTTGATCGTTCAGCGGTCGACATTACGTTTGAGGACGGTAATTATAGGTTTGTTTTTCCTACTGAGCCAGGGCAGCGCATTGTATTTGAAGTAGGCTAATGCTTGAAAGACGATGGCGATTAAATTCAACTAAAATACCAGCTTTGTACCGATGCATACGAGCACTAAGAGCTGCCGTGGAACCAAGTGTTTGCTGGAAGGCTTCATTTTCATCTTCACCGATCGGCAGAATTTGGAGAGCATGTAACTCTAGTCTATTAAGCATTTCATTGATATATTGGTTTTAGCATCTGTTTATTCTTCTTTGTTGTTGGATTGGACTTACAACAATACAGGATTGGCAGATGTTTTTTCATGTTCAGATTTAGTTTATAACGTCAAGAACTGATTTCTGTTTGGGCCATAAAAATATAAATCAACTAGTCAAATTAGTATATTTATTTTAGATACTACTAGGTTTACACTAAAAACATCAGTACCGAATAGCTAAACAATAAAGCTATTAACATCTGTCAAATAAGATAAATCAAATGAATGAGGTGGCATTATGAGGGGGGGGTGATAAATACTTGGAATGATAACAGTTCAAGCATTAAAACAAGGGATATAATCATTCCTTACTGATTTTTGGCGGGTCTGCCTAAATTAGGGTAAAGTGGCTTGACGACCGGAAGTAGGCTATCTAGTCCCAATTAGGTATAAGGATTATCGTGGTTAGTAACTATTTTTTATTATTTTAAGGAGGATTATTATGAGAGAACTGATGCAAAAACCTTTGCGCCGCTTTATAAGTGTGATTCTCGCAGTATGCATGTCGTTTTCAGCCTTTCTAGTTACACCTGTATCGCCGAAAGCATTAGCGGCTGAGAACGACGATAGCAACCAAGTACCAATGCGCAGGGTGATCGATAAGAATCATCCCGTGGACCTGTTTACGTATTATATTACCGACGGTTTCGATACACCGAGTACTAAAGGCGAAGCGGCAAACGATCCGACACTTGCGAGTAAAGAATACGATGATAACGTTAATAAAATCGAAGATATCATCGCAGCAACGCCGGAAGATTTGAGAGATTCTTTGGTTATTTTATTAGTCGGCCATGGAGACAGAAAGGTTAATCCAGACGGTACCCTCAACCCTACATCAACGCATAATGATTATACGCAGACGATGCAGACATACTATCAATTTGCTGATATCTGCGAAAAACTAGGCGTAGACTTTATCGTTCAGCAGATACAGGGTGAATCAAGAACGGACTTTTTCATTCCTATGGAAGATTTCCAACACATGGCGGATAACTACGAGCATTTTATCGGTTTCAATATGGCGGAGCTTGATAACAGTGTGGGCTGGCGCGGAGACGTGTATGGCAATCAGTCTACGTATATTGCCGACGCGATTAACTTCTCTGGCAAAAACGGAATGTTCGTTTTCTGGAAAGATTCAAACAACGGCCAATTCCAAAATGGATTGTTTTTCGATTATTTGCAGAATAATCAATATCTGTACGATTCGATGAAAGCAAATCATAAGAACGTTGTTCTGATGTACAAGCAAAGTTATATCGATATTGAAACCGCTTCCACGCTTCTAGGACTTTGGCTCGGGGGATTTGCTGATAACTGGGGCATCGCGCCTGACTGGTGGGGATATGGCAACGTAACGAGCATTAACGGCCAGGGGCCCAGCAGAATGAATGCGCCTGATACACAGTACGCCATGAATCTGATGCGGTCTTTGATGAACGGCGGCACGGTTACATGCGTTGAAGCGGGCTATTATGCGATGAATTCGTATGGAACGCGTATCGCTTCGGCTATGAATGTCATGTATCCTTTATATCAGGATATGAAGCATGGTCGGCTTTCCATTCCGTCCAAAGAACAAGTCCTCGCCAATGTTAAGGCCGTAGCTCTCGGACGTGCAGCGTATGGCGGTATGGGTGACGGTGGCGGTGACATAGCGAATTATACAGACTTTACTTGGAAGCCTATCGATCCTACATTGAATGGAACTGGTGTCAATCAGGCTACGGGTAAATACGGCTTGATTCCTTCTTTGCCGTTGAATACCGACGAACAAGTGTTACAGAAGTTCCGCGATGCAGGTATCAAAATCGTTACGACGAAACAGGATCAGTCGTATTACGACACGCTCTATCCCGATAACACATTGCCCGGTACAACGGCGTTTGCACAGAACGTGGCGAATACACAGTGGTGGTTCATGAACAGCACTTATGTGAGTGAAACGTATGCACGAACGAATAAGGACAGAATGCAGACGGCAAAAATTGTGCCCGTTCAAAACATGACAACAAGCGTGGATATCACGATGCCCATCGCCGACTTCGGATATATGAATGAGGTGGAAGGGGGTATGAACTTCACGTTCAACAACTATATCATCGACCACCGTAATATGCCCGGAGGATATCAGTGGCCACCTTTCTATAGCTTAGCTTACAGAAAACAGGCGAACGGAACATACGATGCTAGAAACGATGACAGCCTTGCAACGTCCGGACGTAAGACCACGATTAAGTTGTATAACCAGACTAAGAAGCCGGAAGTTACATTTATTGATTACAACCCTGCCGTTTACGGTATCCAAGACATTTATGTAACGCCCCCATATGCATATACAGAATTGTTCGAAAATGGCGTGTATACGCTGGAAATTAACCACAACGGGAAGGTTGATTTCAATATTAAAACCTATCCGGATGGCACGGCGAAGAAAGAGCTCGGGTTGAATTACGCCAATGCGGAAGCGTTGCGTGCAGAAATCGTGAAAGCGAGCGCTGTTAATACAACCGGTAAAACTGCAAGCTCGGTTCAGCTTTTGACGGATACGATTTCCAAGGCGCAAACGGCTTTGACGGAAAAGAATGCGGCGGTCTACACAACGATATTTGACAGACTAGTCTATGCGCAGGGAAAACTAATCTCGAGCGCAAATGCATCCGCCACGACGTCTATTGTATCAAATGCTACCAACAACAGATTGGAATTAAGTAAATTTAATAAGACTCCTGCCAAGTTAAAGATTACAGGCTTTACACCCGCAAATCCGGCTGATGTTTTTCTTTCTTACGAGGTAAATGGTGATAGTGCTGATGTAAAACAGATAACGAATTATGATTATGAGATTACGCCCAAAAAGGCGGGCCAGCTCACAATCACTTTCAGAACGATGTCTGGAACCAGTCCGGCACTGGTCGTAACCGTTGAAGTATATGAGTCGTCGTCTCTGGTGTACCGCAACGTTGCCGCAGATGCTACGGTCATCGGTCACGGAAAGTTTACAAACGCCCAGAATCTTGTAACACCAGGCCAATATGCTTCTCTTCATACCGGACTGACTGCGAATAGAAACTATAAGCAGAAC
>NZ_JCAUAQ010000056.1:0-5581 GCF_059692035.1 Paenibacillus sp. J22P143
TGACTCACCATTTGCCTTATTTACAGCATGCGCGTATGGCGGAATTGGCAGACGCACTAGACTTAGGATCTAGCGGGCGACCGTGGGGGTTCAAGTCCCTCTACGCGCATCTAATATCCCCAGATTGCTCCAAGCAGCTTTGGGGATCCCTATGCGGAAGTGGCTCAGCGGTAGAGCATCGCCTTGCCAAGGCGAGGGTCGCGGGTTCGATCCCCGTCTTCCGCTTACTAGCGTAAGGGTCTAATAGACACCCTAACGCTTTTTTATCTTCGGGACGTAGCTCAGCTTGGTAGAGCACCTGCTTTGGGAGCAGGGGGTCGCATGTTCAAATCGTGTCGTCCCGATATTTACCACAGTTCTTCATCCAGTGATGAGGGACTGTGGTTTTTTGCTTATTCGGATTACCCGAGGTTAACTTAGTTACCTCCATGTAACTCATGTTCTAACCCAAAATGATGGCGTATACTAGTAGAGAAATGTATGCACATCATGAACTAAGGAGGGCTATGGTAAGTGGGAACGAATACGAAAATAGGCGGCGGAGGCTTCCATCACGTTGCACTTAGAGCGAATGATTTTGACGCCACAGTCAAGTTTTATACAGAAGGATTGGGTTTTGTAGAGAAGAACAACTGGGGCGAAGGTGATAAGCGAGCTGTCCTGCTGGACTCTGGTGACGGGAATTACATGGAGGTTTTCGCTGGAGGTACAGGAGAACCGCAACCTGAAGGATATTTCTTTCATGTAGCATTCCGCAGTAATAATGTAGATGGGGCTGTCGAAGCAGCCGTGGCTGCTGGCGCTATTGTGACGGTAGAACCCAAAGACGTGATCTTGGGCGTCAACCCGCCAACACCGGTACGCATCGCTTTTGTTAAAGGATTAAATGGTGAAATCATCGAGTTTTTCCAAAGCACTGGGGAGAACCAACTATAACTGTTCAGGAATGAAAGGGGCATGTGACATGGCTTATACCTTTACTTTATCGCTCGGAGATGAGGCGCCAGATTTTTCATTACCAGCTACGGATGGACAATCATACGCGTTGAAGGATTTCAGCGATGCGAAAACGCTCGTTATCTTTTTCACCTGCAACCATTGCCCTTATGTGATCGGTTCTAATGAAGTGACACGCGAAACTGCCAATCGGTTTAAAGATAAGGGTGTACAGTTCGTTGGTATCAACGCCAACAGCGTGAACACCAAGCCAGTAGATTCCTTCGATTATATGGTATCGCACATGGAGGAGCATCAATATCCATGGATCTACCTGAGAGACGAAACACAACAAACCGCATTAGCCTATGGAGCACTACGTACACCGCATTTTTATGTTTTTGATGAAAATCGCAAGTTAGTCTACACAGGACGCGGCGTTGATAGTCCGAAGGATGCTGCCAAAATTACAGTAAACAACTTAGATAACGCACTAGCGGAACTTACCTCAAGTCAAGAGATTACGTTACCGTTAACGAACCCAATTGGCTGTAATGTGAAATGGGACGGTAAAGATGCGCATTGGATGCCTGCGGATGCTTGTGACTTGGTATAGCTAACTTCATCCAAATTACATATCGTACAAAATAGAAAGCAATGATTCCTCCACATGTGGAAGTTCATTGTTTTTTTTCTTCCTATTATCACTAGTAATAAAGTTAATATATGGTAAAATAATAGAGTTCATCTAATCTACTACTAGCAACTCACGCATTTATTAATCATATAATTCCATGCCTAAGGAGAGACCGATTATGTCCTTTACACAACACCTAATTCAAAAATATGAGCACGAATGGCGCCAAACCCAGCAGCACCCCTTTGTCCAAGAGCTAGGACTGGGAACACTAGATCGCAATAAATTCAGGTTTTATATGATTCAAGACTATTTATATTTAGTTGATTATGCCAAATTATTCGCTTTAGGTGTCATCAAAGCTCCGGACCTCCAAACGATGAATGAATTCTCAGCGTCGCTTAGCAATATTTTGCATGTGGAAATGGGGATTCATCGATCTTATGCAGCTCACTTTGGGATCACCGAGGAAGAACTAGAGCAGGCAGAACCTTCACCAATTACGCTCGCTTACTCGCACTACATGTTGCATGTGGCACAGAATGGTGGATTAGCGGAGTTAACGGCAGCCTTGCTTCCTTGTATGTGGAGTTACTGGGAGATCGGCCGCATGCTGAAGGAGTTCCCAGGTGCAGTGGATCATCCGGACTATGGTGAATGGGTGAGAGGCTACAGCTCAGACGAGTTCGGTAAACATGCTGAATGGTGCATTACATTAATGGACCGATTAGCCTTAGGGAAATCAGAAAGCGAATTAGCACGATTAGAAACTATTTTTTTGAATACGACTCGCTACGAAACATTGTTCTGGGAAATGTCGTACCAACAACAGATGTGGCCATAATTTCCGACAAAAATGCCAATGAAACAAAATCATAAGAGCCCATAGAGTGAATATACATATACGGAAATCATCAAAAGTTGGTTATCAACTGGGAGGTGTTTCGTATGATTTATTGGATTTTAGCTGTGATTGTCGTGGTCGTCGGTGTGCTGGTTGTCATGAGTATTAGAAGAAGTAAATCTACAGCAACTGCTGAAGTGAAAACACACAAGCCCTGCTCCTACTGCAACGAGGAAATCGCCATTGATGCGCCAGTGTGCAAGTACTGTAGGGGGGTTGTAGTGGGCTAGGTTATGTCATAATATCAGGTGAAAAAGGGAAAAGAAAAGCAACGAGTCGTTCGCTAAAAGTGCGAATTGCTCGTTGCTTTTTGTGTCTTGTTAGTCCTTTTTTCCACGCCTGCTAGCTTCCTTGGCATCTAATGTTCCTAGGAAATCACTCGCCGTCCTGACAATATATTGAACTTCATCTAGTCCGCGTTCCATCAGCATGCTTTTGTGAATATCAATGATCAATTTCTTTTCATGGATACCATCTACCCCGTCAAGTTTCTGAAAATTAAACAACTCGCTTGGGTCTATTTCTAACGCATTCATTAGTGTTTCCAACGTGCTCAACGAAATGTTCCTTTGGCCTCGTTCAATATCCGATATGTGTGATTTGCTCATACCGACTTTACCTGTTTTTTCAGCCAGCTGATCCTGTGTGAACCCTTTAAGTTTTCTAATCATTCGCAATCTCTCACCAACGAGCCTTAGGAAATCGGACATCTCATTCACCTCAAATTGAGGTTATTGAATTCGAACCCAAAATGAGATACCTATATATGGTGATATAAAGTCAAAAATCATGCATAAAGGGTACTTCCAAAAACTAAACACTTCAAAAAGTTGGCACTATGGCTGAAAAAGGTGTAACATCTAACACATACAGCACACAGAAGGAGCATGAATCAGTTGAATATGGAAATACAGAATGAGCAAACGACAAGTTTAGAAGAGTTGAAAAAAGCAGCAAACCGCACATCCAATTGGAGGGAGCGTCTTGCGGCTGTTGAAGCATTAGGTGAAAATGACGATCTTCAATCCATTACCATCCTTACGCGACTTATGAAAAATGATAACGTCTATGCGATTCAGGAGATGGCTTACCGCAAGTTGAAACTTTTAGGTGAGGATGTACAGCAGCCCCCTCGTAAAAAAGGTGATTTGATTAAAGGTGTAGGTAAAATTTTACTTCGCATCAAGAAGAGCTTACCAGAAGGTCATACGTATGAGGCTTTCAAAGAAAAGCTGCAGAAAATGAGAAGTGATGTTTATGATACGTATGAAGGTGACAAAGGCGCGGATTTCGATGAGTGGTTAGAATCGACATGGTCGGGTTTATTAACGAATAAATAGAAGCAACAAATATGGAGTGAAGATATGGCTAAGGGTAAAGGTGGAACAGGTAGGGGAACGGACAGCAAGGGCTGGAACCGGTGGCAAGCAGCTGCTAATAAGGCAAAAAGCACCGCGAAACCCTACAAGAGTAAAGGTATTAAAGCTGCAGCAGCTGCGGCCAAGGCAGCAGGTACGACTAGTACTGCAAGTACCACGAGTACAAAGAGCAAGAAAGCTTAGCACATAGCTTAGCTATAACCACCCTCGGCATTATGGGCTGTTGTCAACAGCCCCATTATGCTGGGGGTGGTTTGTTTGTTAAAGCAGCTGTTTTTGCATCCATGACACGACCTGTGTAAGATAGATGTAGGATATTTTTGGATGAGGTGAGTGTCATGGTATTTGGGGCGCGCGTGTGGAAAACAGGCATCGCTGTTGCATTAGCTTTATATATAAGTGCTTGGCTCGAATTCACACCACCGGTCATCGCGGCCGTTGCAGCGATTTTTGCCATGCAGCCCTCGATTTACCGCTCCTGGCGATATTTCTTAGAGCAGCTGCAGACCAACATTATTGGTGCGGCTTTCGCACTGCTAGCGGGGATGTTTTTTTCGCAAAATGTGATTGCTATTGGCATCGTATGTATTATTGTTATCATTCTAAGTCTACGTTTGCGCATGGAAGAAACGATTGGTCTTACATTAGTAACCGTAGTGGCAGTGATGGAGGCCTCAGGTGAGTGGCGATTTGCCGTCAATCGTCTATTACTTAGCCTGATTGGGATCGGTTGTGCCTTCCTCGTGAATGTACTGTTCTTCCCCCCTAAGCCCAAAGAGCAATTCGCAGCACAGATTGGTTCTATTTTCAGCAAAATGTCGCTGCTCCTTCGCACGGTGATTTCGAATGAGATCAAGGAAACAGTGTTTCGTGAAGAGAAGGAAAGCCTCCGCAATAGCTTAAAGTCACTATCCGAGAAATATAGACTTATGGAAGAAGAAATTAAAAAGATGAAGGGCAGCGGCTCCAAACGGGTCCGCGAACTCGTCGTGTACAAGCAGAAGCTGCTTGTGATGTCCAAAGGACTTGAGGTATTGGAAGCTGTAGATGAGCATTATTTTCAGGCTTCCCGAAGTGCGGAAACGGATGTATGTTTTGATGATCATATGGAGAAATTGATTAAGTACCACGAGCATGTTCTATTGAAGTACGATGATAAACTGAAGGAAACGAGTTCGGATAGCTTGGAAATTGAGGCGGAGAACGAACAGTTTATGCTCGATCTCATCGCACGATACAGTGAGCAATCGCACGGTATGCTCCGACTCTCGATTGTGGCAGCAGCCATGTATGACTATGGTCATCAGATAGCACGGTTGGATAAGCTTGTGGAGCATGATCATCGAGGGGAAACTGAAGAGAGGGAACCTCTAGAAATTTTGCTCAAAAGTATACGACTCAAATAGTTCGGATTTGCGTTTGCTTTACGAAATGGTTTGTGTTATATTATGTGTCTTGCCCCGAACAGGGCAAGCATGAACAAGCACAAACCATGGAGTCTGAACGTGTTGATTATCTTCACGAATGGATGAAATGAAATAAAGCTTGCAAATGATAAATCAATATGGTATATTACTTCTCGCTGCTTCGGTAACACGGCAGTGAGCGAAAGAAATTGATCTTTGAAAACTGAACAACGAGTGAGTAAGCACGAACGAGAAATCGTTCAAAAAAGAGATTGCAAAATCTCGCTAGCAACGCAAATGAGCAATTAAGCTTTCAGAT
>NZ_JCAUAQ010000057.1:0-5220 GCF_059692035.1 Paenibacillus sp. J22P143
ATAGTTATACGGGATAATACGTTTGACGGGATGCAGATGAGCGGTATTCTCATTGCGGATGACGGCGAAAGCTGGTTTGAATCGGGTATGGTACAGGATGTGACCATTTCACATAACAATTTTATTGGATGCGGTGACCCCGTCATAAGTGTCATGCCTGAAAATGAAGAAGTTCACTACAAGGATCCCGTGCATCGAAACATTACGATCGAGCATAATTTTTTCTATTTGGCTGGAACAAGTCTAGTCGATGCCAAAAGCACGCAAGGTTTGGTGATCAGAGGGAATGTAGTGGGTGGCACTGACAACGCAAGGAAACCGCTGGTGAACTTGGAAGCATGTTCGGATGTGCTCGTAGAAGACAATAATTTTCCAGTGCAAAAACTGCGAATACACATCACCAATATGCCAGTAGAAACCGTGACAATTGCTCACTTACAACCATTTATGTTGGAAACAGCGACAAACGAATGAAAAGGTGAGAATGGGAATGAATAATCAATCAACGAGCCATACGTTGTGGTACACGAAAAAGGCTTCGCAATGGGTGGAAGCATTGCCTATCGGCAACGGTAGACTCGGTGCAATGGTGTATGGAGGTACTGATCAAGAGCGAATCGATTTGAATGAGGATACGTTGTGGTCTGGATTTCCGCGGGATACGAATAATTACGATGCCATCCGGCATTTAGCTTCTGCTCGCGAGCTGGTTGCATCCGGTCAGTATCGAGCTGGTGAGAAACTCATTGAACAGCAAATGCTTGGTCCTTGGCACGAATCATATATGCCGCTTGGAAGCCTCCTTATTCAACAACTCGGACTTAGTGAGGAAGAAAATTACCACCGAGAGCTGGATTTGAAAACAGGAATAACGACTACTTCATTTACGAGTGGAGGGATAACTTATAAGCGCGAGGCGTTCGTCAGCATGCCTGATCAGCTAGTAATCGTGGGATTTAGCTGCTCGAAGGGTGGGAAGTTATCACTGGGAATCAAGCTGGAGAGCTTGCTCCATAGCGCTGTACGAAGTCGAGGCAATAATGAGCTTATCCTAGAAGGCACGTGTCCGAGCCATGTAGAACCGAACTACATCGAAGATCATCCGAGTCCGATTCTGTATGAAGAAGGGAGAGGAATGCGCTTCGAAGCGCACTTGCGGGTTTTTAACACAGGAGGGAGTTGTACAGTTAACGGAGTCGGCGAACTTGAGATTAGTAATGCAGATACCGTATACATTTGCTTGGCTGCCGCAACCAATTTCTCAGCGAACGGCAAGGAACGTATAGTCGCCGATAAAGATTTGTCGCGTGTTTGCCGGCATCAGCTCGATGATGGAAGCGGTAGAACATATGCTGAAGTGAGAGAGAGGCACTTGCAAGACTTCCGGTCTCTTATGGGGAGAGTTGAGCTTCAACTAGAGGAAACGGAATCATCACGACTTCCAACAAATCTCAGGCTCGAAGCGGTTAGCAGCGGAGCCGAAGATCCGCAGTTGGCGGCGCTATATTTTCATTACGGACGCTACCTGTTAGTGTCGAGTTCGCGACCAGGTTCGCAGCCCGCCACTTTGCAAGGCATATGGAATCGAGAGATTAGGCCGCCTTGGGGCAGCAATTGGACGACAAATATTAACGTGCAAATGAATTATTGGCTTGCTGAAGTGTGCAATTTAAGCGATTGCCACGAACCACTGCTCACTTGGATTCGCAGGCTCAGCCTTGAAGGGAGAAGGACAGCCGAGATTCATTACGGCTGCAGAGGGTGGACGGCGCACCATAATGTAGATCTGTGGTTGGATAGCTCACCCGCTAACGGTCAAGCTGTCTGGGCGTTCTGGCCCATGGCAGGAGCGTGGTTATGTGCTCATCTGTGGGAACATTACTTATTCACACTGGATCGTAACTACTTGGAGGAAAGCGCTTATCCTGTAATGAAAGAAGCAGCGCTATTTTGTTTAGACTGGCTCATCCGCGATAAGACGTCCGGCTTGCTGATTACGGGCCCGTCTACGTCGCCGGAAAATAAATTCATCACAGCGGATGGTGAACCTTGCGCGGTTGCGAAAGCTTCTACCCTAGATCTTCTCTTAATTCGCCAGTTGTTCCAAAATTGCATCGCCGCAGCCGATCTCCTTGGAAAGGATCGCGAATCTAGCTTGGAATTGCAGGACGCGCTGTCACAATTGTTCCCGCTGCAGATTGGCGGGCGCGGACAGCTTCAGGAATGGGCCGAAGATTTCGTCGAGTGGGAACCTGGGCACAGGCACTTCTCCCATTTATACGGGCTGTTCCCTGGGGACCAGATCCGGTTCGAACGAGATCCGGAATTAGCGGCAGCTTGCCGTCGTTCCTTGGAGCTTCGAATGGAGCACGGCGGCGGTTACACAGGCTGGAGCTGCGCATGGAGTATGGCGCTATGGGCCAGACTGCGCGATGGAGAGAAAGCTCATCACTGCTTTATCGAACTGTTGCGGAACTCAACGTTCGTGAACCTATTTGACGGACACCCGTACATGGTTGACACGAGAATCGATTATTCCAAGGCTATCTTTCAAATTGATGGAAACTTTGGAGGGACAGCTGCGATTGCGGAAATGCTGTTGCAAAGTCATACAGAAGAGCTCCACCTTCTGCCCGCGCTTCCTGAACAGTGGTCGACAGGTTCGGTTACCGGACTGAAGGCCAGAGGTGGATTTACTGTCAGCATGGAGTGGCAAAGCGGGAAACTGCTGAATGTATCTATCCTGTCTGTATACGGGGGGATGTGCCGCATACGATCCAAGGACGATTTGATGATCTCAGAAGATACGAAGCTTGATCGTTCAGCGGTCGATACCACGTTTGAGGACGGTAATTATAGGTTTGTTTTTCCTACTGAGGCAGGGCAGCTCATCGTATTAGAAGTAGGCTAATGCTTGAAAGACGATGGAACCAAGTGTTTGCTGAAAGGCTTAAATTTCATCTTCACAGATCGGCAGAATTTGGAGAACATGTAGCTCTGTTATATTAAGCATTTCATTGATATACTGACTTTAGCATCTGTTATTCTTCTTTGTTGTTGTTGGATTGGACTTACAACAATACAGGATTGGCAGATGTTTTTTCATGTTCAGACTTAGTTTATATCGTCAAGAACTGATTTCTGTTTTTAGCCAAAAAAATATAAATCAACTAGTCATATTAGTATATTTATTTTAGATACTACTAGGTTTACACTAAAACCATCGGTACCGAATAGCTAACAAGAAAAGCTATTAACTTCTGTCAAATAAGATATATCGAATGAATAGGGGGATAAATATTGGAATGATAACAGTTCAAGCATTAAAACAAGGGGTCGAATAATTCCTAACTGATTTTTGGCGGGTCGGCCTAAATTAGGGTAAAGTGGCTTGATGACCGGAAGTAGGCTATCTAGTCCCAATTAGGTATAAGGATTATCGTGGTTAGTAACTATTTTTATTATTTTAAGGAGGATTATCATGAGAGAACTGATGCAAAATTCTTTGCGCCGCATGATTAGTATGATTCTGGTAGTATGCATGTCGTTTTCAGCCTTTCTAATTACACCTAAATCGCAGACAGCAGTTGCGGCTGCAAATGACGAGAGCAATACAGCACCAATGCGGCGGGTGATCGATAAGAATCATCCCGTGGACCTGTTTACGTATTATATTACCGACGGTTTCGATACACCGAGTACTAAAGGCGAAGCGGCAAACGATCCGACACTTGCGAGTAAAGAATACGATGATAACGTTAATAAAATCGAAGATATCATCGCAGCAACGCCGGAAGATTTGAGAGATTCTTTGGTTATTTTATTAGTCGGCCATGGAGACAGAAAGGTTAATCCAGACGGTACACTCAACCCTACATCAACGCATAATGATTATACGCAGACGATGCAGACATACTATCAATTTGCTGATATCTGCGAAAAACTAGGCGTAGACTTTATCGTTCAGCAGATACAGGGTGAATCAAGAACGGACTTTTTCATTCCTATGGAAGATTTCCAACACATGGCGGATAACTACGAGCATTTTATCGGTTTCAATATGGCGGAGCTTGATAACAGTGTGGGCTGGCGCGGAGACGTGTATGGTAATCAGTCTACGTATATAGCCGACGCGATTAACTTCTCTGGCAAAAACGGAATGTTCGTTTTCTGGAAAGATTCAAACAACGGCCAATTCCAAAATGGATTGTTTTTCGATTATTTGCAGAATAATCAATATCTGTACGATTCGATGAAAGCAAATCATAAGAACGTTGTTCTGATGTACAAGCAAAGTTTTGTTGATATTGAAACCGTTTCCATAATTATGGGACTTTGGCTCGGGGGATTCGCTGATAACTGGGGCATCGCGCCTGACTGGTGGGGATATGGCAACGCAACGAGCATTAGCGGCCAGGGGCCCAGCAGAATGAATGCGCCTGATACACAGTACGCCATGAATCTGATGCGGTCTTTGATGAACGGCGGCACGGTTACATGCGTTGAAGCGGGCTATTATGCGATGAATTCGTATGGAACGCGTATCGCTTCGGCTATGAATGTCATGTATCCTTTATATCAGGATATGAAGCATGGTCGGCTTTCCATTCCGTCAAAAGCAGAAGTCCTCGCCAACGTTAAGGCCGTAGCTCTCGGACGTGCTGCATATGGCGGTACGGGTGACGGTGGCACTGACATAGCGAATTATACAGACTTTACTTGGAAGCCTATCGACCCTGCATTGAATGGACGTGGTGTCAATCAGGCGACGGGTAAATACGGCTTGATTCCCTCTTTGCCGTTGAATACCGACGAACAAGTGTTACAGAAGTTCCGCGATGCAGGTATCAAAATCGTTACGACACAACAGGATCAGTCGTATTACGACACGCTCTATCCCGATAACACATTGCCCGGTACAACGGCGTTTGCGCAGAACGTGGCGAATACACAGTGGTGGTTCATGAACAGCACTTATGTGAGTGAAACGTATGCACGAACGAATAAGGACAAAATGCAGACGGCAAAAATTGTTCCCGTTCAAAACATGACAACAAGCGTGGATATCACGATGCCCATCGCCGACTTCGGATATATGAACGAGGTGGCAGGGGGTATGAACTTCACGTTCAACAACTATATCATCGACCACCGTAATATGCCCGGAGGATATCAGTGGCCACCTTTCTATAGCTTAGCTTACAGAAAACAGGCGAACGG
>NZ_JCAUAQ010000058.1:0-3778 GCF_059692035.1 Paenibacillus sp. J22P143
ATAAAGATAGGTAACGACTGGCCTATGACCATTACTTCATTGTCAATTCGATAAATTCCTTCGTTAATTTGAACTTACCTCACTTTCGGACTTGCGATGATTTCTGATAACGTTGTTGTGTTCCCGAACCCTCACCACCTTAAGGACCGTTAGGTCCGGCCGCGATGCGGTTAGGTGGTGCAGGGTTGTCTGCCTGATACAACTTCTCGAATTGCTCGGGCAGACCAAGGAGCGTCAGCTCCTCAGCGGGAACATGGTGTTAGATGATGTCGGGGGCTTCATTGTGTTACTTACAAATAGCCTTTAAGTTATTCTAATATCTTTAAATTGGTTTTTATATCTTCATATTAGATTTATTATAATTCTTTTAGTTTGTCAGTGTTCCTATCCTATAGTTTCTTAGTTCGCCTAAAAAATCTATATAATACGTAAGTAAGCAAGAATAAAAAATAAGAAATTAAAAAAATTAATACAAACCCAACCACACTAATGCCTGGTGTTACAATAAAATATGTATCATGATATCCATATTCTTCTAATGAATTGCCCCAATTTAAGTAATATTCTATTCCTCTAATTAACAAAATGTATATTAAGGGCATACATAATGAAAAAACCAATCCAATCTTTAAAATCTTCTTAGACATATATTCGTTCCTTTTCTCGTATTTGCTTTGTAAATGGTTTTAAATGATCTTCTAGGATTATTATATAAGCCCCGATTTCATCTAACGTTGTTGTGTTCCCGACGCCTCACCGACTTAAGCCCGAAGGGCGGCCGCGATGCGGTTAGTCGGTGCAGGTGTGTCTGCTGAATCCGCTTCCTAGAAATCCCTCGGGCAGACCAAGGCTCCGTAGGAACCGCAGTGGGAACACGGTGTTATCGGATGCCCCAGACTTCATTGATTAGCTTTCAGCTTTTGTAATTCCATTTTACTTTGAACTTTATATTTCCACTTATTGTTTATCTGTCGACTATTTCAATACTTGCCTTTTGAAAAAACTAACGTATCATTAATGAATATTCTACAGCATGCTGTAATCCACCCACCAATCGAGACCTTAATTGATGCGTTTTCTCCATCTCCATTTTTTATTCTTCCATATAAACGACTTCTAAAATTAAACCCAACTTGTTCATCCTGTAGTTCACCATCGACATAAAGCCTTTCACCAAACCAAGTATTCTCAACTTTTACTTTGTGTCCCTTATAATCAACTTCCCATGATGATAACATTTTAATTTCATCTCCCTTATTGAGTTATTCTTTATTTCTATATTAGCTTATTCTGTATTTGAGCTCATCTGTTTAGGAATTGAACTTAATTGTTTTTTCTTACATCTATCTTTCTGGGGTTTCCGATAACGTTGTTGTATTCACGAACCCGAAAGGCTTAAAGGAGCGAAGCGACTGGGTCGAAGACTTAGCCTTTCAGGGTTGTCTGTCTGATATACTTCTCGAAATGCTTCTGGCAGACCAAGGGGCGTTAGCCCCGCAGCGTGAATACGGTGTTACCTGATGTATCTGCCATCTTTGAAAAGCTCACAAAAGTCTATTCGATTATTTCAATATAATTTTTTATCTTCTCGCTTATGTGATCTCGTATATAAACTCTATTACAATCAGTACATAACCAGACATCTCTCTTAGGCAAGGGCAATTCTGTAACTAATTCAATGTCAAGAGTATATTCATCTAATTCTTTATCTGTGTAAACAATATAGTTCTTTATATTTGTATTATTACCGCACTTACAATCGCCTTACTAAGACTAATTAGCTCTTCCTCTATTATGAATTCTTTAGCTAACCAACTGCCTTCAAATAAATGAAGCCGATTACATTCGGGACATTTCCAAATATCCTCCTCAGGCCACTCTAACACACGAATCTCTTCTTCTATGGCTTTATCCCAATCTTCAAAAGCTGTCGCATGAATTTGGATATCATTAGGCACTCGTCCATTCGACAGAATTTCCCCACATTTACATTTAAATTTTGCCATTAATTACACTCCATTCGAAATACAATCAAAAATGTCTTTAAATATGGTTTAAAAATGTAGCAGATATTTCAGGTAACGTTGTTGTATTCACGAATCCGAGAGGCTTAAAGGAGCGTAGCGACTGGGTCGAAGACTTAGCCTTGCAGGGTTGTCTGCCTGATTCCGCTTCCTCGAAATGCCTCGGGCAGACCAAGGGGCGACAGCCCCGCAGCGTGAATATGGTGTTATCGGAAGTTCCCTCTTCTCTGAGTTGCAAGCAAGTAATTTGTTGAGTTGATCTCTTAAAAAACATCTCCAGAAAAAATCTTCATCTCAATTACAATTTGTTCCTCATTAAAAATAAAAAACACCCATGGAACTGAATGATTGTGATCAAAATTATTCTTTAAATATCCATCAATAAAACCTACTTCATTTTTATCTGTATCTGAAATTTGCTTTTGGTTCTTATAAGCCTCCATTATTTCAGATAATGTACTTCCTACTCCTATGCTCTTTACTCCGAATCTATATCGTGGGTTTGTTAAAATAATATAATCTAATGTTGAGTGGTCATTAAAAATGGCTTTAAAATCTTCATAAATTAATATCTTTTGATCATTTCTAGACTCTATATTACTTGGCATTCCATAGATTTTAATAAAATTATTTTTCGAAATGTAGGGTTCCATTCTTAAGTTTCCAAAATAATTCTTTTCATAATATTGAGGAACGCAATTAGTGTAGTAAATGTAGGACAGTAAACAAATTGAAATGAAAATTATAATAAAGAATATATTTCTTTTCTTCATCAAGTAATCTCCTTAATAGGCTCTTAGGGAATTTCCGATAACGTTGTTGTGTTCCCGACGCCTCACCGACTTAAGCCCGAAGGGCGGCCGCGATGCGGTTAGTCGGTGCAGGTGTGTCTGCTGAATCCGCTTCCTAGAAATCCCTCGGGCAGACCAAGGCTCCGTAGGAACCGCAGTGGGAACACGGTGTTATCGGATGCCCCAGACTTCATTGATTAGCTTTCAGCTTTTGTAATTCCATTTTACTTTGAACTTTATATTTCCACTTATTGTTTATCTGTCGACTATTTCAATACTTGCCTTTTGAAAAAACTAACGTATCATTAATGAATATTCTACAGCATGCTGTAATCCACCCACCAATCGAGACCTTAATTGATGCGTTTTCTCCATCTCCATTTTTTATTCTTCCATATAAACGACTTCTAAAATTAAACCCAACTTGTTCATCCTGTAGTTCACCATCGACATAAAGCCTTTCACCAAACCAAGTATTCTCAACTTTTACTTTGTGTCCCTTATAATCAACTTCCCATGATGATAACATTTTAATTTCATCTCCCTTATTGAGTTATTCTTTATTTCTATATTAGCTTATTCTGTATTTGAGCTCATCTGTTTAGGAATTGAACTTAATTGTTTTTTCTTACATCTATCTTTCTGGGGTTTCCGATAACGTTGTTGTATTCACGAACCCGAGAGGCTTAAAGGAGCGTAGCGACTGGGTCGAAGACTTAGCCTCGCAGGTGTTGTCTGCCTGAATCTACTCCCTCGAAATTCCACGGGCAGACCGAGGGCGATAGCCCGAAGCGCGAATACGGTGTTATCAGAAGCCATTGCCTAATCGAATTAACTCACATGCTTACTTGTTTTTCATTGAATTCTTCTATTAGTTCTTCAACATATATATAAAGATGCCATGGAATTTTACTTATTGCTTCTTCTACTAGTATCTTGGTTTCTTCTCTGGGATTCTCATTA
>NZ_JCAUAQ010000059.1:0-2782 GCF_059692035.1 Paenibacillus sp. J22P143
CTCATCGGCATCGTCCACATACTTGATTTCGGCACAAGAAATAGCACATTTCCAAAATCGTTCCAAATGGCTGTAAAAGTTAGCACAATATTGGTCGACATCACCGGCCTTAACAGCGGAAATATGACTTGAAAGAACATCCGAATAGGTCCACAGCCCTCCACGATAGAGGCTTCGTCCAATTCACGAGGTATGCCTTTCATAAATCCAACGTACAGAAGAATGGTAAATGGTATTTGTCCAGCCAGATCCACCATGATGAGCCCAGAGAAATTACTGCCCATATGCAGCAATTGCAGCAGCTTTATGGCTGGAATAAATGAAAAAGGAGCAATCATTCCGGCTAGCAAATATTTATAAGTAAAATTAGTAAACCTATTTTGATTTCTTTGGATAATGAAAGATGAAATCGAGCAAAATAGAACTGTTAATATAGTAATGACAGTAGAAAGAAACATCCCGTTAAGAAAGCCTTGGAACATGTTGCCTTGAGTAAAGACCGTCACATAATTTTGGAACATATACTCTGATGGCAAACTTAAATTCAAAATACTTGATTCCTTTTCATTCTTAACCGAGTTTAACAAGATGAGCAGGAATGGAAATACGTATACCAAAAAAACCAGAAGAGCGGAGACATATATGAAAGTCGTCTGAACTAAAATCCTTTTTTTATTGGATACAGCGATCATGCCTCCATCTCCCTTCTGCTAGAGAAATAGTTAATGACCATGGCAACTACAGTAATAATGAGAAATTGACAGACACTTATCGCGGCAGGGTAACCGATGGATCCCGAAGACATTGATTTAGCCAAGAAGGTCGTCATCACTTCCGTTGCATGCCCAGGACCTCCGCCTGTCATGGCATAAATGATATCAAATGCCTTCAGTCCCGAAATAACGGATAACAGAAAGCTTAGGTTAATGGCGTGCATGATAAAAGGAAGGACTATGCTGAAAAATTTTCTTATCGAGCCTGCTCCGTCGATCTCAGCGCTTTCCATCAATTCCTTTGGAACGGACTGTAAGGCAGCAAGAATGACCAGCATTGACCATCCTGCACCCACCCAAACGTCAACTGCAATGACCGAATATAAAGCAAGAGTGAAACTGCCCAGCCAATCATTTGCCAAAAAGTCCAACCCAACACTCTTTAACAAACCGTTTAAAAAGCCTTCAGAGCTTAAAATATAATTAAAGATAATTCCTACTACGATGGTGCCAAACATAATCGGCATGTAGACTAGCGCGCGAAGAAGGTTATTACCTTTGAATGTCTTATTCAAGAGCAACGCAATCAGTAGACCTAATATGGTTTTACCTACTGCGTCAAAGAATGCAAATTTAAATTGATTCCAAACACTTACTAGAAATGCGTTACCTTCGTTAAACAGCAAGACATAATTATCCAACCCTGTATAATGAATGCCGGATGTTGTGATACTGGCATCCGTTAGGGAATACAGCAAACCTAAAAGCGCGGGAGAAACATAAAAAATGGTAAACACCAACAAAATGGGAATGAGAAAATACGTAGGGTAATATTTTTTAATATAAAATCGATTCAATGATTTCTCCTCCAAACCTATCAATAATCCAAACCATCCATAATGGCAACAATACCTGTCATTCATAGTCAAATGGCAGGTATCGTTGCTTCTCTTCATCTATTTTACAACCTATTAAAACCCTGGAATTTTTGCAATTTTTGCATTCTTCACATACATATCGCCATGCTTTTGCACGAACTGATCCGCAGTAATTCTACCCGCAATCAATTCCGTGTAGGCTGCTACCATCTCATCATAAGGCAGCGGTACATCATAAGCATCATCGCCGTGTCTTGCAATTTTCCCTGCGCTTACAAGTGCTTGAATTTCTTTAAAGGCTGGAGATAATTTATCCGATACATCCACGTCCTTAAATGCGCTAATGCCAGGTGATTTTTCTAAATAAGACTTCACTTGCTCTTTATCCGACAAATATCGCAGCAGGTCTTTCGCAGCTTCTGCATGCTTGCTATTCTTAGCGATAAATACTTGCGTAGCTCCGCCTAGAGCAATTTTTTCGGATCCGTCTTTGTTAGGAAGAGGGAAGTAACCGATCTGCGCGTCAGCTTTCTTCTTCACAAGTTCGGAATCGATGAAAGATCCCTGAATAACAATCGCCGCTTTGCCGTCTACCAAAGCTTGCTGCTGCTGATCGTAAGTCGCCGTTAAGTCTTTATTGAGATAGCCTTGTTTCACCCAATCCTCGAGCTGTTTGTATTGTTCTACGAATGCCGGGACATCCTTCCACTGAATCTGATTTTTGTTTAATTTATCCCACACGCCTGGATCTGTTCCGCCAACAATACCATTCACAGCATTTCTGTGCTGAAGCATCGTCCATCCGTCTTTAGCTGAAAAGTAGAGTGGCGTAATCCCTTTGGCTTTGATTGCCGCAAGGTCCTTATTTAAGTCGTCCAATGTTTTAGGGACGGAGAGCCCCAAATCACTGAAAACCTGTTTATTGTAGAATGCCCCCCAGGAAGCTAAGCCCATTGGAGCCGGGAAAGCATAAATCTTACCATCCTTACTATATTTCAATGATTGAAGCGCAACGTCGTTCAACCGCGACTCGAAACCTTCTCCCTTAATTTCGAGAAGTTGGTTTGGTACATCGTACTTCTGATACTGGCCGAAGAAAATGTCTACATCGCCACCACCAGCAAGCTTCGCCTTGACAAGATTATCGTACTGATCATCTTGAATCGCTTGTATATCGACTTTATTACCGGT
>NZ_JCAUAQ010000060.1:0-2178 GCF_059692035.1 Paenibacillus sp. J22P143
AAAGGGAGATGGGAACGAATGAAAGATAAGCAAAAAGCGGAAGAGATTGCCGCACAACGGGTGCAGTTGTTGTCACCGCTACTCGCAGAAGGACTGGATCCAGCCAAAGCAAAGGAACTAAAAGCAAAGATTTGCGAGCAAACCGGACTATCTGAGAGGACGCTGCGCCGTTATTTAGAACGCTATCGGCGAGAGGGATTCAGCGGACTGAAGCCAATGAGTAAGGGAAGACAGCCATCTGAAGCCGTTATTGCACTACCGCTTATGGAGCAGGCTATTCTACTGCGTCGTGAAGTGCCCAGCCGCAGTGTCGCTCAAATCATTCAGATTTTGGAATGGGAAGGCCGCATTGCACCAGGTGAGATTAAGCGCAGCACGCTGCAAGAAAAACTTATGCAGCGTGGTTACAGTAGCCGCCATATGCGCATGTATGCAGAGTCGGGTGTGGCTGCAAGGCGTTTTCAACAGCGCCATCGCAATCGGTTGTGGCATTCGGACATCAAGTATGGTCCGTATCTGCCCATTGGTCCGGGTGGAGCGATGAAACAAGTGTTTCTGGTTACTTTTGTGGATGACGCCACGCGTTTTGTGCTGCATGGTGAGTTTTACCCCGTCATGGACAAGTCAATCATCGAGGACTGCTTCCGTAGTGCTATTCAGAAATATGGCGTACCCGAGGCGGTTTACTTCGACAACGGGAAGCAATACCGAACGAAGTGGATGACGCGAGCTTGCTCCAAACTCGGTATTCGACTTGTGTTTGCCAAGCCATACTCACCTGAAGCAACGGGCAAGGTAGAACGTTTTAATCGCGTGGTAGATAGCTTTTTAAGTGAAGCTGTGCTGGAGAAACCGAAGACGCTCCAGCGGCTTAATGAGCTGTTTCAGGTGTGGCTCAGCGAGTGCTATCAGCATAAGCCCCATTCGGCACTAGCAAACAAACAAAGTCCAGAAACGACGTTTCGCAGCGACAAGAAGGCGCTACGTTTCGTGGATCCGGTATTGCTGACGAATGCGTTCTTACACTGTGAATCGCGCAAAGTGGACAAGTCTGGTTGCATCAGCTTCATGGATCGAAAGTACGAAGTCGGCCTTCCTTTCATCGGTTGCACGGTAGAAGTCATCTTCGATCCGGCAGACATAGCGGAGCTGACCATTGAGTACGAAGCGCATCCGCCATGGAACGTGCGTGAGCTTGTCATCGGTGAACGAGCCGGAAAACGCCCAACGTTACCAGAGCATCTAGGGCCGTCGCCTGCTGAATCATCCAGATTGCTAGATGCTGCCGAAATACGTAATGAGCAGCGCAAAGAACAACAAGCACCTGCTGTGTCCTACCGTGCCGTACGGAAGGAGACAGGTCATGTTTGAGACTTTCTATGGTTTGAGTCATTCGCCATTTTCTAGGGATATACCTACTAACGAATTGTATCAATCGGTCGTACTGGAAGAAACGCTTGGTAGACTGGAATATGCTGCTCAGAGGCAGTGGTTTGCGGTTGTAACAGGGGACTGTGGAACCGGCAAAACAACGACCATTCGTCGCTTTACGGAAGTTTTGGACCAAGCCAAGTACAAGGTGCTTTATCTGTCGGATTCAAAACTGACGCCTCGGCATTTCTACAAAGGTTTACTTGAACAGCTCGGATGTGAGTCCAAGTTTTATCGCGGTGACGCTAAAAGGCAATTACATCGGGAAATTGAGCTTATGCGAGGCATTCATCAGTTACAGCCTGTCGTGGTTGTCGATGAAGCCCATTTGCTCGACCGGGAAATGCTCGAAGAGGTTCGTTTCTTGCTGAATTTCAAGATGGATGCGCAGAGTCCGATGACGCTTATCTTGGTAGGGCAAAGTGAGCTTTGGGATCGGTTAGGACTTCAAGCTTACGCTGCCATTCGGCAAAGAATCGACTTGCAATGTAAGCTTCCTCATTACGACCGGGCACAGGTTGGGGATTATATAAAGCGTCATTTGACGTATGCCGGGGCTGAGAATGACATCTTCTCCGATGGAGCGATTGAGGATATTTATCGTTTTTCAAGCGGTTCTGCTAGACTCGTCAACAAGGTTTGCACGCACAGTTTAATCTACGGAGCTCAGAATGGGCATCGCATCATAGATGATCACATGGTCAAACGCGTCATCCAGGGAGAATGTTCTTGATTCTCCCTTTTTTC
>NZ_JCAUAQ010000061.1:0-1999 GCF_059692035.1 Paenibacillus sp. J22P143
TTTTGTAAAAGTCTTTGGAGAAGTAACGGTACTGAAATTAGTGCTGGATATTTCATTCGTTCCATCGCCTACAATGAACGCATAATCCCCGGCTTGTTGATTCTCATATTTGAAAGTGATCGTATAGTTCGTGTCTGGCGCGAATCGAAGCGTTTGCGGCAACGTCCTATAGAGTAGACCCGTATTCTCCTCATGCGACACCAGCGACCAATTCCCGTTGATCGTATGGTCAATCGCGTTACCGTTCCATCCTTTTTGCGTGTAAGGCGCATGTAATTCGGAAAGATGTGTTTTCGGATCGGTACTTCCACCAGCATCCGCCTTGATAAACGGATACCAGCCAGCGTCTACATGCTCAAAATCTTCCGAAAAATAGGCTCCTGTCGGATTTGCAGCCCGCTGTACTTTCATAATATGGACATCATCAAATGTAATGGCTCCCGTGCCTGTTACACCTTTCAGGTAAAGCGTTGCCGTAGATTGCCCTGCCGGAACGTCAAACAGCACACGCATCCTTTGCATTTTGGTATGATGCTTGGCATCTCCCGCGATAAGATTTTGTGCAAAAGAGGTATCCGTATAGTTGGTCACTTCTGCCCCGCTATAATCTTTGACCCCGATAACTGCACGGCGGTCACCGTCCACTTGTACGTAGACGTAAGCTGAATACGTTCCCTGTGAAAGTCCTGTAAGCTGTTGACTAACAGTCACATCAGCGCCGCTTGCTATTTTAAGTTCATTTTGGCCAAGCCCATTTCTCTGTACGGTTGCTTTCGTCGTATCGCCAGTTACCGTCCAAGAAGCGAGTCCGCCGCTATTGAAACCAGGATCTTTCAATGGCGTACCTTCACCATAATTCACATCCGGCGTTGCTGCAGCGTCTCCTTTGTAAATTACGTAAGGCGTATTTGCGGTAGCATGAATGGCAACCTGATTGTTCGTTACCGGCAAATCTTGTATGAACTGCTTGCCTTGATCCGACAGTTTGTATAGCTTAACTGTACTGAGTCCTGACCAACTTAAAGGCAGTGTCCAAGTCGTACTTCCTCCGGTTGAGTTCCAGTGATATAGCTTATCTTCCGTATTCGGATTCCATGGAAGCAGATAAGCTCCGCCATTCAAGATGGTGATGCCGTTCTTTGTCATCACTCTTGTGCCGCTCGCATTACTGACGCTAACATTGTTAGCAAAGTTGATCGTGTTGCTCGACCATTTTAGGATCGGGAAATGCTGCATATATTTCGTCGGAAGATTCGTATTAAAAGTCATCTTGATCATATCGTCAAAGTTAACCTTGCCTTGCCAGCCTTCGTATGCCGCCAATTCTGTGCCGCCTAACAATGGATTACGTGTAACCCATGAATCCTTCTGATGATTGCGGATAAACCGAGCGATTTGGCTGTTATATGGTTTGTTGTATTCCAAAGACCAGTGGGCCCAGATCGAATCTCTCTCATTATAATCTGGGTACTCCGTACCAAGTGCCCAACCCAGGCTGTTTATTTCCCGAGCAATCTTCAGGCCGTTCCAGCCATTCTCTAACCAGGTATCCAAATAAATAAAGTCTAGATTCGGCACATTATTTTTCAATTCCTGCAAGCGATTTAACCTCGCCCCAGTCGAAGCTTCGTTGCGCTTTTGAGTTGTATTGTAAAGGTAAGCTTGGTCTACCCAATCCCAGCCCCATTTTGTCCTATCTACCAATGTGTCGCTAAAATATTTGGCTTCCGGGAGAGCTTCAGTCGCATTAATATGCACACCGAAAAATCCTCCGTACTCACGACCTACATTGACAAGTGTGTTCAAATCTGTTGCTCCGCCTTGGCGAAAGCCAATATTATTGCCGTAATCCGGGTGAGCGGAGTCATGACCTTCCTGTTGATACCCTTTCAGCTCAACAAACTGTTTCAACCCATCGGTTGCCAGATAGATCCGCTTCGTTTCATCCAACGTCTTTAAAAAAGGGTTTGTTGCTTGGCTTCCGAAATTAAACGGGATG
>NZ_JCAUAQ010000062.1:0-1996 GCF_059692035.1 Paenibacillus sp. J22P143
TTTTGTAAAAGTCTTTGGAGAAGTAACGGTACTGAAATTAGTGCTGGATATTTCATTCGTTCCATCGCCTACAATGAACGCATAATCCCCGGCTTGTTGATTCTCATATTTAAAAGTGATCGTATAGTTCGTGCCTGGCGCGAATCGAAGCGTTTGCGGCAACGTTCTATAGAGTAGACCCGTATTCTCCTTATTCGACATCAGCGACCAATTCCCGTTGATCGTATGGTCAATCGCGTTACCGTTCCATCCTTTTTGCGTGTAAGGCGCATGTAATTCGGAAAGATGAGTTCTCGGATCGGTACTTCCGCCAGCATCAGCCTTTACAAACGGATACCAACCAGCGTCTACATGCTCAAAATCTTCCGAAAAATAAGCTCCTGTCGGATTTGCAGCCCGCTGTACTTTCATAATATGGACATCATCAAATGTAATGGCTCCCGTGCCTGTTACACCTTTCAGGTAAAGCGTTGCCGTAGTTTGCCCTGCAGGAACGTCAAACAGCACACGCATCCTTTGCATTTTGGTACCATGCTTGGCATCTCCCGATATAAGATTTTGCGCAAAGGAGGTATCCGTATAGTTGGTCACTTCTGCCCCACTATAATCTTTGACCCCGATAACTGCACGGCGGTCACCGTCCACTTGTACGTAGACGTAAGCTGAATACGTTCCCTGTGAAAGTCCTGTAAGCTGTTGACTCACCGTTACATCAGCGCCGCTTGCTATTTTAAGTTCATTTTGGCCAAGTCCATTTCTCTGTACGGTTGCTTTCGTCGAATCGCCAGTTACCGTCCAGGAAGCGAGTCCGCCGCTATTGAAACCAGGATCTTTCAATGGCGTACCTTCACCATAATTCACATCAGTTGCTGAAGCGTCTCCTTTGTAAATCACGTAAGGCGTATTTGCGGTAGCATGAATGGCAACCTGATTGTTCGTTACCGGCAAATCTTGTATGAACTGCTTGCCTTGATCGGACAGTTTGTAAATCTTAACTGTACTGAGTCCTGACCAACTTAAGGGCAGTGTCCAAGTCGTACTTCCTCCGGTCGAATTCCAGTGATAAAGCTTATCTTCCGTATTCGGATTCCATGGAAGCAGATAAGCTCCACCATTCAAGATGGTGATGCCGTCCTTTGTCATCACTCTTGTGCCGCTCGCATTACTGACGCTAACATTGTTAGCAAAGTTGATCGTGTTGCTCGACCATTTTAGGATCGGGAAATGCTGCATATATTTCGTCGGAAGATTCGTATTAAAAGTCGTCTTGATCATATCGTCAAAATTAACTTTGCCTTGCCAGCCTTCGTATGCCGCCAATTCGGTGCCGCCTAACAATGGATTACGTGTGACCCATGTATCCTTCTGATGATTGCGGATAAACCGAGCGATTTGGCTGTTATATGGTTTGTTGTATTCCAAAGACCAGTGGGCCCAGATCGAATCTCTCTCCAAATACTCTGGGTACTCCGTACCAAGTCCCCAACCCAGGCTGTTTATTTCCCGAGCAAGCTCCAGGCCGTTCCAGCCATTTTCTAACCAGGCATCCGCATAAATAAAGTCTAGATTGGGCACAGCATTTTTTAATTCCTGCAAGCGATTTAACCTCGCCCCAGTCGAAGCTTCGTTGCGCATTTGAGCTGTATTGAAATCGTAAGATTGGTCTAACCAATCCCAGCCCCATTTTGTCCTATCTACCAATGTGTCGCTAAAATATTTCGCTTCCGGGAGAGCGCCAGTCGCACTAATATGCACACCAAAAAATCCCCCGTACTCACGACCTACATTGACAAGTGTGTTCATATCTGCTGCTCCGCCTTGGCGAAAGCCAATATTATTGCCGTAATCCGGGTGAGCGGAGTCATGACCTTCCTGTTGATACCCCTTCAGCTCAACAAACTGTTTCAACCCATCGGTTGCCAGATAGATCCGCTTCGTTTCATCCAACGTCTTTAAAAAAGGGTTTGTTGCTTGGCTTCCGAAATTAAACGGGATG
>NZ_JCAUAQ010000063.1:0-1781 GCF_059692035.1 Paenibacillus sp. J22P143
GGGGCTGTCCCAAAAGGTCAATAGACCTTAGGGAAGCCCCTTTGTCATAATTTATTCAAACAAAAAGAAACCAAAACTTGGTAAAATGGAAGTGTCGAGCAACCATCAAACCAAAGGAGAGGTTTCTTTTGTACATACAATATACCATGGACCAACTTTTCTTGCCAATGGATTTAGAGGAAGATATTCATCAAAATCATCTAGTTAGAGTCGTTAACGACGCCGTTAATCGGTTAGACAATTCTATTTTTGAAGCTGCTTATCCCGGAGGCGGCCGAGATAGCTACCATCCCAAAATGCTAACCAAAGTCATTATCTATGCCTACTCTCAGCGGATTTACTCTTCCCGACAAATTGCTAAAGCCGTACGTGAAAACATCATGTTCATGTGGATCGCTGGAAGGCAGCGCCCAAATTTCCGCACAATCAACAGATTCCGATCGGAACGAATGAAAGAAGTCTTGGAGACGGTATTTACTTCAGTTCTTCAGTTTCTTGCTGATGAAAAATACGTTCAACTAGATCATTATTTTGTCGATGGCACCAAAATCGAGGCGAATGCGAATCGTTACACTTTTGTTTGGGGAAAAGCTGTTGTTAAGCATGAAGCTAAACTTCAGGAGAAAGTTAAGACACTGTTTGCTACAATCCATGAAGCAGAAAAGCAAGAAGATGCTGAGCATGGTGGTACAGATCTTATCGAATTAGGCGAAAAATCAAATATCACAAGTGAAAAACTAGAGATTGCAGTGAAGCAACTGGAGGAAAAGCTGCAAGAGAAGCCAAAGGACAAGCCCTTAAAAAAAGCGGTTCGCCAGCTTCGCAAAGATCTACTCCCTCGTCTTCAAAAGTATGAGACTCATCGACAAATTCTAGGGAATCGCAACAGTTACAGTAAAACAGATCCAGATGCTACGTTCATGCGAATGAAAGAAGACCACATGCAAAACGGCCAACTTAAACCAGGTTACAATGTGCAGATTGGAACTGAAAATCAATTCATCGTCGGTTACAGTCTACATCAGCGGCCAACAGATACCCGTTGCCTCATCCCTCATTTAGAGAAAGTGAAGTCGGCACTAGGAAAACTGCCCGGAACTATTATTGCCGATGCAGGCTATGGCGGAGAAGAAAATTACACTTACTTAGAAAAAGAGCAACTTGAAGGCATTGTTAAATACAGCACCTACCACCGCGAGAAAACAAAGGCATGGCAAAATGACATTAGTAAAATCGACAACTGGAACTATGATGACAAAGAAGATACATGGACGTGTGCGGCTGGACAACAGTTAATATTTCGTTATGAAAGTAAGGATAAAACAGAAAGTGGCTTTGAAATAACGCATCGACATTACAGAAGCACCAGCTGTGAGGGATGTCCACTAAAACCACAATGTACGAAGGCAGCTGGTAATCGAGAAGTAAAAGTAAGCTTGGAATACTTACGATTGAAAAACCAAGCACGAGAGAAATTGAAGAGCGAAGAAGGTTATGCTCTTTCCGTAAAGCGAATGATTGAGCCAGAGACTGTGTTTGGGGACATAAAGAATAATCGAGGATTTCGACGATTTCTGCTTAGAGGCTTAGCTAAAGTAAGCCTTGAGGTAGGTTGGCTTTCCCTTGCCCATAATCTGCTTAAGAAAGCAGCTATTCATAAAAAATGAAGACAGTGGGGCAGGTATAAGCCTGAAACGCTGCTGTCTTTTTAAGATTAAGACAAATTTCAAGAAAATAGGGCTGTCCTCAAGTAGAATTATCTACTTTTGGGACAGCCCCTT
>NZ_JCAUAQ010000064.1:0-1712 GCF_059692035.1 Paenibacillus sp. J22P143
AAACTGAAATCCAAAATAATCTCCGGGTTCCAGCGTAATCTCTGCGACATTTCGCAGTGCTGCGGAAGTGCCTTCAAACGTCAACGCCTTATTCTTCAGCGCGGATACGCTTGTATAGATCTCCCCAGATTGTTCTACGTTTATCCGAAACTCCTTGACCGTTAAGCCGCGGTTCGGCGATCCGGTGTTCTCGTCGGTGAACGCGTCCGTCGCTCGGTAGCGCAGGAATTTTGCGGTAAGATCAAGTCCTTGCGCAGAGACCGTGCTTGTATCGAATTCCGCGACCTCTGTCCAAGTTCTGTTGTCCATGGACGCTTCAAGCATGCCTTTTTTATAATATTTCGTGTTGTCCATCACGATGGATACGTTGTCGATATGCATGTTCATGCCCAGATTCACGCCGAAGTATGCGCCCTTCGACACCATCGCGCCTGAGTCGGCAGCTGTCGTCAGATCGCCGTCCAGCATCTTCGTGTAATCGAGGCTCGTGCTGCCGAAACCGCGCATTTTGAGCGGCAGGGAGAGCGTTTCCATAATCTGCATTTCCTGCAGATTCAGAATCTCTTCGGTAAAAGGTACAAGCTCTTTTTGCGAAACGATCTTGGATGCAGACACCGCTGTTTTGAGCTCCGCTCTACGATCGGAAATCAACTTCATAGCTGCCTGAATGGATGCAGGATCATCCGACGAAATCTCACCCAGATCCATCAACCCTTGCACCGCATTTCTACTCGCCTGTGCAATCTTTCTCATTTTGTCGAGCCAGGGCGTAAGTTCTCCCGAGATACCGTTTGTGCCCGGATATGCCTTCAGTGTATCTACGGCATTCATCATTTCTTGGAACGCCAGGACCAGAGACGCGCCTGAGCCCGAAATATCCTCGCCGCTTGCCAACGCTTGTTTAAAGGCTTTCATCTCTGGCTGCAGGTAGAGCGATTCACCCGCTCCAAACGAGTATAGGGCATCCGTCGCATTCTGTGAAAAGATGCGCAATGCATTCGCTGCATTGGGGTTATCCCGGATGATGTAGTTAAACGAATCCTGCCAGCTCTGTTCATAATTAAAGTCGTCAGTATTCCATGTATAATCCGCGACGCTGAACAGCGCCACCTTGGACGCCTGCGCCTGATTCATCGGATTCGAGGTCAAGCCTGAGACATTATTAACTCCGGAGTGAAGCCCAATGGAGGGACCCATATGGACATAGTCGGCCATCCCCAAATCGTTTACCGGATAGTTCGACCAGATATAGACTGGTCTTTCGATATACTGCGTGACCCAATCGACGGCGCTCTGCGTGACCGGCGCAACGACGTTATCGCCCGTCCACATGATTTGTACGTCCTTCGGGAACAAGCTGATATTTTTCAGGTAATTGATCGTAGCCTGACTGCCGTCATCCTTACGATAATACTGCGGACAGAAGATGATCGGCTTGATATCTCCCTTGGGCTTGATGTATTCGCTGTCGATCCGCGTGATGAAGCTCACGAGTTGACTGTTGTTCGTCGAGGCATCATCAAAGAAGATTGCGAATTGCCGGACGCCGATACCGTACAACTGGTCGAACTTGTTCTTAAGCGCTTGAATGTCGGTTTCCGAGCCGAGATTGATCTTGCCGCCGACATGTGCTGCCCAGACGAACTCAACGTTGGTCTCCAGCCCCTTATCGACCAGTTCTTTCAACTCGGCGAGCTTTGCGGACGGATATG
>NZ_JCAUAQ010000065.1:0-1570 GCF_059692035.1 Paenibacillus sp. J22P143
GGTTTGCAATAGGTAAGCATTTGAAGTGATCTCAAGCTTTTCCCCTGCTCCGCACGGAGCGTGCCAGTTTCCCAGCACTCCGCGGTCCATCTAACTAAATGTACTTGATCATAATTTCCTCGTTACTCATTGATTTGGGATATGTTAAACTGGTTTTAATGTATATTTTTCACGGTATTTGTTGATCTGAACCATCATCAATTCCGTTAAACCAAGTTTATTCTTGAGTACGTCAATCGTCTCTTTTTGTGTTTCAAGGATAAGTTGCCCGACCTCTTTTTGGAGGATGCGTAAATTGTTAAACTTGTCGGTTCCACCTGCGTGGGGCGGGATATAATGGTGACAGTGGACATCCGATGCGAATAGATACATGCCTGTAATTTCGCATTTTCCCATCTTCATGCTGTACCGACTAATCCGATTATTCATATATTCTACACTATGATTCGGGAAGCTAGATTTCGTTAGTAAGTAAATTTCCTGACGTAAATCTGGTCGAAGTTTTTTGTATATTAGTTCTCTGCCTGCTGTGGTAAAGAGTGAAAGACCTATACTAAAGCCCATCGTGTTCTTGGTTTTCACATTGGCAAGAGGATATAAATAAACATCTGCTATTTTAAAAGTCCTGTAACCCAAACTGTAAAATTTACTGTACGTTGGCGGTGGGTTTGCAGGGTGCTCATATTTCCCGATTTGTTTGAGACGATTGTACATGAAAGCTCGCAGATCGTAGGCAAGACGTGAGAACGCAACACTGACATGTGTTGCCCGATTAAAATAATTGTGAATTCCTAAAACAAAACTGTTGAACCGCGCAGCGTTTAAAGCCGTTGGTGAAGACCTCATTTTGAGAATGTGTTTCTTGGCTTCGCTCCTCATTTTCTGTATTTTGCCCGATTTGATGCCCGTATGCGCTACTCTCTTATGACCCTTTTTGTTCGCTCGGATTGTAAATCCAAGGAATTCCGACTCTCGTTTTCGCAAATTAATGATTTGCGATTTCTCTGGAGAGACATCGAGTTTCAGGCGATCTTTGAGATACAGAATTACCGCATGATACCATCTCTGAGCCGATCTCCAATCTCTGCAAATGATTTTAAAATCATCGGCGTAGCGCACCAGGTAGCCTTCTTTCAGACTAGACCGTATTTTTGCAGATCTTTCGCCAGTTCTTGATTTGAAAGGTTTTCTCAGCGGAAAGAGTTCCCATTGACCTGCAACCCAGTGATCTAGGTCATTTAGAACAATATTCGAGAGCAGTGTTGACAGTAAACCGCCTTGTGGTACACCTTTTGAAGGTATTCCTTCCCCCTCGATTTCAGCTTTTAGCATTTTAGAAATGCAGGCTAAAACCTTTCTATCTTGAATGCCCATGTTCCAAAGCTGCTTCAAGAGCAACGTATGATTGACGTTGTCGAAGAACCCCAATATGTCGATGTCGACTACATAATGCATCGACGCTTGATTGATGAGAAATTGGACTCTTGCCATGGCATGATGTGTAGATCGAAGGGGTCTGAACCCGTAGCTGTGGTTGTAAAATTTGGCTTCAGCTATGGGCTCAAGGACT
>NZ_JCAUAQ010000067.1:0-1401 GCF_059692035.1 Paenibacillus sp. J22P143
TATAATGCTACATATAAACTAGACAGCAAAAAAGGAGTTTCTTAGTTGTATGACAGGTCCAAGAAGGAAGTTCAGCCCAGAGGAAAAAGCTCGGTTGGTACTGGAAATTTTGAAGGAAGAAAAGACAGTATCGCTGCTCGCATCCGAAGAGGGTATACATACGAATGTCCTCAACCGGTGGAAACTAGAGGCGGTACAAAACCTCTCACAATTGTTTGTCGATGATCGTAAAGGCATCACGAAAATGAAACAAGACTACGAACAGCAAATCGATGAACTCTACGGCGAGGTGGGTAGATTGACCACCCAATTGTCGTGGCTCAAAAAAAAATCTGGCCTCTAATCTTTCCCGTGAAGAACGCATTGATCTCTTGGAATGGGACTGCCCTGAACATCCTATCCTGGTTCAAGCGAACCTATTAAGCTTGAACCGCTCTAGCCTTTATTACAAACCGGTTCCTCCCTCCTCGGAGGAGATTCGCCTCAAACACCGGATTGATGAGCTTTACACGAAGCATCCATTTATGGGGTATCGAACGATTGCTTCCATCATGAATCGCGAGCAAGATCGGATTCATGAAAATACGGTTCGGCGGTATATGCGTGAGATGGGGATCATGGCGATTTATCCTGGTCCAAACTTAAGCAAGCGAGATCTTCAGCATAGGATATATCCCTATCTGCTGCGCAAATTAGCTATCACAGAGCCTGAACAAGTCTGGAGTGTTGACATCACATATATTCGGATGAAACATGGCTGGATGTACTTATACGCTATTATAGACTGGTACTCTCGTTATATCGTTGACTGGCAGCTTGATCAAAGCTTAGAGATTGGTTTTGTGCTTGAAACGATGAAAAGGGCACTGGCAAAACGAAAGCCTGGTATTGTTAACAGTGACCAAGGCAGTCATTTCACAAGTCCAAAGTACATCGATTTGCTGAAGGAAAACCACATTCGCATCAGTATGGATGGTAAAGGTCGTGCAACTGACAATATTGCAATTGAACGATTTTGGCGTAGTTTGAAGTACAATGAAATTTATCTAAACGAATATAACAGCCCTCGCGAGACTCGTAACGGCATTAAAAATTACATTCATCTTCACAATCACTACTTACCGCATCAGTCTCTGCAGAAGCACACGCCAGCTGCTGTGTATAATCGTGAGGTTGTACTCTTATCCACATCTGAATAACGGAGGAAGAATCTTTCCTCCCGCGCCTTCGCTTAAGCTATGTCCGCCACCTGTGGACAATATTCAATTGGGAATAATTAATTCTTGTTCCATCTCAGGCAAAGCACTAGAACATTCACGTCTCATTACCCACTGAACATTGTGAATCATTTCACACCTTAACTATATTAAAATAACTGTCTTGACATCTTGTAGCACCATA
>NZ_JCAUAQ010000068.1:0-1377 GCF_059692035.1 Paenibacillus sp. J22P143
TACAGTATTACTGCCACAACCCGTCAGTGAAAGTATAACGGTCGACAACACCATACCCATTGCCACTGTTTTGTTTGAATTTCTCATTTTAATGACCTCCCTAGTTTTTTGTGTTGCTACTCTTTTATCATAGTGATTTTCACGGTGTAGAACTATTGAAATTAGTACCATAAATAGTTAAATATCTACTGACTTTCCCTCTTATGTGCAAAAAACAAAGGCCAGGAGCTCACTCCTGACCTTTGTCTTTCAGTTCCTTCGTCTTTCAGTTCCTTCGTCTTGAAGGTTTGGCCAGAAGTTACCTGTTTAATTTACTAGTGTTGCTATACCTATATCATAGTGATTTTCACGATTTAAGATCATTGAAATTAATACTGTAAACAGTTAAAAATATCTACTATCTTTTGCCATCTTTTAAGCAACAAAACAAAGGCCAGGAATCCGTTCCTGACCTTTGTTTTTCTATCGTTTAGTGGAGCTTGATGTACAAATACCTCCATTTCCTCCTCAATCGCTCGTTTCTATGATTTAGGTATTGAAAGTGGATGACCCACCAGCAACTTAACATACTGGCGGATCATCTACTTTCTTCATTTTCTGCTACCGATAACCTTATTGCTGCAATATCTTCTGTGCGACTCCAGCAAGGTCAGTGATGTCGACCTTATTGTCGTGATTGATATCAGCCTTCTTCGCGTTTTCCCAATCCGGACTGCTAGAAGTCTTGCCATAATGCTTCGCTATGATCGCAAGATCGCCGATGCTCACTTTGCCATCGTTGTTTAAATCTTCCGCGCTTCTTGTAATAATGGAGGCCTTAAAGGCATCGAACGCCTGCTGCAATGCTACAACAGCAACAACTACTTGTTCTTGTGTTGTGTTCGGATGATTCGCCACCACATGCGCCGCATTGATCGCCGCTTGAAGCAGTTGCTTCGCCCCAACGGAGTACTGGCCGATTTGCGTTCCTTCCGCTGCAGCATCGTGCGCCGTTTGTGCTACACCAATAAGTTCATTCAGAGCCGATTTATTAACTGGTGGAAGTGTGATTTGAATCCCCTTCGAAGTTGAGGGCAACTTCGTTTCCGTTCCCTGATAATCGGCCAAAGTCAAATCGGATACCGTGATGAACCCTTCCGTCGCTTGCGGCACATTTTTCGCTTGGAACGTCAGCTTCAGCAGCTGCGCGCTGCCAATGACAGCATGTTCGGCACCCTCGCTCGCCATAATCAGACGAAGTTCGCCAGGTGTATTCATCGGTGTCGCGAACAGGCTAATACCGTCCTTCAGCGTATCTGCCGACACGAACTCCATCAGATTGGAATCGTAATTCATGGAAACGTCCAGCGCATACACACTTTTCGTCACATTTTCTAT
>NZ_JCAUAQ010000069.1:0-1360 GCF_059692035.1 Paenibacillus sp. J22P143
CACGGTACTGCTTCACTATCGGTCACTAGGGAGTATTTAGCCTTGGCAGATGGTCCTGCCGGATTCCGACGGGGTTTCACGTGACCCGCCGTACTCAGGATACCTCTAGGGGATTCGTTCAGTTTGGGCTACAGGGCTTTTACCTTCTATGCCGGACCTTTCCAGATCACTTCGCCTACCAAACTAACCCCATGTCGAGGTCCTACAACCCCAAGGAGCAAGCTCCTTGGTTTGGGCTATTCCGCTTTCGCTCGCCGCTACTGACGGAATCACTTTTGTTTTCTTTTCCTCCAGGTACTTAGATGTTTCAGTTCCCTGGGTCTGCCTCCAATGTAGCTATGTATTCACTACATGGTAACTGCGCATTACCACAGCTGGGTTCCCCCATTCGGACATCCCCGGATCAAAGCCTGCTTACGGCTCCCCGAGGCATTTCGTCGTTCGCCACGTCCTTCTTCGGCTCCTAGTGCCTAGGCATCCTCCGTGTGCTCTTTCTAGCTTAACCTAGAAAAAACTTTAAAGATTTTTGTGCAACCATAAGGTTAACACAACCTAAGTTCTTACTTTACGTTTTGTTTCGTTATCTAGTTTTCAAGGAACAACTTATTTCTGTGATTCGTTTATCTTCGCCCTATTTCAGCGGCGAAAGTTATCTTATCACATCTTATTACTGCATTTCAAGTCGAAATTTCTTGGAAATTTCTATCTTAAAATGTGTTTTGGTGGAGCCAAGCGGGATCGAACCGCTGACCTCCTGCTTGCAAGGCAGGCGCTCTCCCAGCTGAGCTATGGCCCCATAATTTCACCCCAAAAAGTGAAGAGTAGCTTCGAGGTGGATTCCGATTACTTTCCGGGTACCCCGATACTGGATACTTCAAGTATGAAGTTAAATGGTGGGCCCTAGTGGACTCGAACCACCGACCTCACCCTTATCAGGGGTGCGCTCTAACCAGCTGAGCTAAGGGCCCTAAATGAAAATTTTTCAAAATAAAAACCCACCTACAAGCTTTCGAAGCTTTCTCCGAAAGCTTGCCATGGGTATCGCTTGGCAACGTTCTACTCTCCCAGAACCCTGCGGTTCAAGTACAATCGACGCTGGAAGGCTTAACGGTCGTGTTCGAGATGGGAACGCGTGGATCCCTTCCGCCATCATCACCAAACGAGTGCAACATGGTGTTAACCACCTTGCAGAAAGAGGTTTGCTCTTTCAAAACTGAACACGAGTGAGTAAGCGATTTGTGTGTTAAACACACTTGACTGGATCTATCAGATCCGAGTCTCCATAGAAAGGAGGTGATCCAGCCGCACCTTCCGATACGGCTACCTTGTTACGACTTCACCCCAATCATCTACCCCACCT
>NZ_JCAUAQ010000070.1:0-1167 GCF_059692035.1 Paenibacillus sp. J22P143
TCTCAGGCAAAGCACTAGAACATTCACGTCTCATTACCCACTGAACATTGTGAATCATTTCACACCTTAACTATATTAAAATAACTGTCTTGACATCTTGTAGCACCATAATCCTCGGGATATGGAAAATATTTTTCCCAACATATACGCGTTGTCAATTTAATCAAAAACTAGAATTTAGCAAATCCAGCATCCTTGTTTCAAGGATAATTGGAGTACTTGTCTTAATTTTTGGTTTAATGTTTATTGTGACATCGCTTTTTAAACCAGGTGGGCTTCTCGATTAACCTAAAGTATGAACGATAGCGTAGCGGTGGAACCGGATCCATCGCTTCTTTCCGTTTCTATGTGATCGCTCAACGGGTAACTATAGCTCAATAGACATCAGGAGAAGGCTGCCGACAGTATAGAACGGCAGCCTTCTCAGTTAACGGGATAATGGAGTGAGTAGTAGCTATAAAAAGTGAAACTGAAACAATTTCACATTTTATACCGTCTAAATGTAACGAGCATATTTACAAGAGCAACTCGTTGGATGGGAGAAAAAACTTTGATGGGACGAAAAACGATAATGGTAATTTTGACAATTGTTGTGCTTTTATTAGAAATAGGTTGTAAATCCAAAGTTGAGCAATCTACGGAAATTCACTCGGGTGTTCAACTCGGAGAACAGTTTAAGTTAAATTTTGATTTGATCAGTGAAATTAAAGTAGAAGAAAGAGAGTCTTCACAATCTGCAAACAAGTTGACCTGGCGACCAGTAGGAAAACCGTTGAAAGGGAAAGAACATATTCGAAATTTTGAACAAGCAGTTCGAACGGCAGATATTATGAATGGGCAGCCCAAAGCTATTTTTCCGAACTTTAAGCTAACTGCAATTGACAGTGAAGGTAAAGAACTCATTAAAGTAACCGTTTGGATTGAGGGCATGGGCATGATTGAAGTAAACGATACATTCTGTACATTGACAGAAGACGGAAGGAATAAGTTTTTGACGCTTTTAAAAGATGCTGAAGCGGTAAGTAGTTAAGCCTTATCATTGTGCTAACTGATAACGTTAGTTGAACTTCGCTGAGCTGCGATTTCGAAAACCGGATTCCCTTGTAGAGTAAGGGAAAACCGGTTTTTTTATGCAACGAATTGGCAATCAAGAACAAACATTAAATT
>NZ_JCAUAQ010000071.1:0-1159 GCF_059692035.1 Paenibacillus sp. J22P143
GCGAGGTAACTGACAGTGACAGGCTCTTTTTTCACCGTGTCTTTCGCAGTCTCGCTTGGCGCCTTCCCACTGTCTTTCCCATCAGTATTTGTAGTCCCTCCACAAGCTGTTAAACTAATTGCAAAAGTGCTTACCAATGCTACGGTCAATACTTTTTTCGTAAACATTTTCATGGTTATTCCCCCTCCATCATTCGGCGCTAAAGAAATGTTAGAAATGTTGTCATTGTTCCTGCACCGTTAACCCTAGTATAGAGGACGTGCTTTTTAAGATAAATGTAGAAATCTGACTAGGTCGTTTATAATATTATTACTGGCCTTTTACACGCTTACATGTGTGATATAATAGCACCAATTCACTTTCCCTGGAGCTGATGCAAAAGTGTTAAATAAACTCGGATTTCAAAGTAAGGTATTCCTTGTATTTATCAGCATTTTTTTATTGATCATAGTTTCCTTCTCATCCTATTTATTTATGTATATGAAGCGGACGCTTGTTCACACCGATCAGATCAATCTTGCCCCGGCAGCGCAAAAAATATCAGATCAAATCGATATGTTGTACAAACAGCTCGGCAATGCGGCCATTAGCTATACAACCAACCAGGATAACCTGGAAATGATGATCAACATGTACCATGATTCCGAAAGCCATTCTTTTGTGTCGTTATTGTATAAATCGAAATTGGCTCACAATTTGAACGTGATTTACAGCGTAGTTAGCAACTTATATAAGGTCATCATATTTATCCCTGAGAAGAACATTTTCTTCACGTATATTCGAGATGAAGGTGTTATTAACGAGATTCCTGCTCGATATTCGGATCCGAAAATCGTAAACGAGCACTTCGCGGCGGATCGTTTGTTTACGGGTACCCCCCCTCACCCCGACGACTGGTCGACTACTCCCCAAACCGTCATATCTGTGGTACGTAAATTCAGTACGCCGTACTATACGGATTTTGGAATGATCGAAATAGAGCTTCCTTATCAAACCTTAGAAGAAATTTGCTCAATTGATATGAACAAATCCGGAAAAGAAGTACTTGTGATAGACGAAAACGGTACTCTAGTATATCCATATTTAGCAGAGGAAGGTAAAGAAAGAAAGGACAAGGCACTACGGATCGCAAAAGCGATAAAAGACCAGGGAATGAACA
>NZ_JCAUAQ010000072.1:0-1154 GCF_059692035.1 Paenibacillus sp. J22P143
GGGGCTGTTGACAAACACATACAATATTGAGAGGTTTTTCTAAAGACTGCGTAGAATTTATTTCTATGCAGTTTTTCTATTTGGAGGGATCGGATTATGATGGGGGTTAACGGAGATAAGCAGCACCAGTTTATTTTTTTAAACTTGGAGGACTATGTACCACGACATCACTTGCTGCGAATTATTCAACAAGAACTGGACTTCACTTTCATTTACGACAAAGTGAAGCATCTCTATTCCCTCGTCGGCCGTAAATCCATTGATCCTGTACTTCTCATGAAAATGATGCTCATTGGGTATTTATACGGAATTTCCTCTGAACGTAAGTTGGAAGAAGAAGTGAAAATGAATCTAGCTTATCGTTGGTTTTTAGGACTTGATCTTATGGAATCCGTTCCAGATCATTCTACTCTTAGTCAGAATCGGCGTCGTCGGTTTAAATACAGCTCTATCTTTCAAGAGATATTCGATCACATTGTGACGTTATGCATACAAAAAGGAATAGTAACAGGGGAAGTCATCGTAACGGATTCGACTCACGTTAAAGCTAGTGCATCGCTTAGCCATTCTGAAAAAGTGAAGGTGGATAAGAAGCCGTCAGAATACTTGGAGGAATTAGAAAAAGAGGCGCGGCGGCTTGAGAGTCAGCGGCAAGTAGAGCGTGAGGCTGAAGGAAAGAAGAAGTGCGGAACGGTAAAACAGGATCGCCCGACAACCATTATCCAAGCAGAAGCTACCCAAAGCTTGACTGATCCTGAGGCTGGTCTGATGAATCGGCCCAAAAAGCCGATCGGATTTCATTATCTGAGCCATACCAGTATCGACACGGCCCACGGAATTATCACGGATATCCATGTAACTCCGGGTAATGTGAATGACCACGAGCCATACGCAGGGCGATTAGCTGCTCAGCAAGAGAAGTTTAATCTAGAAATTAAAAGAGCTTGTGCTGACAAAGGATACGACTGCGCAGTGGTGCATCACGCTTTAGAAACGCAAAATATTGAAGGGTACATCTCACCAATCGTTAAAGAAAGCAGTATCGAGGCCGTTCAAGGTAAACCTTTTCAATATGATGAAGAATTAGACACGTATTTGTGTCCTGAAGGAAAGACATTGAAATTTACGTATGTCGAAGGTGATGGAATTAAAAA
>NZ_JCAUAQ010000073.1:0-1153 GCF_059692035.1 Paenibacillus sp. J22P143
AACAGGTGCTCCAGGAACTGCAGGAGTTACGGGTGTTACCGGAGCAACGGGTTCGACAGGTGCAACAGGAGCTCCAGGAACTGCAGGAGTTACGGGTGTTACCGGAGCAACAGGTTCGACAGGTGCAACAGGAACTCCAGGAACTGCAGGAGTTACGGGTGTTACCGGAGCAATGGGTTCGACAGGTGCAACAGGAGCTCCAGGAACTGCAGGAGTTACGGGTGTTACCGGAGCAACAGGTTCGACAGGTGCAACAGGAACTTCAGGAACTGCAGGAGTTACGGGTGTTACCGGAGCAACAGGTTCGATAGGAGCTACAGGAGTAACAGGAGCTACAGGAGCAACTGGTGCAACGGGTGCTACAGGAGCGACAGGGCCACCCGGAGGAGCAACAGGAGTTACAGGTGCGACAGGTGTTACAGGTGTTACAGGAGCAACAGGAGTAACGGGAGCAACAGGAGCAACAGGTGCGACAGGTGCTACAGGAGTTACAGGAGCACCAGGACCAACGGGTGGAGCAACAGGTGAAACAGGAGCAACAGGAGCACAAGGAGCAACGGGAGCACAAGGGGCAACAGGGGCTCAAGGAGCAACTGGAGCAACTGGAGTAGCAGGAGCAACGGGAGTAGCAGGAGCAACGGGTGCAACGGGAGTAGCAGGAGCAACAGGTGAAACAGGAGCAACGGGAGCAACAGGGGGAGCAGGAGCAACGGGTGCAACGGGAGTAGCAGGAGCAACAGGTGAATCAGGAGCAACTGGAGCAACAGGAGTAGCAGGAGCAACAGGTGAAACAGGAGCAACTGGAGCCACAGGAGTAGCAGGAGCAACGGGTGCAACGGGAGTAGCAGGAGCAACGGGTGCAACAGGAGTAGCAGGAGCAACAGGTGCAACGGGAGTAGCAGGAGCTACAGGTGAAACAGGTGAAACAGGAGCAACGGGAGTAGCAGGAGCAACTGGAGCCACAGGAGTAGCAGGAGCTACGGGTGCAACCGGTGCAACGGGAGTAGCAGGAGCAACAGGTGAAACAGGAGCAGCTGGAGCCACAGGAGTAGCAGGAGCAACGGGTGCAACAGGAGTAGCAGGAGCAACGGGTGCAACAGGAGTAGCAGGAGCAACGGGTGCAACAGGAGTAGCAGGAGCAACGGGTGCAACA
>NZ_JCAUAQ010000074.1:0-1115 GCF_059692035.1 Paenibacillus sp. J22P143
TTGGACGAGCATCCATCAGCTCGCGTCACTATCCTTCTGCGTCACTCCATTGCTCATAACGGCTACGGTGGTACAGGAATTTCCACCTGTTGTCCATCGACTACGCCTTTCGGCCTCGCCTTAGGTCCCGACTTACCCTGAGCGGACGAGCCTTCCTCAGGAACCCTTAGGTTTTCGGCGGATCAGATTCTCACTGATCTTTTCGTTACTTATACCGGCATTCTCACTTGTATGCGCTCCACCTGTCCTTACGGTCAGAATTCTACGTACATACAACGCTCCCCTACCCATGCACATACGTGCAAGCCATAGCTTCGGTGGCGTGTTTAGCCCCGTTACATTTTCGGCGCAGAGTCACTCGACCAGTGAGCTATTACGCACTCTTTCAATGGTGGCTGCTTCTAAGCCAACATCCTGGTTGTCTGTGCAACTCCACATCCTTTCCCACTTAACACACACTTGGGGACCTTAGCTGATGGTCTGGGCTGTTTCCCTTTTGACAATGGATCTTAGCACTCACTGTCTGACTCCCGGATTTAAGTTTGTGGCATTCAGAGTTTGACTGGACTTGGTAACCCTTGGCGGGCCCCGCACCCAATCAGTGCTTTACCTCCACAACTCAACATCCGAGGCTAGCCCTAAAGCTATTTCGGGGAGAACCAGCTATCTCCGAGTTCGATTGGAATTTCTCCGCTACCCCCACCTCATCCCCGAATTTTTCAACATTCGTGGGTTCGGGCCTCCAGTGAGTGTTACCTCACCTTCACCCTGGACAGGGGTAGATCACACGGTTTCGGGTCTACGTCCACGTACTAAAGCGCCCTATTCAGACTCGCTTTCGCTGCGGCTCCGTCTTTTCAACTTAACCTCGCACGGGAACGTAACTCGCCGGTTCATTCTACAAAAGGCACGCCATCACCCATATAGAGGGCTCTGACTTTTTGTAAGCACACGGTTTCAGGTTCTTTTTCACTCCGCTTCCGCGGTGCTTTTCACCTTTCCCTCACGGTACTGCTTCACTATCGGTCACTAGGGAGTATTTAGCCTTGGCAGATGGTCCTGCCGGATTCCGACGGGGTTTCACGTGACCCGCCGTACTCAGGATACCTCTAGGG